>JBJHDF010000018.1:0-83406 GCA_050486405.1 Marinimicrobium sp. | reverse complement strand
GCTTTGAGGCGGAAGTGTACGTGCTGAGCAAGGACGAGGGTGGTCGTCACACGCCGTTCTTCAAGGGCTACCGTCCGCAGTTCTACTTCCGCACCACCGATGTGACGGGCGCCTGTGAGCTGCCCGAAGGTGTGGAGATGGTAATGCCGGGTGACAACATCCAGATGTCTGTGACCCTGATCCACCCGATCGCCATGGAAGAAGGTCTGCGCTTCGCGATCCGCGAAGGCGGCCGCACCGTAGGCGCCGGCGTGGTAGCCAAAATCATCGAGTAAGGCTAGTCGGTGAATTTGTTAAGGGCCTCTAAAGAGGCCCTTTTTTGTAATTCCAATTCCGGCGGAGGCCGGGATAATGAGGTAAGTCATTAATTTCAAAGGGATTTCGGTTTGTCTTTAAAAAAGGTGTGGGCGGTGCGGAATTTCCCTTGACTCTCCCCTGGTCCGCCTTTAGAATTGCGCCTCCATTTTGCAGGGCCCCCGCGGTTCTCGCCAGGTGGATTGTTCTTTAAGCAGATTATTGGAGTTCGGTTCAGATGCAGAATCAACGCATTCGCATACGCCTGAAGGCGTTCGATCACAAGCTCATCGATGCCTCCACTCAGGAGATTGTCGAGACGGCCAAGCGCACTGGTGCGCAGATCCGTGGACCGATTCCGCTGCCGACCCGGAAAGAGCGGTTTACCGTACTGATTTCCCCGCACGTCAACAAGGACGCGCGGGACCAGTACGAGATTCGCACGCACAAGCGCCTGCTTGATATTGTCGAGCCTACTGAAAAAACGGTTGATGCCCTGATGAAGCTGGATCTGGCGGCAGGCGTTGAGGTACAGATCAGTCTGGGTTAATACAAAGGTTTAGGCCTTGTGTAACGCTCTGAAATGGGCGGCCATAGCGGGTGACAGCCCCGTACACTTGAGAGGTTAGTAAAATGACGATTGGTATTGTCGGCCGCAAAAGCGGCATGACTCGCATATTTACCGATGATGGTGTTTCCATTCCTGTTTCTGTGATTGAGGTTGAGCCCAATCGCATCACCCAGGTGAAGAATGCAGAAACCGACGGCTACTCTGCTGTGCAGGTAACCGTAGGGTCTCGTCGAGCCTCCCGCGTCAACAAAGCGGCTGCAGGACACTACGCCAAGGCCAACAGCGAAGCTGGCCGTGGTCTGTGGGAGCTGCGCAGCACTTCACAAGAAGAATTTCAAGTCGGTGGTGAGCTGACTGTGGCTGGCTTTGAAGCTGGTCAGAAAGTCGATGTCACCGGCACATCCAAGGGCAAGGGCTTTGCCGGTACCGTCAAGCGCTGGAACTTCTCCATGCAAGACGCTACCCACGGCAACTCTCTTTCTCACCGCGCCCCCGGTTCTATTGGCCAGTGCCAGACTCCGGGCCGTGTTTTCAAGGGCAAAAAAATGTCCGGCCACATGGGTGCTGAGCAGGTGACTGTGCAGAACCTGGAAGTGGTCAGAGTCGATGCCGAGCGCAATTTGCTGCTGGTGCGGGGCGCCATTCCGGGTGCTCCTGGCGGCGACGTGATTGTGCGTCCCGCTGTCAAAGCGCAAAGCAACGGTTAAGTGTCCGAGGAGTCGACCATGGAATTGAATATAGTAGCGCCTGGCGGCGCCAAGGGTACGCTCAAAGTATCCGAAGTGGCTTTCGGTAAGGAATTCAATCAGGACCTGGTGCACCAGGCGGTTGTTGCTTACCTGGCCGGGGCCCGTCAAGGCACCAAAGCGCAAAAAAACCGCTCAGAAGTGTCCGGTGGCGGCAAGAAGCCCTGGCGTCAGAAAGGTACTGGCCGTGCGCGTGCCGGCACCATCCGCAGCCCCCTGTGGCGCTCAGGTGGTGTAACCTTCGCCGCCAAGCCGCGCAACCATGAGCAAAAACTGAACAAGAAGATGTACCGTGCAGCTCTGCGTTGCATTCTGTCCGAATTGAACCGCCAGGATCGTCTGATCGTGGTGGAGTCTTTCGAACTGGAAGCGCCAAAAACCAAAGCGCTGGTACAGCAGCTGGCCCAATACGACCTGGCGGAAGCGCTGGTGGTTACCGAAGATGTCAGCGAGAACCTGTACCTGGCAGCCCGTAACCTGCACAAAGTTGACGTTCGCGACGTGCAGGGGGTTGATCCGGTAAGCCTGGTTCGCTTCGACAAAGTGGTTGTCACTGTGCCGGCCATGAAAAAGTTTGAGGAGATGCTCGGATGAACCAGGAACGTATCTATCAGATTATTCTCGGTCCCGTTGTCTCTGAAAAGGCGACAAGCGTAGCCGAGGCCAGCAGTCAGGTCGTGCTGAAGGTGCGTCCCGACGCCACCAAGCTGGAAATCAAGAAGGCCGTCGAAGTGCTGTTTGATGCCAAAGTTGAAAGCGTGACTGTGAGTAACGTCAAGGGCAAGACCCGCCGTACTCGTCACGGTGTTGGTAAGCGCAGCGACTGGAAAAAAGCCTACGTGCGTCTTGAGCAGGGTCAGGACATCGACTTTGCGTCAGCTGAGTAAGGGGATTGAGCGATGCCAATTGTAAAACGTAAACCAACTTCGCCCGGTCGCCGCTTCGTTGTCAGTGTGGTTAATCCTGACCTGCACAAGGGTGCGCCGCACGCGCCCTTGTTGGAGAAGAAGAGCAAGACCGGTGGCCGCAACAATAACGGCCGTATCACCACCCGTCATATCGGTGGTGGCCACAAGCAGCACTATCGGGTCATCGATTTCCGTCGCAACAAAGACGGTATCCCGGCCAAGGTGGAGCGACTGGAATACGACCCCAATCGCACTGCCTACATTGCCCTGGTGTGTTATGCCGATGGCGAACGCCGTTACATTATTGCCCCCAAGGGCTTGGCGGCTGGTGACAAGATTGAGTCCGGCCAGCAAGCGGCCATCAAGGTGGGTAATACCCTGCCGCTGCGCAATATTCCGCTCGGCAGTACCGTTCACTGTGTGGAATTGAAACCGGGCAAGGGCGCTCAACTGGCGCGCTCCGCTGGTGCCTCCGCCCAGTTGGTGGCTCGCGACGGTGCTCACGCCACGCTGCGTCTGCGCAGTGGTGAAACCCGCAAGGTGCTGGCCGAGTGCCGCGCTACGCTGGGTGAAGTGTCCAACAGCGAGCACAACCTGCGCTCACTGGGCAAGGCTGGCGCCAAACGCTGGCGTGGTGTACGCCCGACTGTGCGCGGTGTGGTTATGAACCCGGTCGATCACCCGCACGGTGGTGGTGAAGGTCGTACTTCTGGCGGACGGCATCCGGTGTCGCCCTGGGGCACGCCGACCAAAGGGTACAAGACTCGTAAAAACAAGCGTACTGACAAGATGATTGTTCGCCGTCGCGACAAGCGCTAAGCGGACTGACAGCCAAGAGGATTAAACAGTGCCACGTTCACTGAAAAAAGGGCCGTTCATCGACCTGCACCTGATCAAGAAGGTCGAGGCCGCGATCGAGCAAAATGATCGTCGCCCCATTAAAACCTGGTCTCGCCGCTCCATGGTCATGCCGGAGATGGTGGGCCTGACGCTGGCGGTACACAATGGCCGCCAACACGTTCCGGTTCTGGTCAACGAAGAAATGGTTGGTCACAAACTGGGTGAATTTGCAGCGACCCGCACATATCGCGGTCACGTTGCTGACAAAAAAGCGAAGAAGCGCTAAGGGCTGGTGGGGTAGAACGATGGAAGTAGCAGCAAAATTAAGCGGTGCTCGTCTGTCGGCGCAGAAAGCGCGATTGGTGGCCGACCAGATCCGTGGTAAGGGCGTGGAAGAAGCCTTGGACATCTTGAGCTTCAGCACCAAAAAGGGTGCGGCAATTGTCAAGAAAGTCCTTGAATCTGCCATAGCCAACGCCGAACACAACGAAGGCGCTGATGTCGACGAGTTGCGGGTGTCCACTATCTTTGTCAACGAAGGCATGGTGATGAAAAGAATCAAGCCTCGGGCCAAGGGTCGTGCTGACCGTATCTTGAAGCGCACTTGTCATATCACCGTAAAAGTAGCCGATCAGTAAGAGAGCAGGCGTTATGGGTCAGAAAGTAAATCCGACGGGAATTCGTCTGGGCATCGTCAAGCAGCATACTTCAATATGGTATGCCGGCGATGATCAGTATGCCGATAAACTGAATGCCGACCTGCAGGTACGAAAGTACATACAGGACAAGCTTGCTCATGCCTCTGTAAGTCGGGTGGTGATAGAGCGGCCGGCGAACACTGCCCGGGTCACTATTCATACAGCCCGCCCCGGTATCGTGATCGGCAAGAAAGGTGAGGATGTCGACAAGCTGCGCGCGGATGTCAGCAAGCAGCTGGGTGTGCCGGTGCACATCAACATCGAAGAGATTCGCAAGCCGGACCTGGATGCTGCTTTGGTGGCTCAGGGCGTTGCGCAGCAGCTCGAGCGCCGCGTCATGTTCCGCCGCGCCATGAAGCGCGCCGTACAGAATGCTATGCGTCAAGGCGCTGAGGGTATCAAGATCCAAATCAGTGGTCGTCTTGGCGGTGCTGAGATTGCCCGTACTGAGTGGTACCGGGAAGGCCGCGTGCCGCTGCACACACTGCGTGCAGATATTGATTATGCCACCGCCGAGGCGTCTACCACCTACGGCATCATTGGCGTCAAGGTCTGGATCTTCAAGGGAGAAATCATCGGTGGTGCTACTGACCCCGAAGCCGCTCCCAAGAAAAAATCCGCCAAAACCAAGTAAGGAGTACGCAAAATGTTGCAGCCAAAGCGTACAAAGTTTCGCAAGCAGATGAAGGGCCGCAACCGCGGTCTGGCTCAGCGCGGTGCGAAAGTCAGCTTCGGTGATTTTGGCCTCAAGGCCACTGCCCGGGGGCGGATCACCGCTCGCCAAATTGAAGCGGCTCGCCGAGCAATGACTCGCCACATCAAGCGTGGCGGAAAAATTTGGATCCGGGTGTTTCCGGATAAGCCCATCACCGAAAAGCCTCTGGAAGTACGTCAGGGTAAAGGTAAGGGCAACGTGGAATACTGGGTGGCACAGATCCGTCCGGGCAAGGTTTTGTACGAGATGGACGGTGTCAGTGAAGAACTGGCCCGCGAAGCCTTCGCACTGGCAGCGGCTAAATTGCCTATTACGACAACCTTTGTAAAACGTTCGGTGATGTGATGAAAGCTTCAGAACTCCGGGAAAAGTCCGCAGAAGAGCTGAACGACGAGTTGATCTCTCAGCGCAAAGAGCAGTTCAAGCTGCGTATGCAGGCCAAAACCGGCCAGCTGGGACAGACTCATTTGCTGAAGCAAGCCCGCAGGGATATTGCTCGCATCAAGACAGCGCTCAGACAGAAAGCAGGTAACTAACGATGACTCGGGATGACAAGTTAAAGCGGTCCTTTACAGGTAGAGTGGTCAGCGACAAGATGGACAAGACCATCACCGTTCTGATTGAGCGTCGTGTTAAGCATCCGCTTTACGGCAAGTATGTCAGCAAGTCTACAAAGCTGAAAGCTCACGATGAGAACAACGAATCCAGGATTGGCGATCTGGTCACTATTGTGGAATCTCGACCGCTGTCAAAGACCAAATCCTGGGCCTTGGTAAATATTGAAGAGCGCGCTGTGGAAATCTGACAACAGATTTTCGAGCGAGCAGATACTAGTTTCGGAGACGGACGATGATTCAGACAGAAACCTACCTGGACGTGGCTGATAACAGCGGCGCCCGCCGGGTAATGTGCATCAAGGTGCTGGGCGGTTCACACCGTCGTTACGCGGCCGTAGGCGACATCATCAAAGTGACCGTAAAGGAAGCAATTCCGCGCGGCAAGGTGAAAAAAGGCCAGGTCATGAAGGCGGTTGTGGTGCGTACCAAGCGCGGAGTTCGTCGCCAGGACGGATCTGTGATCCGCTTTGATGACAACGCTGCGGTGCTGCTGAACAACCAGGACGCTCCGATAGGCACCCGTATTTTTGGGCCTGTAACCCGGGAGCTGCGTGGTGAAAAGTTCATGAAAATCATTTCTCTGGCCCCTGAAGTACTGTAAGTACAGCAGAGTCAGTGAGTCGAGGGCAGAAAAATGCGTAAGATTAAGCGTGATGACGAGGTGGTGGTTATCGCTGGTCGTGACAAGGGTAAGCGCGGCACGGTGAAGCGCGTACTCGACGACAATCGCGTAATCGTTTCCGGGATCAACATGATCAAGAAGCACCAGCGTCCCAACCCGCAAATGGGTGTGCCTGGTGGCATTATTGAAAAGGAAGCGGCGATTCAGGTTTCTAATGTTGCTATTTACAACCCGACTACCAAAAAAGCTGATCGTGTTGGCTTTAAGGTTGTTGAAGAAGGCGGCAAGAATCGCAAGGTTCGCATCTTCAAATCCAATGGCGAAGCCGTAGAGGCGTAACTGAAAATGGCTAGGCTCAAAGAATTGTATAGCAAAGAACTCGCACCCAAGCTGAAAGAAGAACTGGGGCTGGCGAATGTGATGGAAGTGCCGCGCATCACCAAGATCACCTTGAACATGGGTGTTGGTGAAGCTGTGGGTGACAAAAAGATACTGGAAAACGCCCTGGCTGATCTGGAAAAGATCGCCGGCCAGAAGCCTATCGTCACCAAGGCGCGTAAGTCCATCGCTGGGTTTAAAATTCGCGATGGTTGGCCGATTGGTTGCAAAGTTACGTTGCGCAAGGATCGCATGTACGAATTTCTGGACCGCCTGGTTTCTATTGCCATTCCGCGTATTCGTGACTTTCGCGGTGTTAGCCCAAAGCAATTTGATGGGCGCGGCAATTTTTCAATGGGTGTGAATGAGCAAATCATTTTCCCGGAAATTGATTACGACAAAGTTGACAAGTTGCGTGGTCTGGATGTTTGCATCACTACCACAGCACGGACCGACGAGGAAGGCAGGGCGTTGCTGAGAGCCTTCAACTTCCCGCTGAAAGGGTAAAGGGTAACTAGCATGGCTAAAAAATCTATGATTGCGCGCGAAGTAAAGCGTGCCAAAACCGTAAAACGGTACGCCGCCAAGCGGGCTGAACTGAAGGCGGTTATCGTCAACCCGAACTCTACTGAAGAGCAGGTTTGGGAAGCCCAGATCAAGCTGCAGAAGCTGCCGCGCGATGCAAGCGCCAGCCGTATGCGTAACCGTTGCCGGGTAACTGGCCGGCCGAACGGTGTTTACCGGAAGTTCGGGTTGTGCCGCCATAAAGTGCGTGAAGCAGCCATGCGTGGCGATATCCCAGGCCTGGTTAAATCCAGCTGGTAAAACGCCGGGTATTATTTAGGAGCAGAATCAGATGAGTATGCAAGATCCCCTGGCAGATATGCTGACCCGCATTCGCAATGCCCAGCGCGTTGGTAAGCCGAGCGTGGCCATGCCTTCTTCCAAACTGAAGAAGAGTGTAGCGCAGGTACTGGTAGACGAAGGGTATATCAGCGGCTTTTCCGTTGAAGAGGGCGGCAAGCCGCAACTGACTGTTGAACTGAAGTACCACAATGGCAAGCCGGTAATTGCCGAGCTGGATCTGGTCAGTCGGCCCGGTCTGCGCAGTTATGCTGGTAAGACTGGGCTGCCACAGGTTCGCGGCGGGTTGGGCGTTGCCATAGTTTCTACCAGTAAAGGTGTTATGACTGATCGGGCCGCCCGCGCTGCGGGTATCGGTGGTGAAGTCCTCTGCACAGTATTTTAACGGGAAGTCGTCATGTCACGTGTAGCAAACAGTCCGGTAGAAGTGCCCGCGTCAGTCAAAGTGACGCTTGACGGTCAGGCGCTGACCGTCAAGGGTGGCAACGCCACTCTGGCCATGAACATTCACGAGAGTGTCGAAGTAACTCAGGAGGACAACCTCCTCAAGTTCGCGCCTCGTAACGGTGCCAAGCAATCCCGCGCTCTGGCTGGTACCACTCGCGCTCTGGTCTGCAATATGGTCAAGGGGGTCAGTGAGGGTTTTGAGCTGAAGCTACAGCTGGTTGGTGTTGGCTATCGGGTTAAAGCAGAGGGCAAGACTCTGAATATGTCTTTGGGCTATTCCAACCCGGTGGACTACACCCTGCCAGAAGGCGTAAAAGCCGAGGTGACCAGTCAGACTGAAGTGGTACTGAAAAGTGCTGATAAGCAATTGCTGGGGCAGATAGCTTCAGAGATCCGCGCCCTGCGTGCGCCGGAGCCCTATAAGGGCAAGGGTGTGAGATACGCAGACGAAAATGTACGTCGTAAAGAAGCCAAGAAGAAGTAGGGCATAGTTATGAGCGATAAGCAGGTTTCCCGTCTTCGCCGTGCACGCCGTGCTCGGGTAAAGATTCGCGAGTTGAACGCCGTACGTCTGGCTGTTCACCGCACGCCGCGCCACATCTATGCGCAAATCATAGATAGCGACGGCAGTAAGGTATTGGCCAGTGCCTCGACACTGGATAAGTCACTGCGTAGCGGCAAAACCGGTAACACGGAAGCAGCCAAGGCAGTGGGAGCACTGATCGCCGAGCGAGCCAAATCTGCCGGTATTTCCCAGGTGGCGTTTGATCGCAGCGGCTTTAAGTACCACGGGCGGGTGAAGGCGCTGGCTGACAGTGCACGCGAAGCCGGACTGGAATTCTAAAGGTAGAGACATGGCATACTCGAAGAAAGACGAAGAAAGCAACAACGAAGGCTACCTGGAAAAGCTGGTAGAAGTTAATCGTGTTGCCAAAACGGTCAAAGGTGGCCGGATCTTTGCCTTCACGGCTTTGACCGTGGTTGGCGACGGCAATGGCAAAGTGGGTTTTGGTCGGGGCAAGGCGCGTGAAGTGCCTGTGGCCATCCAGAAGGCCATGGAAGCTGCTCGTCGCAACATGATCGATGTCGACCTGAACGGTGATACCCTGCAGTACCCCACTCGGGGACGCCACGGCGCCTCCAAGGTATACATGCAGCCGGCCTCTCAGGGTACTGGCGTAATTGCCGGTGGTGCCATGCGCGCTGTATTGGAAATTGCCGGCGTACAAAACGTACTGGCCAAGTGCTACGGCTCCACCAACCCGGTGAACGTGGTGCGCGCAACTTTCAACGCGCTGAAAACCATGGAGTCCCCGGAGAGTGTAGCCGCCAAGCGCGGTAAGAGCGTTGAAGAGATTCTGAACTGATCGGCTAAGCCGATGATTTGATAGCGGATACCACCATGGCTAAGAAAATGATTAAAGTCACTCAAACCCGCAGCACCGCTGGTCGCCTGAAGAACCACAAGGCCAGCGTTGTCGGTTTGGGCCTGCGCCGCATTGGTCATACCGTTGAGGTAGAAGATACTCCCTCGGTGCGTGGCATGATCAATCAGGTCAACTATATGGTTAAGGTAGAGGGAGAGTGATATGCGTCTTAATACACTGAGTCCCGCACCCGGCAGCACGCAAAGCAAAAAGCGCGTGGGCCGCGGTATTGGCAGCGGCCTGGGTAAAACCGCCGGTCGCGGCCACAAAGGTTTGAAAGCCCGTAGCGGCGGTACTGTCAAGCCGGGCTTCGAGGGCGGTCAAATGCCCTTGCAGAAGCGGCTGCCGAAGTATGGCTTCAGCTCTCGCATCGGTCGGGTTACTGGCAAGGTACGGCTGTCCGAGCTGAACCTGGTTGACGGTGAAACCGTAGACCTGGAAACGCTCAAGCAGGCCGGCGTCGTCGGTGCCAACATCAAGCGCGCCCGGGTATTTCTGTCCGGCGAGCTGAAGAAAGCGGTAACTGTCAGTGGTCTGGCGGTCAGTAAGGGCGCTCGCGCGGCAATCGAAGCGGCTGGCGGAAAAGTTCAAGACTAAGGGGCGTTCATGGCGACTCCAGGCAAACCGGTACTGGCGCATCAAAAAGGTCTGGGCGAGCTTTGGGCTCGCCTTCGCTTTCTGCTCATGGCTATTGTGGTGTACCGCATCGGCACCCACATTCCCGTGCCGGGGCTGGACCCCGACCGGGTAGCGCATCTGTTTGGGCAGAACGAAGGCACGATTCTCGGGCTGTTCAACATGTTCTCCGGTGGTGCCCTGGAGCGCATGAGTATCCTCGCGTTGGGCATCATGCCCTACATTACCGCGTCGATCATCATGCAGCTCATGACAGCCATGCACCCGACTCTTGAACAGCTCAAGAAAGAGGGCGATGCTGGGCGGCGCAAGATCAACCAGTACACCCGCTATGCCACTGTTGGCCTGGCGACGATTCAGGGCTTTGCCTTCACCGTGGGTTTTTCCGGTATGGCTTTTGACCCTGGCCCAGCCTTCTACTTTATTGGCGTCGTGTCGCTGGTGACTGGTGCCGTATTCATGATGTGGCTGGGTGAGCAGGTTACCGAGCACGGCGTTGGCAACGGTATTTCAATGCTGATCTACGCCGGTATTGTTGCCGGTTTGCCAGGTGCTATTGGTCAGGCGCTGGAGAGTGCGCGGCAGGGTGATTTGAACTTGCTGACACTGCTGATAATTGTACTTATAGCCCTGGGCGTAATGTGGTTGATCGTTCGGATCGAGCGCGGTCAACGTCGAATTACCGTCAACTACGCCAAGCGGCAGCAGGGGCGCCACGGTTACAGTGCTCAAGCCAGTCACCTGCCCCTGAAGGTGAATATGGCGGGCGTTATCCCGGCGATTTTTGCCAGTGCGCTGTTGATGTTCCCGGCATCCATTGCCACCTGGTTTGGCGGTGACGGTGAAGGGGTCGGCGGCGAGTTGCTGCAGGATGTTGCCATGATGCTCGGCCCTGGCCAGCCGTTGAACGTCATACTGTTTGCAGCCTTGATATCGTTTTTCTGCTTCTTCTATACGGCGTTGATGTTCAACCCCAAGGAAGTGGCGGATAACCTGAAAAAGTCCGGCGCCTATATTCCCGGTATACGCCCGGGCGAGCAGTCGGCAAAGTATATCGATGGTGTTCTGACCCGTCTGACGGTGGCAGGCGCCATTTATATGTCTGCGGTTTGTCTGATGCCTCAGTTCCTGATAGTGGCCACTGGTGTGCCTTTCTATCTGGGTGGAACCTCGCTGCTGATCGTGGTGGTGGTGGTTATGGACTTTATGTCCCAGGTTCAGTCACACCTGATGTCCCATCAGTACGACTCGCTGATGAAGAAGTCAAACCTACAGGGCTATGGCCGCGGCAACGCGCGCTGATAGTCGGATTTTAAGGGTAGAAACATGAAAGTTCGTGCTTCTGTTAAGAAAATGTGCCGCAACTGCAAGGTTGTGCGCCGCAATGGTGTGGTTCGCGTGATTTGCAGCGCCGAACCCCGCCACAAGCAGCGTCAGGGCTGATATCAGCCCAGGCGTTGTTATGGGGGCGCTGACTGTCGCCCGGGGGGAAACCTCCGGGCTATTGATTTTGGGCGATTTTACCGCTATCCTTTCGCGCCTTTTGGCCGGCAGGTGGCAAGAATTGCCGTCAGCGCCGCAATTTTAGTGTTACTGGAGTAATTTGAATGGCCCGTATTGCTGGTGTAAACATACCAGATCACAAACACGCGGTGATCTCTCTGACCTATGTCTACGGCATTGGCCGTACCACAGCTCAGAAAATCTGCGCGGCTACCGGCGTGGCGCCGGAAACCCGCGTCAGCACCCTGAGCGAAGAGCAGATGGACGCCATCCGCAACGAGGTAGCCAAGCACACTGTTGAAGGCGACCTGCGTCGGACTGTGTCCATGAACATCAAGCGTTTGATGGATCTGGGCTGCTACCGTGGCCTGCGGCATCGCCGTAGCCTGCCGGTAAACGGACAGCGCACCAAGACCAATGCCCGGACCCGCAAGGGCCCCCGTAAGCCGATCAAAAAGTAAGCGATTCGGCCGGGGCTGCGTCAAGCAGAGCCCTTCAACGACAGTAACCACAGGTTAGGAAATTATTGCTATGGCTAAGCCTGGTAACAAGACAGCACCAAAAAAGAAGGTTAAGAAGTCCGTGGTGGACGGCGTTGCCCATATCCACGCGTCTTTTAACAATACCATCGTCACCATCACCGACCGTCAGGGCAACACCCTGGCCTGGGCCACCTCCGGCGGCTCCGGTTTTCGCGGTTCGCGCAAGAGCACCCCGTTCGCTGCCCAGGTGGCGGCAGAGCGCGCTGGAGAAGCCGCCAAGGAATACGGCCTGAAGAATCTGGACGTGGAAGTGAAGGGTCCTGGACCCGGCCGTGAGTCGGCGGTTCGCGCCCTGAATAACGTTGGTTACAAAATCACCAACATCACTGACGTCACGCCGATTCCGCACAACGGCTGCCGTCCGCCGAAAAAACGTCGCGTTTAAGGGGGGAGCAGAACAATGGCACGTTATCTTGGACCAACTTGTAAACTTTCCCGTCGCGAGGGTACCGACCTCTTTCTCAAGAGTGGCGCCCGTGCTCTGGATTCAAAATGCAAACTGGAAACCCAGCCTGGCCAACAGGGCCAGCGCCGTGGCCGTCTGTCGGACTACGGTGTACAGCTGCGTGAAAAACAGAAGGTTCGCCGCACCTACGGCATCATGGAAAAGCAGTTCCGCAGCTACTACAAGGAGGCCGCCCGTCGCAAAGGCGCAACCGGTGAAAACCTGCTGCAGTTGCTCGAATGCCGTCTGGACAACGTGGTTTACCGCATGGGCTTTGGCTCAACCCGCGCCGAAGCGCGTCAAATGGTGTCCCACAAAGCTATTCTGGTCAATGGCAAGGCTGTGAACATACCCTCCTACCAAGTTCAGGAAGGTGACGTTATTGCTTTGCGCGAAAAAGCCAAGAAGCAGTTGCGCGTGCAAAATGCCCTGACCCTGGCCGGTCAGCGCAGCGAGGTGGAATGGATTGAAATCAACGCGGACAAGAAGGAAGGTGTGTTCAAACGTGTTCCGGAGCGCAGCGACCTGCCCGCCGAAATCAACGAAAACCTGATTGTTGAGCTTTACTCCAAGTAAGGACTAACCACTGAAGGTGTGGCTATGCAGATTGCAACTAACGAATTTCTGACTCCGCGTACGATCGATGTGTCGGAGAAGAGTCCGACCCACGCCCACGTTGTACTGGAGCCGCTGGAGCGTGGCTTCGGACACACTCTGGGCAATGCCCTGCGCCGGATTCTGCTTTCCTCCATGGCTGGTTGTGCCGTGGTCGAAGCTGAAATCGACGGCGTATTGCATGAATACAGCATTATCGAAGGCGTCCGTGAAGACGTCATCGAAATCCTGCTCAATCTGAAGGACGTGGCCGTGGTAATGCACGGCAAGGATCGGGCGGTTCTGAATCTGAGCAAGAAAGGCCCGGGCGTTGTCACCGCCGGTGATATCCAGGTGGATCACGACATCGAGATTAAGAACCCGGACTTGGTGATTGCCAATATCACCGGCAATACCGAGCTGAGCATGCGCCTGACAGTGGCACGCGGTCGCGGTTACCAGCCGGCGGACACCCGCCAGCAGGATGACGACGAGACTCGCGCCATCGGCCGCCTGCAACTGGACGCCTCTTTCAGCCCGGTGCGCCGCCTGGCCTACACCGTGGAGAGCGCCCGGGTTGAGCAGCGCACTGACCTGGACAAACTGGTTCTGGATCTGGAAACCAATGGTACTATCGAGCCGGAGGAAGCCATCCGTCGCGCCGCCACCATCCTGCAGCAGCAACTGGCGGTGTTTGTCGACCTGGAGGGCGAGAGTCACTCCAAGCCGGAAGAGAAGGAAGAGGCCATCGATCCGGTGCTGCTGCGCCCGGTGGATGATCTGGAACTCACCGTGCGTTCGGCCAACTGCCTGAAGGCGGAGAACATTTATTACATCGGCGATCTGATTCAGCGCACAGAAGTGGAGCTGTTGAAGACCCCGAACCTGGGCAAGAAGTCCCTGACCGAGATCAAGGATGTGCTGGCTTCACGCGGCCTGTCCCTCGGCATGCGTCTGGAAAACTGGCCCCCGGCCAGTCTGAAAAACGAAGACTGATTTTATAAACCGTTCGTCTCGTCGGCCTTTTGCCGGCGGTTAACGAGATCGCTGTGAAGCGATCATTTGTGAAGGATTTAGCGTCATGCGTCATCGTCATAGTGGCCGCCAACTGAATCGTAACAGCTCGCATCGCAAAGCCATGTTTCGCAACATGACTGCGTCGCTGGTAGAGCACGAGCTGATCAAAACCACCCTGCCCAAGGCCAAGGAGCTGCGCCGCGTCGCGGAGCCGTTGATCACCCTGGCGAAGAAGGACAGCGTTGCCAACCGTCGTCTGGCGTTCGATCGCCTGCGCAACAAGGCGGTGGTGGGCAAACTCTTCAGCGAGATCGGCCCTCGCTACGAATCCCGCCCCGGCGGTTACATCCGTATTCTCAAGTGCGGCTACCGTACCGGCGACAAGGCCCCCATGGCCTACGTCGAACTGGTTGATCGCCCGCTAGCGGAAAACCAGGAAGCCGTTGAGGTGGATGATTCCGAAGAGTAAAATTCCTCGGATGTTTGCGTTATAAAACCAGGCTAATGCCTGGTTTTTTTATGCTTCGGCGTTGTGCTTCGTAGGGGAGATGGGTGCGGGCTTTGCGATACAGGGGTGCGAGACACGCTGTAAATCCGACCCCTACGCGCTCCCGGCGCTTCGGGACACTTCCCACTTCCCTGTGGGTCGTCCATGTAAGCTCTACACGCGCTTCCCGCGCGCGACGGTCTCACACCCCTGTCTCACAATCCCTTAAGCCTGAAAGTACTGCGCTCTGTTTTTACAGATTCGAAGTGCCGTTGTTAAAGGAGGTTGGGGTAGTGCTTCCGGGACCGTACACCGCATGGATGCGGTGTGCGAGCCCCCAGGGATGGGTTTACGGCGAGTCCCGGAAGCACTGCGCCAACCTCCGCCGTTGGCACCTGAGGTAATAAAAAACTAAGTCAGGATGTGGCTTCCGGAGCAATTAACTCCCGCGCCAGCAACGCCACCTTGCGCTCCGGTTGCCAGCGGTACTGGCCGAACACGCCGGTGTCGCGGATCACCCGGTGGCAGGGAATGATTACCGCAAGCGGGTTCTGGCCTACCGCCGTGCCCACCGCCCGCGCCGCGCCCGGTTGACCGATGGCCGCCGCCAGATCGCCATAGCTGCACAAATGTCCCGACGGCACCCGCAGCAACGCCTCCCACACCTTGTGCTGAAAGGGCGTGCCCCAGACATGCAGCGGCGCCAGGGCGCCCCGGGGCAACAGCGCCCGGGCCTGCTCGCCGGTGGCGCGGTCGTCGCGCTGCAACTGGGCACTGGGCCAGCGCTCGGTCAACACCGTTTCCGGCTCAACATCCCCGGCGTCGTGAAAACTCAGATGACAGACACCCCGGGGGCTCAAGGCCACCAACAGCTCCCCCAGCTCACTCGGGTGCACGCCATAGCGCAGCGTCAGCCCCTCACCCAGTTGCCGGAACTGGCCCGGCGTCACCGCCTCCCAGTGCAACACCAGATCGTGCAGACGCCCGGGGCCGGACAAGCCGGCGTCCCAACTGCTCTCCAGCAGCGAACGCGACTCCCGCAGCCTGGCCAGCGCCGTTTCCTTGCGCAGAAACAGCTGAAACTGCTTCGGTGTAATGCCCGCCCAGCGGTGAAAGAGTCGGTGACAATGGCTGTCACTCAGCCGCAGGTGTCGCCCCAGATCCGCCAGGGAGGCGTAGGGGTTGTCGTGCAGAAAGCGAATCGCCCGGGCGATGCGTTGATAGTCGCTGTCTATGGTCATGGCGACCAGTCTAAGGCCTAGCGGTTCGCACCACCACCCGAATCTTGCTGGAAGCCATCCCATAAACTACTGCGCGCACGCCTGGCGGCGTTCGGCGGTGCTCGGAATCCTCATGTATTGCATATACACTGCGGTTCCTGCGCTCCGGCGACCGCCACCAGGCGCACGCTCGCTACGTTTATAAGACGACTTCCCCCTGCCAACTAATAATCAAGCTGGCGTCTTGGCCTTTTTGGCACGAGCAGGAGCGGGCTTGGCTGCCGCCAGCACCGGCTTGAGAAAACGCCCGGTGTGCGAGTGCTTCTGTTTGGCGATCTGCTCCGGCGTGCCCGTAGCGATAATCTCACCGCCGCCACTGCCGCCCTCCGGGCCCAGATCCACAATCCAGTCCGCCGTCTTGATCACATCCAGATTATGCTCGATCACCACCACCGTATTGCCGTGATCGCGCAGCCGGTGCAACACCGTCAGCAACTGCTGGATATCATAAAAATGCAAACCGGTGGTGGGTTCGTCCAGAATGTACAGCGTCTTGCCCGTATCGCGCTTCGACAGTTCCCGGGACAGCTTCACCCGCTGCGCCTCACCGCCGGACAGCGTGTTCGCCGCCTGGCCCAGACGAATATATGACAGGCCCACATCCATCAGCGTCTGCAGCTTCCTGGCGATGGCGGGAATGGCATCGAAAAATTCCCGTGCATCCTCCACGGTCAGCTCCAGCACCTCGTGAATATTGCGCCCCTTGTATTTCACCTCCAGCGTCTCCCGGTTGTAGCGCTTGCCCTTGCAGACATCGCAGGGAACATACACATCCGGCAGAAAATGCATCTCCACCCTGGTCACGCCGTCGCCCTGGCAGGCCTCGCAGCGCCCGCCCTTGACGTTGAAGCTGAAACGTCCGGGCTTGTAACCCCGCGAACGCGCCTCCGGGGTGCCGGCAAAGAGATCGCGGATGGGCGTGAAAATACCTGTGTAGGTTGCCGGGTTGGAACGTGGCGTGCGGCCAATGGGACTCTGGTCGATATCGATACACTTGTCGAACCGCTCCAACCCCTCGATCTTCTCGTGAGCCGCAGGCTTCAGGGTGCTGGCGCCGTTCAGTGCGGTGGCCGCCGCCGGGTAAAGCGTGTTGTTGATTAGCGTCGACTTGCCCGAGCCGGACACGCCGGTGACGCAGGTCATCAGCCCCACCGGCAACTCCAGGGTCACGTTGCGCAGATTGTTGCCGCTGGCCCCGTGCAGACGCAGCATGGCTTTTGGGTTTGCCGGCGTACGTTTGGCGGGAATGGCAATGGTGCGTTTACCGCTCAGGTACTGGCCCGTAACGGACGCGGGCGTCTTCATGATGGCCCTGACGTCCCCCTGGGCGATAATTTCGCCGCCGTGCACACCGGCGCCGGGGCCGATGTCGATGACATGATCGGCGCTGCGGATGGCGTCCTCGTCGTGCTCCACCACGATCACCGTGTTGCCCAGATCGCGCAGGTGCGTGAGTGTGCGCAGCAGTCGCTCGTTGTCGCGCTGGTGCAGGCCGATGGACGGCTCGTCGAGAATGTACATCACGCCCACCAGACCGGCGCCGATCTGGCTGGCCAGCCGGATGCGCTGGGCTTCGCCACCGGACAGGGTATCGGCGCTGCGGTTCAGTGTCAGGTAATTAAGACCCACGTCCACCAGAAAACGGAAACGGTCGCGCAGCTCCTTGAGAATTTTCTCGGCAATGCCCGCCTTGCGGCCGGTGAACCCCAACTGAGTGAAATACTCCAGTGCTTCGCCCACCGGCAGGGCGGTGATCTGCGGCAGGGTGCGCTCATCCACAAACACATGGCGCGCCTCGGTGCGCAGGCGCGCGCCCTGACAGTCGGGGCAGGGTTGCGTCGACAGATACTTGGCCAGTTCTTCGCGCACCGTCTGGGAGTCTGTATCCCGGTAGCGGCGCTCCATATTGGGCAGCACCCCTTCAAAGGTATGACTGCGCCGATAGACGTCGCCGCGCTCGTTGATATAGCTGAACTCGATCACCTCGTCGCCGGAACCGTAAAGTACCGCTTCCCGGTGCTTCTTTGACAGTTGTTCCCAGGGCGTGTCCACGGCAAAGCCGTAGTGATCGGCCAGGGAGGTGAGCATGTGGAAATAGTAGATATTGCGTTTTTCCCAGCCGCGAATGGCGCCCTGGGAAAGAGACGCCTCGGGAAACTGCACCGCCCGCTCCGGATCGAAAAACTGTTTGACCCCCAGGCCGTCACAGGTGGGGCAGGCGCCGGCGGGGTTGTTGAAGGAAAACAGTCTCGGCTCCAGTTCGCTCAAACTGTAGTCGCACACCGGGCAGGCGTGCTTGGCGGAAAAGAGGCGGTCAGGCGCCACGCCGTCCATGTCACTGATCAGGGCAATGCCCTCGGACAGGTTCAACGCGGTTTCAAAGGACTCGGCCAGCCGCTGCTGCAGATCGCCGCGCACCTTGAAGCGATCCACCACCACCTCGATACTGTGCTTCTTTTTCTTGTCCAGTTTCGGCGCATCGTCCAGGTCCACCACCAGCCCGTCGATGCGTGCGCGGATAAAGCCGTCGCGTTTGAGCTGCTCCAGAATATGCAGGTGCTCACCCTTGCGGTCGCGCACCATGGGTGCCAGCAGCATCAGCTTGCTGCCCTCGGGCTGGGCCAGCACCGTGTCCACCATCTCGGTCACCGTCTGGGCCGCCAGAGGTTCACCGTGCATCGGGCAGCGCGCCTCGCCCACCCGGGCGTAGAGCAGGCGCAGGTAATCGTAGATCTCGGTGATGGTGCCCACGGTAGAGCGCGGGTTGTGGGAGGTGGACTTCTGCTCGATGGAAATGGCAGGGCTCAGGCCCTCCACATGGTCCACATCCGGTTTGTCCATCATGGACAGAAACTGCCGGGCGTAGGTGGACAGGGACTCCACGTAGCGGCGCTGGCCCTCGGCGTAGAGGGTATCAAACGCCAGCGAGGACTTGCCGGAGCCGGACAGACCGGTGATCACCACCAGTTTGTCCCGGGGAATATCCAGATCCACATTTTTCAGATTGTGGGTGCGGGCACCCCGGACGAGGATCTTATCCATACAATAACACCGACAGGCCCAAAACCCACCATTATACGTCAACGCCTTGCCGGAAGTTGTCAGTATCGGCCCCGTCCCTGCTAAAATGCGCCCCCGACTTGCCGTAAACCGGAGCCCTTTGTCAGTGCCGTCCTCGCCCCCCTTTGAAACCCGTACCGTGGCCTCCGTGGCGCTGCTGTATGTATTCCGCATGCTCGGGTTGTTTATGGTGCTGCCGGTGCTGGTGCTCTATGGCGCCGACTATGCCGGCAGCAGCGCCTTCCTGCTGGGGCTGGCCCTTGGCGCTTACGGCTTCAGCCAGGCGCTGCTGCAGATTCCCTTCGGCGTACTGGCGGATCGCATCGGGCGCAAGCCGGTGATTCTGGCCGGGCTGCTGCTCTTTGTGCTGGGCAGTGTGGTCGCTGCCCAGGCGGACAGTGTCTACGAGCTGATTGTCGGTCGGCTGCTGCAGGGTTGCGGCGCCATTGCCGGCGCCCTGATGGCCCTGCTGGCGGATCTGACCGCCGAGGAAAACCGCACCAAGGCGCTGGCGCTGGTGGGGGCTTCCATCGGCGTGTCCTTTGCTCTGTCCCTGATCCTCGGCCCTTTGGTCGCCGCCTGGGGCGGCCTGGCCGCCATCTTCTGGCTTACCGCCGCGCTCGGTCTGGTGGGCATGGCCATACTCTGGCGCTGGATTCCCTCGGCCGGCGCGGAGGCTGGCGCAGGGCGGCCCCATACCGGGCCGGTGCCCCGTATGCTGCGTCAGGCCCTGATCCACGGTGAACTGTTACGGCTGAATCTGGGCGTTTTCACCCTGCACTTCATTCTTATGGCCAGCTTCCTCATTCTGCCCCAGGTTCTGGAGCAACTGGGGGTCTCCCGTGAGCAGCACTGGCTGGTCTATTTTCCCCTGCTGCTGGGTACCTTTGTGGTGATGTTGCCCCTGCTGCTGGCAGCAGAGCGGCGGGGTTGGACCCGCTGGGTCTTTCTCGGTGCCATAGGTCTGCTGGCCCTGTCGGAACTGGCGCTGCTGGGGGCGAGCGGAAATCTGCCACTGCTGCTGGGAGTGCTCTTTGTATTCTTTGTGGCGTTCAATGCCCTGGAGGCCAGCCTGCCCTCACTGGTCAGTAAAACGGCCCCGGCCGCCATCAAGGGTACTGCACTGAGTGTCTACGCCAGTTGCCAATTCTTCGGTGCCTTCGCCGGGGGCGCGCTGGGGGGTTATTTGCTGCAGTACCAGGGCGCGCCCTCGCTGTTTATTTTGTGTTCTCTGCTGCTGGGTGTTTGGCTGCTGGTGGCCTGGGGCATGGCCGCGCCCGCTCCGCGTCAACTGGCCCGCAGTGCTACGGTAAAGACCGGCCAACTGCAACTGTCGGATGATTAAGTTTCCGGACTGGTGTAAGCTTGGAGGCCTGATTGTAACGCGGTACCAGGATGTATCGTTTATTCCAAATGAGGAGGATTCAACATGGCTCGGGGTATCAACAAGGTAATTCTGATCGGTAATCTGGGGCAGGACCCGGAGGTCCGCTATATGCCGTCCGGCGGTGCTGTCACCAATGTCAGCCTGGCCACGTCGGAAACATGGAAAGACAAGCAGACCGGGCAGCCCCAGGAGCGAACCGAGTGGCACCGGGTGGTGTTCTTCAACCGCCTGGCGGAAATCGCCGGTGAGTATCTGAAAAAAGGCAGCAAGGTGTACATCGAGGGCTCCCTGCGCACCCGCAAGTGGCAGGGCCAGGACGGTCAGGATCGCTACACCACGGAAATCGTTGCCAGCGAAATGCAGATGCTGGACAGCCGGGGCGGCAGCGGCAACTACGACGGCGGCGACGCCTACGACCAGTACAGCCAGCAGCAACCGGAACAACAGTCCGGCGGCAGACCCTCTTCCCAGCAGTCGCCGCAGCAGGCTCCTCAGCAGGCGCCCCAGCAGCCGGCCGGCATGGACAGCTTCGACGACGATATTCCCTTCTGACCGGACCTCCCCCAACCCCCCGCAGAGCGGGGGGAGTTTCAAAGCCGTCAGTCGTGCACGCAGTAGTTTATGGGATGGCTTTTAAAAGCGGTATCCTGCTTCCAGCATTAGATTATTGGCATAGCGCGATTTGCTGTAGGACACACCCACGTTCAGGAGTGGGCCAAAAAACTTGCGGCTGCGCAGGGTATATTCATCCTCTGAGCCCTGGCCACTGAAGTGGGCGCGGGCATAGCCGCCGCCGATGCTGAGGGTAGGGCTGAAATAGAAATCCAGCAGCGCACCGGCGCGATCGAAGTAGCGGCTGTGGTAGCTGTTGGCTTCGAGGTTGATGTGGTGTTCTCCCGGGGTTTCCCACACGTACTTGGCGGCCAGCCCGCGGAAATTGGTCTCCGCATCCTCGCCAACCACCGCGGCCAACAGTAGGCCCTCAATGGGCAGGTAACCCGCCGCCACTGTCCAGTTGCGATCCCGCCGGTCCTCGGCGATACCGGTTTCTCCGTACAGGGTGCGGGCGTGTTCGATGCCGCCGGCCAGATAGATATTGCTACCGGGCACGAAATACTGGCCGCCGGCCGCCAGGCTGTTTACCTTGACCGTCTGCTGTCGATCCCCCCAGCCGGGCGCACCGGTGGGGGAGCCGTTGATGGGCAGGGGGCGGTCCCCGGCAATACTCACGCGGCCTATCTGACGGCGGGTGGCCTGGCCGTAGACAAAATCGGAGCGGTCGAGAAAGGCCGCCTCTGCCAGTGGCGCCGCCACTGGTGGCATCACTGGCCGCAAGTGGTATTTGACGTCCAGGGTCCAGTTTTCCCGCAGGCTGCTGTCCTGGCCAAACACTGAGTAGGGCCGGTCGCCCTCGTCGTTGATGGTGGAGTGGCTGGCGTTGATGCTGATGTGGTAACTGTTATTGAAACAGTCCTCAAGTTCTCCCGCTGCGGCACAGGTCCACAGCAGCAGCGTCAAAACCGTTGCCAGATGCTTCATCGCGGTTCTCCGTCGGTCAGCCGTCGCAGCGGCAGCGAAAAAATTGCTGGTCCTCCAGGCGAAAGGCGGTCAGTTTGCCGCCCCAGACACAACCGGTGTCCAGCGCCACCACATTGGCGGCGTCGGCCTTGCCCTCCAGCGCCGCCCAGTGACCGAAGATGATACGGTCCTTGCGACACTTGTGGTGCGGGTGGGCGAACCAGGGGGCAAAGCCCGGCGGGTGTTCGCCGGGGCCCGCCTTGTTGATCAGATCCAGCTCGCCGTCGGCGGTGCAAAAACGCATGCGGGTGAAATAGTTGGTGATCAGCCGCAGACGGTCCATACCCACCAGTTTGTTTTTCCAGCGCTCGGGTTTGTTACCGTACATGTTGGCCAGAAAATCGTCCAGTTGATCGCTCTGCAGTACGGCCTCCACTTCCCGCGCGTGTGCCTGGGCCCGGCTCAGGTTCCACTGCGGCGGTATGCCGGCGTGAACCATGGTGTAGCCCAGCTCGGAGTCTGTGTGCAGCAGCTTGCAGTGGCGCAGCCAGGTAATCAGTTCCTCGCAGTCCTCGGCCTTGAGCAGGGCGTCCAGGGTGTCGAAACTGCTTTTGCGTTTGTGTCCCCGGGCCACGGCGAGAAAATGCAGATCGTGGTTGCCCAGTACGGTCACCACCGATTGCCGCATGTCATAAATATAGCGCAGGGTGGCCAGGGAACTGGGGCCGCGGTTGACCAGATCTCCCGCCAGCCAGAGGCGGTCGCGATCGGGATCGAACGCCACCCTGTCCAGCAGCCGCTTGAGCGGGTCAAGGCAACCCTGGATATCGCCGATGGCGTAAGTGCTCATGACCGCGAAGGTTTCCGTCAGTGGATGGCGTAGGGAGGAACCAGCGCGAAAGCCGGGATGGGCGCCTCGAATACGGTGCCGTCTTCCGCCCGCATCTGGTAGCTGCCCTCCATGATTCCTGTTTCGGTTTCCAGCACCACACCGCTGGTGTAGGTGAACTGACTGCCCGGCGCCAAGTGGGGCTGCTCGCCCACCACGCCGGGGCCGTGCACTTCCTGCAGGCGGTCGTTGGCGTCGCGGATTAGCCAGCGGCGGGCGAGCAGTTGCGCCGCCAGGTCACCGCAGTTGGCAATGGTGATGGTGTAGGAATACACAAACCGGTCGTGGTCGGGTTTCGACTGGTCGGCAATGTAGGCGGTTTTTACCGTAACGATGATGGGCACACTCATGACGGGTCTTTGCTTCCGGATTCCAGCAATGGGTGCAGTATATTGCTAATGCGAACAAATGTCTCAAGGTCGAGTGTTTCCGGACGCACGCTGGTGTCGATGGGCAACCGGTCCACCTGCGCTACGGGCAGGAGTGTCTTCAGCGAATTGCGCAGGGTTTTGCGCCGCTGCTGAAAGGCGGCGTTGACCAGCCGTGCCAGAGTTTCCGGGTGCTCGGCGGGGCAGGGCAGGGGCGAGTGAGGCACCAGCCGTACCACGGCCGAGGTGACCTTGGGCGCCGGGTGAAAGGCAGCGGGCGGCACCGTAAACAGCGGCTGCACGGCGCAGTGATACTGCACCATGATGCTCAAGCGGCCGTAGGCCTTGTCGCCGGGGCCGGCCGCCAACCGGTCCACCACTTCCTTCTGCAACATGAAGTGCATGTCCGCTATTTGGGGCAGTTGCGCCAGCAGGTGAAAAATCAGCGGTGTGGAAATGTTGTAGGGCAGATTGCCCACCACGCGCAGTTTTTTGTCCGGGTCTGCCAGGGAGGCAAAATCCACATTCAGCGCATCGGCCTGGAGCAGGCGAAAGTTGGCGTGCTGCTCGAACATTACCTTGAGCCAGGGCACCAGATCCCGATCCAGCTCGATAACCGTGAGGTTGTCGCAGCGTTCGCCCAGGGGGCGGGTCAGGGCGCCCTGGCCCGGGCCGATCTCCACCAGTTGCTGTCCGGGTTCCGGGTTGATGGCACTGACGATGCGCGCAATCACGCTGGCGTCGGTGAGAAAGTTCTGACCGAAGCGCTTGCGCGCCCGGTGTCCGTCCAGGGGAAGGCTCATACTTCCGCCTTCGACAGTTGGCTGCCGGCCATGCGCACCGCGTAGGCCAATGCGGTGTGCAGACTGCCCGGGTCGGCCCGGCCGGTGGCGGCCAGATCCAGCGCCGTGCCGTGGTCCACCGAGGTGCGGATAAAGGGCAGCCCCAGAGTGATATTCACCGCCCGACCAAAGCCCTTGTACTTGAGTACCGGCAGTCCCTGGTCGTGGTACATGGCGAGCACCGCGTCGGCGTCGTCCAGATAGCGGGGGGTAAAAAGTGTGTCCGCGGGCAGGGGGCCGCGCAGATCCATGCCGGCATCGCGCAGTTGCGCCAGCACCGGTTCGATGGTGTCGATTTCCTCCCGGCCCAGATGCCCGCCTTCGCCGGCGTGGGGGTTGAGTCCGCAGACCAGGATACGGGGTCGGGGAACGCCGAAGCGGTGCCGCAGGTCGCGGTGCAGTATCTCCAGCACCTGGGTGAGTTCTTCCCGGGTAATGGCGGCGGCCACATCCTTCAGCGGCAGGTGGGTGGTGGCCAGGGCCACCCGCAGTCCTTCAGTGGCCAGCATCATCACCACCTTGGGGGTGCCGGTGTGCTCCGCCAAGTATTCAGTGTGGCCGATAAACGGCGTGCCGGCGTCGTTGATCACGCCCTTGTGTACCGGGCCGGTGATCAGGGCCTGAAACCGGCCGGACTGGCAGCCGGCAATGGCGGCGTCCAGCGTGGCCAGCACATAGGGTGCATTGTCGGGATTCAGTTTACCGGCGGTGACAGTGCCGGTCAGGGGCACAGGCAGTACCGCCAGTTCGCCGGCCGCCAGGGGCCGGGGGCTCTGGGTCAGCTCCACCGGTCGCAGGCGCAGCGGCAGCCCCAGGGCTCGGGCGCGGTGTTTCAGTAGATCCGGGTCGGCGATGACCACCAGTTCCTGGTCGTGCGCCTGCCCGGCCAGGTGCGCCATCAGGTCCGGCCCTATGCCCGCCGGTTCTCCTGGCGTAATGGCCAGCCGCAGGCATTCAGCCACAGGCTTTGCCACCATGGTCAGATTTTAATTTCCACGTAGGCGTCTTCGCGGATTTCCGTCAGCCATATCTGCAGTTCTTCCTCGAAGCGGCGGGCGCGCAAAGTCTGGTCGGCCTGGTTGCGGCGCATCAAGTCGCTCATGTCTTCCTCCCGGCGATCCACCACTTGCAGAATATGCCAGCCGAACTGGCTCTTGAAGGGTTCGCTTACCTCGTCGATGTCCATGCGCGCCATAGTTTCCTCAAACACAGGTACGAAGGTGCCCGAGGTGGCCCAACCCAGATTGCCACCGTCCAGCATGGAGCCGATGTCCTCGGAGTTCTGGCGGGCCAGGGTGGCAAAGTCCTCGCCATCGAGTACGCGCTGGCGCAGCCCTTCCAGCCTGTCCTGGGCAATGTCATCGTCCACCACTTCCGTCACCTTGATCAGGATATGACGCGCCTTGGTCTGGGCCACCAGTTGCTGACCACCGCCGCGCTGTTCGATGTTTTTCAGTATGTGGAAGCCAGCGCCGCTGCGAAAGGGTTGGGACGATTCCCCCTCCGCCAGTTCGTAGACTACGTTGCTGAACAGTTCCGGCAACTGGGCCAGGCGCCGCCAGCCCATTTCGCCGCCATCCAGGGCATTGGGGTCGTTGGAGTAGGTCATCGCCAGGGTGTGGAAGTCAGCACCATCCTGCAGTTGCCGATGGATGTCCTCCGCCCGGGTCTGATATTCGGCCACTTCCTCGGGGCTGGAGCCGCTGGGCACGGCGATCAGGATATGGCCCAGGCGATAGTCGGGAGAGGTGGCTTGGCGGCCGTCGGTGGAGGCGAGAAAATTGTCGATTTCCTGGTCGGTGACGCGAATACGGCTGTTGACCATGCCCTGCTGGAACTGGGTGATCAGCATTTCCCGGCGGATGTCATCGCGAAACTGCTCCATGGTCAGGCCCTGGCTTTCCAGTTCGGCTCGGAGAGTCTGCTCGTCCGTCTGGTTGCGGCGTATGATGTTGTCGATGGTTTCGTTCAACTGGGCGTCGCCGATGCTCATGCCGTACATGCGGGCCATGCTCAGTTGCAGGCGCTCCAGGATGAGTTGCTCCAGGATCTGGCTGCGCAGGGCGTCCATGGGTGGCAGCTGGCCACGCTGGCCCCGCACCCGCTCCAGAACGGATTCGGTGCGGGCGTCCAGTTCGCTTTGCATCACCACGTCATCGTTGACGATGGCGACCACCCGGTCGAGAATCTCGGTCTGTGCCATTGCGGCCTGGCACAGGGTAAGCAGAGCGCCAGCCAATAGGGCGGCAAGTGAACGGTGTCTAAAGGTATTTCTGTTATCCATGGGTTACCTAGCGTAAATTTTGTTGGCGAGTGTCGAAGCCGGCAATTTCCCGGCGCAGCAGTTCGCTGATGCGGTCGGCGATGCTGCCCAGCCCCCGGAGCTCCAGCTCCAGAAAAATGCCTTCATCATAGTCTTCGTTGGTGGCGGTATCCAGAAAATCCGGCGTGTAATCGAAATCCAGCCAGCGCCGTGCAATGACTCTCAGACGATAACAGCAGTCGGAGTATTCGAGTCCGGCAAAACTATCCAGTTCCCGCCGGTAGTTGAAGTCGTAGTTGCCCCGGGCGATAAGACTCCAGGAACCCGCCACTGGCCACACCAGGGAGGCGTCGAGCTGATCCAGGTTGCGGCCCACGGTCTGGCCGGGAAACAGCGGGTGTGTGGCCTCCGGCCGGCTGGTATAGGTATAGGCGATATTGAAAATCCGATAGCGCTCATCGAGGTAGCGCAGGCGAACGTTGCCCCGGCTGACACTGTCGTCCCGGTGGTTGTAGGTGATGTTGCCTACAAACTGCAGGCTTCGGTTCAACTGCCCGCTCATGTGCGCCGCCAGTTCGGACCTGGGGTGTGTGCCTGTGTCATATGCGGGGTCCTCAGCCGCAGCGGTCAACCCCACTTCGCGGTCGGTAAAATAGTGGATCTGACCGAGGCTGACGCGCAGATGCTCGATACCGGTGTCGGGGTGGGTGAGCCTCCCGGTCAGACCCGCCGCCAGTTGGTTGGCATCGTCGAGGCGGTCACCACCGGAGAAACGCGTGGTGCGAAAGACATTATCATAGGTGAACGGCAACTCGGTGGTGTCGAAATTCACCGGTCGGCCATTCAGGGTGGTGTCAAACAGATCGCTGTGGTCGGCCCGGGCGCTGTAAAAATACAGCAGCCGAGGCTCCAGTGACTGTCGCCAGCCACCGTCGCTGTAGCGGTCAAAGTTCAGGCCGGCGTCCAGGGTGGCGGTGTTGGCGTGCAGAAAGAGTGTGCTGTCGGCGTCCGCCACCAGCCGGCTGTCATCCAGCCGGTAGCCCAGGGTGCGCAAGCCGACACCGGGCTTGATGAAGCCCGCCTCGGTTTCATAGTCCCACACCAGCTGGTAGTCCGTGCGCGCGCGGCTGCCGGTAACCAGGGTGCTGCGCAGGGGTTCCTGGTCAAAGTGGCGGTTCAGGTCAAAGTGTACCCACTCGTTGTTCAGATTCAGTTGCCAGTGCTGCCAGCGATACTGCCCGTCCAGGTTGATCCGGGGCAGTTCCCGATAGGGCTTTTGAAACACACTGAGAAACAGAATCTCTTCGGCACTTACCGCTGAGTACCAGTGGTCCGAACGGTAGCTGAGGTGGCCGCGATTCTCGATACGCGCCTGCCGGCGCTCTTCCAGACTGAAACCACCGATATCCCGTACATACTGACGGTCACTCAATTCCGTGTAATCGAAGTGGCTGCTCCAACGCTGGTCTTCGCCGCCAGTTTGCCGCAACTGGACCATCCAGCGGTCTTCACCGCGAAAGGGGTAGGCCTCCTCCTCGGTGATCAGCCCCTGGGCAATTTCCCGCTCCAGGCGGCGGTGTCTGCCGCCCTGGTCGTTGGCGATAAAGGCGCCGTTCAGTTCGGTGCGGAAGTTTCGGCTCAGATGGCGCGTCTCGCCCTCCAGCAGGGTGCCGCGCTTGGTCATATGACGCGGCGACAGAGTCATATCGGCGTTGGGTGCGATGTTCCAGTAGAAGGGCAGTGTCAACTGCATGCCGTTGCGGCTTTGGGTGCCGCCGCTGAAGGACGGCATCAAAAATCCCGTCAGCCGTTCGTCACCCACCGGAAAGCGCACATAGGGGGTGTAGAGAACCGGAACGTCCTTGATGGTGAGCCTGGCGTGCCGGGCCTCGCCGTAGTGGCGGTCGCCGTCCAGCAGCAGGCGGGCGCCGCGCACGGTCCAGAAATTATCGTGGGGCTCACAGGTGGTGAAATGCCCGTCCTCGCTGATCACCCGTCGTTCACTCAGCCGCTCCAGGCGCTTGGCGCCGCCGCGCACCCGGGTTTCGTAGAGCACGAACTGGGCGTCGTCCAGGCTGGCGGCGCCGGTGTCGGTGTTCAGGGTGGCGTGCTCTGCGCGCAGTAGCAGCCCGGGTTCGCGGATCACAATGTCGCCGCTCATCTCCAGCCGGTTGTCACTCTGATTCAGGTAGACGCGGTCGGCGCTGGCGGAACGATGACCCTGGGTCACCTGGGCGTCGCCTTCCAGCAATACGGTGACATGACGTACACCCTCCACCCGCTGCGCGCTGGCGCGCAGCGGCGCCCGCTCCGGGTCCAGGTCGGCGTCGGCATCGCTGCGCGCCGGCGCCACATAGGCGCCGCAGCAGCCCCCGGGGATTGCCGCCTGTTCCTCCTCACTCAATTGAGACAGCGGCACCCAGTCCAGAATGTGGGGCTCGTCGATGGGGCGCGGGCAGTTGTCGGCGGCGGCTTGCTGGGTGCCCAGTGTCAGCGCGGCGGCCAAAAGCAGAACAGGCGCGCCGGGCCGGTACTTGGAAGCTGGGGTGAATGCCATGCAAAGCCTTTTTTGCGACGGGAATTGCGTCAATCGGGGTCCAGGGCGTCAGCGGCGGAAACCTGGCTGCCGTTGGTTGTGTCGAATTCTACTCGAAAGGGGCGGCCCATGGAATTGCGCTGCTTGCTGGCGTAGCGACGGTTTGCGGTAGGGCGTCGCGACGGCTTGCGGTAGAATGCAGCTACAACGTCTGATGTGTATCGCCATGAAGTCCAAGCCTTTGCCTATACCCTCCCGAGGTGAGCGCCCGCTCGCGCTGGAAACCTGGATTCGCGAGCAGTTGCCGCGGTTGGGGATGCCCGCGCAGGAATTCGCGCTGCGGCCCCTGAGCGGCGATGCCGGATTTCGCCGCTACTATCGTGTGTCACTTCCTCAGCCACCGCTGCTGGCGGTGGACGCGCCGCCCGAAGTCGAAGACACCGGCCGTTTCGTGCAAGTGGCGCAGCATCTGCGGCAACTGGGCGTTTGCACCCCGCGGGTGCTGGCCGCCGACCCGGTGCGCGGCTTTCTGCTGCTGGAGGATTTTGGAGATCGCCTGCTGCACGGTGAACTCAGCGACGACACGGCCCCGCTGCTCTACGGCGAGGCGCTGATGAACCTGCTCACCCTACAGCAGTCCCCCCGGCCGGACTGGCTCGAGGAGTACGGGCGGGAGGCCCTGGCCAGGGAGCTGGCCCTGTTTCAGCAATGGTTTGTCAGCGGTTTGCTGGGCTGCACTCTAGACGACCATGAGCAAGCGCAATTGCGCCAACTGTTCCGCTCCCTGGAGGACTCCGCCCTGGAGCAGCCGCAGGTGCTGGTACACCGGGATTACCACAGTCGCAACCTGCTGCTCACTGAATCCGGCACTCTGGGGGTGATCGATTTCCAAGGCGCGCTCTGGGGGCCTGCCACCTACGACCCCGTCTCCCTGTTGCGCGACTGCTACATTCGCTGGGCGCCGGAGCAGGTGCGTATCTGGGCGCTGGGTTACGGCAATCTGGCCCGGGAAGTCGGTCTGCTGCCGGAAGCCGTGTCGGAAGAACGCTTTCTGCGCTGGTTCGACTGGATGGGCCTGCAGCGACACATCAAGGTGTTGGGTATCTTTGCCCGCCTCTCCCTGCGCGACGGCAAGCACGACTATCTGGCGGATCTGCCTCTGGTGATCCGCTATACCCTCGAAGTGGCGGAGCAGTACCCGGAACTGGCGGCCTTCGCCAACTGGTTCCGCCAACGCCTGCTGCCCCTGGCGCAGCAGCAGCCCTGGTACCGTGACTACAGGAATGCCGGAGACCGCCAGTGAAAGCCATGATCCTCGCTGCGGGCCTGGGCCGGCGTATGCGACCACTCACTGACGCCCGGCCCAAGCCGCTGCTGGAGGTGGCCGGCAAGCCCCTGCTGCAGTACCACCTGGAAGCCCTGGCGGCCGCTGGTGTAAAGGAAGTGATAATCAACCTTGCCTATCTGGGCCAGCAGATCCGGGATTTTGTTGGACAGGGAGACGCTTTTGGCCTGACGGTGAATTATTCCGAAGAGCCGGAGCCCCTGGAAACCGGTGGCGCCATAGTCCACGCCCGGGCGCTGCTGGGGCAAGAACCCTTCTTATTGGTCAACGGCGATGTCCGCACCGACTATCCCCTGGGAGGACTGGTCCGCCGCGGCCTGCCGGAAACCCGGGACGGACACCTGGTGCTGGTGCCCAACCCGGCGTTTCACCCCGGGGGCGATTTCAGCCTGGACGCCGGCGGTCGGGTCTGTCAGCGCCAGCCGGCGCAGAGCTATACCTACGCCGGCATCGCCCTGCTGCGCCCCGGGGCGGTGATTGCCGCCGCCGCCGGGCGCCACAAGTTTCCCCTGCTGGACATGTTCAATGCGGCGATGGCACAGAGGCGGTTGGGCGGTGAACTCCATAAGGGGCTGTGGAGTGACGTGGGTACTCCCGAGCGGCTGGCGGCACTTCAGCCGGAGTGATCCGCCTGATCCGTGCGGCCGTGGCCGCCAAAGCGCTGTTTCAGGCGCAGCAGCGGCCGCTCCATGGCGTAATAGGAGGCCGTTGCCACTATAAAGGTGGCGAGAGTGCCGAGAACGATCATTGTCGGCCCCGTCACGCCCGCCGTCACCAGGGTGCGGTAGATGGGGAAGTGCCACAGGTAGAGACCATAGGAAATGGTGCCGGTCCAAACCAGCCAGCGCAGAGTCAACAGGCGGGCCAGCAGGCTGCGGGGGTTGCTGGTCACATCCAGAATCAGCAGCAGCGTCAGCAGCGCCGTGGTGGTGAAGCCCCAGTAGTACATCTGCGGGTGGGTCCAGTCGGCCCGGATCACCAGCGCCAACAGGCCCAGCACCACCAGCAGCGCCACCGGCCAGCGCCAGCGTGCCAACCAGCGGCCGGTGCGCTCAGCCAACAGCCCCGAGGCCGTCAGAATACCCAGAGTGCAGCCCAGCATCAGCATATCCAGCCGGCTGTCCAGGCCGTTGTAGGTGCGCATCAGCGAGACATCGCCCCAGGTATACCAACTGCGCAACCCCCAGGAGAGCAGCGCCAGGGCCAGGGCAGCGAACGCCAACTGCCGGCGGTTGTGGGTGAAGCGGATGGCCAGCAGCAGGGTCAGTGGCCAGAGCAGGTAGAACTGCTCCTCGATGGACAGGGACCAGGTGTGACCTAGGAAGTCCGTGGGGTAAAAGTCGAAGGCCCGGGCCCAGTTGGCCATATAGAACAGTGCCACCAGTGCCTCGCCCAGGTGGCGGCGGGCCTGTTCCCACTCCAGAAAGAGCAGGCTGCCCAGGCAGAAAACGGCCAGCATCAGCAGCAGCGCCGGCCCCAGGCGCAGCGCGCGGCGCAGGTAGAAGTGCTTCAGGTTCACCGACCCGCGCCGGTCGTACTCCTGCAGCAACAGGGCGGTGATCAGAAATCCGCTGAGCACAAAAAACAGATCCACGCCAATAAAACCGCCGCTCAGATTGCGGGCGTCGGCGTGAAAGTACATCACAATCAGCACCGCAAAGCCGCGCAGGCCATCCAGGGCAGGCACATAGTTCAGGGTAAAGGGCTGTTGGGGCACGGCGGGCTCACTGGGCTGCAGGGGCAGGCGCAGTATCCCAGAATGGCACCAGCGGCCGCAAGGGCGGCAGCGATGGCAAAAAATCCAGTACAATGCTGCCAACTGACAAACTCTCCCAACGAGGGCTTTACCCTGTGACGAAGCGAGCTGATTACCTGATCGCCCCCTCCATTCTCGCGGCGGATTTCGCCCGGTTGGGGGAAGAAGTGGACGCGGTACTGGCTGCCGGTGCCGATATGATCCACTTCGACGTCATGGACAACCATTATGTGCCCAACCTAAGCTTTGGCCCTATGGTGTGTGAAGCCCTGCGCAAATACGGCGTGCAGGCACCGGTGGACGTGCACCTGATGGTGGAGCCGGTGGACGACCTGATCCGGCGCTTCGCCGATGCCGGCGCCAGCTACATCACCTTTCACCCCGAAGCCTCCCGCCACGTGGACCGCTCCCTGCAACTGATTCACGACAGCGGCTGCCAAGCCGGACTGGTGCTCAACCCCGCCACCTCGCTGGAGACGGTCAGGCATGTGCTGGACAGGCTGGACATGCTGTTGCTGATGTCGGTGAACCCAGGCTTTGGCGGTCAGCGGTTCATTCCCCACACCCTGGAGAAGCTGCGCCAGGCCCGGGCGCTGATCGACGCCAGCGGCCGCGCCATCCGCCTGGAGGTGGACGGCGGCATAGGCGCGGATAACATCGGCGAGGCTGCCCGGGCCGGAGCAGATACTTTTGTTGCCGGCACTGCCATTTTCGGAGCCCCCGACTACGCCGCCGCCATTGCCGAACTGCGTGACAAGTTGCCCCATTGACGAGATACCCCCTATGACTCCCGAGCTGTTTGCCCAACTGGCCGCCCAGGGCTACAACCGCATCCCGGTGATGCGCGAAGTGCTGGCGGACCTGGATACTCCCCTGTCCTGCTACCTGAAGCTGGCCCGGGGCCCAAACTCCTACCTGTTCGAATCGGTGCAGGGCGGGGAAAAGTGGGGGCGCTACTCCATGATCGGTCTGCCGGCGCGCACCCTGCTGCGGGTGCACGGCGAGCAGGTGCGGGTGGAAAAGGACGGTCAAGTGGTGGAAGAGCAGCAGTGCGCCGACCCCCTGGCCTTTGTCGAGGAGTTCAAGGCCCGCTACCGGGCACCGGAACTGGACGGGCTGCCCCGCTTTACCGGCGGTCTGGTGGGCTATTTCGGTTACGACTGCGTGCGCTACGTGGAGCCTCACCTGCGGGCCAGCATGCCCGAGGATGTACTGGGCACGCCGGATATTCTGCTGGCGGTGTCCGACGAGGTACTGGTGTTCGACAATCTGGCCGGCAAACTGATCCTGGTGGTACACGCCAACCCCGAGTTGGACGACGCCCATGGCCGGGCCGAGGCCCGCCTGGACGAGCTGGTGGCCCGCCTGCGTCTGCCCCTGCCGGAACTGCCCGCCATGAACCTGGAAGGTGAGGGCACTTCCGAGCAGCGTTTTGTCTCGCATATGGGCAGAGAGCGCTATATGGCTGCCGTGGAGCGCATCAAGGAATACACCCTGGCCGGCGACGTCATGCAGGTGGTGCCCTCCCAGCGGCTGTCCATCGATTTCGATGCCGAGCCGCTGAATCTCTATCGTGCCCTGCGCAACCTCAATCCTTCTCCCTATATGTACTTCCTGGACTGGGGTGACCACCAGGTGGTGGGCTCCAGCCCGGAAATCCTGGCCCGCCTGGAAGACGGCGAGGTCACCGTGCGCCCCATTGCCGGCACCCGCCGTCGCGGCCGCACCCCGGAAGATGACCTGGCCATGGAAAAGGACATGCTGGGTGATCCCAAAGAGATCGCCGAACACCTGATGCTGATCGACCTGGGCCGCAACGACGTGGGCCGGGTGGCGGATACCGGCAGCGTGCGTGTCACCGACAAGATGGTGGTGGAGCGCTACTCCCACGTCATGCACATCACCTCCAACGTCGTGGGCCAGTTGAAGCCGGGGCTGGGTGCCATGGACGTGCTGCGCGCCGCGCTGCCCGCCGGCACCCTGTCCGGCGCCCCCAAGATCCGCGCCATGGAGATTATCGACGAACTGGAAACTGAAAAGCGCGGTATCTACGGCGGTGCCGTGGGCTATATCGCCTGGAACGGCAATATGGACACCGCCATCGCCATCCGCACCGCGGTGATCAAGGCCGGGAGACTCTACGCCCAGGCCGGCGGCGGCGTGGTGGCTGACTCGGTGCCGGAACTGGAGTGGAAAGAAACCATGAACAAGGCCCGGGTGATTTTTCGCGCCCTGGACCGGTTGCTGGCGGGGGGCTAGGCTTTCCACTATACTTTCTGCGCTCGCAGGGTAGCGGGCGCCGGCCACTTGTGCAGAGGGCCTGGCTCAGGTAGGAAAAAGGGAGTCAGAGTCCGGGCATGAAAGCTGGCGATGATTCTTGCGCCAGTGTGCAAAAACGCACAAAAATGGCTGCCTGGGGCTTCCCTGAACCCTCGCAAGGGGGTACACTGCCGAGGTCAGACGGGGCTTTGCCCAGAAATCCAGTCGGGTTTTCGGGGCCAGGTGCGGATTAACCAGGGCGGTTCATAAGGTTGACAAGACCGGACTCCACCCCGACAATCCCCCTGTCCAGGTTCGCTTTGAGATAGAAGCTTGGTTTGTCTTGATAATTAAGGCATGGAAGCTTGGCTTCGTCCCCATTGGGCTTATAAGTTGATCTGGCAGTTCTGCCTGTTGTCTGGGCACTGATGGTGTGTTAATTTAGAAGGCGATTGGGTGTTCGTCGAGCATCTGGCCGGTCATGTGCTGGTGGTTAATCGAGTAGGCTTGCATGCTGGGCCGTTCGCTGACAGAATGCAGACCACTAAACAGAAAGCAATACGATACTTGTAAATCTAGGAGCGAGAAATGAAGAAAAAACTTCTACCTTTAGCAATGCTGGCTGGCTTTGCTGGTGCAGTGAGTACTGCCCAGGCAGTTCACTTGAATGCGGACGGTCTCGGCCAGGCATTGATCTACCCCTACTACACTGTAGAGGGTGATCAGGATACCTACATCAGTGTGGTCAACACCACCAACGAGGCTAAAGCCATCAAGGTGCGTTTCCTTGAAGGCGAGAACAGCCAGGAGGTGCTCGACTTTAACCTCTACCTGTCTCCGTTTGACCACTGGTCAGCGGTAATCACTTCTGCCTACGTGCTGGAAGCCACCCCCGGTGGTCCCATTACCGTAGTTGAGGAGGGTACCTCAGGTGCCGAGCTGGGCGCGGTACTGAAAACCTGGGACAACAGCTGTACTGTTCCCAACATTTCCAACCTTGAAGACGGTGTGCCCTTTGTAAACTACGCGTACAAGTGGGTTGCTTCCGGCGGAACCTTTGAGTTGAGTGGCGACACCAACCAGGGCCTGAACCGTACCCGCGAAGGCTATGTCGAAGTCATCGAAATGGGCACTATGGGCTTTTGGGACGGCAGCGCAATGGTCGAGTACGACGGCAACGGTCAGCTGGGCTCTGGTGCTGCTGGCTACTCCAAGCACTCTGCTTCCGGTGTCCCGGCCAACTGTGCCGCTCTGGTTGCCGCCTGGGAAGAGACCGCCAGTGGCGCTCCGATCGGCGACTGGGCTAACGACAACAACCTGAACATGGCTGGCCCCTCTGGTGGCCTCTATGGTTACGGTGTTCTGATCAGCCCCGTCAACGGCACCAACGCTACCTACAGTGCGGTTGCCGTTGACAACTTCCGTGAAGATGAGCTGCACACAAGCCCGGGCAGCGTGCTCCCCTCTCTGGCGCAGGCTGACGAGTTCTCTGATGTTATCGACGGCGCCGATGTGTGGGCAGCTGACTTCGTAACCAGCGCTCGCGGCGGTGTGGATGCGGTCAGCTCTGTGCTGATGCGTGCTAGTCTCGCCAACGACTACGTGCTGGACGAAGTGCTGAACGCCGCTACCGACTGGGTAGTGACCTTCCCGACCAAGCGCTTCTACGTGGCCGAGCCGGTTCAGGAAGATCGTCAGCCCTTTACTGCGGCCTGGAGCGGCAGCACGGCCTGTGAGCAGATCAACCTGCAATACTGGGATCGCGAAGAGCTGCAGCCCACTACTCCTCCGGAAGGCACTCAGGTTCCCTTCTCTCCGCGTCCTCCGCAGTTTGAAGATATCCCGGACGGCTTCAACTTCTGTACCGAGGTCAGCATCATGACCTTTAACGGTCACAGTGCGCTGAACTCTTCCGAGCGCCTGACCTACAACCTGAACCTGGCGGATGGCTTCGAGAACGGTTGGGCTCGCATCGATTTCACCAATCCGGTACCCCCGGGTGGCGATCCTGCGGACTACAACGATCGTAGCATCGTCGACGATTCTGGCATCACCTTCCGGGGTCTGCCGGTTGTAGGCTTCGCGGTGCAGAAGTACGAGAATAACACCCTGAACGGTGTGCTCTCCAACTTCGCCGGCCTGATCGAGCACAAGTATACTCGTGATATCTTTGTATCAGACTAAGACTTGGCTCTACGGTTAGTGCCGTTCCGGCCTGCTTTGGCAGGCCGGAACGGTCCTCGGACCGGTACCTACGTTTTGAAAAGCGCGGCTTCGGTCGCGCTTTTTTTTTGGGAGGCAAGGGGATTGGCGCGACTATTTCCGATAAACGGCGCTATATCAGTCACATTCAGGATATATGCCCCTGTCTGTTTGTTAGCAAGTGCTGACAAAGCTGCTATTATGTTGTAAATAAGGGATGCTTTACTGGGGCTGGAACTGCATAGGGCGCGAGAGGTCAGAGCAGGGTTGGCTGGTGTCGGTCCCTGACGCGCGATTGGGAGTGTTCACGAAACAATTTGATGAAAATGGCACCGTCCGCTTATTCCATAAAAACATGCTGGCGGCGTCCTGATACCTTGAATAGATATACCTTTGAGGGGTTATTTCGATGAGAAAATTAATGATGGCGGCTGGGTTAGTTTCGGCGGTCTGTATGCCTTTTGCGGCACAGGCGTACAACCTGTCTATCGTCGATGAGATGAGCTTGTATATCAACAATATCGCCTGTATGGAAGAGAACAACACCGGGCCTGTAATGGTGGGGATCGACGTGTCGCCCAATGGCGATGGGCGCCGGCTCAATCTGATATTGAACAACCAAGAAGTGGAGTCCCTGGACTGTTTCGAGTTTGAAATTGGCCCTGGTGGCCCGGGCTATCACGCAGTTACCGCCGGGCTGGCCGGTGGTAGTGGCCCTGGCACCATAACACCTGCTGCAACGTCTGCCGAGCCGCTTATGGTGTTTGGTGGCCAGCGGGCCCATTTTACGCTAAATCCCGGCGACGGTTACCATGTCGGTAGCGTGCAGGGCTGCGGCAATACGGGCAGCGGCGCCAGCTTTACCACGGGTGTGATAAACGCCGATTGCCACGTTACGGTCAACTTTGTTGCAACGCCGCCGCAGCAGTATACGGCCACTCCCTCGGTTAGTGGTGCAGGCACCATTAGCCCCAGCGGTCCACAGACTGTCAACCAGGGCGCTGTCGTATCCTTTACGCTTACCCCCGCGGATGGCGAAACCATAGAGTCCGCCACGGGTTGTGGTGGCAGCCTGAGTGGAAATACCTTTACGACCGCTGCCATGAGCGGTAATTGCGCGGTGAATATCACCTTCAGTTCACCCTCACCCGGGGACTATGATCTGAGCCATTGCGGGGGTTCCTGGCCGGGAAGTGTCACCGAGGCCGATGTGATTGATTTAAGTGGTTCGTTGCCGCAAATTACAGTGGATATGGTTGGCACCAGAACATACGCCAACCCAGTCCGCAGTTTGCCGAGCAATACAGTTCGGGGTAACTTCAGTTATGGGGCTGTTATGGGCACCACCCATATATCCCGGCAGGTTTGGCTTGCCCGTTGCCCCGGTGTGGCCTACGACTCCCCGCACACCGTGTGCCGGAGTCAGGGTACCGAGGCGGTCAATATCAACTGGGCCAATTTCAACAGAAGAGGCTCCTGCCAGATCAGCCCGGATACCCAGTACTTCCTGCATTACAGAACAACCAATTGCGGAAGCGCAACAAATTGCCGGTCTTACAGGACTATTCAAGTATCGGATGGTTAAGCCGCAGCACTCGTTGTAACCTTTGGGGGTCATATCGTAAGATGTGGCCCCCTTGTCTATATATCTGTCCAAGAGGTAACCATGCTGGCGAAATTCGGATATCTGCTGTCGGCAGCGATATTGCTGTCAGCCACAACCTTTGCTGCCGCAACAGGTAAGTCCGCCGATGGCGACAGGGTGTTGCTTACGGCGGGTGATGTGGTGATCACAGTGGCTGACTTCCATCACTATATTCAGGAGCGGCTGGACGCCGGTAATGAACCGGAGGCGTTGACCAGTGAGCGCGGCCTGGCGCAGGCGCTGGAAAATCTGATGAGCATTCGGGTGCTGGCGCAGCGGGCTCTGGAGCAGGGCGTGGAGCTGGACGATCAGCTTAAGTGGGAGCTGGAGTTGCACAGGGACCGCCTGTTGTTTCGCCGCCTGCAGGCGCTGGAAGTCGCGGAGATAATGGCCAACACCGACTGGGAGGCCGCGGCGCGGGAGGAATATATCGCCCACCCCAATCGCTTTCGCACTGCCGAGCAGGTACGTGTCTCACACATTCTGATTTCCACTCAGGAGCGCAGCGAGGAAGAAGCGCTGGAGCTGGCCCAGGCCCTGTTGCGGCGGCTACAGGAGGGTGAGTCCTTGAGCGAGTTGGCAAGAGAGTATTCCGAGGACCCGTCGGCAGGCCAAAACGGTGGTGATCTCGGCTTTTTCGAGCGCCGCCAGATGGTACCGCCCTTTGCTGAAGCCGCCTTTGCTCTGGAGCAGCCCGGGCAACTGAGCGAGCCGGTGCAGACACGCTTTGGCTACCATTTGATTCAGTTTCACGAGCGTAAACCCGCAGGGCGACGGGACTTCAGCGAAGTCAAGGAAGTCCTGGTCCAGGATCTACAGCAGCCTCTGGCCAGCCGGGTTCGCAGCCGGCACACCACCGCTGCCCGCTCGGTAGACTATGAGGTGGACGAGGAGCTGCTGGTGAAGCTGATTCGGCAGCGCCAGAGTGAATTGCAACAGGAGTAACAACCCTCCGGGCCAACACTATGAAATTGGGCGAACTCCTTATCGAACAGGGCAAAATCAGTGGGCGCGACCTGGAGCGCACCCTGGTGGCCCAAACAGAGATGGGTGGCCTTTTCGGCCAGGTATTGGTCAAGCTTGGAGTGGTGTCCGAGTTGGATGTGGCCCAGGCGTTGAGTGCGCAGCTCGATATACCCCTGGTGGTGGCGGCCGACTACCCGGGCGAGCCCCTGCCGGTGGTGGGCCTGTCCCAGGAGTTTCTGCTGGGCAACAGCGCAGTGCCCATCTTTGCCGATGACACCGGCCTGCGCTTTGCCGCCCTGGTGCCCCAGGATGCCTTTCTGCGCAAGGCACTGGCCATGGCCACCGGCAAACAGGTGACCATTGCGCTGGGACTGGAAAGCGATATCAATCTGGCGCTGAGAAAATACGCTGGTGGAGAAGACGAAGCCGGCGACATGCTGCCCAGTGAAGATCAGTTTGCCGGCGATCGGGAGTTTGTCGAGCACCTCAAGGATCTAGCCAGTGAGGCGCCGGTCATCCGCCTGGTCAACCAGATTATTCACCGCGCCCTGGATATGGGTGCCTCGGACGTGCATATCGAGCCTTTCGACGATGGCCTGCATCTGCGCTACCGGGTGGATGGTGTGATCCAGGACATGCCGGACCCACCCTCGCCCCATTTGGCGCCGGCTATCGCCTCGCGTATCAAACTGCTGGCCCATATGAACATTGCCGAACGCCGTCTGCCCCAGGACGGTCGCATCATGACCCGGGTCAAGGGCCACGAGTTGGACCTGCGGGTGTCCACAGTGCCCACGGTGCACGGCGAGAGCATTGTCATGCGGGTGCTGGACCGCCAGAGCGTGCAACTCAGCTTGAGTGCCATGGGGTTTTCCGAAGACACTCTGCAGCGCTATCTTGACTTGTTGCACCGTCCTCACGGGGTACTGCTGCTCACTGGCCCCACAGGGTCGGGTAAGACCACTACTCTTTACGCCTCCCTGGCGCGGCTGGACTCCAGTAGCCTGAAGATCGTTACCGTGGAAGACCCGGTGGAATACCAACTGGATGGTATCAACCAGATTCAGGTGCAACCTCAGATCGAGCTGACCTTTGCCCGGGCCCTGCGCGCCATTTTACGCCAGGACCCGGATATCATCATGATCGGCGAAATGCGCGACGGTGAGACTGCCCAGATTGCCGTACAGTCAGCTCTCACTGGCCACCTGGTGCTGTCTACCCTGCATACCAACACCGCGGCGGGCGCCATTATCCGGCTGGAGGACATGGGGATAGAGCGCTACCTGATTACTTCGGCGGTCAATGGGGTTCTCTCTCAGCGGCTGGTGCGCAAGCTGTGTGGCCATTGTCGCGAACCGGTGGATCTGGCGCCTGAGGCGCTGGCCAAGGCCGGGTTGAAACAGTTTATGCCCGAGGGGCAGACGCGCATCTACCGCGCCGCCGGCTGTGATGCCTGCAAGCAAAGTGGCTACCGCGGGCGCACCGCCATCCACGAACTGTTTACCCTGGACGGTGAAATGCACCGGGCCATACTGGCCGGAGCCGACGCCCGGGACCTGCACGAGCTGGCCCGCAAGCGGGGTATGTACACGCTCTACGAGGACGGCCTGCGCAAGGTGGTAAACGGCGAAACGTCACTGGAGGAACTCCTGCGCGTCACTCAGGATCAAAACGAGGAACTTGCCGCCGAGTCCCGGCTGGTGTCCGAGGTTAGCTGAGCATGGCCGAATTCGAATACAAGGCTGCCCGCCGCGATGGCAGCATCGCCCGGGGCCGGGTCAGTGTGGCCAGCCTGGACCTGGCAGCGCGGCAATTGCGCGCCCAGGGCCTGACGCCCATCAACCTGGTGCCCGCCAGCGCTGCGGCAGCGGCCGTGCCTCTCACTGGCGGCGCTGGTCTCCAGTCCTCCAAAAAAGGCAGCGGCAAGCGCACCACCCGGGATCAGGTACTATCCATCACCAGCGAACTGTCGGTACTGCTGCGCGCCGGTCTGCCCATCGACCGGGCGCTGAAGGTGCTGATCGATATGAGCCCCCAGGATCAGTCCCGGGAGATGCTCGAAGATTTGCTGCGCACGGTCAAGGGCGGCAAGGGTTTGAGCCAGGCCATGGAGCCCTACCAGGATCTGTTCGGCGGCTTTTATATCAGTATGGTGCGCTCCGGTGAGGCCAGCGGTCGCCTGTCCGAGGTGCTGGCGAGACTGGCGGAGTACCTGGAGAGCGCCAAGGAAGTGCGCTCGAGCGTGATATCCGCGCTGATTTACCCGGCCATTCTGGTGGTGGTGGCGGTGCTGTCCATTTTTGTGATGCTGGGCTATGTGGTACCGCAGTTTGAGGCCCTGTTTGCCGATCTGGGCGATGGCCTGCCACTGCTCACCCGGGGTGTGATCGCCGTGGGCGAAGGCTTGAAAAGCTGGGGTTGGGTGCTGATTATTCTCGCCGCACTGGCGGTCTGGCTTGCGCGGCGCTGGTTGGCCCAGCCCGAAGGCAAGGCCTGGCTGGATAGCCGCCTGCTGCGTCTGCCATTGTTGGGTACTGTGGTGTTCAAGTACGAAGTGGCGCGCTTTGCCCGCACCATGGGAACTTTGCTGAAGAACGGCGTGTCTTTGTTGCAGTCGTTGTCCATCGCATCTGGTACCGTGTCCAACGTTCACGTTCAGGCGGCGCTGAGTGGGCTGGCGCCTACGGTCAAGCAGGGTGGTCGCATTTCCGTGGCGCTGGAAGAGGCCAAAACCTTCTCGCCAATGATGGTGCAGATCATCCGGGTTGGCGAGGAATCCGGGCAACTGGACGAGATGATGCTGGAGTTGGCCAAGGTGTACGATAACGAGGTCAAAGCCGGTATCAAACGTAGTTTGACTTTGCTTGAGCCTGTATTGATACTCTCCATGGCCGGCGTTATTGCGCTGATAATTATCGCTATTTTGATGGGCATTCTGTCGGTGAACGACTTGGCAATCTAGTGGATTGCGTGAAGTATTCACGGCTGGCGCCCAAGGCGCGGCCCGTTATTTTTTCCTTTGTGAGGCAATTGACCGTGTCCCTGTTAGCTCTGAGAAAGCCCCAGCGGGGCTTCACCCTGATTGAACTGCTGGTGGTATTGGCCATCATTACCCTGCTGGCTGGACTGGTGGGTCCCCAGGTGCTCAACCGCTTGGGTGGCGCCAAGAGTCAGACCGCGCTGGTGCAGATCCGCGACCTGGAGGCGGGGGTGGAAACCTTTATGCTGGATGTGGGGCGTTTCCCCACCAGCGATGAGGGTCTGGAGGCGCTGGTGCGCGACCCCGGCAATGCATCTGGCTGGAATGGCCCCTACATGCGCCGTGGTATCCCCCAGGACCCTTGGGGCCGCGACTACCACTACCGTTATCCGGGTGAACACGGCGCTTTTGATATCTACTCCCTGGGTCGAGACGGTTCGCCCGGTGGTACCGGTGAAGACGCCGAAGTTACCAACTGGGACTAGTCCTGTCGCCTTTCGGCGCCCGTCTGTGAGTTCTTGCGCGTTGCCTGCGCGCCGCCTGCCCCTGTCCAGCCGGTCGGGAGGCTTTACGTTGCTGGAACTGATGGTGGTGTTTGCACTCTCGGCACTGCTTATCGGCATGTCGGTACCCATGGGTATGCGTTTGTACGACGCCATGAGCTACCGCGATGCGGTGCGCGAAGTCACAACCAGTCTGGCGGCAGCGCGTTATCGCGCGGTGACCAGCGGGAGCCCGGTGGACTTTATGCTGTCGTTATCCGACAAAACCTTTGGTCTCAACGCTCCGGAGGGAAAGAGCCTGCCGGACAAGCTGGAACTGGACGTGATCTACGCCCGGGATCTGAGTGATAGCGACGACTTGGCAGTGATTCGGTTTTACCCGGATGGCAGTGCCAGTGGCGGTAGTGTCACCCTTCTGCGGCCTTCGGGTGCCGGGGTGAGGTTGCGGGTGGATTGGTTGCTGGGTCGCATCACCCAGGAGCCGCCGGACGACTTTGGCGTGGGGCTCTGACTGTGGGGCGGTTAGGGCCGGCGCAGCGGGGCTTTTCGCTGCTGGAAATACTCGTGGCCATGGCCATTATGGCCATGGTGTTGGGTGCCATCTATCAAGCGGCCGGCTCCAGTGTTCGTCTGGTACAGGCCGGGGAGCAGTACAGCTACGCCGTTACGCTGGCGGAGTCCCTGCTGGCGGAACACAGTGTGGTGCCGGAGTCTGGCTCACATGTAAGCGGTGAGTTCGACGGACGCTTCCACTGGGAAGTGTCCTCCTTTCCGCTTGAGGACGCCGCAGAGCTGTCGCTGGCGCCCTTGCACGCCATTGAGGTGACCGTCTCCTGGCGCAGCGTACTGGGGCGACGCAGTTTGACGTTGCACTCGGTGGTGGCGGGGTCAGCGCAGTGAGTCTTGCCCGGCATCGTGGTTTTACGCTGGTGGAGATGATGGTCTCCCTGGCGCTCTTGTCCATGTTGGTGGTGGCCACGCTGGCTGCCATCAGAACCCTTGGGAATACGCAAGCGCGCCTGGACGATGTGTCTGACCAGGTCGATGAGAAGCGGTTGGTGATGGCCTACTTCAAGCGCACCCTGGGGCAATTTGTGCCGGTGCGCCGCGCCGTGCCCGATGAACTCACGGGCATCTTTTTCTATGGTACCGCCACGGATCTGGTTTGGGTGTCGCCCACCCAGGCCGGGTGGGGCGGGCTGCATGTGCATCGCTTGTCCTGGTCGGAGGGGGGCGAGTTGCGCATACAGCTCGATGGCTACCGGTCGCCCCGGGAAGAACCGGTCTGGGATGAACTGGAATACCATTTGTTGGCGGACAATATCGAGGCCCTGGAGATCACGTATCGGGCGCCTCCCGAAAGCCAATGGGTCGAGGCCGAGTGGGTGACGGAATGGCCCATGGCGGCAGAGGCACCCACCCATATCCGTGTTGATTTGCGCAGTAACGATCGCCCCTGGCCGCCATTGATACTGGCGTTGAGCGGAGGTGACCGCCGATGAGACGCCAGCGCGGAGTGGCCTTGGCCATGCTGCTGTGGTTTGTGGCCGCCATGTTGTTGCTGGTTGGCGGTATAGTGGCCAAGGCGCGCATGGATGTCAGTATGACCCGGTGGCAGTTGCAGGCCGCTCAGGCCGCCGCCGCTGGCGATGGCGCCAGTCTGCTGCTACTGCGTGATTTGCTGGAGGCGCGAGCGGCCGGCGACTACCCAGAGCGGGGAATTTTTTCCGGTACCTATATTATTGGCGAAAAAACCGTTACCGTGCATGCCGTGCCGACGTCCGGTCTGGTGGACCTGAATGGCGCCGGTGAAGTGCTGCTGACGGATCTGTTTGTCTATGGGGCCGGTCTGGATGAGGAGCGGGCCCGGCTGCTGGCGGAGCGGATAATTGCGTGGCGCACTTACGGCGTCGAAGAGGCTGTGGATACCGATGAGTACTTGGCGGCGGGCTTGCCCCACGGTCCGCGCCACGACTTTTTTATGGAGCGCGAGGACCTGCTGCAGGTGCTGGGAGTGTCTCGGACTGTCTATCAGCGGGTGGCGGAAATAGTCCACGCCGGTGACGGACAGCGCCGTGGTGTGGACCCCATGTCGGCCCCAGGCCCCGTGCTGGTGTTTCTGGCAGCAGGTGATACGGAACTGGCCCGGGCCATTGAGCTGGAGCGCGAGCAGGAGTCTTTCGATGGGTTGGTGGGGTACGAGGGCCTGCTGCAGGAGCATTTGATCGGTGGGGGTACCCTTCGTCGGTTGCGGGTGGATGCACAGGTAGCCATGCCAGATGGTAAGGTTCTGCAGCGGCGGCGTTGGGTGGATGTGACTGTGCGGGCGCGCGATGGTTTACCCTGGCGGGTTACTCGCACCGAGCCGGTGCAACGGGTAGAATCTGTAGAATTTATTGCCCATGAGGGGGGGTATGGCGACAGGTAGCCATAATTGGCAATTGTTTGGTTACGACCTGCGGGGCCTGGCTGGCCTCTGGCGGGCCGGTTGGGGGGAGCTTTTCTGGGGGCAGGACTCCCGGTTGCGTCGTCTGCTGGATGAGCCGGTGCGGGTCAATTTTCCCGATTCCGAGCCTGTGCCCGCTCACGGCGCCAGCGCCCAAGTGTTGCCCGATGACCTGGTATTGGCGCGCTGGCTAAAACTGCCCGAAGCCGTAGAGGCGGACCTGTTGTCGGTATTGGCGCTTGAAGTTCGCGCCAACAGCCCCTTTCCCGAAGACGATACCTGCTACGGCTGGCGTATCGGCGCCAGGGCGAACAAGCAGTTGCATATATGCCTGGTGATTGTTTCACGCAGTGCTGTGTTGAGCTACCTGCGCGAACGGCTCGGAGAGCTGGGCGCCGAGCACACCGAAGTTTGGGCGCAAGTAGATGAACAGTTGCTAGTGATCGAAGGTTTCGGCGAAGCACGTCGCTACCAACGCTACCGCCGACGTTTGCGCCGCCTGGGGTTTTACACTGTGTACGGCCTGCTGCTTATGCTGGCCATCTTGAGTGCACCCATGGCGGTGCGTTACGCTCAACTGCAGGCTTACGAAAGTCTGTATGAAGAAACCCGTCGCGAAGCCGGCGAGGCAATTCGTCTGCGCAGTCAATTAACCGCCAGCGAGCAACGCTTGAACGACATAAAAGCCGAACTGGCCGCATCGGGACAGCCGTACCGTGAACTGGTGCGGTTGACATCGCTGCTTGGTGATGATGCTTGGTTGAGCCAGTTTGAATTGCGCGGCGATCGATTGAGAATTCAAGGTGAGGCGAACAACGCCGCTGCGCTGATGCAGGAGTTGTCTACCCGAGGGTGGTATACGGACGTGCGTGCCTCTTCGGCAATTCGCCGCCAGCGTAGCGGCGCCGAAAGTTTTGCTCTGGAGATGACTGCTTCGGCTGAACGGGTGGCGCCCGAACCAGTGGAAATACCCGAGGTGGTGGAGGAAACGCACGTTATCGAACCCATCGCCGAGCCTGTTGTGCCGCAGGAGTCCGAGGTCGAGGAGCCTGAAACCCAGGAGCCGGAAGTTGAAGAGGTGGCACCATGATTTTTGGGTTTCGCACCGATCGCGCCGGAATACTGGTGCTGGCCACTGTGCTGATTGTGGTTCTGAGCTTGCTGTTTTTGCTGACGACCATTTGGACAAAGCAGAGCGCCTATAAGTCTCAAGCGTCGGATTTAGGTCCACGGATTGCCCGGGTAAAGGGGCTGGTGGAACACCAGGATGAATTGCGTGAGGCCGTGCGGCTGACCGACCAGTATGTCATGGACTTGACATACCCACCCACGGGAGATTCGCAAACCACCTCCGCCGCCATGCAGCAGCAGACGCGAGGCCTGTTGGAAGCAGCGGGTATGGCAGTGACGGGCAGCCAGATATTGCCCGCTACCAGGCTGGAGAGTTTTGAACAGATACGTGTGGAAATTACCGCTCAAGGCAGCATGGAATCCCTGGAAAGGGCACTGCTCAGCCTGGATGGGCAGCAGCCTCTGGTGTTGGTGGAGTCTCTAAATCTCCAGCCCGTGCGGGCACGTCGACGCGCCGATCCCAGTCAGGAAGTGGTGGCCCGTTTCCGTCTGGTTTCATTGAGGTTGACACCGTGATTGCCGCGCTCGCTAAAAAAGATTGGAATGTAGACAGGCTGATGCGGGCTTTTGCCATGGCGCTGACGCTGCTGGTGCTGTTGGTGGCCATTGCCGGTGTGTATTGGGTGCAGCGTACGCCTCAACCCATACCTGTCGCACCCATTGTCGACCTGGTGGAACCGGTACGAAGGACTGATATGGGTTTGGAGCCGGAGCTGATCGACGGTCTGCAATCGCGCCCGCTCTTCTGGGTCGGTCGCAGGCCCCTCGAACCACCTGTGGAGCCAAGCCCAGAGGAAGAGGTGCCGGTGCCAGTCCAACGCGGGCCAGATCCAATGGATCAGGTCAAGCTGGTGGGTATCTACGGTAGTGAGGCCAGTTCGGGGGTCATCATCCAAGTTGACGGTGAGCGCCGCAGGCTGCGCGTGCTCGATAGTGTCGAGGGTTGGCTGTTGACACACGTCTCACTTGAGGGGGCTCTGTTCGTTAGCGATCAGGGCAGTGAACTCAAGGAGCGCTGGCTGTTGCTTGAACACGGGTTCGAGGCCCAGTAAACTGCCCTTCCAGATCGGAACGCGGCGAAAAATGCACCAGCGTACGGCAGTTTGTAACTGTGGTACCAGACTCAACAAACCAGAGAAAACCTATGGGCAAAGCCACACCAATTGTACTCGCCGTTTTGCTGGTTCTGACCGGTTGTGCCGGCAACGTCAAAGAGGAGTCGCAACACGACGAGCCAACTCTCTCGGGGTCTCCCGAGCGATCCTTGCAGCCTGAAGCGCTGTCCGCTGATGACGACGAAAAAATGCTCCCGGAGCTGTTTCGCGGCAACGACCGGCAGGTGCGTATGCCGGCTACTCGGCCAGCAGTGGAGTTCCGCGGCGAAGACGTTTCCCTGAATTTCGAACAGGCACCTCTGGGTGAGGTGGTGCATGTGATTATGGGGGATATTCTGGACTTGGATTACATCCTGGAGCACTCCATCAGCGGTGAGATTACGCTGCGCACCCGCGCGCCCATCCCCCGCGATGAACTGCTGCCAATCCTGGAATCCCTGCTCAAAGCCAACGGCGCAACTCTGGTGCGTGAGGGTGAACACCGCTACCTGATTAGCAGCTCTGGCGACATGCCCTTTCTGCACCCGCGTTTTGAGTCCTACGCCCGCGGCGGAACCGGTCACGCCAATATCATTGTTCCCCTGAATTACATCGGTGCACACGCCATGGCGGATGTGCTGATGCCTGTAGCCAAGGAAGAAGCGTTTTTGCGGGTTGACCCGGTGCGTAACCTTTTGGTGTTGTCTGGAACCCGGAGCCAGATTGACGGCTGGATGGAAATTATCAACATATTTGATGTGGATATTTTGCAGGGCATGTCCGTTGGCATTTTTCCGCTGCAGTATAGTACCGTAGAGGAAGTTGATGCCGCGCTATTAGCCTTGTTGAACGGCAGTGGTGGCGGTGACGGCAGCGGCCTGGATGGGCTTTCAGGCATGATCCGCATAGTGCCACTGGAGCGTCTGGGCAGTATTCTTGTGATTACGCCCCGATCGCGGTACCTCGATGTTGTAAAAGAGTGGATTGAGCGGTTGGACCGATCACCGGATCACAATTTTGAGTCGCAGTTGTTCGTTTATCCGGTGCAAAACGGGTCCGCCAGCCATATTGCCCGGCTGTTGGGCAGTATTTTTGGGGGTGGTACCACGGCGGGCACGCGGGCCAGGGACGATGGTGTGGAACCGGGTGCGGGTGTTGCGCGTGCCACCACTGGCCGGGATACCCGGCGCACCGGAACCAGGGCTGGCGGCGGCACCACCGGTGGTGGCGGTGGTGGGACGACCACAGGTTATACCCTCGACGGCGATATTCGGGTGATTGCCGATGAAGAAAATAACGCCTTGTTGATTTACGCCACCCGCAGGGAGTACCGCAAAATCGAAGCTGCGCTGCAGCGTTTGGATATTATGCCGGCTCAGGTGCTGATTGAGGCCAGTATTCTGGAAGTGACGCTCACTGACGAATTGAGCTATGGGTTGCAGTGGTACCTGGACAACAACCTGGGCAGTGGTTGGCGCGGTGCCGCGCAGAGTTTTTCCGGGAGCGGTTTTGGTGCCCAGGATAGTGGCTTCGCCTATCGCATTGCCAACCCCTTGGAAGATCTGCGCGGCGTGATCAATGCCCTGGCGGAAAAAAGGCTGATCAACGTGATATCCACACCGGCAGTCATGGTGCAGGATAATCATCAGGCATCTATGCAAGTGGGGGATCAGCAGCCGATCCGGACGTCGCAGACGGTTTCCGAACTGGGTACCGCCATTACGTCGTCCATCCAGTACCGCGATACCGGTGTCATGCTGGAGGTGACGCCGTCGGTAAATGCTGGTGGCATGGTGACCATGAATCTGCGTCAGTCGGTAACTGATGTCGGCCCACCCGATACTGCCACTGGCCAGCGCACCTTTCTGGAGCGTAATATCAACAGCCGCGTGGCCGTACGCTCCGGAGAATCGGTGGTGTTGGGTGGCCTGATTCGCGACAGAACCACAACCAGCCGGGGTGGTGTTCCGTTCTTCCAGGATTTGCCCGTGCTGGGTAATCTGTTCCGCACCACCACACGGAACCAAGATCGTACCGAACTCCTGGTGATTATCACCCCCAGAGTGCTTACCCGCGAACAGGATCTGCGCGATGTCAGTCGCGAACTCCGTACCCGCATGCGTGGGCTGGAAGCGTTCGAAAGGCAGCTGGATGAACTTATCCCTGCCACAAGGGACGCGGCAGAGTAAACGGAAAAAGTCGTATTACGCTTTTCAAATCAAGTACAACCTAACCAAAGGTGTAGATAGTCAATGCACATTAAGTCGTTTGTTGGATACAGTGGTATATTGATGGCGTTTGTTGTCCTGAGTGGCTGTGCGTCTATAAAAGAAGGCGCGCGCACCGACGCAGAGATTGTGGCGGAACGCTCTCAGCAGCGTCTGGATGCTTTGCTGGCGGGAGACCTGGAGGGCGCCTGGCGGTTTACGACTCCGGCGCACCGTCAGGCGAACCCACCGGGGCATTATACTCGCCACGTCGGTGGGGCTGGCGACTGGACAGCGGCGGAGGTTCGCCACGTTTCCTGCGAGGACGAGCGCTGCGTGGCCCAGGTCAGGCTCAGCTACAGGATACGAAGCCTGAACGTTGTTAATACCCGGCCCGTCGAAGAAGTCTGGATCAAAGTAGATGACCAATGGTGGATCTACCACCGTTAGGACCTATGACAACCTACCATGACAAGTCCGGATGCCGTTATTGCTGTCAGCCATGTTGGCAAGTGCTATGAGTTGTTTGACAAGCCTCACCAACGGCTGTTGAGTTTTTTCTTTTCCGGCGCCTCCAGGCGCCGGAAAGAGTTTTGGGCGCTGCGTGATATCAATTTTACGTTGCGTGCTGGCGAAACCCTCGGTGTTATCGGTCGTAACGGCTCGGGTAAATCCACACTGCTGCAGATTATTTGTGGCACTCTGACGGCCAGTGACGGTGAGGTGACCAACCGGGGACGCGTGGCGGCATTGCTGGAGTTGGGCGCGGGCTTCAATCCGGAGTTTACCGGCCGCGAGAACGTACTGCTCAATGCCTCCATTTACGGTCTGACGCGTGAGCAGACACTGGCCCGGCTGGACAATATCATTGCATTCTCGGAAATTGGCGACTTTATCGACCAGCCGGTGCAGAACTACTCCAGCGGGATGTTTGTGCGCTTGGCCTTTGCCGTGATAGCCCATGTGGATGCCGATATCCTGGTGATCGACGAAGCGCTGGCGGTGGGCGATGTGTTGTTTGCCCAAAAGTGCATCCGCTTTCTTGAGGACTTCCGAAAGCGTGGGTCGGTGATATTTGTCAGCCACGATTCCGGTGCCGTTACCCGGTTGTGTGATCGCGCGCTGTGGTTGAAAAATGGCGAACAAGCCATGCTGGGTGGCGCCAAGGAGGTGTCCGAGGCCTATCTGGAATACCTTTATGGTGAACAGCAGGAGGTCAGTCAGGTTGTCGCCGCTCGGGATATGATGCCAGCGAGCACTGATGAAGAGTGGCACGATGCACGTACGGAGGCTTTGCGTTCATCTAATTTGCGTAACGATCTGGAGGTGCATGCTTTCGACTTTTCGGGGGAGGGCTTTGGTACTGGCAAGGCCGCCATACTGGATGTTTGTTTTCGCGATGGAGAAGGGCGGCGCCTGTCGCATCTTTTGGGCGGTGCCAAAACGCAGTTGGAGATTCGGTTTTCAGTCACCGAGGAGATCCCCCGGATTATTGTCGGCTTTCTGGTGAAGAATCGTTTGGGCCAGGTGCTGTTTGGCGACAACAACTATCTCTTTCACAGGGACGATCCGGTTACCGTGACTCCCGCAAAGACCTACAGTGCGCGTTTTGGCCTGACGATGCCATTTTTACCTGCGGGTGAATACGTGGTTACCGTTGCTGTGGCGTCCGGCACTCAGCAGGAACATGTTCAACACTGTTGGCGCCACGACGCCCTGGTATTCAGTGCCCTGGAGAGTCACGTGGTGCATGGGCTTATGGGCGTACCAGTCGGATACTGCGATATAGCTCCAGTGGAGGTGTGAGGTGAACGTGAGAGCACCGAAATCCGCAGTACCACTGCCGCTGGTGCCGTTGCGAAGGGCTTGGCGGTATCGCGAGTTGCTGTCGGGCATGACCCGTCGGGAACTGCTTGCCCGCTACCGTGGCTCCTGGCTGGGCATCTTCTGGACATTGTTGACGCCATTTCTATTGTTGCTGGTATATGTCTACGTGTTTGGTCTGATTTTCCAGGCGCGGTGGCCAAGTTCGGACGGAGTGGACGCTAATTTCACCTCCCAGCTGTTTTGCGGCATTATTGTGCACTTTGCGCTGGCAGAAATTCTGGCGGCCGCGCCTCGACAAATTATCAACAATGCCAACTATGTAAAAAAAGTGGTGTTCCCTTTGGATCTGCTGAGCTGGAGCATTGTCTTTACAACACTGTTTCATTTCTCGATTTCCTTTATTGTGCTGCTTGGTTTTGTTCAGTTTGTCGGCCAGGGGTTGTCTTGGTCGCTTTTTTATGCGCCGGTGATCGCTGCAGTGTTTTTCCCTTTCTTGCTGGGCATCGCCTGGTTGCTCAGCGCGCTGACGGTCTACGTGCGTGATGTCACTTATGTGGCTGGATTTCTCGCCACCGCCCTGCTGTTTCTCAGCCCGGTATTTTATCCGGCGTCCGCCGTGCCGGAGAGCTTTGCTGTCATCATGGGTATCAACCCGCTGTCCTACTATATCGAGGCGTTCCGCGATGTTGTCGTACTGGGGCAGGCTCCCGACTGGATCGCCACTGGCAGAGCGTTATTGGTCGCTCTGGCGACATACCTTTTTGGTTACTGGTTTTTCCAGCGGGTGGAAAGAGGCTTTGCCGATGTGCTCTGATATCCGCCGCCGTGTGCTGCTGGTTAGCGAAGACCGGCAACCCGTTGCCGACTGGTCGGGTTTCGATGTTGTGCCCCTGACCTTCGAGTTCACAGACTCGCCGCCGCCAGACATTTTTGCGGCCTGGGCCAAATCCGGTTCCAGCGGTGCTTATTGGGTGTCGTCCCGGTGTCGGCCTTTGGTGTCGGGCTTTGCCTCCCAGGTGCTCAACCGTTTCGTTGCCCGGGAACTGCTCGCCCAGCGCGTGGACGCACTGGTAGTGACGGGGCTGTTTGGTTGCACTCTGGATCTGCCCCGCATGGCGTCCCTGATGGGGGTGCCGGTGGTGCTGCATCTGGATGCGTCATCCATGGTCCGTCTGGCCGAGATGGACCCACTGGCTGAGCCCTGTCTGATGGACAGCCTGAAGCGCTGTTTACTGGTGGCCGCCGATCAACCCTGCCCGCAGGTGGCCAACCCGATGCCGCCCGCTGCGCTGCCCCAGACCTTGCGCCAGCGCCTTGGTGACAAACCGGCGATCAACCGGTTCCACTATGCCACCTACGAGTTCAGTTTGCGGGATCATCCACTGTTGTCCCTGATGCAGGCCGGCGATGTCCGGCATTTCGAAAACTGCGGGAAGGTTTTGGATTTGGCGTGTGGCGTAGGCATATTCCTCGATCTGCTGCGTCAGCGCGGCATAGACGGAGTGGGGGTGGAGCGCAATCCTGAAATCGCCGATTACGGGCGGGGCATGGGGCTGCCCATCGTTACCGATGATGCGCTGACATACCTGGCGCGGACCGAGGAGCGCTACGACGGTATCTACTGCGCCCACTTTGTCGAACACCTGACCTTTGATGCCGTGCAGGGTCTGATGCGCCTGTTGGTCGAGCGCCTGGCGCCTGGTGGCACTTTGGTGCTGGTGTTTCCCGACCCGGAATCCATCCGCTCTCAGTTGCTGGGTTTTTGGCGGGACCCCGAACACGTGCGTTTCTACCACCCGGAGTTGATCATCTCGCTGGCCTCTGCCGAGGGATTGCAGTGTGTCTGGACCAGTTACGATGAGCAGCCGCACGATCTGGTGCCCTTTTCCCTGCAGCCACCTGAGGTGCCGTCCCTGCCACCGCTCAGTCCGAGTCGCCCGGGGTTTGCCGAGCGCCTGCTGGGGCGTCTGGGTCTGGTCAGCAGGCGGCGTCTTGCCGATCTCGAGCAGACACTGAGCCGTTTGACGCAGCAGCAATCGATCATCAATGCCCGCCTGTCCGAACGCACCGAGGCGCTCTGGGCCGTCAATCGCACCTGGGGCTGGAATGACAATGTCACCGTCAAGTTGATAAAACCCCATGGCTGACACGCCGCTGACCGACAGACCCGGGCTCGTGGTCATCATACCCGTGTACCGCGGCCTGGCGGAAACACGCCGCTGTGTGGAGTCTGTACTGCGCAGCGAACTGCCGTCGGGCACGCGGGTGTTGCTGATTGATGATGCTTCGCCCGAAGAGAAGCTGAGCGCCTATTGCCGCAAGCTGGCGGAGGCTGGCAGCGTTGAATTGCTGGTAAACCCCGAAAACCGGGGATTTGTCGCTTCGGTCAATCGCGCCATGGCACACTGCGAAGCCGCTGATGTGCTGCTGCTCAACAGTGATTGCGAAGTGGCGGGCGATTGGCTGGTGCGTATCCGCAACTGCGCTTATCGGGACGAAAGGACTGCTACTGTCACGCCCTTTTCCAACAATGCCACCATCTGCTCCTACCCTGAGTTCTGCGGCGACAACCCGCTGCTCAGCGGTTTTACGGTCCGGGATCTGGATAACATCTTTTTACAGGTTAACGCCGGTGCCGACTGTATACTACCCACCGCCGTGGGGTTCTGCATGTATATTCGTCGGGCCTGTCTGGAGCAGGTGGGGCTTTTTGACGAACAGGCCTTTGGTCGCGGTTATGGCGAGGAGAACGACTTTTGCCAGCGCGCCATAGAGATGGGATGGCAGCACAAACTGGCCGCCGATGTGTTTGTTTTTCACCAGGGCAGCGTCAGCTTCGCCGACGATAAGGGCGCCTTGGTTGCCTCCGCCGAAGCCGCAGTAGCGGCGAAACACCCGGATTTTTTCGATGGTATCCGCCAATTTATTCAGCGGGACCCGCTGGCCGGTTTGCGCGACAGAGTGACTGACCACATACTCGCGCACATGTCTCACACCAGCGCTGCGGCGCAACTCAGAGTATTAAAGGAAGGCAAGACCACATTGAACACCGGGGATTTCAGCGCCTTGCAGTCTGTGTTGCAACAGTTAAGTGAGGACAAGCGTCCGCGTCTGCTGTTTGTCAGCCATGCCTGGGGCGGTGGTGTGGAGCAGCACCTCGGCCAGTTGTCGCGATTGCTGGCGAACGACTACGCCGTTGTTGTGCTGCGCGGCCTGGGTGACGGTGGCGTAGAGATAGAGTTGCCCGGTGCCAGCGGGCCCGTGCGCCACAGGGTGGGCGGCTTTGGCGTGGAGAGTCTGCCGGACTGGGTGGCTTGTCTGCGTGCCTTTGGCTTTGTGCATTTGCACTTGCATCACGTTCACGGCTGGCCCCACGCGGTGTTTGATCTGATCGATGCCCTGGGGCTGCCGTACGACGTTACCCTGCACGATTATTTTGCCATATCGCCCAGTTATCACCTGCAGGATGCTGACGCTGAGGGCGTGGAACGGTGGGTTCGGCGCTTTGCTCCGGTGCTGCAAAACGCCGATCGTGTGATAGCGCCGTCGCGCTCGGTGCTCGCAGCGGTGCAGGCGCGCATACCCGAGGCCCGCTATTGCCTGCAACCGCACCCGGAGAAAGTTGTTGCGTGTCCTGCGCCGCTAAAGGTGGCGCTATTGGGCGCTCTGTCCGCCATCAAGGGGCTGGACCTGGTGCGCCAGGTGGCTTGGTTGGCCGCTGCCAGTGAACCCCCGGTGTCCCTGGTGTTGATCGGGCACAGCGCCGAGCCCCTGGACGATGTGCCCATCCGGGTAACCGGCAGCTACGCGGAGGTGGAACTGCAAAGGCTGATCGCCGATGAAAGGCCCGACCTGCTCTGGTTGCCCTCCCAGGTGCCGGAAACCTATAGCTTTACCCTCACTCACGCGCTGGTGACCGGTCTGCCCATCGTGGCTTCGGATGTTGGGGCTCTGCCAGAGCGCCTGCGTGACTACCCGGAGGCGACGTTATTGCCCCCAGATGCGTCGCCAGACCAATGGTTACAGGCGTTGCTCGCGGCGGCGACGCCACCGCAGCCGCACGCGCGGGAGGGTGTGGATACTCTGGCCGATTACCGTGCATTTTATGTCGAACCGCTGCCGTCGTCGGATTACAAAAGTATCGATGTGGCCGGGATTGTCGATTTTTTGCAGCGGCTTCCGGAGCCCCAGGTGGAGCTTGACCTGCCGGTAAAGGACCTGTTTCGCATAGCCGTGCACGGCGGACACCGGGGTTCGTTGCGGGAATTCGAGCGCCGCTTGTTGCCGGTGCCGGCTGAGGAGAAAGGGCTTGCCGGGGCTGCCGAATTCCAGCGAACGCTGGAGCAACTGGGTGAAACGGAGCGCGAACTGGCGGCATTGGAGGAAGCTCTGGATCGGTATCAGGAAAACCTGGATATTGCCAAGTCCAATATTGCTGAGTTGCAGGATCAGGCGCGCGCTGCCAAGGGACATATCGATCACCTCGATGAAAAGATAGCGGGTCTGGAGGCGAATTGCCTGCGGCTGGAAGCGGAGCGGGATCTGTTGCTCAACAGTTTTTCCTGGAAAATTACGCGGCCACTCCGGGTGGCTGGCCGGGCAGTGCGCCGATTGTTGCGTGTGGGCCGGCTTGCGTTGCGGCACAGCTACCGGCCTTCCTCCTGGCTGCGGGCGCTGCGGTTGATCCGGCTCGGGCAGTGGCGCTTGCTGCTGGGATCGGTCAATGAATCCCGGGCGGTTGAGGATGGAACCAATACTCCTTTGCCTCAGGGTGTGGATAGTCAGCTGCTGCAGCCGGAAAAACTGATTTGCGAAAAACTGGTGCTGCCCACATCCGATGAGCCGCTGGTATCCATCCTGATACCCGTGTACGGGCAGCACGCGACCACTTACGCCTGCGTCAAAAGCCTTGCAGACAATCCGCCCAGTGTGCCCTGGGAGCTGGTTATCATGGATGACTGTTCACCGGAACCGGCCGCTGAGGCATTGTCCATGGTGATCGGTGCGGTGATCGAACGCAATCCGGAAAATCTCGGATTTCTCGGGAACGTCAACGCCGGTTTGGCCAAAACCCGTGGCGAGTACGTGTTGCTGCTCAATAACGATACGGTTCTGTGCCCGGGTGCCGTTGACCAGATGCTGTCGGTTTTCGACACTCATCATAGCGTGGGTCTGGTGGGCGCCAAACTACTGAATCGCGACGGCAGTATCCAGGAGGCCGGAGGTATCGTCTGGCGCGACGGCAGCGCCTGGAACTGGGGGCGCAATGCCGATCGCCTGGACCCGCGCTTCAATTATGTGCGGGAAGTGGATTACTGTTCTGGAGCGGCACTGCTGATTCGCCGCGAGCTGTTTTTGAAACTCGGTGGGTTTGATCCGCACTATAAGCCCGCTTACTACGAAGACACGGATCTGGCTTTTCGCGTGCGGCAAAAGGGGCTGCGGGTCATGTATCAGCCGGCGGCGGAGATCTATCACCTGGAAGGCGTCAGTCACGGTAAAGATGAGAGCAACGGGATCAAGTCCTACCAGACGGTCAATGCCGAGAAATTTTTCCAGCGTTGGCAGGGCGAGTTGCTCAACCACCGGGAGAATGCCGTGGCACCGGAGCTGGAGGCCAACCGCTACAGCAAGGGGCATGTGTTGGTGGTGGATGCCTGCATGTTGCGGCCGGATCAGGATTCCGGCTCCTTGCGCATGTTCAACCTGCTGTCGTTGCTTGTGGAAGAGGGTTTCAGAGTCACTTTCGTCGCCGACAATCTGGAGCACATCGACAAGTATGTGCGCCAACTCCAGGCCATTGGTGTGCAGGTCTATCACGGCGGCTGGACACACAGTATCAGGCAGTTACTCCGGCGCCTGGGGGATTCTCTGGATGTAGTATTTCTGTGCCGACACTATGTGGCGGTCAATCATGTCGACGCAGTGCGCCGCTATGCGTCCAGCGCCCAGTTGGTGTTTGATACGGTGGATCTGCATTTTGTCCGCGAAGAGCGCGAAGCCGAGTTAAATGGCGATGCTTTCCTGCAGCGCACCGCTGCGGCCACTCGGCGCCAGGAGTTGGGCTTGGTGGCCAAGGCCGATGTTACTCTGGTGGTGTCCAGTTTTGAAAAAGAACTGCTGGCCAAACTGCTGCCGGAGGCCAGAGTGGAAATTGTTTCCAACATTCACGTTGCGCAGCCGCACCGGCCTGGTTACGAAGATCGCCGGGATATACTTTTTGTGGGTGGCTTTCAGCACACGCCCAATATCGATGCCGTCAAGTGGTACGCATCAGAAGTGCTGCCGCACCTGTGCGAACTGTTGCCCGGCGTGGTCACCCGCATTGTCGGCAGCCGCATGCCAGACGACATCAAGGCGCTGGACTGCGAGCAGTTGCGCACATTGGGTTTCGTTGAGGATCTCGCGCCGCTGCTGTCTTCCGCGCGGGTGTCCATTGCGCCGCTGCGCTACGGTGCGGGCGTCAAGGGCAAAGTCAACGAGGCCATGAACTACGGCATACCGGTGGTGGCCACCGCCTGCGCGGTGGAGGGTATGCATCTGCGGGCAGGAGAGGAAGTGCTGGTGGCCGAGGCGCCGCGCGCATTTGCCGAAGCCATTGCCAAAGTGTACTTGGACCCGGAGCTCTGGCAAAAACTTTCCGTTGCGGGCGTGCGCAACGTGGAAACCCATTTTTCACCCAAGGCATCTTTGCCGGCGCTACGCCGGGTGTTGCAGGAAAAATAATCAGGTTAGGGAGGACAAAGTGATGCGACAGACCTGGATCAACTTTGTGTTGCTTTGTGCCGTGTTGTCCGGCCCGGTGCTGATGGCCTATGTCTACCTTGGGCAACTGGGCTTCTGGCAGTTTTCCGCGGTAGTCGCCGGTGCTGTGGCCGCCGTGCTGCTGATGTGGGTCTGCACCCGGTTGCCACCGCTGCTGTGTGCGGGAACGGTGCTGCTGGTATCGGCGCTGATGACGTTGTTGCGCTGGGCTTATGTGGGCAATGTTCACTTCAGCGGCGAAGGTTTTTCGTCGGAGTTTTTTATCCACCTGGACTGGCAGTCGGTGCTGGCGGCCTGGTATATGTACAGTTGGCAGCTGCTGTTGGTGTTGCTGCTGTTTGCCTTGGTGGTGGGGCTGATGGTTGTGGCCGTGGCGAAAATGCGGCGCCCCGGCAAGGCGCCGGCGCTGGGAGTATTGCTGCTGGCCCCGGCACTGTGGTGGTTTGCCGCAGCGCAGCAACCCGAAACCCAGTTTCTGCAGCAGGCTCGAACCTGGTATGGCCCTGGCCCCGCTATCCCTGAGTTGACGGAATTGCAAGCGCGCTGGCGGGATCACCCACTGGTGGAAGTGGAGCTGGTGTCCAAACGTCATTTGTTTGCAACTGCGCCGACAACCCCAAAAAATCTGATACTGATCTACCTGGAGTCGGTGGGCAGCAGCATTATCAATCACCCGGACTGGCCGGATCTGCTGCCCTATCTCACCCAACTGGAGCAGAATAACTCCCTGGTGAACGATTTCCATTCCAGTGCCTTTATCACCATCGAGGGTATCGTCAACAGTCAGTGCGGCACTCTGTTCCCATTTGACCGCGGCAGTGATTCACTGGTCAGTAGCAACAATCTGGCCGAACAGATGCCCTGTCTGGGTGACATACTGCAGCGGGCAGGATACGAGTTGCACTATTACGGCGGCGCCGATATCGCCTTTGCCGGCAAGGGTGACTTCCTGCGTGCCCACGGCTTCCCCAACCCCTTGGGTATTGAGTACTGGCGCGAGCAGGGCCTCGATCAGCGACCGGGAACCTGGGGACTGAGTGATGCTGATCTGTACCTGCAGGCACGGCAGATGCTGCTTGAGCGGCGCGAAAGCCAACAACCCTTTGCGCTGACCTTGCTGACCATTGGCACCCATATTCCCGGCTTTTTCTATGATGAATGTGTGCCCTACGAGCACAGCGACAACGAATTTCTCAACGCGCTGCACTGCACCGATCAGCTTTTACAACAGTGGCTGGCACAATTAACGGAGGATGGCTTGCTCGACAACACTTTGGTGGTGATCACAGCGGATCATCAAGTGTTTCGCAACGCCGAGATGCACAGCCTGTTTGGCGAAGAAGCGGTGTACGATCACCGCCTGCCTCTGATTGTACTGGACGGCAAGACCGGGGTGCCGCCGGCCACCGCCGAGTGGGGCGCACTCTACGATCTGGCGCCCACAGTGCTGGATCTGTTGAACGTTGAGCACAACGCCCGGTTTGCACTGGGTCGTTCACTGCTTCAGCCAGTGACCCGACCTTACTACACCCTGAACCGGTACCGACATCTGTATCGGGGACAGGAATCCCGTGCAGGCCGCAGCGCCTGCCCCGATCCGTCTGCTGAGATGGCCCATGCCGATCTGACGGTGCCGTTGAGTATCTGCGCAAAGGTGGACCTGGAAAACCTGCTGCATATGCAGATCAGGGCGCTCTCCAGTAGCCGTACCGGCCTGGACTGTACAAGACCGTTCTGGGTTGCGGTACCACAGGACCCGGAGCAGAAACTCGAGGTGGTTATCGCGGGCAGATCGGCTGCCGGTGAGTTTACCCGCCGGGGGCGTCAGATGGTTGGCAATGAACCCGGCCTCTACGGACTGAGCTTCAGTGCCGACGGATCGATCGAATATATTCAATATGTGCCCGCAGCGGAGGCGCGGAGTCTGTCTCTGATGGCGTCGCCCATTACCCGCAGCTGGTTTTTTGTCTGGCGCGGCGATGCCCAGCACCAGCCGCCGGACTGGTTGCCGGAAGCGGGCGCCGAGCGCGCTGTCTGGTTTGGCCACGGCGCTCCCGAAGCACTACAATGGACTGTCGCCAGCGCCGAGCCCGGCGAGAATCTGGAATGGCATATGCCTTCAACCCTTTGCGAGCAGCTCCTATGACGGCAGCACCCCTGATCCCGGTCATTCTCTCCGGCGGCGTCGGCAGTCGCCTGTGGCCGGTATCCCGGGAGATTCACCCCAAACCCTTTATGGCGCTGCCCGACGGCCAGACCCTGATCGAAAAGACGTTCGCCCGGGCCGCCAGCCTGTCCGGGGTGCCGGAAATCGTCACCGTTACCAATCGCGAACTGCTGTTTATCACTGAAGACGAATACCGCAAGGTCGATTTCGGCGGTATGCGGGGCTATATCCTGGAACCCACAGGGCGTAACACCGCAGGTGCCGTCGCCGTTGCCGCTCACTATGTGCGTCGCTACTACGGCGAGCGGGCGCAATTGCTGGTGATGGCTGCGGACCATTTGATTGCCGACGCGGCGGCTTTCGTCAAGGCCATTGAGCAGGCCAGGATCATGGCGGACCAGGGTTGGTTGGTGACTTTTGGCATTCAGCCGGATTACCCCGAGACCGGTTACGGCTATCTGCAACTCAACCGCGATCAGCCGGTGGGCGACGGTTTCGTCGTCAATCGCTTTGTGGAAAAGCCCGATGCGGATACCGCCAGCAAATACCTGGCTCAGGGCGACTATCTCTGGAATGCCGGCATTTTCTGTTTTCAGGCGGGGGTGCTGCTCGACGAGCTGTCGCGTCACGGGCCAGCCTTGTCCCGCGCGGTGGAGCAGACCTTTGCCTCGGCGCAGGTGCGCGACAGCCAGTTGACCCGGTCGAACGCCGCGCAACCGCCGGATCGGAAAACGGAGCGGTGCCTGCAACTGGATGCCGCCACCTATGAGCAGGTGCCCGCCACCTCCATCGACTATGCGTTGATGGAAAAGTCCGACCGGGTGGCCAGTCTGCCCTGCCAACTGGGCTGGAGTGACGTGGGTTGCTGGAAGAGCGTCACCGACCTGACCGCAGCCGACACCGATGGCAATCGTCTGTTTGGTGAGGTACTTACGGAAACGGCCCGGGAAAACTTCGCCTGGTCCGAGGATCGTCTGGTGGCACTGGTCGGTGTGGACAATCTGGTGGTGGTGGACACGCCGGACGCCCTGCTGGTGGCGCACCGGGATCAGGTGCAGTCGGTGCGGGCCATCGTCGAGCGTCTCAAGGCCAGCCAACACCCGGCTCATCTGCGTCATCGCACCGTGTTTCGCCCCTGGGGCAGTCACACCTTGTTGGAAGAGGGCGAGCACTTCCGCATTCGCCGGGTGGAAATCAAATCCGGCGCCTCGCTTTCCATGCAGACCCACAAACACCGCAGTGAACACTGGATAGTGGTGCAGGGCAGGGCGCTGATCCAGCGCGGTGATGAGGAACAGCTGTTGCTGCCACACCACTCCACGTTTGTGCTGCCGGATCAGAAGCATCGTCTGTCCAACCCGGGCGACGAACTGCTGATCATCATCGAAGTGCAGAGCGGCGCGCAGCTCAGCGAAAGCGACATCACCCTGTATCAGGGCAGTTGACGTGGAGCGGCCTTTGGTCAGCGTTATTGTGCCGGCCTATAACGCGGCGGCCACCATAGAGCGATGTCTGGCGTCGGTGCAGGCTCAGAGTTGTCCCGACTGGGAGTTGCTGGTGGTGGACGACGCGTCTACCGATGACACTGTGCAAAAAATTGCCGCACAGGCAGCCACTGACTCGCGTATCAGATTGCTGCGCAACACTGCCAACAGCGGCATGCCCGCTGTGCCGCGCAACCTGGGTATAGCCGAAGCCCGCGGGCGATTTCTCGCCTTTCTCGACGCCGATGACACCTGGGAGCCTGCTAAACTGCAGGTGCAGATTGCCGCCATGAAGGACAGTGGCGAGGCAATCAGTTGTACGGCCTATAGCGTAGTCGACCGGCAGGGGAATTTTCTGGGCAGTCTTGTGCCGCCGCCGTTGGTCGATTATGCGGCTCTGCTGCGCGCCAACACTCTGGGTTGCAGCACGGTTGTCTATGATGTCGAAGCGCTGGGCAAGTGCTACTTCCCCGAAGTCGGTCATGAAGACTACGCCCTTTGGTTGTCGTTGACCGCCAGGGGTCACAGGGTGCTGGGCGTGCAGGCCCCGTTGGCCCGCTACCAGAAGGCTTCTGGTTCGGTGTCTGCCAACAAGTTTCGGGTGCTGGGTTACTTCTGGCGCATCTACCGGGACCGGGGCTTCTCGCCTCCGGCGGCATTCTGGTTGACGTTGCGTTATGCCTGGTGCGCCCGCGACAAATATGGGAAAAGGGGAGTAGAAAATGAGTAGCTTGCGCAAATTTAGATCCCTTCGTCCCCTTTTTCTGTCCCGGCTGTTTCGTGCGCTTTATGCCTTTGTTCGTGCTTTGAGAGTTCCCAAAGCCTATGCGGATGGACATTATTACTCCCCAGTGGTCAATCCCAAGGAGCTTGATCAAATCCCGCTGTGGCATGAGCCACCGGTTTGCCGGGGCGTAGACTTCAACGATAAACGACACCTGGAAGTTCTCACTGAGTGGTTTCCCCGGTACATAGACGATTACGATTACGATTGCCCAGAGCACAGCACCGATGATGACGATGCGGTTGCTGGTTTTTATACGCAGAATTCACAGTTCAGTTGGCTGGATGCGCGCACACTGTTCGTTTTTTTGCGGCACTTGAAGCCGGGTCGTGTCATCGAGGTTGGCTCCGGCTATTCCTCTCTGTTGATGGCAGATGTCAATCAGCGGTATTTGCTTGGCGCCATGAAGCTGACCTGCATAGAACCCTACCCCAGGGCCTTTCTCAAGAAAGGTTTGCCGGGAATTCACTCGGTGCTGGAGAAAAAGGTTCAGGAGGTGCCGCTGGATTTTTTCGCGCAATTGGAACCCGGCGACATACTGTTTATCGATTCGTCCCATGTGGCCAAAACCGGCAGCGATGTCAACTACCTCTACTTGCAGGTGCTGCCCGAGCTGAAGCCGGGTGTACATATACACATTCACGATGTCTTTCTGCCGCTGGAATACCCCAGAGATTGGGTGATGGGGGAGAACCGCAGTTGGAATGAGCAGTATCTGGTTCACGCCCTGCTGATGTACTCCCACGGCTTCCGGGTGAGCTTCGGTAGCTCCTACGCCAAGTACGCCTTTCCCGACCAAGTGGCCAAGGCGCTTGCCTTTCCGGATGCGCGAGCCTTTGGTGGCGGCAGCCTCTGGCTGGAAAGGCTCTAATTAACATTCGGATTTGCTGAGCCAAGGCGGTCGCGGTAGTATGACTGGCTGATGCTGGGCTGTCTCACGCCCAGTGGCTGTCACCGCAAAGGATATCCATGGCTGTGCAAGACTCCCAAGCCGCCCCTGAGGCCCAGTATATCGCTCTTCCTTTCGTCAGTTGGCCCCTGCACGAGGCCGAACGGCTGGTGCTCCTCCAAAACGACCTCCAGCCCCAGCCACTGCACGAAACCCTCGCGCAAGTGCTGGTGCTGTGTGACCAGTGGCGCAGTCTCGACGGGCATGCAGCCGTGGCCATCGAGCGGATGCCGGATTTGCAACCCCATGCCGAACAACTGCGGCAAGGCCTGCTGCATATGGTGCAGCGAGGGATGCTGGTAGACGCCGGGCAGCTCACCCAACACTACGCCGCTCCCGCCTCAGCGGAGCCTGAATTCGATGGCGTCAAAACCCTCTATGTGCGCACCTATCGCTGCCCCCAGGCACTGGAGCGTCTGCTGCAGAGCATGCAAAACGGGCGCGCCGGCGCTTCTGTACGCACCCTGGTGGTGGTGGACGATGCCCGCGAGGTGGCAGATCTGGAGCGCAGCCGCTCGCTGTTGGCCTCCTGGCGCGAGCGGTTGTCCACAGATGTGATCCATATCACCCGGGCCGATCGAGAGCGTCTGGCGGACGCTTTGGCGGCGGCCTCGGGCGCCGACGCACAGGACCTGCGCTGGTGGCTCAACGGGGACCCGGACGACCCCGATATGACCGCTGGTGCCACTTTTAATACTGCCCTGTTGCTCAGTGCTGGCACCGCTACGGCCATAATGGACGACGATGCCCAGTTGACGCCCTACGGCACACCGCAAGAGAGTTCGGAGATGGGGGTCGCTGGTGCAGAGCGGGTCGACGTGGTCATGTACCCCAGCCTCGATGCACTGGAGAGCGCCTGGTCGCCCCTGGATATCGACCCCCTGGCAGCCCACAGCCACTGGCTGGGGCAATCGCTGTCCGCGCTGGTTGCGCAGGCCTCCAGCCCCGAAGTTTTTTGGCAGTCCATCACCAGCGCCGACCTGCATCGATTGCAACCTCACGGGCAGGTGAAGGTCAGCGTTAACGGCACCCTGGGTGACCCCGGCACCGGCAACCACGCCAGTTGGCTTTACACGCAACCCCCGGAGCGGTTGCGCCCCTGGCTGCAAAGCGAAGACGTTTACCAGCAACTGGTGTCCCAGCGCTGGTTGGCGCGCCAGCCTCAGGGCCACAGGCTGTTGCCCCACCATTCGCTGCTGACGCCACTGGTGGGGGTGGATAACCGCCAGTTGCTGCCGCCGACCTTTCCCAACGGTCGCGGCGAAGACGCACTTTTTGTCGGATTGTTGTGCTGTGTGTACCCGGATTGCCTGTTCGCCCAGTTGCCCTGGATGCTCAAGCATGTGCCGGAACAAGAACGGGAGCATGACCGCGATGTCCTGCTCAGGCCCAGGGTAATAAAATGCAGCCATCTGCTGCTCCGCTATTTGCACAATTTGCGCTATGCCGTTCCCAATGCAGAGCCGGGTACACGTTTGCAGTGGCTGGGTCAGTCCCTGCAGGCCTTCGCGCAAGCGCCACAGGCAACGCTGGCCGGCGACTACCGTCTTCATCTGGCCGACGAGCGCAGTTGCGCTGCGAAAGAACTGATAAACAACTTGCAGCAATTGCAACCTCCGCCCTATTTGGCCGAAGACATGCAGCTGTTGCTGTCGCGCTGTCGCCAGGGCATCGACACAGACCAGAAGGATATGGAAAAAGCCCTTGCTCAGGCACGTCAGCGTACAAGTCACTACGCTAGTGCCCTGGCCAGTTGGCACGCAGCCTGGGAGTATTGCCGCCAGCTCGGCGAACCCCAGTTGCTGGCCATGGCGACGGACACCAACAATTGACCTCAGATCCCTCTCTGGCCAACACTGCCCTGCATGTGGGCAAATTCTACCCGCCGCACCGTGGTGGCATGGAAACCTACCTGCGTGACCTGCTTACGGCCCTTCAAGCCCGAGGTGTTCGGTGCCTGGCACTGGTGCACCGCTCATCGGAGGGGGTAGAGGAGGTCACAGAGGGCGGCCCCAGGGTTATCCGCGCCCCGGTCTGGGCCAATCTCCTGTTCACCCCGATCAGCCCCGGGTTTCCCTGGCAACTCAATCGCCTGTTGCGCGAGGAATCGCCCAATGTCCTGCACCTGCACATGCCCAACGTCTCCGCCTTCTGGGCGCTGCTGTTGCCACGGGCCCGCCGGATTCCCTGGGTGGTGCACTGGCACGCGGATGTACCCGTGGTGGCGCTGCACCGGGGGCTTCGTTGGTTTTACCGTATCTATCGGCCGTTTGAGCGATGGGTACTGCGCCGGGCTGCGGTAATCATTACCACCTCGCCACCCTATCTGGAAAGCAGCCCGACCCTGGCGCCCGTGCGCCAGCGCTGCCGGGTGGTGCCTCTGGGTATTCGCGAACCGCTGCCGGTGGACGCTGCGCCCGCAGTAGCAGTGGAGCAAGAGTCCGGGCTGCGGGTCATTGCCCTGGGCCGGCTCGCCTACTACAAAGGTTTTGATGTGCTGCTGCGGGCGCTGACGCAGTGCCCCGGCGTGACCCTGGACATCGTCGGCGACGGCGAGCGCAGGCGCGAACTCAGCGCACTGATAGAACAGCTGCAACTGGGCGAGCGGGTAACACTGCTGGGCAACCTGCCGGACAACGCACTGGACCAGCGGCTGCGGGCCAGCGACTGTCTGTGTCTGCCTTCCATTGAGCGCACGGAGGCCTTCGGTGTAGCGCTGCTGGAAGCCATGGCTAGAGGCAAGGCCTGCGTGGTCACTGCAGTACCGGGCACAGGCATGTCCTGGGTCGTGCAGCATGAACACACCGGCTTGGTGGTACCGCCGAACGATACCGAGGCGCTCGCCGGCGCTCTGGCCCGTTTGGCAGCAAACCGGGCCCTGTGCAAGGCCATGGGTGACGCCGGGCTGGCTCGCTTCAGGGAGGAGTTCACCATCGATGCCTCGGCAGCGGCGATTGCAAAAATCTACAGCGAACTGACGGGGCTGGCGGAACATTAACCTTGAAATCAAGAAGCATGGAGCCTAGACTCAATGTGAATTCCGCAAAGAAAATAACGCGACAACAATGAAACAGATATTCTCATCAGTAAGCTGGTATGGCTGGAGCATACTGGCAGCCCTCTCGCTGTCTGTCCTGCTGCTACTGGTACTTGTCGGCACTGGTGATTCCGACCAACCGGATGCCGGGGCAGCTGACTTCCAGGGTGGCTGGACAGCCTGGCTCGACCCGGCTACTGGCGAATTGTCGAAAGAAAAGCCACCTGAAGGCGTGGTCCTCCCCCTGGACGATAAGACCATGTACAACTTCCTTACCTCTGGTGTCAATCTTATCCCGGAAACAAGGCCCGATGGCTCGGTGATCGTCGATTTACAGGGGCGATTCCAGCAGGGCAGTGTGGCGACCATCAACGATGCCGGTGAAGTGGAGATCCACAGGATTGGGGGTGAAATGTTCCTGAGCCCGGATGGCCGCGAAATCAGCCGCCGCTTGGATAACAACGACAATAATTCGCACGACTAGGCGCCATGACCCGTCAACTTATACCCCTTGCCCTGCTTTGTTCCGTGTGGTGTGCCGGCGTCCTGGCTGACGCCAGCTTAGTGCCTGTCTATAACGACGGGGCCAGTGAAGGATTTAATTCCATCGATCCGCCCCATGCGGTCTCCAGTGACGATGGCAATCCGGGCGCAACTCTGGGTGAACAAAGGCGCTGGGCATTTGAGCGGGCGCTGGAATATTGGGGGCGCAGGCTCGACAGTGGCGTCGTCATTGAGGTGATCGCCGAAATGAATGACCTGCCCTGCGATTCGTTCGGCGCCGTATTGGGTTCGGCTGGCCCCACGAATGTGATGCGCGACTGGCTACCCGCAGCGGGCGGCAGCGGCCCCGCTTTCGCGGATACCTGGTATGTTATTGCGTTGGCCAACAGGATCGCCAATACGGACATGAATTCAGGGAGTGCCGATGTCTTTTCGCAATTCAACAAGACCATCGATGAGAGCAGTAACTGTCTGGGGTCAAATACATGGTATTACGCCCTGGGTGATGCGCCGCCGGGAACGGTCAGTTTTTTCAAAACTGCGGTGCACGAAATCGGCCACGGCATTGGTTTCCTTACCCTTGTGGATCTGGGCAGCGGCTCTCGATTTTTGGGGAGCGATGACATCTACATGAAGTTTCTGGAGGACCACAGCACAGGCAAGCAGTGGCCCGACATGACCGATTCCGAACGTGCGGCATCGGCGACCAATACCACTAACCTGCACTGGGTTGGCAGTAACGTTCTGGCGGCTGCCGGCTCGTTGACCAGCGGTGTCTCCGGCGGCCATGTCCAGATGTATGCCCCGGATCCGCTGCAGGGAGGCTCCTCGGTTTCCCACTGGGATATCCATGTCGCTGCCAACAGCAATAACGATATCATGGGGCCTACCGCCACGGGATCCGAGAAGCTTTTGGTCACCGGTAATCTGCTGCACGATCTCGGCTGGAATGACGTGCCGGCCAACAACTGCACTTTCGCTTCCGATCGTCTGGTGCTGTCGTCATTGTTCAGCGGCAACAATACACACAATGCCTGCGTGAGCGTGACTTATGATGGCGCCATCATAAACGACGGTAATACCAGCACAACGGCCGGGAGGGAAGTGGTGTTAAAAAACGGATTCAGTGTGCAACAGGGAGCCACTTTCGGTGTGAAAACTGACCCCGATATAGGATTCTGATATTGAAGCATGCCCGGAACGAATGAATTGCCCGGTTGCCCGGATTTGGAGAATAGTCATGCCACACTTATTGAGATTATCTGCAGGTTTTATACTGTTCCTCTGTCTCCCGGTATTTGCCCAGGACGCCCTGTTCGTTGACAGCAATGGCGCAGTGGGTATAGGTACCGGTACGCCGTCGGCTCCTTTTCATGTCTTCCGCGATGATTCGACGCAGGAATTCATGTTCCTGCAGAGTGATAATGTGGGCACGGTTCAAGACCGCGCCATGATGCAGCTCACCAACAGCGGAGGCATCCGTTTCCAGTTCGACAACATGGCGCTGGGTACGGCATGGCGTTTTCAGGCAGCCACAGGTAACGCCGACAATTTCGAAATCACCAAAGTGGGCACCGGCGCTATCGAGCTGCGACTGGACGGTAGCGGCAACCTGATTATTACCGGCACGCTCACAGAAATGTCGGACGTCAACGCCAAGCAGGACATTATCGAGCTGCCGGGCGAGCTGGTGCTGGCGAAACTGGAGCAACTGCCGGTAGCCGAGTGGGTTTACAAGTCTGATCCCGAAACCAGGCACATCGGCCCCATGGCACAGGACTTTCACGCCGCCTTCGGGTTGGGCAGGGACGACACCCATATCTCACCGCGTGATATGGCTGGGGTGAATATGGCGGCGATCAAGGCGTTGAAGGCTGAGAACGAGACGTTAAAAGCAGACTTGGCCGAGAAGGGCACCGAAATTGCCCTTCTGGAAGAACGCCTGGGGAAACTGGAAGCCCTGATACAGGCGCCGAAGTAAAGCACCGTCTAGAAGCCATCTTATAAACGTAACGAGCGTGCGTGCAGTAGTTTATGAGATGGCTTCTACAAATATCCGCAGCGAACTATGGATTTGGCAGCAAATTGACGGTGACGATCCGACGTACACCATAGAATATCCTTAGCGCTTCGCCTATACTCGCGGCTTTACAATAGCGCGTTCTGGAACAGGGTACTAGGTGAAAGCACAAGCCAGTTTATCGCCCAGAGTCGGCGTGGTCATCCCCGCACTGAATGAGGCCGCCTCCATCGGCGGGGTGATCTCCACCCTGCGCTCTCAATACAGCTACCCCGTGGTAGTAGTCGACGACTGCAGCGATGACGATACCGCGAAGATCGCTTCCCAGGCCGGTGCTCAGGTATTGCCGTTGGCCGTTCGGTTGGGCGCCTGGGGCGCGACGCAAACGGGAATCCGTTACCTGTTGCAGCAAGGCTATGACCTGGTGGTGACCCTGGACGCCGACGGTCAGCACGAACCGGACTCGCTGCCCGCCCTGCTGGACCCTGTGCTAAGTGGCATTGCGGACGTCGCGATCGGCACCTGCCCCGAGCGTGTGTCGCGTCTTCGCCTGGTTGCCTGGATGATGATGAAAACGACGTCAGGTCTGCGCCTGGAGGACATCACCTCCGGGTTCAGGGTGTACAATCGGCGGGCTCTGGTGGAACTCGCGGATGCACGCTCCACCTTGTTGGATTATCAGGATGTCGGCGTGCTGCTGCGCCTGCAGAGCGCTGGGCTGACGCTGCTGGATGTGCCGGTTCAGATGCAGGAGCGCTGCGAGGGTTCCTCGCGGATTTTCTGCTCCTGGTTTGTGGTCGGCCGCTACATGCTGCAAACCCTGCTGTTGGGTCTTTCCAAACGCCAACTGGTGGCGCGAACGGAGAGTAAGCCATGATTTTCTGGATAAACGCTGCTATCGGCCTGTTGGTAGCGGCAACGATTCTGTTCCTGATACGCCGCGACAAACTGCATGTGCGCCACGGTGTCGCTTGGCTACTGGTGGCCCTGGTGTTTGCCGGGCTGGGCTTCGCTCCGCCCGTGATCGACTGGCTGGCGCGGGTAGTCGGTGTTGGCTATCCGCCGGTACTGGCCCTGGTGGCAGCGATCGCTGTGCTGGTTATCAAAATCCTGCTGATGGACATTGATCAGGCGCGCCAGGAGGTGCAAATGCAGAGACTGATTCAGCGTGTTGCCATGCTGGAAGGAAAGCTCCAGCAGCGCGCCGCAAGCGACGACGACGCCAAGGCCCCATGAACACCCTGCTGTTCCTTATCGCCCTGCTGCTGCCTTGGCTGGCGGGGGCTGTAGCCCTGCGACCACTGCGCGAGCGGCTTGGACTCACACCTGCGGGGTGGCTGGGCTACGGCTATTTCCTCGGTGCTCTCCTGTTGACCGCCAGCGCCTTTCTGGCCGCGCTGCTTCCCTGGCTGGCAACAGCGGCGGGGCTGATACTGTGTCTGGCAGCCCTGACCCTGGCCACTGCTGTCGGCGCAACCTGGTTGGCGCGGTTTCTGCCCTCCGCAGTGCCGCTGATCCTGCCTCCTGCCGTCCGGAGCGAGCGCTGGCTGGCCGCCCTGCTACTGGCACTGATCGTATTGCACCTGGGCTTCACCGCCTTCGAACTCTACTGGCGTCCGGTGTACCCCTGGGACGCCTGGCAAACCTGGATGTACACGGCCAAGGCCTGGTACTTCAGCGGTGGCCCGGTGAACATACTCTCACCCGAACAGTGGTCTACGATCCCGGACGATGTTTCCTACACGGTACAGGGGCACCGTTATCCCTGGCTGGTACCTGTGCAATCCTGGTGGCTGGCCAGCGTGCTGGGCTCCTGGCAGGAAAACCGGGTTACCTGGCCTGCATTTCCGGCCGCCATCGCCCTGGGCCTGGCGCTCTGGGGGCAGGCGGTGGCCGCCACCCGCCAGCGTCTGGCCGGCCCCCTGGCCGCCTGGCTGCTGTTGTCACTGCCACTGCTGCACACCCATATCAGTCTTGCGGGTTACGCCGACCTGTGGCTTGCGGGCTTCAGCGGGCTGGGCCTGATTGCCATCGTCCGCGGGTTGCTGGAGGCGCACCGCGGTCAGTTGCTGCTGGGGTTGGCAGCGCTGGCGTTGGGACTGCTGGTCAAGCACGATGCCATCATCTGGCTGACCTGCGGCCTCCTGCTGGTCGGTCTGCTAGGGCTGCGGCAGCGAGTGACAACCACAACCCTGGTGCTGGCAGGTGCGCTGCTGTTGGGGCTGCTCGCTTTTGGCTTATCGCGAATCGAACTGCAACTGCGTTTTGACTTTGTCCGCTACGGTCGGTTTCTGTGGCTTGCGGACAGCTGGCACCTGCTCTGGTACCTGCTCCCCGGCGCCTTGCTGTTGGCCCTGCTGCCGGGGTCACCTGCGCGTGCAACGGCCAGGGTCGTCGGGCTAGTGCTCGCGGTCGTGCTGGCCAGTCAGTTGTTCCTGTTCGGCGCTACCAATGCCGGCAACTGGGTGGGCACCGCCGCCAGCCGACTGCTGCTGCAGATTTCGCCCCTGTTGATCTTCGCGTTGGTCTGCATCGCCGGGGCCAGCGCCGGATCATTACCGGTCCGGCATCGGGGGCGCAGCGCCCTGGCCGTGTTGGCAGGCTCGCTGTGCCTGCTGCTCCCGCTTGGCGCCTGGTTGCTGTCCAGCTCCGGCGTAGGTAACAAGCCCGCACCGACAGTGGAATTCAAGGCGCAGCAATTGCGCGTGGTGGACGGCCCGCTGCAACACCTCCACACCCGGCTGCAGCTGTTGCCGGCCACCGAGGGGCGCGCCATAGTGAGTACCGGCCCGGTGCGATTTGACGCCGCAGCCTATGACCTCGTTGACGTGGATATTGACGGCACCGGCCAAAACACACAAATCTTGTTATGGAGTACTGCAGCCAGCCCAGGTAGGGTGTTTTCCCGCAATCTGGTCGTCGGCGCCGGGCAGATCATCCTTAGCGACGACAGCAACTGGCAGGGCGAAATCATCGAGATCGGGATGTTGCTCCACGCCGACCCAGAGCGCCCCATTATCCTGCGCGGCTTACGTTTTGAAGCGGCAACGCCGTTGACCCTGCTGCGTCTCGCTGTCGCCGACTGGACCACTCCCAGGCATTGGACGCAGGCCTCGATCAACCGCACCCAGCTCGGTGCAACGTCGAAGCTGCCATCACTGCCGATGCTCGCCGGGCTCTGGGTGCTGTTCTGCTGGCTTGCCCTGCGCCTGCTTACCGGCGCTGCGCCGCCACTGCGCCCGCTGCTTGGCGTAGCTCTGTTCGCCTGGCTGCTGCTGGATGCCCGCTGGTTGCACAACAATTACCACCAGGCACTGGCAACCCGCGCCCACTACGCCAACGCCACCGATCGCGAAGCCCTGGATCTGTACGGTGACGCCGACATACTGGAGCTGGCGCGGCAGGCGCACGCGATACTGGGGCCGGACCCGCGCCGGGTGCTGCTGGTTACCGAAGGCCGGCACCATGTGTATGCCTCGAGGCGCCTGAAATATGCCTTGCTGCCCCACGCCGCGCACTTACACAACGGCCGCGTATCACGGCGGCAGGCGGCGTCGGTGGACGCCGTGATCTGGCTGTCTGCCGGCGAGTCCGGTATGCGAACCGACTGTCCGCGGCCGCTGCAACGCATACAGCCCTCCCTCGTTACACCGCTCGGTGTCTTGTGTAGATCCGCGATTGATGATGACTGACCCGACCGTTACCGTCGCCCCCTTACGCATAGCCGTCGATTGCAGCCTGCTGTCCGGCAGTAACGGCGGGCTGGGGCGCTACCTGCACGCTCTGCTGCCGCGCATGATGGCCCGCGCCGGGGACATCGACTGGTACCTGTACGGCCGCTCCGCCGCTGCCTGCGCCGGGTTGCCGGCCGCTGCGCGCCTGCGCCGGGATCATCTGCCCGCACATCCCGGCCGCATTCTCTCACCGGTCTTTTCCTTACCTTACTGGTCGTGGCGCGATAAACCCCAGGTATTCTGGGCCCCCGCCCACCGGCTGCCGGTCTGGCTACCCGCAACCACAGCCGGGGTGGTCACCATCCACGATCTCGCCTGGGCCCGGGTGCCGGAGACCCTACGCCGCAGCACCCGCCTGCTGGACCGCACCCTGATGGCGCGCTCCGCAGCCCGGGCCAAACGCATTATCGCCGTTTCCAATGCCACCGCCGCCGATATCGCCGCACACTGGCCCGACGCTCAAGAGCGCATCCGGGTGATTCACGGCGCCGCCGAGGCCCTGCCGCCACCCGGGCCCCTGGCCGCCTGTGCGCCGGCGCTGCAGGAAGGGCACTACCTGCTGTTCGTGGGCACACCCGAGCCGCGCAAAAATCTGCCGCGACTGCTGGAGGGCTACGCAGAGGCCAGCCGGACGCAGGCGGATTTTCCGCCGCTGGTAATTGCCGGTGGCCATGGCTGGGGGGATGAGAATCTGGAGGCGCTGATTGCCCGGCAGCAACTGGAAGGGCGCGTTCATCTGCTGGGCCCGGTATCGGACACAGTGCTTGCCACTCTCTACAGTCATGCGCTGTGCCTGGTCATGCCATCGCTGTACGAAGGCTTTGGCCTGCCCATTGTCGAGGCGCTGCAGTACGGCCTGCCGGTAGTGACCTCCGCCACCGCCAGCATGCCCGAGGTGGCCGGGCCGGCGGGCCTGCTGGTGGACCCGCTGTCGCGGGACTCCATTGCCGAGGGTCTGCAGCGCATCGTCCTGGACCGGCCCCTGCGCACCCGACTGGCCGGGGCCGCCCGTGCCCGGGCCTCGTTCTATGATTGGAGCCGGGCCGCCGAAGAGACGCTATCCGTCCTGCGCGAAGCGGCGGACGCCGCTACGACTGACTCTTGACACCCATAAAGACAGTTGTACAGTTGTCAAATGAACATCATTGCAGACACCAATGTTTTTCTTGCCGTCACGCTCGATAAGCCGGAGAGAGCGCGTAATCGAGCTTACTGAATCAGCCGGAATATTCCGGTACGGCTGGTGAGTGTCGATATCCAGGGCGCGTTGCAGTTAGCGGTGGAGAACAATATTTACGCCTACGACGCCTATTTTCTGCACTGTGCCCGGGTGTATTCGCATCCCTTGTTGACGCTGGATCGTCGCATGAAGCAATTGGCCATTCAGCTTGGCATCAGACTATTGGAGTGACCCTGTATGAAAGTTTTTACTTACTCCGAAGCGCGGCAGAACCTGTCAAAACTTCTGTTGTTGGCTCAGAAGGAAGAGATTGAAATTCGCCGGAAAGACGGTACTGTTTTTTCCCTGAAATCCAAGATCGCAAAAGAGAAATCGCCTTTTGACGTGCCCGGCATAACAACTGCTGCCACCACAGCAGATATACTCGACGCCGTAAGCGAATCTCGCCAACGCTAGCCCGCCGGGCATTTCGCCAAACGCAGCACTTCGTCGCGAAACTGAACGGCACTCTCGCGCCAACTGATGGCAAGGTCGCATTTGTCCAGCCGCACCGGGGTGCCCTGCTGCCACTGTTGCAGCAGCGCTTCCAGTTCCGCCGCCAGTTCCTCCGGCCGGTCCGGGGCAAAGTAACGGCAGGCATCGCCACCCACCTCCTGAAAGACATCGATCGCCGACGCCAGCACCGGCGCCCCGTGGCGCATACCCTCAACAATCGGCAAGCCGAAACCCTCGGCCCAGGACGCGCAGACCAACGCATCCGCACGCTGATAGCAGGCCGTCAGCGTGGCATCGTCCGCATCGTCCAGGTGCAGCAATCGTGTTCCCCGTTGGGGGTGCTCACGCAGGCATGCAAGAATATCCTCGCTGGACCAACCCGGCCGCCCGACAATCACCAGGGTCACATCGTGCTTGTCCCAGAGCTGATCCAGCGCATCGAGAATAACCTTGTAGTTTTTGCGCGGCTCGATGGTACCCACCGCCAGCACCACAAACCCCGCCACGGATTCCAGCGGGTGGGTATCCGGCAGCGTCTGAGATTGCAGGTGCACCTCTGCCCCCAGGCGAAAATGGCCTGCGGGCAGGTCGCGGGCGCTCGCTGGGCCGGCTTGCTGCAAATGCGCCTCCAGCGCCCGGGTGGTAGCGGCTGAATTGGTGATAAAAAAATCGACACCCTTCGCCACCCGCTCAAACCACTCGGTGTAGCCGGTCACGGTGCTGGTCTGACACATCTGCGGCAGGGTCAGGGGAAACAGGTCGTGCAGCATGGCTCCCACCTGGATACCATCGCCCTCACGCGTGGCAAACAGGCGCCCCAGCATGGCCGGCGAGTCCCAGGTGGAATCCACCAGCACCACAATATCGCCGGGGCGAAAACGTACGGGCGCGACAAATAAAAAGCCCAAAGGCCAGGCCAGCAGGCCAAACAGGCGATAGAATGACTCCGAGTTGCCACCCCCTTGCTCCGGGCTTTGCGCAGAGGATTGGGCCCCGGTCAGTTCCGCCTGATTGTTGCGCCCACCCCACATCCACTGGCGCAGTTTGCGCAGGCCCGCTTTCACCGGCGCCTTGAGCGGCGCCAATACCGGCAAACGGGCGATAAATCCGATGCAGCCCGCCAGCAGGCGCCCCAGCGTCACAACGGGGTGCGTTGCCTCGGTCAGCGGGCGCCGCGGGCGCAGAAAGTGTCGCCCGGCCCAGACCAGTGGCACCAGCTGCACCTCGTCGCTGGAGGCTTCTGCATGGGCATTGGCCAGATGGCGAGCCACCCGGCGGATGCCGCTGCTACCTCCCACCAGATAGGTGTGAGTGCACTCGATAAAAATCCTGCGCCGGGCTGGTATGTCTGCGCTCACAACGGATACCCGTGGCGCTCCAGATCCAGGCCGAAGGTATCCACCAGCCAGCGGTCCAGGTCGCGGCTGCGAGCTTCGATCAGCTCCCGCTGATCATCACTCAACACAATGTTGTACTTATCTCCCGGGCTATCCTCTGCTATTTTTTCCATCTGCGACTCACGCTCGGGCCTGCTCAGCGCCAACCACCTCTCTCTCTGCTCCGGGGACTCGTCGATGCTCTTGAGGAACGCCAACTGGGCAGCGTTAAACGCCGGGTTCAGATGCTGATCACCGACCAGTTCCGCGCCACCGTTGTCGATCCCCATAAAGTCCAGAAGGCTGGTAACAAAAGCGTCCCGATCTTCTATCATGTCTTCCAGCAGAAACACGCCTACCTTGTCCCGCCCCAGAAGCTCCACGGCAAAGCGCAGATTGTCGCCGAAATCAAAGCGGGAATCGTGCGCCTTCGGGTCGCGGGGCGCCCCCTTCAGCCACTCATCAAAGGAAACAAAGACCCGGCCTTCCGGCATTGTGTGATGCCGACCGTGCCTGGTGCAGGCTTTCATGGCGTGCAGATAGGCGGACGGCAGACGCTTGAGCGGGTTGCGCAGGGTGACGACCACACGCACATCACCCAGTAGGTTCCGCGCCTCACGCAGCATGGCCTGAAACGCCTCCGGTGGTTTGATCAGCAACCCTTCCCAGGAGCCCAGAATGGGCTTTTGCGGACCATTTGCCCGGGAGTATTCCTGCAGCACAGCGCGCACCCGTGCCGGATCAGTGCTCTCCTCACGGTCCCAGAAAACAGGTCGCAGCGCACGGTAGATCTCGTTGGAGGCGCAACCCTTTTCCCTTTCCTGCGTCTTTTCCCAGGTGCGGCGCTTACCCAGGTAGCAGATACCCGGGTGCTGACAGAACAGCGTATTCTGCAGTGTCGTCGTCGCGGTCTTGGGCAACCCCAGGTGCAGAAAAACCGGCGGCAAGCCGGCGTCGGGCGGGACTGCCGGGGTTTGCGTTCGCGCTCGCCCAACGCTCGCCCTGAGTGACTGAAACCGGGCCGCTGCACCACCCAGCAATTGTCTTGCGGAAAGCATCAGGCGCCCGATGCCAATCAGCTGTTCCGCTGCCGATGCCGCCCGCCAGGCCCTGATGCGGCTGCGTATCTCACCGCTCAGATCTTCCTGCGGTGGGGTCAGCACCTCGGGATAGTCGCTGAAGTCCTCGTCAAATATCGGCCCCTCCAACTCCGGGAATACCTCCCTGGCCAGGCGGGCGTTACTGGCGGTGAAGTGAGCATAAAACGCCTGCGCCTGGGTTCGTGTGGCCGGGAAATTGCGCCCGGGGTGTTCCCGGGCGATATTGGCCACCAACTGTTCACGCGAGGGATTGGGGTCACTGAGCGGCTGCTTGGGCCACTGCCGATTCAGCTCCAGCATCAGTTGCACACCGGTTTCGCTGAGCGACTCATTGATCCTGGGCGGCCGCGTTTTTCCCTTCTCGGTAATCCCGACCCGTCTACAGAAATCCGTCAGCAGATCCCCGCCGGCCAGATGTTGCGGTGCGAAGAGCCCGGCCTGCACAGCGTCTTCACCAAACACCCGGCTCCAGTTTGTGTAGATGCGCTCATAGTCGTAGTAGTACGGCAGTGGATTGTCAGTTACGGGGCGGAAAACCCTCGGCTCAGCCTGTCCCGATTTGAGTCGGGTGGAATAGTGGCTGATGGCGACGCGATCCTGCCGGCGAAAATAGACAAGGATGTGCGCGTTATCGCTCCAGCGAGCCAGCAGGTGCTTCAGTGCCTGTAGCCTGGCGGGCGCTCTCAGCCGACTGTGGAAATGCTCGGAGGACAGAATCAGGGTGTGGCGCCCGGGACAGGCCAAAAGCTCGTCGTCAAAGGCTTCCAGCAGCTGCTGCCGATAGCTATCAGCAGAGCCCTCGTCACGAATGCCCAGGCGCACACCGATTTCTGTTTTCCAGGGTCGCTTCAGCACAGCGGCAACCACTCCCCACTGGCTACCGCCATTGGCCCCGGTAAACTGCGGATAGACAAACCCCTCCGCTGCCAGCGCTGCGCGGTTCCTGGACAGAAAATGCTGAATCGAACTGGTTCCGGTCTTTTCCGTGCCTATGTGCAGCAAGATTCTTTCGACTCGCACTGGTGTCGCATTACTCCTCATGCCCCTGCCTCAGCCTGCCATTTCAAGGCCCGCAATGGTACCCTAGTTAAATGCCTAAATCAGCCGCGGACTTTTTGTGTCGGCCGCGCCGGCTTGTTGGCCGTGAGGTCCTGAAGAGAGCCGGAAATGTATTTATGAATGATGCTGGAAACCAGAGTCTGATAGGGAATACCTTCCTCCGTGGCCCTGGACTGAACAGCAACCAGATCCCTGTTGGAAATTCTGATATTGATTCTCTTGTCTTTTTTAAAGGTATTGCCGGCTATTGCCGCCAGCTCCTTTCTGCGAGCATCCGTCAAGACAGACTCAAACTCACCGACCTCCACAGCATCAAGCAGTGCTTTTTCCTCCCTGGACAGTTTCGTTTTACTCATGATCCGCCTCCAAGATATTGCCTGGTAAACTTCCTGCTCGGAATAATGGTTTTCAGAAACACCTCATCTTCGTTTTCCGCGTAGGGTACGAGATGGACATAGTCCCTGATACAAACGATGAAAATCCGTTGATTGGGGTAATCCGAAGCATTGGGGTGAGCAATATCATCCAGTAGACCCCCATGCTCAATATGGAAGATGGCCTCCTCGAAAGAGACCTTCCTTTCCAGTATGAGCTCCCGATTCTTCCGGGGGTTCCAATTGTAGATTTTCATGGGGTAAGCGTAGCACAAGTGTGTGCGCTTTGTCATCAGTCTGCCATTTCAAGACCCGCAATGGTACCCTACTAATCCCGGCTGGCCAACGCACGCACCGAACGAGAGTTTACGGAATAATCTCATGACACCCCTGGTCTCCATCGTTATGCCGTCCTTTAACCAGGCGGAATTTATTGAAGCGGCCATCGCCAGTGTGCTCAATCAGGACTACCCGCGCCTGGAACTGATTGTGGCCGATGGCGGCTCCACGGACGGCACACCAGAGATTCTGCGGCGCATTCAGGCCCGGAACAGCCGCCTGCGTTGGTTTTCAGAGCCGGATAAAGGCGCCGCCAATGCCATCAACAAGGCAGTGGCCCGTGTTCGCGGCACGTTGATTGGCTGGCTAAACTCCGATGATCTGTACACGCCTGGGGCGGTGGGTAGGGCGGTGGCGGCCCTGACCGGCCCCGAGCGGTACGCGCTGGTATACGGCCATGGGGTGCATGTGGACGCGCAGGGGAAGGAGCTGAATCGCTACCCAACCCTGCCCCCTGAAACACCCTGCAGCCAGTTTGCCGATGGTTGTTTTATCTGCCAACCCACCCTGTTTTTTACCCGCACTGTATATCATATGCTGGGCCCGTTGGATGAGAGCATCAAAACCGCTTTTGATTTTGAGTATTGGCTTCGGGCCTTCAAGGCCTTTGCTGGCCGTATAGGCTTTGTGGACGACATACAGGCCTGCTCACGGCTGCATGATAACTGCATCACAATGAATATGCGCTATTGGGTGGCACTGGAGGGAATGCAGGTGCTGCACAGGCATATGGGCACTGCGCCGGGGCATTGGCTTTTGACCTATTTTTCAGAGCTTCTGGAAAGTGGGGGCACGCCGCCCGAGGGCGAAACCCTGCCGGAACATGCCAAAAAAACCCTGCAAGCGGCATCGCCTTATCTCGACAAAACGGAACTTGGCAGGATAAGGCGAATTTTGAAGGAAGACACCAGATACGCCCTGCTACAAACGGCGCCACCTTAACCCCCAGCCCGCTTGCGGGACGCCTACAGGACATAGGTGATAGAGCCGAGACGGGATCAGAGGCCGAGGGGCTGGGGGAGGGCTTCTCTCTCTGATACAATACGGTGCTGCAAATCGGGTGCGACAACCATCCCTGGCGCAGGGTCGCCCGGGACAATAACAAGGAGCCAGCCAGAATGCAGTCTCTATCCATCATTGGGCACCCCGGGGGGAGTCACTCCACCGCGCAGCAACTGTTCGCCCAGAGCGGCTTTCAGGCGCTACATTGCACCGATCTGGAGCAGGAACAAACCCTGCAGGCGGCCCTGCTACGGGGTGACCACACGCTGCTTGTCTACAGCCCGCCGGGCCTGGCGCTGGCCCGAGCCCTGGAGCAGGGTAGCGACGCCGATTGTGAGCAGGTTCTGCAGGACTGGAGCGACAAGGCCCGCACCCTGCTACGCCACTATATGCTCAACCGCGGACGCTGCACCCTGGTCAACGAATTGGCGTTGCTGCACACCCCGAACAAGGTGCTGGCCGCGTTTTCCAAAAAGACTGGCCGGGCGTTGACAACAGAAGCGGCGCAGGACAGCGAGCAAGCACCTCAGCCACTGTTCGAAGCCCTTGGCACCAGCCTTGCCTACAACGACCAGCACAGCAGCAGCCTGTATCGCGACCTGGAAACCGTGGCCGACGTCAGCGGCGAGGTGGCCATGTCGCAGCATCAGGCAAGCCTGCAAGAAGCTCTGCAGGAAATGGCCACCGAAACCGCTGAGCCACAAAACCCCGAATCACTAAACAGCGAGAGCCAAACTGCAGAACAGGTCCAGGAACTGAAGGAAGAGAACGAACTCCTCCTGCTGCAACTGCACCAGGTACAGGAAGAACTGGAACACTACTTTTGTGAATACCAGAAGCTTTCCGGCACGGCCAATACCGCCTCCCGGAACCTTACCCAAACGACCAATGGGTCGGCGGACTTCCCTGTAGAGACTCTCTTTGATCTGCGCAACGAACAGATCATTGGGAACAACTGGTACGACGCGGAACACGATGGTCGGTGGGCGGGCCCGGACACAGAGAGCACGCTTACCCTGCCCGCTGTCGGCCAGGGGCACTTCGAACTCACCTTCGACATTGTTCACGCCCTGGATGCCCGCATCGTAAAAGACATGCAAGTCCGACTCAACGGCGAGCCGCTCAGGCTCAAGCATAAATTCGGCATACTGCCGTTCAAACGCTTTCCTTGCCAGGTACGAGCCAGGATTGACACCAGTAGCGCAGAGCAAAACTCCTGGAAGCTGGAATTTCGTTTTCCCAAAACCGTATCGCCCGCCGAAAAAGGCAGCGACGACAAGCGTCAGTTAGCCATACGTCTCAGGGCCATCCGCGTTCGGGCCCTGACAACACCCCATCAGTATTGAAGTAACCAGCCATGGAAAACGAACAAACGATTGCTCAGTGGCAACAGTTCCTGCAGGCTCTTGCCCCTGTGGACGGCTGGCTTTATATCGGCGCGGGCCGCGGAGAGGTGCTACGCGAAACGCGCTTTGCAAAGGTGCCCAGGCTGCTGGCTGTGGAAGCGGAACCACATGCCAGCCAACTGCTCGCTCATGCAATTGCACCGCACAGCAACGACAACAGAAGCTGGAAAGCTCTTCACGCTCTGGTCAATAACACCGATGGTCAGGCCAATTGGCACCAACTTTCCCGCGAAGAGGAAAGCGGCTTGCTCCCCGCAGACACCCTGAGCGCACTATGGCCCAACGTCGATGAACATCAACGAAGCGAGCACCCCGCGGTATCCCTGAGCCGCCTGCTGGAGCAAACGGGTGAAAACCCGGCTCATTACAACTGGCTGACCATTGACTGCCTGCCCGCCGCCCGCCTGTTGCAAGGGCTTAACGGCAATCTGGAGCCGCTGGACATGATTGAAGTGCGCGTTGCCGTCGGCGGCATCGCGTCCCGCCAGACCGGTGCCACCCTGGAAGAATGCGATAATCTCTTGCTGCCCCGGGGTTTTACACGACTGGTCCTGGAAGAGGCAAACAACCCGCTGATTGGCAGGGCATTGTACGGGAGGAACTTCAAGCGGCAACTCATCGAAGCACGGAGAGATCATACAGAACTCAAGAGCCAAAACGATGCCCTAACGTTGCAAAGCGATGAGCTAAAAATAAAAATCGAATCCATACAGAAAGAGCGAGAAAGCATCCGCAACGAGCTGGAAGAACAATGGAACCGAAAGTCACAAATTAATGAAAAGCTGCAACAGGCCCAAGCCGAACTAAAAACCCTGACTTTGCAGCGTGATGAGCTTGCAGTAAAAAATGAAGCGACTCAGAAAGAGAGCGAAAGCATCCGTAACAAGCTGCAAGTCCAGCAGAGCCGTGAATCAGAGATTAAAGAAAAACTACGGAAAGCTGAAGTCGAACTAATAGAGCAGCAGCGATCAGCACGACTCAGCACCAAGCTGCTGGCCAAAGTCGAAGCTGACGCCTCCGATCTTCGCGAACGCTACGCCGAAAAGGTAAAAAGCGAGCAAGAGCTTAAAGACCTGATCAAAGAGTTGCACGCCAAACTGCAGGCCGCGTCGCAATTTTACCACAAGCTAGAGCGAGAGCACCCCGATCTGCTCGAAAAACTGTAACACAGGTTGCGCAGCGCCATGCCAGAACCCACTGACCTGAAAACACTACAGCAAGAATTGCAGCAGGCGCTGAACCTGATTAACGACTACAGCGCAACGCACAACGACACCGGTAAAGCGGTACTCGACACCGAAGGCCTGAACAACACCCAAAGCCTGCTCGAGCGCTGTGCCGCCGTTGTTAATGCCGACAATGCCAACACCAAGCCCACCTTGCGCATTATTCACCACTTTGCCTGCAGCGGAGGCACATTAATCTCCAAATGTCTGGCCGCACAGCCTAATGTGTTTTTACTAAGCGAATTGCATCCGACAACGCGGCACGGTAACAATTGGTCAGTCGCTGACTACACGCCAAGGGATATCATAACGCAAGCATTCTATGGCAACGTACCGCAAGCCGAGAAGTTCGCAGAAGAGATCTTTGTGGATAACATTATTAAAATTGAAAAACACACAAGAGATCTTGGCGGAACCATTCTCGTTCGAGCGCATAGTCATGCAGACTACTGTAAGAATGTCCCTCAGCCGGAAGTGGATACAGTTACTCGATTGCTGCAACCATACTTCGACGTAAAGCAACTGGTCACTGTGAGAAACCCTATAGATTCGTTTCTTTCACTGCAAGAAAACCGCTGGGTTCATTTTCATCCGAGTACATTTGAAGAGTATTGTCGAAGACTTTACAAGTTTTTAAAAGCTTTTGATGCATCGAAAATCGTGTACTACGAAAATTTCGTTTCAGAACCAGAGCAACAAATTAGAAAATGTACAGAGTTGCTACAACTGCCGTTAATCGAACACGCAACTGACTACATCGAAGTGTTTAAAGTCAGCGGAAACAGTGGCCGCACTGGTGGCGACATCGAACCAAGACCGCGCAAACCAATTAGCAATGAATACAAGCAAGAGATAATTCAGTCAGCGTCATTCAAAGCGCTGTGTGATCACTACGACATTAAACCATTAACTGAATAAGTTATAACGATAATCAATTAATCGGCCAATTTTCTTTAATTCTTGGAGGCGGGCTGGATACTCAATAAAGACGTTAAAAAAAGTGTCTGAATCATCTTTCTTTAATCAGGTTAAGCAAGTACTAAGTTATAAAGGAATTTAAGCCTTAACTTGAAAATGGTAAGGGCCATATTGCGCCAAATCATGTTTCGAATGAAAAGAGAGAACCTGATGGATCTAAAAGCACCTAAACCTCGGATATCAGTCGTAACTGTAATGCTTAACGCGCTGAGAGATTTTCAAATTACGGCTAAAAGCGTGAAGGTCCAAACTTATAGCAATCTGGAATACGTTGTTATAGATGGTGGCTCTACGGACGGCACGCAAGAATATGCAGCTAAAAACAGAAAAGATTTCGCTGTTTATATTAACGAAAAAGACGACGGTATTTATAATGCGATGAACAAGGCTGTGGCAGAGTGTAGCGGAGATTATATAATTTTTATGAACGCTGCAGATGAATTTGCCTCGCCGACTACAGTAGACGATATTATAAATAACGCTGACTTGAGCGCTGATTTCATATATGGCGACCGATATAGAACGGAAGTAAATGGTATTAGAACTTATGAGAAAGCTGGAGACCTTTCCGA
>JBJHDF010000017.1:0-90670 GCA_050486405.1 Marinimicrobium sp. | reverse complement strand
CCTCGCCGACTACAGTAGACGATATTATAAATAACGCTGACTTGAGCGCTGATTTCATATATGGCGACCGATATAGAACGGAAGTAAATGGTATTAGAACTTATGAGAAAGCTGGAGACCTTTCCGATATATTCTATACAGAAGTAGTTTACCACCAAGCTGTCTTCAATAGTAGAACCTTATTGCTCCGATATCCCTACGATGAAAGCTTTAGGTTAGCGGCGGATTATAAATTCATTTTAGATAGATATGTTGATGGTTTTAAGTTCAATTATGTACCCATTCCAGTATGTAATTTTAAAAGTGGTGGCAGAAGCAGGCAGCAATATCTACTGGGAGCTTCAGAGGCAGCGAGAGCAGCCTTTAGTCACCTAAAAGATAATAATGAATGGAAGAAAACACAGTTTGTAAAATCTATTTCACTGAATAATTGTGAGTATTATTTGAACTCTGCTTTAGAGGACTTAACTACTAACTCGAAAGGTGCAGGGCGCAAGATAAATGACATGATAGCCATAGCTGATTTTGATAGCGACCCTTTTGCGAAAGGGGTCCTGCAGCGCTTGTTAGAAAATTTAGATCAGAGAGGGTTCTTAAAGTCAAAGAGCGTTTATCCTAAGATTTCCATATTAACTGTAGTCTATAATGACAAGCTAGGCCTTTTGAGAACAATAGAAAGTGTAAAATCACTAGATTACCCAAATCTTGAATTCATCATAGTCGACGGAGATTCAAAAGATGGAACTAAAGAGGTTATAGAAAAAAATACAGCCAATATTGATATTGCAATCTCAGAACCAGATAATGGCATATATGATGCAATGAATAAGGCTATAGATTTGGCAGCAGGCTACTATTCCATATTCATGAATGCGGGAGATGAGTTCGCACATAAAGATGTTTTGAAAGATATTTTTGCAGGAAGCCTGTTTGATGACGAATATGACGTGATTTACGGAGACAGGGAATATGTTAATGGAAACCAAGTAACCGTTCAGAAAGCCAAGTCAATTGACACAATTAACGCACGCATTCCCTTTTGCCATCAGGCTGTGTTCACCAAAACGTCGACATTGTTAAAAAATAAGTTTGACATGAGCTTTAAAAGCGCGGCTGATTACAACCAGTTCGTCAAGTTATATAAGTCAGGGGCGAAATTCAAGCATGTAGAAACTGTAGTATGCAAGTTTTATGCTGGTGGCACCAGCGAAGGTGGAATAGTGCCTTACTTAGAAGCAATAAAAATACAGATAGATAACTTTGGATTATCAGACACCAAAAAAAATAGCTTTTACTACCAGGCATTTCGTCGAAATGTCAATCAGATTCTGGGAGATGATTGATATGAACTGGGAGCTATTGAAAAGCATTGATTTCTCGAAGGTATTTGCACAGGAACGAGCTTCTTTCAAGAAGCTTGGTAGAATTGAGTCTCAGAAACGTTTTTTAGAGGATGTGAATCAGAAGTGCACAAAACTTGATATTAACATAAGCTTAAACTCCAATTCCCCCACACTTATTTTTTATAAAAGCATGGACCGATCAGATTATGATTTGCTTCTGAATAAAGTGGTTGGATTAAGAAACTATACCATCGTTAATCTATCCAATAAATCTAGTAATTTAAACGTTTCATTAATTAGATTTATTAAAAATAATTATCGCTATGCAGACGTAATTGAAGAAGGAAATCCATACCTAAATCAAGCATTGAAAATCAAGCTTTTATCATACTGCTATATGTTCGGTAAGCTCTATCGGCATACAAAAAAAGCAGTATTCTTTAGTGACATGCAAGGACCAGAAAACTTTTTTTGCCAAGCGTTTAAGATTTCTAAAGTGCCAACCGCAACCATGCAGCACGGACTGTATGTAGAGTACTTTAATGAAGAGAATATAAATGTCATTAATTATAAGAATCATGTGGCAGATTATTTTCTGGCATGGGGAGACTGTACCGCCAATTTAATTCAAAAATACCGGCCGGACAGTAAAGTTGTTGTGGTCGGAAAGCCAACGTTAAACCCTGTCTCTTTTAGGGCCTCCTCAGGAAAATCTGGATACATCTTAATTGTTTCCGATCAAAATATGTTTGATAAACAAAATATAAATATGATATCGATAGTACTATCTGCTATGCGCAAAGATCTAAAACGAATTTTGGTAAAGCTGCATCCTAGCAATGAAAGAGCAATGTATTTAAAAAAGTTCCCTAAATTGAATATAGTGGATGAAATCCCCAAAGATATTGATCTTGTTGTAGGCCATACGACGTCATTACTCTATGAGATGTTCAGCCAAGGCTATAACGTGCTGAGGTACCGCACTGCAGTGGAATCTATTCATTTTCCTCCCGAGGCTGAGTTTGATTCCGCAAAGCGTTTTGAAAAAGCACGGGAATGGGCATCTTCGAACGAAACCAGTAAGGGATCCGGATATTATATTAAATATTTGGGTAAAGAGAGTCTTGATCATTACAAAAGCTTTCTGGACTATTTTGATGGAATTTAGAGCATGACCAATAGTATAGAATTGACGTCAACGGAAGGTAAGAATTACACCCTTTCAATACCATCCAGCCAGTTAAACTTTCCAAGTAGTTTTGTATTTGCTTTTGCGAAAAGTGGTTCTACTTTACTGGACCGGCTAGTGCGCGATTACTGCAAGGAAATAGCAATACCAAGTTTCTCATTGTTTGGTGCAGCGTTTAATCTCGGCGTAAATCCAGGACAAATCGCCAATGATGCAAAAAATGTGTTTTCGAAAAAAGGTGTAATCTATACTGGATTTCGTCATTATCCCAAAAATTTTGACTTGGACTTAAATGAAGCAAAGTGCATCTGGCTAACAAGAGATCCAAGAGACATGTTGGTTTCTTTGTACTTCTCGATTGCAAAATCCCATGTTGTGAAAGATGGGGATTATGCGCGATTGCAAGAGCGCAAAGTTGTAAACTCAATGGATATTGATTCATTTGTATTGTCCAGAAAAAAAAGCTATTTGAGAAATTTTGAAGTATATAGAAATAAGTTGCCAGAAAAATATACAAAAATTATTCGATATGAGGACGTTATTTACGATAAGCCTGATCTGCTGAAAGCTATTGCAGAGCATTTTGACTTACCGATAGACAAAATCGCTATTGAAAAAATAGCCAAAAAACACGATTTGATTCCTGATGCGGAGCAGGTTACCAGCCATGTTCGGCAGGTGCATCCGGGAAATTACAAAGATAAATTGTCGCCAGAAACCATATCTAAGTTGAATGTCGACCTGGAAAGTTTTTTAGCATTTTTCAACTACCAAGTATAGGTTAGTGAAATGAATGTTTTTTTACATATTCCAAAGTGTGGTGGGTTCTCGCTAACACAATACTACAACTTCCTCTTTGATAAAGTTCTTCATGTCAAAGGTGGAAATAAGGGCGATGTTCACCCTTGCGACTTTCATACTGTAAGAGAAATTTCGAAACATGATGCCATAGTAGGTCACCTCTCCTATAAGCAACTTGTAACACATCCAGAATACATGCCAGAAAACGTAAGTATTTTTACTGTTGTACGCGACCCTAATGATAGAATTGTTAGTTTGTACAATTTCATTTTATCGAACAAAAATCACCCAAAATATCTTGCTATTCGGGACACTTCCTTTAGTGAGTTTGCGTTATCCATTCGAGAAAATTCGCAAGCGAAATTTTTAGGCTATAGAACTTATTGGAAATATTTTGAGGAAATTTATAAGTTAATGTATTTGACTTCCATTGAGAACTCAGAGAGAAAGGTGAAAGAATACTTCAAAGCTAAGTTTTCACAAGTAGAATTTCCTGAATTCAAACGGCTTAATGTCACAAAAGAGCGATTTTCGGTACCTGATGGCTTCTCTTTTGTGTCTCGAAAGGAACTTGATTGCAGCATATTGGACGCTTTAAAAGAGAAGCATAAACTAGATCTCGAGCTACATAACTTCGCAAATCAACTAAGTAAAAGTGCGTAGCTGATGAAAATACTAGGCTGTACTCTCAGAGGCAGCGACAATTACAATAACGGGCGGCTAAACATAGCTATCGGGGGATAGCCCCAATACCACTGCTAAAAGTAGGTCAACTTTATACTTATTCGACTGGTAAAAACGGGGCGATTACACATCTTTGAGCGCTTCATGAATAGGAATTAAAAATGAAAACTGTTGCTTTTGTCCCATACTGGCTAGATTACAGACCGAATCAGAAGGAGCATAAAAACCTAAAAAAATTGGGAGGGAAGTATTTGATTAACTATACATTGCGGCTGCTAAATAGGGTTCCTCAGGTCGATCAAACCTATATCTACTGTTCTGATACAAAAGTCCTGGAGTATCTAGACGGCAATACAGATTACGAGTATCTTCAGCGCCCAGCGTCTTTGGATTCAGAAGATATTGCCATAGAAGATATCATTGATGCATTTCTTGCTCAGGTAGATGCTGATGTCGTAGTGCTAATACATCCCAATAGTCCTTTTTTGCAGCCAAAAACATTGAGTAAATGCATTGATGCAGTAAGATTTGGGGGGCACGACTCAGCTCTAACAGCGTTCCGATTCCATAAGCTTTCCTGGTTTAACGATAAGCCGCTTAATTACTCACTTGATAAGCCAATCCCGAAACTATCTGAATTGACGCCAGTTATTTTTGAGCAATCTTCTGTGTATGTTTTCAGAAGAGATGCCTATAATGAGCGCCGCAAAAGAATTGGTAAGAATCCTTTTTTCAATTTTATTGATCATTTTGAAGGGCATGAGGTGAACACGCCCGATGATTATACGATAGCAGAGCTCATTGTAAACTCTGGAATGTTCTGGGATGTGTAGAATGAGGGCAGAGGCTAAAATCATTGTAGATCTGGACGGAACACCCTACCCGATATACCTTGGAAATGGTGTTATTCAGAGACTCCCTGAATATCTTTCAAGTGCCACGCGCAATAAAAAGGTTATCCTTATTTATGATAATATTTTTGAACATACATTAATATGCATGCTGCGCAATGTTCTCGAAAAAGCCGGATTTGATGTCCTATTTCATGCTTTACAATCAGGCAAGGGAAATAAAAACATTAATGAAGCACTGAAGATTTACTCTAAACTTGAAGAGTACAATTTTGCCAGGGATTCGACGCTAGTAGCTTTGGGTGGAGGTGTGATTGGAGACTTGTCAGGTTTTATTGCTAGCACATGGCTGCGTGGAATGAATCTTGTTCACATTCCAACAACATTGTTGGCCATGGTAGATAGTAGTGTAGGAGGAAAAACCGCCATCAATTTTCGAAGCACCATCAATGGCATTGGCAGTTATTATCACCCCATCCTTAATCTCGTTGACTTGGATTTGGTTGAGTCGCTTTCAGAGAGAGATTATCGCTCTGGCCTCGCTGAAGTAATAAAGTGCGCCATTATTCACGACAAGGAATTTTTTGATCATCTTAGTCTACACAGGGAAAACATTCTGTCGCGAGAGGAGAACTACGTCACTGATTTTATAGATAGAACAATCCGCATAAAAATTCGACATGTACAAGGGGATGTCAAGGAAGGAGGAAAGCGCCTGCTGTTAAATTATGGACATACACTTGGACATGCTATTGAAGTATCTACCGTTGACAAATCTGGCCAGGAGCAGCTCAGGCATGGAGAGGGTGTTTCAATAGGCATCATGGCCGTAGCGCATATTGCTTTTCGTCACCTAGGTGCTGAAGCAAATATAAAGGATACTTTGGGAAAGATGTTCAAGGAATATGGGTTGCCTGTCGATGTTAGTTCATCTTTATTGGGATTTAACCGCGACCGACTCATACGCAGTTGTCTTGATAATGTTATGAAAGATAAAAAGCGCTTGGATAGCAAGCTTCGCTTGATTCTAGCGGATCGTATCGGTTCGGCGAATGTATATAATGACGTTCCATTCAGCCTCATTGAGGAAACATTCAATCTAATAATTAAGGATTGAAGAATGACGCCTACAAAATTACTACAAGATAAAGTTTGTATAATTACCGGCGCAGGTAAAGGTATTGGTCGCGATTGCGCCAGAGTATTTGCGGAACATGGAGCCAAGCTGGCGTTAATTAGCCGTACAGAGGATGATTTAAATGAGCTCGCAATCCAATTGGATTTGAATGAAAGCCGTTTGCTTTGTAAGGCAGGTGACGTTTCAGATGAATCTACGGTAAACGGGTTTGTTGATAGCGTCATCAGCAGGTTTGACAAGATTGATGTGCTTATAAATAACGCGGGTATGCGGTTCAGGAGGAAATTTATTGATATCAGCTGGGACGAGTGGCAGCAGGTTATGACTGTCAACGCTGGCAGTACCTTTTTATTTTGCAAAGCTGTGGGTACGCACATGCTGCAACGTAAAAAAGGAAAAATTGTCAATATGGCGTCAATCATTGGCTCCAATGGCCTTCCGGAATTGGCTGGCTATGGTGCATCTAAAGGTGCCATTATTACGCTTTCAAAGTGCATTGCTACTGAATGGGCTGAGTCTGGAATCAATGTCAACGTTATAGCCCCCGGTTTCTGTGAGACCTCCTATGCAGAATCCTTCAAGCAAAAAAGTGATTTGTATAATTTCACAATTGAAAGAACACCAATGAGAAAATGGGGCTCTGGGATCGATGTTGCAAATGCCTGCCTTTATCTCTCATCAAGTATGTCTGATTATGTCACCGGCACGACACTTCACGTCGATGGTGGTTGGGACGCATGGTAAAAATAAATGACTAAACATTTTGGAACAGTTCTAGGTGTAATTCCTGCCAGATATCATTCATCGCGGTTTGAGGGTAAGCCGCTGGCCAAAATTGCCGGCGTCCCCATGATCCAGCGAACATATAATCAAGTCAAACAATCTAGCCTGTTGAATGATGCCATTGTTGCTACAGATGACATTCGGATCTTGGACTTTTGTAACACCGAGAAAATCCCATGCTGTATGACAAGCTCCGAGTGCCTTACCGGAACTGACAGAGTATTTGAGGTCAGCGAGCAGTTGGATTACGACCTATATATTAACATACAAGGTGACGAACCGGTAATTGATCCGATGGCTATCGACCAAATATTCACTTTATTTGCAAGGCACGGCGATGCTTATGAAGCTTACAATCTATATAAATACATTACTGACGAGAAGGATATTAATAGCGATACAATTATTAAGGTGATCACCAATGAACTTAATGAAGCCATGTACATGTCTAGGTTGCCAGTACCATTTTCCAAGGCCGGTATGGTGCCACGTTTTAAGCAGCAAGTTCCGATATATGGCTACACCAAGAAAGCACTGAAAACTTTCGCAGCACGCGTTAAGACGGTTAATGAGCAGTTTGAAGATATTGAATTATTAAGGTTTATTGATATGGGCTTGAAAATCAAGATGGAAGAGACTAATGCTTCTTCTATCGCCGTTGATATTCCCTCAGACATAGTAAAAGTCGAAAGATTTTTGGTTTCTCACAATCTGGATTGAATAATAGAAATGCAGACAGATTAAGCTTATCCCGCATTGGCGCACACCATAGTGGCCTTATATTTGAGGCGGCCCAAGCAGAATAGCTTAAGCTGTCATTCTTGGATGACGGCGGTATTTTTGGTGGTCCATCTTCGAAGAATAAAAATTTGGATCGAGAAAAAGCTTCAGGTAATATTGAAGCTGAGGCGCTATTTATTGGAGACAGTAAATACAAGTACGAATCGACTCGGCATGCCAGTTAGACTTCGTTTTTATTTCAAGATGAAGCGAGGTATCAGGATGGCTTTTTGGGGTAGAAAATAGGAAGATTAAATATGTTGAATCGATTACAAATTTACGTGGTTAGGGAACCAGTATGAAAAAGGCACTTGTCACCGGGGTAACAGGTCAGGACGGCTCCTATTTGGCCGAGTTTTTGCTAGAGAAGGGCTACGAAGTTCACGGCATAAAACGCCGCGCATCCCTGTTTAATACCCAGCGTGTAGACCATATTTACCAAGACCCGCATATAGAGAATCGGCATTTCGTCCTGCACTACGGCGATTTGACGGACTCATCCAACCTGACTCGCATCATTCAACAGGTACAGCCAGACGAAGTGTATAACCTCGGCGCACAGTCCCACGTTGCGGTCAGTTTTGAGTCTCCCGAATACACGGCCGATGTTGACGCTATGGGAACCTTGCGCCTTCTTGAAGCCATTCGTTTACTGGGCCTGGAAAAGAAAACCCGGTTCTACCAGGCTTCGACCTCGGAACTTTACGGTTTGGTGCAGGAAACCCCGCAGAAAGAAACCACACCGTTTTATCCCCGCTCGCCTTATGCAGTGGCAAAGCTCTATGCCTACTGGATTACCGTAAATTACCGCGAATCCTATGGTATGTATGCCTGCAATGGCATACTTTTCAATCACGAGTCGCCGCGACGTGGTGAAACTTTTGTGACCCGTAAGGTCACCCGTGGTTTGGCCAATATTGCCCAGGGCCTGGAGCAATGCCTGTATATGGGTAATATGGATGCCCTGCGTGACTGGGGCCATGCCAAAGACTACGTGCGAATGCAGTGGTTGATGCTGCAACAAGATCATCCGGAAGATTTTGTTATCGCAACCGGCACTCAATACTCCGTGCGCGATTTTATCACCTGGTCCGCTAGGGAATTGGGTATAAGCCTGCGCTTTGAAGGCGAAGGCGTTGATGAAAAAGGCATAGTTGAAGCGGTGGAGGGTGACAGGGCACCGAACGTAAAAGCCGGTGATGTGATTGTAAAAGTCGACCCCCGTTACTTCCGGCCCGCTGAAGTTGAGACCCTGCTGGGCGACTCCAGCAAGGCCAAAGAAAAACTTGGCTGGATCCCGAAAATCACTACCCGGGAAATGTGCGCAGAGATGGTTGCCGAAGACCTTATAGCTGCAAAACGGCATGCCCTTCTGAAAAAGCATGGCTATGAGATCCCGGTGTCGGTTGAGTAAATGACGATTGTTGAAAGCAGCGCTATGAAAAACATCTTCGTTGCCGGTCATAACGGCATGGTAGGATCTGCAATCGTTCGGCAGCTTCTAAAGATGCCTGGTGTGAATATCATTACCCGTTCGCGTAAAGCGCTGGACTTGATCGATCAAAACGCTGTGCGGACGTTTTTCGAGTTGGAATCCATTGAGCAGGTGTACCTGGCGGCTGCCAAGGTGGGTGGTATTCACGCCAATAATACCTATCCGGCTGAGTTTATCTATGAAAACATGATGATTGAGTCGAATATTATTCATTCGGCCCATCAGGCGGGTGTCCAACAATTGTTGTTTTTGGGTTCGTCGTGCATTTACCCGAAAATGGCAGATCAACCCATGCGCGAAGAGGCGCTGCTAACGGGTAAGCTTGAGCCAACCAATGAACCCTATGCGATTGCAAAAATTGCGGGTATCAAGTTGTGCGAAAGCTATAGTCGTCAGTACGGTCGTGACTACCGCTCGGTAATGCCCACCAACTTATACGGCCCAAACGACAACTTCCACCCCGAGAACAGTCATGTGATACCGGCCCTGCTGCGTCGTTTTCATGAGGCCAGGGAGCGTGGCGACGCCAGCGTAACGGCTTGGGGCACGGGTTCGCCCATGCGGGAGTTTTTGCACGTTGACGATATGTCCAACGCCAGTGTGTTTGTCATGAATTTGGATTACGACATCTACCAGCGACATACCCAACCCATGCTAAGTCATATTAACGTCGGTACCGGTGTAGACTGCACCATTAAAGAACTGACCGAAACCATAGCTAAAGTAGTCGGTTTTGAGGGCGACATTAAGTGGGATACCTCTAAACCTGATGGTACACCACGTAAGTTGATGGACGTATCGCGCTTGCGTAAACTCGGCTGGACCTATTCCATCGGGCTGGAAGACGGCTTGCGTGATACCTATGAGTGGTTCCTGGCAAATCCGCATGGGTTTCGGGGGTAGTGGCCGCAGTGGATATGGAATTCCTCTCAACTCGTTTATTCCCAAAGAATAAAGGAGCCGAGGCTTATATTCTTACCGGTATAGCGGCCAAGTGTGACTGGGTTGTTCTGTCCGACAATAAGGCCCCTTATACTTTTTTGAAGAAAAATATAAAGGATGGGTCTCCGAACACTGTATTTTTGAGTTTGCGTAATTTGCGGGCAGTGCTACCGTTTTTCGTAGAGCAAGTCCTGCCTAATATTACTGCCTCGTTTGTGCTAATTTCTGGAAGCGAAGATGTGACATTACCCAACCAAGTCGATAAGCGTTGGGCACCTTTAAGTGAAAGTGAAAGATCTCTTTTTTTCTCGATACTGGATTGCAAGTACTTGATACATTGGTACGTGGAAAACCTGGACGAGCCGGTGTCTGAGAGGATAACACCCATTCCGGTTGGGATGGTGTATCCAGACTCTTTACCGGGCACGGTTTCTCTAATTGATATTGCGACGTTAAGTGAGCGACCTTTAACTGTATTGTGCGCCCACCGTATTCGTGACGGAGCACAGTGGCAAGCTCGTAAAGACATAACGAGAATTGCGTCTACGAACTGGAAAAGGTTTACAACTGTTGTCACTGACGAAGTTTCTGAAGATGAGTTTATAGAGTTGGTTAAACAACACAGCTTCATTATATGCGCTCAAGGGGGCGGCCTGGACCCAAGCCCAAAGGCATGGCAAGCGCTCTACTATGGTGCGATTCCCATTGTGAAGTCGTCGGCATTGGATGGAGCGTACAGGCAGCTACCAGTGGTTCACGTTGATAACTGGAATTCTGATGCTTTAACGGTCGAGAAACTTTATGAGTGGCGCGAATGCCATTCTTACCATTTTGATACTAGAGAGGGCCGCGAAGCGCTACTCGAAAAGTTGACTCTGGATTATTGGTGGAAGCAGATACTAAGGGCAGCAAATATTGAAGAGCCTGGAAAGATATGTCCAAATTTCTAATTATTGCTGGCTTTCATCGCAGTGGGACATCAATGCTAACGCAATTATTGCAAAATGTTGGATATCGCTTACCAAGCAATTTGGTTGGCCCGAATATTACGAATCCCGACGGACACTTTGAAGACTACAGAGTTATCAATTTCCACGACGAACTACTGGCGAAAGCGAAAACATCCTGGCAGTTCACAAAGGAGTATTCGAGGTTACCATTTGACGAGAGGCGTTTTTGGGAGCTTTACGAAAGTTTAACGGTAAATCTGGAAAAAAATGATACGCTGCTAATTAAAGACCCTCGCATTTGTCTGTTTCTTGGCGGATGGGAAGAAGCACTGGGTGAAGACGTACGTTACGTTGGTGTGACTCGGCACTGGCTCTATAGCGTTGAGTCCTTGCTGTCTCGACATAGCCTTAGAATTGCAGAGGCGATACATAGTAAGAATCTTGGGAGGCACTTTAACTTCTGGATTGAGCCGACACTGGCAGCCAGAATGTGGCTGGCTTACAACAAGGCATTAATCACATTTCGACGACAGCAACGGAATAAGATGGCGTTATTTACTCAGCGCGGATTGGCAGATTCTGAGAGAATTGCTGTCGACTTAAGTCGTATCGGTGTTGAGTGTGATGATGCGTTATTCGTGTCACATGATGAAACGAAGACTCACGGCTCGGTTAGTGCTCGAATCAACAGTTTGCTTCCGGTGGATCTTCGTATGGAGCTGGATGCGCTATGGAATGAGTTGCTGGCAGAATCTGATTGTGCATCTGAAGATGAGCATGTTACGTTCTATTTTCCTGATACAAAGAACGTTGCATCTCAAGATAAGGGGGCGAGGCGGGGACAGATTCAATGGACTTCCTCAGATGCGCATGAGGGCGCCCTAATTCAAGTATCAAAAGTGAATGATGTTCATTCGCAACTCGTTGATATCGAGAATATCATGCGGGGGAAAACACAAGATGCCGGGCGTTTTCTGCAGAAGGTCGAGTTGTTGGTGCAACTTAATCGTAGTCCCGAGGCAATATCCATATTGGAGAGATTGATCGAATCTGCCCCTGATTATTCCAAAGCTAGAGTCAGACTTTTTGAACTGGTGGAGATGACGGAGGGAGCATCCTCAGCTATTGATCTCTATCAGCTTGGGGTTGCAAAGGGTGCGCGTCCGATTAAACAACTTGAGGGCCGAATTCAAATGCGTACCAACTTCAGAAAGGCGAAGTTGAATTATTTTAGAGAGCTGAAGGAATCAAGTACACTTGGCGATAAGATTGATTATATAAGCCAGTTATCTGCTGAGGTATCGGATGAACATGCACGGTTGGATCTCGTTGAGAGACTTTGGCGCATCTGGTCGTAGAAGAGTATTATGCTTGTCGTGTCGGCGAGTGGGATACCGCCGCTGCATTTGTGGTGCAAGCGGAGGAGCTAATGTGAACAGTACAGATGATAGAGCTACCCGAGGTCACGTTGTTTGACACGGTATGACGCTAAACAAGAAGGCGCGCGCTGAGCGAAATTCCCAAATGCCAGCGTTGATCTGGTTTACCGGGATATCCGGTTCAGGCTGTGGTAGCCAAAGCGAATCAGGGTGTCCTGCACCCAGGCATGACGCGCCGCTCGGGTGTCGGCCACTTGGTAGGCGCAGGCCTGGGGCCCGCACATAAATTGATCAATTTGCTCGAGGGTGGTCAGATCGTTCAGAGTCAGGATGGTTTTCATCCGACCATCATGGGGGCTACTGGTACTGTTTCAGACTCATCTTGCGTGGGACAAGGCTATGGGGTTGTTGAAAAGCTCAATTTATGAGAGAATTAGGCGTTTTTTTACAACAATAACAAAAGCACGATAGTAATAATAAAAGCACTATAGTGTATTCGTTTACAAAGGCCAAGGCCAATATAGCGCATTCGTTTACAAGGGGCAATGACGATGCGGAGACAATCAAAAAAACAAGCAGCACTTATCAGCTATGTTGACCTGGAAAGCCGGATTCCGACCGCTCATTCTATCAGAAAAGTTCGTCAGCTAGTTGATCGGGAACTGATTGATTTGGAGCCTGCCTTCTCTGAGATATATTCGATCGTTGGCCGCCCCTCAATTACCGCCGGAGCAATTACTTTGAGCGCTACTTCTCTAGATATTCTGTACAATCCGATCAGAGCGATAGATGATGGAGCGCTTGGACTGCGACCTGATGTTCCGTTGGTTTGTCGGGTTATTTATGAATGACAAGGTATGGGTTCACTCGGTATTTTCAAAGAACCGGGATCATCTTATGTCCAGTGAGGGCAAAGCTGTGCCACATGGTGCATATCTAGATGAAGTTTTTGGGGGCAGGCGGGTGACCTGCTGGCCGCACAATAGATTGCACTTAATTTACTTGAATCGGAAGAAAAAAATGAAACAAAAAATGAAAAATGCGTTGCTCATTGCCGCTTCCAGTATGTTGTTCTACAGCATCGTGTTCGCGCAAGACGATGTTGCGCTGGTCATCGACGGCCAGACGGTGGACTTCCTGAGCGGTGACGTTGCCGAGCACGAGGCGCTCACTCTGCGGATCGTAGCCCCGGATGGCCGCATCTGGCACGGGGACTTCGCGTGGGGGAACCTGCCGGCGATCAAGCTGTCGTTCGTGTTCGACGACGATCTTCCCGATGGACGCTACAACTACACGATCATACCGCATATGGACCTGGCAGACGATACGGTCGCTCCCGAACACCGCGGGCTGGAGCCGCCGCAGGGCCCGGCACCCAATCCAAAGGTCGGTACCTTTACGGTTACCCAGGGCCTGATTGTCGACCCGAACCTGCCTGAAGACGGCCCCGATTCGTGGGAATCCTCCCACTTCTACGACTCCATGGCGAAACGCCCGACCGGAACCGACATCCGCATGATGAGCCAGACCATCAACGACGATCTGATCGTGCAGGGTAGTATCTGTGTGGGCTTCGACTGCCTATCGTCCGAGAGCTTCGGTTTCGATACGCTGAGGCTCAAGGAAAACAATCTCCGCATTGCCTTCATTGACACCTCAACCGCAGGAGGCTTTCCAGCCGGAGACTGGCAGTTACGCGCCAATGACAGCGCCAGTGGCGGCGCGGACCACTTCTCGATCGACTGGCTGGGCTTCAACGCGGCCAACGGCAATGCGCCAGTATCCACACCCTTCCGCGTTGACGGCGAAGCGCCCACCAATGCATTTCGAATAGCCTCAAGCGGACGCGTCGGTCTCGGCACCAGCAATCCAATCCTGAATATGCATATCGAAACTTTCAACACACCGGGCATTCGCCTGGAACAGAATGAAGCGGGACCGTGGGGTCCGTATACTTGGGACATCGCGGGAAACGAGACAAACTTCTTTGTGCGCGACGTGACTAATGGAAGCTCTCTTCCCTTGCGCATCCGTCCGGGTGCCCCCACGAGTTCACTTGACATCGCAGCGACTGGTGACGTCGGTATTGGCACGGCGTCGCCTTCCGCAGCCTTGCATGTGCGCCGAAATCCCGGCTCCATCGGCGACAGGCAGATGCTCAGACTTGAGAACAACGGTGGCTCCCGTGTTGATTTCGTCAACCTCGCCAGTGGCAATAACTGGCGTTTAGCGACGGAACATAACACCGGCAGCTTCATCATCACCAGGATCGGGAGCGGGGCAATTGAAATGCGCGTGGACAGCGCCGGTAATGTGACGATCCCTGGGGTACTGTCCCAAGGCTCCGATATCAATGACAAGCGAGACATTACCCCGGTCAATGCCGCAGACATTCTCGAGCATGTCATGGAGTTACCCATTGCCTTCTGGCGATATCGCAATGACGACTCCGAGTCGCTGCACATCGGCCCCATGGCGCAGGATTTTGCGCGGATCTTTGGTGTCGGCAGTGACGAAACGCGAATTTCCACACTAGACACCTCCGGGGTCGCTCTCGCCGCCGTGCAGGCAGTGACCGCGCAGCTCACAGAAAAGCAAGCCTCACTGAACAGTGTGATGGCGGATAACGCCCGGCTTAAGGAAGAAAATGCTGCGTTGGAGGAACGACTGGCGCGGCTGGAGCGTGTCGTTCAGCAGGTGGTCGCCGAACGCCAACTCGCAACCGTGGGGCACTGAGTACCTGCTTGGCAGGACACGCTCAGGGTTGGAAGAGACACCATGAAAAACCCTTTCGTCGCCGGTCATAACAGTATGGTCGGCGACGCCATTGTTCGGCAACTGCAAATCGGGATGAAGTTAATATCATCACAAGATCGCGCAACGAATTGGATTTGCTCGACCCATATGAAAACCTGATGATAGAGTCTGGTATTATTCACTCGGCTCATCAGGCAGGTATTCAGAAGTTATTGTTTTTGGGGCCATCGTGCATTTACCCGAAAATGGCAAAGCAAGCAATACGCGAAAAAGCGCTGCTAGCGGGAACTCTAGAACCAACCAACGAACCTTATGCCATAGCAAAACTGCCGACGTTAAGCTGTGCGAGAGCTACAATCGTCAATACGGGCGCGACTACCGCTCTGTTATGCCGGCCAATTTATACGGTCCTAACGACAGTTTTCACCCCAAGAACAGTCACGTAATACCGGCACTGCTGTGCCGTTTTCATAAAGCCAGTGAATGTGGAGATGCCAGTGTGATGGCGTGAGGTACAGACTCGCCCATGTGTGAGTTCCTGCACGTTGACGATATGGCCTGCGCGATGCATATGAGTGGTTCTTGGCAAATCGAGATGGATTTCGAGGGTAGCGTTCTCAGTGGAGATGGAATTTCTCTCTACTCGTTTGCTTCTTAAATTTATGAACTACAAAGCGCGAGAGGAATATTGTCATTGATGTTTTGGGAACCTTGGGTATCGAGATGCAACCCCGCTTATGATTTCATCGTAAATCAACTGGCGAGTGGGCGGCCCTTTATCTTTAGTAAGCTGAATCATGGGTTCTGGGAGCGACTGGAAGTTATTGAGTCTCTGGGATATCGCTTGGATAATTTAAGCGAATTGTCCGATGAGCAAGTCGTACAACTGGAGTCGCGTATTGGTGCTCAGGGAACATTTTTCATTGCCGAAGGCTTTCTGACGGAATTGTTAGATCTTTTTCGTACGTATGATGATAGATCAAGCAACTTTTACTTCGCCCCTTCACTTCACCCCTGGCCTCTGTCGGATCGCATTGAGGGTACGCCGTTACGTCCCGCTGCCGGATGCCGGTTGCTTATTGGTCGGTATGTGTCACGTAAACTTTTGGAGAAGAGCGAAAAACTTGGATTAAGCGGATATGAGTTTAAACAGGCTATCATCAATGGCGAATTGCCTGGCTTTTTGAGCGCTCTTGAACATAGAAATCTTGTTGTGCTATGCAACGCTCAGAATAGGGCGCTGTTCGATAGCTTGTCGTTTGATGATATTAAATTTGTGGAGGTTCATGAGCGAGAAGCAAGAAATCACCGCTATGAGTTGTTGGCCAAAGTTAAGGATCTGTTGGTGGGGGAGGCTGCAAAACCCCCTGTTGTAATTGCCATGATTGGCGGAGCCCTGGCGACGTGGCTCGGTTTTGAACTGAATCGAGCGAAGGCATTTTGCCAATTTGTCGATATCGGCGCAGCATTCTACGCCTTTTCTGAAAACGGTGCGTTGCAGCGAAACTGGATGAAAGCGTATCAGCACCAGCTTTCTGCCGCCGTTCATTCCATGAATTTGCCAAAGTCTCTGACACGCTATTATCCCAGGGATGCGGGCTACCGGAATGCAATGCTCATTGAAATGGCCCGAAATAGGGGGGTGCCTGAGCCGAAGGCTTCAGCTTATTCGCCTACCGCTGAATACATTGAAGTGCCAGGGTTTCTCGAGAACAAACACTACGACGTTCATCGTCTGAGTCAATACTTGTCTCTCTCTGTCAATGTAAACCGCCACGCCAACTATGGCCCTGTCGTCCAACTTCTGGAAGAGATTGTGCATAACCTTCTCGCGCTCCCTTCAGATCGGCATGTAGTGGCAGTGAACAGCGGAACGTCCGCGCTACACATCGCAACGGCATTGAACCATATTCTCTCTGGTGCTAAAGAGTTCAGGTGGGTAACCTCCCGGTTCAGCTTTTTTTCGGCAGCCTGTGGAAGCCTGGCAAAACCATTGTTCGTGGATTGTGATGCCATTGGGCGTCTGGATTTTCAGCAGTTGGATTTGGTGCCCAAAGAACAATACGACGGTGTGGTTTATACTAACGTGTTCTCTCAAAACTCGGATTGGGAGCCTCTTTATCAGTGGTGTAAACGGAATGGCAAGCGCATGGTGGTGGATAATGCGACTGGCCTGCTGGACCGACCGAGCATTAACCGCGAAAAGGATGCTCCTATTGAGATCGTTTCCTGTCACCACACCAAGCCTTGGGGGGTTGGCGAGGGCGGTTTTCTGATATGTAATGAGGAAGAGGCGCCAATAGCGAGAAAGCTGGCCAACTTCGGGGTTGGTCTGGGGGAGTGGAGTTGGCTTGGCTCAAACTACAAGTTGAGTGATCTGGCTGCGGCGGCGATTATTGATCGCTTGGAAACCTTGGACCAATGGCGCCCATTTTATCAGTGGCAGGAAAGGCGGGTAAAATCGCTGGTTGTTGATTCCGAACTGTCATTGGTACCTTTGAAGGGGCGAACCGATTCCTTGTCCCCCAGGGCTTATACACCATTTGTGGCGCCGAATGAGGTTAGAATTGTCAGCGATGGTTACCCATTGCTCTTTCGAAAATACTACAAGCCTTTGGGGGGTTCGAATATGGAGCCCGCGCTATCCTCTCAGGCTAATCGACTGTACAGGCGTATCGTATGTATCTCAAATAATCCGTTTAACAGAGCTCTGAGTAATGAAACGTATCTGACGTTAATGAAATCGGCCCTGAAGATTTGTTCAGGATGCTAATATGACAGTGCTAAGATCACCAATTGTGTTGTTCTGTTCCGAGCGATCTGGAAGTAATCTTGTTACTAAAATGTTAGACGCAAGCCCTGAGGTATGTGGCCCCGGCGCGAGTCATCTGTACCGATTGATGGCGAAGTTTAGTTGCAAGTTTGGTGGGGATGTTTCAGCGTTGCGATCTACGGTTCTTGAAATATTCCGTCTGAAGTCCAGTGTTTGGTTAATTGATCGCTGTTCGGACAATGAACTTCTTGAAATTCTTGATGATTGGTATGCGCCGGCAGATATGGTGGCATCAATTTACTCCGCGGAGCTTGATGCCTCCCGAAAGTGTTGTGTCGTTCTGAAGGAAAACTCCGCCTATCAGTTTCTTGATTTTGTACGTATCAGTGCGGAGCGGCCCCGATTTCTGTTTATGGTTCGGGATCCCCGGGGTATGGCGGCGTCCTGGAAGAATGCGGCCTTGATTAGGGGTGGAGTAAAACGGGCCGTTGAGACTTGGTTATCGGATCAAGAAGGCTATATTCGTTCCCTGTCTCTAATGCCGAAGGAAACGCCGGTGGCGTTTCTTCGTTATGAGGACTTGCTCAGGGCGCCCAAGATCTGTCTTGATCAGGTTTGCCAAAAACTTCATATCAACTTTAGTGAAAGAATGTTGAACTTTCAGAAATATAGTCAAAGTGCCGTAGCTGACGCGGGTAGGTCACCGATGTGGAGAAACTTGAGTTCCGGGTTGAAACCTGAATTAGCATCACAGCATGATGTGTTGCTTTCGTTGAATGAGAAAGCTTATATTAACTTTAAGTGTAGATCAATGATGAAACTATTCGGATATTCCGTGGGGGATGACGAGTCCCGGTGCTTTGGAGACTTTGAGACAATGGATGCTCTGGAGGCACACATCGATTCGATTGAGCCTGACGAGAAAGCCGGATACCAGATTATCGATTCTGACACGCGCCGCCGATTCGAGACTTGGTCGTCTTACTACCGTATGTTGGCTGATAAGCCTATTGTGTTTGAGAGGCTGGAATAGTTGTGTCAACCTTCGGAGAAGGCAAGCGGGTTGCGATTATGCAGCCTTACTTGTTTCCCTATATGGGCTATTTTCAGCTAATAGATGCTGTTGATGAGTTCTGGATTTTTGATTGTGTTCAGTATATATCACGGGGGTGGATGAACCGCAACCGAATCTTGTTGAATGGCGAAGAAAAGCGATTTACAGTTTCCGTAGAAGACGGGCCAAGGTCGCAACGTATCAGTGAAAAACGTTACTCACCAAAGGCTCTGGATGATTGCAGTCAGCTAGTGAGATCGTTGAGACTCTCGGGAAGCCTGAGTCGAGACAGTGCCGTGGGAATGGTGGAGAAACTTATTCATTACCTTGTCGACAGGAGAATTAGTCGAAGTTTTTCAGACGTAACGGCGCGCACTTTGATGGATGGTTGTGAGATCCTGGGCATCACGACACCATTGAAGTTCAGTTCCGAATTGTCGGTGCCGGATTCCTACCGAGGCCAGCAGCGAGTTCTTGAAATTTGTCGACGCGTAGGAGCTGATCACTATTTAAACCTACCGTCTGGTATTGATCTGTACGATTCCAAGATTTTTCTTGAAATGGGCGTTAGGATATCGTTTCTGCAGCCGGTATTTCACTGGTATCCACAGGTGCGGGTGCGATCGTTTGTTCCCATGCTCAGTGTGTTGGATGTTGTGGCAAACATTTCTGAAAAACATTTGCGTAGTTATGTTAAAGGTTATAACCTTAATTGATTTTTTAAAAAATATCTTGATGAAATAGCTGGGCGTAAGTTTTGGTTGTACGGTCCTGTGAAAACGGGAGCGCATGCGGGTTGTAAAATGTATCGATTAGGAGAATAGGGTTGTTTTTAGCTACTTATGCCAGTTTTCGTTGGCTCTGGACTCTTGGGAGAAAGTTCTTGCGGGTGGCTCTGGGTCCGACCTTGCTTGTGATTCCTGCTACGCTGGTTTCACAGATATCGCAATTGCTGGCATTTTTGTTGCCTCTGAAAGTTATAATTCTTTTCGGTTCGGATGGCTTTCCGCGTTATTTTCCGCAAGAGTTGATGCAATTTGATCGCGATGTCCTGATTGTATCCTTGAGTATTGCTACGCCGGCTTTCTATCTTCTTCATCTGGCTATGGAAAGGCTGATTCATTGGCTGGCAAACCGCGGCGCCGGGCATCTGTTGGAGCGGAGCCGAAAGATCGTATTGTTCGAGAATCAGGATGATATTGCCACTGCCAGCTATCGTCGTTATGCGGGCGCTCTGGCTGACGCTGTGTTTATTGCTTGTGTGTGGCTTGTTTTGGGCCTTGTGTATCCGCTCGTGGGCCTGGCGATGGTGGTTTACACCCTGCTTTGTATTGCTGTTGCCGGGATCGCCTACAGAGTCAGCGAAGCATTTCGTCAGCGTATTGAAGACAGCCTGGCATCTATTCTTTCAGTTTTTTCAGCACTGGGCTTTTTGTTGGTTTTCTTCCTGTTGGTTGCTCAGTTCGTGTCCGGGTCGGCACCGAATTTTCTGGTGGTTATCATTTCCCTGATACTCGCGCGTCAGACGTTTAACAGGAAGTCCCGGCTGGTAAACGCTATTGTCAATTTGTACGAAAAACGTCGCAACCTGAATGCCTTGTTCTTTAGCGGGCACTCACTTTCCAGGGTAGATGATCGGCTGGAGGAGTTTTGGTCGCTGTTTGAACCGCATACCCGGGAGGACTGGCTGCGCCAACTGCTGGATAAGCAGTTGGCTATCGATCCAAGGCGCCTGCATATACAATGGCGTCAGACCGGGGTAAATGATCTGGTGGCGCTTGAGGTAGCAGCGTACGATGCTGCTGAAGAACTCATGGGACAGTACCTGATCCGGGTGTACGGAAAAAAGTCGTCTCTGTTATCCAGCCACGAAGCGACACTTTTGCTCGACCCATCCAGCGAACACTTACCCTCTCTACCGCTGCTTGCTGTTGGGGAAGTGGGAAAATGGCTTTATCACCTATTTTCGCTGCCTGGGGGTTGTGCTTCTGTGAAGGCTTCCGAGCACACAGAGCAGTTTCTGTCTGCGCTGTGGGCCTATGAGCCGCCACAGGATCTGGCGGCCCGGTATGCCCGTTCGCACCCGATGCTCTGGCAGCGCCTGGATTCGGCCCTTATAAAGCGTTTAACCATGGCCGCTGGTGAAGAGGACGGGCTCTTGGTGCGCAAGTTGGAGGACCATTTGCCGCGCATGCTGACCGCTGTTCAGGAATTGCCTTTGATAGTGGTTAACCCTGATATCAATGCCAATACACTGATGCAGGACGCCGAGGGAGAGCTTTGGGTGAATTACTGGGCACGCTGGACATTGGAGCCAATTGGAAGTGATTGGCCCCTTGGTCAGAAGAGTTTGGCAAACCTTCCTCAGGGGTTACAGCGGGCTTCTGTTCGGCGCCCAGCGTTGCAATCGGTTGATGTGCAGGCGGTCACTTTGGCTGCCTTGCTGTTTGAATTTGATTGGCTTTGCGCCAAGCAGCAATACCTGGATGCCCTGGCGTTGATTCCGGATTTGTTAGCGGCACCCTCCCCCAGCCCCTCCCGCAAGCGGGAGGGGGGTTAATGGGTCGCAGCGCCCCGCAAGCGGGAGGGGAGTTTAGGAGCAGCGTAGCGTAAGCAGGACAAGAGTTGGAATGTCGATACCTTTTGATGGCGTAGTTGATCTTTCCGCACACCACTGTATAGTGGATCATCCACAACTTTTGGCGTCGGGCCTACCCAGGCAACCCTCTATATGATTTCGCACCACCACAAGTGCATTTTTGTTCACATTCCAAAGTGCGCCGGCCAAAGCATTGAGCATGTTTTTCTTAGCCTTTTGGGCTTGACCTGGGAAACGAGAGCGCCCTTGCTGCTTAGACCTAACGATAGGCCAGAGCTGGGTCCCCCAAGACTTGCGCATCTGCGGGCTGACCAGTATGTTGCGTGTAAGTACATCCCTCAAGATATGTTTGATCAGTATTTCACGTTTTCTTTTGTAAGAAATCCGTGGAGCCGGTCGGTTTCGCTATACAGGTTTCTTGGATACGACAGAAAGATGGATTTCAAGAAGTTTCTGTTGCATGAACTCAAGAACAGACTGGTTGAGGAGGAGCGTTGGTTTGTAGGCCCCCAGAGTGATTTTCTGTGCGGTGACGATGGCAGAATACTTGTTGACCATGTCGGACGATTCGAGAATCTACAGAATGATTTCGATGCAGTGTGCGACGCTATAGGGATCCCGTTAACAAGACTTCCTCATATTAATGCATCCAGTGGCAAAAATTATGCCACTGTTTCGCGAGCCAGGAAGATCATAAGCAGTATTTTGTTTACGCATAGCAGGAGTCAAAAGCGCAATCATGATCACTGGAAGGACTATTTTGATAAAGAATCGATTGACTGCATTTATAGACTCTACGAGAGAGATATTGAGCTGTTTGGATACAATTTCGAATAGCCACGCCAAACCGGTTTGCTTGCCATGGGCCATCGTATCTGCTCACGAGTGTAGGGGCAGCAGCGTAGCGTAAGCAGGAGATGATGTGAATGTCGATACCTTTTAACGATGTGATCGCCCTGGCCAAGCAGGCCGGCGAGCAGATTATGGTCATATACGCCCGGGACTTTGCCGTGTATGACAAGGCGGACGCGAGCCCGCTGACCGAGGCGGATCTGGCCTCCCACCGCTGTATTGTGGACGGGCTGGCGCAGCTGACGCCGGAAATTCCGGTGCTGTCGGAGGAGTCCGATGCCATCAGTGCCACTGAGCGCCTGAGCTGGCAGCGATACTGGTTGATTGACCCGCTGGATGGCACCAAGGAGTTTATCAAGAAGAATGACGAGTTTACGGTGAATATTGCCCTGATTGACCGCCATCAGCCGATTTGGGGCGTGGTCTATGCACCGGCCCTGAAGACTCTGTATTACGGTGATGTCAGCCGTGGCGAGGCGATCAAGCAGGTGGGGGCTGAGCCGCCACAGGTGATCAGTGTTGCCCCGCCGCCCCAGGGCAATGCCCCCTGGCGGGTGGTGGGTAGCCGGTCGCATCAGAGCGACGCCTTCAGGGCTTATATGGCGGACCTGCCCAATGTCGAGGTGGTGTCCATGGGCAGTTCGCTCAAGTTGTGTCTGGTGGCGGAGGGTGCAGCGGATCTGTACCCGCGCCTGGGCCCCACCAGCGAGTGGGACACCGCCGCAGCCCACGCGGTGGTGCTGGCGGCCGGTGGGCAGGTGGTGCAGGCCGACAGCGGCGAGCCGCTGCGCTACAATACCGGCGACAGTTTGTTGAACCCCTATTTTGTGGTGCAAGCGCAGGAGCCAATGTGAACAAAACAGATGATAAAGCGAACAGGGATAATGTTGTCTGGCACGCCATGGCGTTAAACAAGAACACCCGCGCCGAGCGCAATGTACAGAAACCTGCGCTGATCTGGTTTACCGGATTATCCGGGGCGGGCAAGTCCACCCTGGCTGATGCGGTGGAGAAGCGTCTGTTTGCCCAGGGGCACCACACCTATTCACTGGACGGCGACAATGTGCGCCACGGCCTGTGCGGTGACCTGGGCTTTACCGAGCGGGACCGGGTGGAAAATATCCGCCGTATCGGCGAGGTGGGCCGTCTGATGGTGGATGCCGGGCTGATTGTGCTGGCCTCCTTTATCTCGCCTTTCCGCCGGGATCGCCAGATGGTGCGGCAGATGCTGGAGCCGGGGGAGTTTATCGAGGTGTATATGAGTACGCCCCTGGACGTGTGCGAGCAGCGTGATCCCAAGGGGCTGTACCGCAAGGCGCGGGCGGGCGAAATTGACAACTTCACCGGTATCAGTTCGCCCTACGAGCCACCCGAGCAGCCCGAGGTGACGGTAAACAGCGGTGAACTGGATCTTGAGCAGAGTGTTCAGGCCGTGCTCAAGGTGCTGCGCGAGCGTAAACTGATCAGGGACTTTCAATAACGATGGTGCCCACCGGCCAGCGCTGCTCCGGATCTTCCATGCGCAGGTAGAGTTCCTTTTCGCCGGGAAAGTCCAGCAGCGACTGGGCAATGGCCGTGGTGAATCCGAAATCGGTGCGCACCAGCGGCAAGCGGTCGTCATCCAGGTACACCCGGACCCCTTCCGGCAGGCATCGTGTGTGTACCCACACGCCCATCGAGCCGTCGGGCTGCGGGTTTTCGGCGAAGCCGGCGCGGGTTCTGTTGGGGCCCCAGCGGGTGATCTCGCAGAATTTCGGGGGTTCTTCGCTATCCTGTCGGGACGCGCGGACCTCGAAGCTGCCCACCAGTTGACGGATATTGTTCAGCGGATCCACCAGCGCCACCTCATAGTGGCCCGGGTTATTGAGGATGCGTTCCTGAAAGTCGAGTGCCAGCGCGGCGGTGATGCTCCCCGGGGCGATCACGGTGCGCATTTCCGTATTGTCCAGCGTCATGACCAGATGATTCGGTGGGTTGTCTACGCCGATCCAGAAAGCGCTGTGGCCTCCGCGCTGTTCGTTGAAGCGGGTGCCCTGTTCGGTGTGCTGTGGCCCCCAGTACTTGACCGGCACCAGTCGTCCGTCGCGATAGCCCTGAGCCGTTGTCAGGCGATGATATTCTGCCAGTAGGGGCTGGTTTTCTGCGTAGGCGGCAAGGCCGAGTTGTCGCAGACCGGCCAGTCGACATTCGGTTTCGCTCAGGCGCCAGCCCGCCAGATCGCACCAGCGTTCGTGGGCAAAGTCGTCCAGGATGCGCTGCTCCAACGCCTGTTCTATCGGTAATGTCATGTTCAGAGTGCCGGACAGCAGTTGACTCAGTTCTGCCAGGCTCGGCGGCGGGTTTTGCCCGGCCAGCCAGTGCTCGCCGACATCGGTCAGTAGGTGTAGGGTTCTGAGCAGGTTGTCGAATTCCTCCCCCAGACCGGTATTCAGTTGCAACTGCTCCAGCAGATGGTCCGCTCCCTCCACAGGGTGACCGCGCCACCAGAAGGCAGCGCCCGCCGTCATCACCAGAGAACCGCCGACGGCACCGCCAACGAGTAATCGACGTCGACTGATCATGTTGGCTTGACCTCCTTTCCGGTCAGGTGCCTGGCCAGGCGCATGGCTAGCGCCACCAGCATCAGGGTGGGGTTACTGTAGCCGTAGCGCGGGAACACACTGGTGCTGGCCACATAGAGATTTTCTGTGTCGAACACTTTCAGATCCGGATCGACGACGCCGTAATGGGAGTCGGCGGCCATGCGCACGCTGCCCATGTGATGACTGGCGCCATTGGCGCGGCCCTGGAATGCCTGCAGGGACTCGGTGACGGGGCGATAGCGCCCGAGCCCGGTGCGGGCCAGCTCCTCGCCCAGTGTTTCGTAGAGGCGTATCCCCGAGGAAAAATCGTCGTCGTGTTTGCGCCAGTCGACTTTCATGCGTCGCCATCCCAGCTCGCAGCGCTCGTCGGTCAGGGTGATCCGACTTTCCGAGTGTGGCCGGGGCTCGATCATCAGTTGGGTTCGATAGTGCCAGTAGTTCGATGGCTGCAGTCCCAGTGCCCCGCGCCCCCGGTATTGAGCCAACAGTGAGTCGCCGGGTCGGACGGCCGCCATGGTCAAGCAGTGGTTGTGTTCCTTCCCCTTGCGCAACAGCGAATCGGCGAAGGTGATGACGGGCATCACCATACCACTTTCGTCGTTGAACTGATGATAGTGCAGTTCGCTGGGAGCCAGCAGCGTGCCGAGGCTCATACCGCAGTGATCGGCAAAATAGCGGCCTAGCAGCGGTGAGTGAATGCCTTCATCGGTACCCGGGGCGCTGTCGCGCATATTGAGCAGTATGCGGGTGCTTTCCAGTCCGCCGGTGGCCAGCACAAATTGTTGCGCGGTGACGCGCACAGATGGGCCGTCCAGTGCCCGGGCGCGGGCTACCCGCAGGCGTTGATCCTGCCACTCCAGGTCGTACAGGTTGGCGTGCAGCAGGCAGTGCAGGTTCTCCTGGGCTGCGAGTTCGTCGCTGTAGCGAGTGCCAAAGCGGGTCGGTCGGCTGAAGACAAACAACTGCTCGCTCAGGGGGCCATCGGCGCGCAGGGGCAACAGATGATCGCTGTGGCTCTGGCGAACCTGCTTCACGCGGCGGTCGGCGTTGGGGATTTCACACCATTGCGACGCCCGCGCCAGGGCGCCGTTGGCAAAGGCTTCGGGACCGAAAGGCCAGGCGGGTAGGTCCCACGCCGGGTTGTCCTCGTAATCCACGTCATCCAGGGGCTTGCTCCAGCCGCCCCAGTGGGCCGTGGTGCCGCCCAACTGGCGGCGGCGACTGATGGGCAGCACCCGGTAGGGGTTGGCGCCCTGCCGGGCGTTGTAGATGGCCAGGTTTCTGTCGTCCGCAGCCTGGGTGCCGCCGGCTTCCAGCAGCACCACCTGCCAGTCCGGGCGCAGGCGGGCCAGCTCCAGCGACAGGCTGATGCCCGCCGGGCCGGCGCCGACCACGCAGATATCGCAGTTCAATTCCGCCGGAACTGTGTCCCGGGCCAAATCCAGAATCATCGTATACCTTTCAGTTGGAGTGATTGCCCGGTCGCAGCAAGGTGAACAAGCTTAACAGCATTCCCCAGCGCGAGCGGATAAGAGTAAGAATATCCCGCCGCACCGGCGAGGACACGTTGGCGCCGTGGATGCGCCGTGCGGTGAGCGGTGCGTCCAGGTGTCGCACACAGCGGTGGCGGTTGGCCACCATGGCGATCCACAGGTCGTGGGATTCCATGTCGGGTGGGATGGGTACTATCCGCTCCAGCAGAGAGTGGCGAAAGGCCATGGCGCAGCCGTAGTAGGGGCGGCGTCCGAGAAATATGCCGGCAATATTCGCCAAGTGTCGGCGGCTGTCTTCACTGCGCAACAGCTTGGGCGCTGTCGGCCGTTTAATGAGCTTGCCGTTATCGTCCAGCGGCAACAGGTTACCGGCCACCAGGCATACCCGGGGGTCCTCCAGTGCCTTGACGATGCGTTCCAGCCGTCGTTCCAGCCAGACATCGTCCTGGTCGGACAGCAAGATCAGTTCGTTTTCCGCCAGCGTCATGGCGCGCTCGAAGGCGGCCACGTGGCCGAGATTCTTTTCGTTGCAGTAGATGCGAATGCGCGGATCGGCGTAGTTGGCCAACAGGGTTACTGTGGCGTCTTCGGAGGCGTCGTCCACCACCACCAGTTCATCGCCGCGGCGCAGTTGCGCCAGAATGGAATCCACCTGGGGGCGCAGATAGGTGGCGCCATTGTAGGTGGCCATGCAGACGCTGACTTTCATGCGCTGACCTTCATACAGTATTCCGCCGCGAGGTGAAAAAATCTGCCAGCGCGCGGCGCCAGTGTTGAATCTCAAGACCAAAAGACTGGCGAATCTTGCTTTTGTCCAGCACGCTGAAGTGGGGGCGCGGCGCCGGTGTCGGATAGTCTTCGCTGGCGATGGGGTTGACGCGGCAGCGAATATTGGCGAGTTCAAAAATGGCCACGGCGAAATCGTACCAACTGGTGGTGCCTTCGTTGCTGTAGTGGAACAACTCGCCCTGGCAATCGTCCAGTGCCGGGTGCTCGACAATTTTCAGCAAAGCCGCCGCCAAATCCCGGGCGTGGGTGGGTGTGCCGGTCTGGTCTGCTACCACTCGCACCGCTTCGTGTTCGCGACCCAGGCGCAGCATGGTGTTGACGAAGTTGTGGCCGCCGGCGCTGTACAGCCAGCCGGTACGCACTATGGCGCCGCGCACGCCGGAGTCGATAATGGCCTGTTCGGCACGCAGTTTGCTGATGCCATAGACGCCTGTGGGTGCGGCGGGATCGGTTTCCCGGTAGGGGCGGCAGTGATTGCCGGAAAACACATAGTCGGTGGATATCTGGAGCAACTGCCCGCCTTGTTGCGCCAGTGTCTTGGCCATTTCCGCCACGGCGAGGTGGTTGATGCGATCCGCCAGTTCCTCCTCGGCTTCGGCCCGATCCACGGCGGTGTAGGCGGCGGTGTTGATTACCAGGTCGTAGCGGTGCTGCTGCAGGTAGGGCGCCACGGTTTCCGGCTTGGCCAGGTTGAGCGTGGCGCGGTCGGCGAAATGCGCGTCCAGTGCCGTGTGCGCGCCCATTTGTGCGCGCAGTTCTCGCCCCAGTTGGCCGTTGGCGCCGGTGACCAGTATCCTCGTCATAGTCGGGTATCTCCGTATTGAAACAGATCCGTGGCCTCGGCCAGCAGTGGGTGTTCGCGGTCTTTGGCCGAGAGCAGTAACTCGCTCGCCGACAGCCGCCAGTCGATGCCGAGCGCCGGGTCGTCGAAGCGAATGCCGCGATCCTGTTCTGGTGCGTAGCCGTTGTCCACCTTGTATTGCACTATGGCTTCGTCGCTGAGCACCACGAAACCGTGGGCGAAACCCCGGGGTACGAACAGTTGCTGTTTGTTGCTGTCGCTCAGTTCCAGTGCCAGATGCTGGCCAAAGTGCGGGCTGCCCCGGCGGATGTCCACCGCCACATCGAGAATAGCGCCGCGTACCACCCGCACCAGTTTGCTCTGGGCAAAGGGCGGCAATTGATAGTGCAGTCCGCGCAGGACGCCCCGGCTTGAGAGCGACTCGTTGTCCTGAATAAAATCGACGGTGCGGCCCAGGGCTTCACTGAGAAGATCGCGACGGAAGGATTCCATAAAGTAGCCGCGGTCGTCACCGTGGGCCCGGGGCTCGATAAGCAGCAGTTCGGGGATGGCCAGGGGCGTGATCTTCACGGGAGTTGTTCCTCTTCCCGCAGCCGCGACAGCAGGTACTTACCGTACTGGTTCTTTCCCAGGGGTTCCGCCAGACGCAACAATTGTGCCCGGTCTATATAGCCCAGTTCATAGGCGATTTCCTCCAGGCAGGCCACTTTCAACCCCTGACGCTTCTCGATAATCTCGATAAAGGTGGCCGCTTCCAACAGGCTTTCGTGGGTGCCAGTGTCCAGCCAGGCGTAGCCCCGGCCCAGGGTTTCCACCTGCAGCCGGTTCTCCGCCAGGTACATCTGGTTGACACTGGTGATTTCCAGTTCGCCACGCTGCGACGGCGTCACGGCCTTGGCCTTGGCTACCACATCGTTGGGGTAGAAGTAGAGGCCGGTGACGGCGTAGTTGGATTTGGGGGTGGCCGGTTTTTCTTCCAGGCTGACCGCTTGCCCCCGCTGGTCGAATTCCACCACGCCGTAGCGCTCGGGATCATTGACGTGGTAGCCGAAGATGGTGGCGCGATCCTGAGCGGCATTGGCCACGGCGCTGGCCAGGATTTCGCTCAAGTGGTGGCCATAGTAGATGTTGTCGCCGAGAATCAGGCACACAGAGTCGCTGCCGACAAAGTCCTCGCCGAGAATAAAGGCCTGGGCCAGACCGTCCGGTGACGGCTGCACCACATAGTCCAGCGCCAGGCCCAGGTGGCTGCCATCGCCCAGCAACCGGCGGAAACCGTCCTGGTCTTCGGCCGTGGTGATGATCAGAATCTCGCGAATCCCCGCCAGCATCAGGATGGACAGGGGGTAATAGATCATGGGCTTGTCGTACACCGGCACCAGTTGCTTGGATACACCCTGGGTGATGGGGTACAGACGGGTGCCGCTGCCGCCGGCCAGGATGATGCCTTTCATGGTTCGCTGCCTTTCGTCGACCCGGGGGCGTCTGTCAGCCCCAGGCGTTGCAAACGGTAGGCGCCGCTCAGTACGCGCTGCCACCAGTGCTCGTTGTCCAGATACCAGGCCAGGGTCTTGCGCAGGCCGGATTGGAAATTTTCTATTGGCTGCCAGTCCAACTCCCGCGCCATTTTACCGCTGTCGATGGCGTAGCGCCGGTCGTGGCCGGGCCTGTCTGCCACGAACTGGATCAGATCCCGGTAGTCGTTTACGCCCGCCGGCTTGCGCTCGCCGGCCATATCTTCCAGCAGTGCGCACAGGGTTTCAACAACTTCCAGGTTGCGCCGTTCACAATTGCCGCCGATGGCGTAGGTTTCACCGGGCTGCCCGGCGGTGATGACCCGGTACAGGGCCCGGGCGTGATCTTCCACATAGAGCCAGTCGCGTACCTGAGCGCCGTCGCCGTACACCGGCAGCGGCTGTCCCTGCAGGGCGTTGACGATCATGTGCGGGATGAACTTTTCGGGAAAGTGACGCGGCCCGTAGTTGTTGGAGCAGTTGGTAATCAGTGTGGGCAGGCCATAGGTGCGCTGCCAGGCCCGCACCAGATGATCCGAACCGGCCTTGCTGGCGGAGTAGGGAGAACTGGGCGCGTAGGGCGTGGATTCGTTGAACGGCGGGTCTTCCGCCTCCAGGTCGCCAAACACTTCGTCGGTGGAGATATGGTGAAAGCGGAAGGCCTGCCGCCGGGGGTCGGGCAGCGCCTGCCAGTAGTGGCGGGCGGCTTCCAGCAGGGTGTAGGTGCCCAGCAGGTTGGTTTCGATAAAGGCCGCCGGGCTGTCGATGGAGCGGTCCACATGGCTTTCTGCCGCCAGGTGCATGATGGCGTCCGGCTGCTCTTGCGCCAGCAACTGATCCAGCCCGGGGCGATCGCAGATATCGAGTTGCGCAAAACGGTAGCGGGGGTGGTCGCTGACCCCGGTCAGGGAATCCAGGTTGCCGGCGTAGGTCAGCTTGTCCAGATTGACAACACTGTCGCCGGTGTTTCCGATAATGTGATGGATGACTGCTGAGCCGATAAAACCGGCGCCGCCGGTGACCAGGATTTTCATTGGGTTGTCTCTTGCATAAGGCCGCCTATCTTACTTTCTCGCGGGGTAATTGGCCATTGTTGCGGTCCCGCCCGGGCGGTGCCTGTGATAGAATTCCGGCCCTCTGCCATCGGTTTTCCCGGAACATGCCCATGCTGTTGATGATCGACAACTACGACTCCTTCACCTACAACGTGGTGCAGTACCTGGGTGAATTGGGCCAGCAGGTAAAAGTGGTGCGCAACGACGAACTCAGTGTCGACGAGGTGGCGGCCCTGGCGCCGGAGCGCATCGTTATCTCCCCCGGCCCCTGTACTCCGGATGAGGCGGGTATTTCCGTGCCGGTGATCAAGGCCTTTGCCGGCAAAATCCCCTTGTTGGGCATCTGCCTTGGCCACCAGAGCATCGGCCAGGCCTTTGGCGGCAAGGTGGTGCGGGCGCGGCAGGTGATGCACGGCAAGACCTCCCCGGTGTACCATCGCGGTGACAGCGTTTTTGCCGGTCTGCCCAGCCCCTTTGTGGCCACCCGCTACCACTCCCTGGTGGTTGAATGGGACAGCCTGCCGGACTGCCTGGAGGTCACCGCCTGGACCCAGAATGAGGACGGCAGCCCGGCGGAGATCATGGGGTTGCGGCACAAAACCCTGAGCGTGGAGGGCGTGCAGTTTCACCCGGAATCCATACTCACCGAGCACGGGCACGACCTGTTGCGGAATTTTTTACAGCGGTAAATACAATAACTAAATTCGGTTAGCTGGAGGTGGTAATGGACATTAAACAGGCTCTGACTCGGGTGGTCGAGCGCATTGACCTGGACACCGAGGAAATGGCCGCAGTGATGCGCCAGATCATGACCGGCGAGGCCACTCCGGCCCAGATCGGTGGTTTTCTGGTGGCATTGCGCATGAAGGGTGAAACCCTGGACGAGATCACCGGTGCCGCCGCGGTGATGCGGGAACTGGCCGCCCAGGTGGAGCTGGATGTGGAGTATCTGGTAGACACCTGCGGCACCGGCGGTGACGATGCCAACCTCTTTAACATTTCCACCGCCTGCGCCTTCGTGGTGGCCGCCGCTGGCGGCCGCGTGGCCAAACATGGCAACCGCTCGGTCTCCAGTTCCACCGGTAGTGCCGATGTGCTGGAGGCGGCGGGCATCAATCTGAATATCACCCCGGAGCAGGTGGCCCGCTGTGTGCGGGAGATCGGTGTGGGCTTTATGTTTGCCCCGGCACACCACAGCGCCATGAAGCACGCCATAGGCCCGCGCCGGGAACTGGGGCTGCGCACCATCTTCAATATGCTGGGGCCTATGACCAACCCGGCCAACGTCAAGCGTCAGGTGATCGGTGTTTTCAATGGCGCCCTCTGTCGGCCCATGGCTGAGGTGCTGGGCCGGCTGGGCAGCGAACATGTAATGGTGGTGCATGGCAAGGACGGTCTTGATGAAATCAGCCTGGCGGCGGAAACCCAAGTGGTGGAACTGAAAAACGGCGAGATTACCGAGTACGTAATCCGCCCCGAGGATTTCGGCTTGCAGAGCAAGAGCCTGATCGGCCTGGGGGTGGACAGCGCCGAGGCCTCCCTGGCCCTGATCAAGGACGCCCTGGGCAACCGCCGGGGGCAATACGCCGAGAAGGCGGCGGATATCATTGCTCTGAATGCTGGCGCTGCTATCTACGTCAGCGGCGTGGCGAACAGTCTGGCCGACGGGGTGGAAATGGCCCGGGACGCCATTGGCAGCAGCCTGGCGGGTGAGAAAATCCGCGAGTTGGCCGCCTTCACCCAGTGTTTTAACAATTCCTGATTGGCAAGCCGATGAGTGATACCCCTACAGTTTTGCGCAAAATCATCGCTCGTAAGTTTGAGGAGGTGGCCGAGCGTCGAGCCACGCTACCGCTGAGTGAATTGCAGCAAGCGATATTGCAGCGCGGCTCCTGCCGGGGCTTCGTCCAGGCCATTGCCGACCGGGTGGCCGCTGGTCAGTCCGCAGTGATCGCGGAAATCAAAAAAGCCTCGCCCAGCAAGGGGGTGATCCGGGAGGATTTCGAGCCGGCGGAGCTGGCGCGCAGTTACGAGCGCGGCGGCGCCACCTGTTTGTCAGTGCTTACTGACCGCGATTTTTTCCAGGGCAGCGAAGATCATTTGCAACAGGCCCGGGAAGCGGTGGCCCTGCCGGTGATCCGCAAGGATTTTCTTGTCGACGAGTATCAGGTGTACGAGGCCCGGGCCATGGGCGCTGATTGCGTGCTGCTGATCGTGGCGGCGCTGGAGCCGGCGCGGCTCAAGGATCTCAATGCCCTGGCCCTGGAGTTGGGGTTGGATGTACTGGTGGAGGTGCACGATCGGGCGGAACTGGAGACAGCCCTGGAACTGCCCAACAAGCTGATCGGTATCAACAACCGCAACCTGCACACCTTCGAGGTGAGTCTGGATACCACCTTTCAGTTGCTGAATGCCGTGGGCCCGGAGCGCATAGTGGTTACCGAGAGTGGGATTCTGGAGCCGGACCATGTGGCGGCCATGCGGAGCAGGGGAGTCAACGCCTTTCTGGTGGGCGAAGCGTTTATGCGCGCGGAAGACCCGGGTAGCCGCCTTAAGGCGTTGTTTTCCTGAGAGTTTTGGATAATTTTCGCTGCGCACTATTTTGGTGCAAGGCGAGGGCTTTCGGGCGCCTGGGCATTTTTCCCGTGAATAGGGTAGTTGGTCCGTGACAAGCCCGATGAAAGTGTAGTAACATGTAGACGTGTACGAATATTGTACAAAATCTGGCCGTTTCTCCTCGTGTAACGAACTGGCCTTCTCTGTTCAGCCCGCAGGCAGCACCAACTGGGCAGAGGCAACAGCTACTGAATGTTTATCTTCTTCAATAAGCATCGTTCTGTGATCAATGTTGTGGCGTAAAACGGTTTGCCCTATCCACCAGCGGGGCGTTAACCGGATGGTCCTGGTCGCAGAATACCTCTCCTAGTAGTAGCTATGGTTAACCCGGGCCTTTGACCCGGGTTTTTTTTATCCCGACTGCCTTAATGAGAAAGCAATAATCGCGCCTATACGTATAGGCTGCGCCGAATAGTTCTCTTTCTCACGCCAATTCGACCCACTGACCCGTTTCGGCGCTGGTAAACAGAGCGTCCAGTACGCGCATATTGGCCAGTGCGTCGTCCAGTGGCGTGGGCAAGGGCTCGTCATTCAATACGCTGTGGCAAAAGGCATCCACCATTTCCCGGTACTGCTCTCCGGCACTGAAATCGTGCTCTTCCGTGCGCTCATTCAGGGTCAGGTGCACCTTTCCGGTGCGTCCCGGCTCTGGATTGAAAGGTCTTTCCACCCGCAGCTTACCCTTCTCGCCGTTGATTTCCAGCCACTGATCCGGCTCGGTCTTGGTGGACACTATAAAACTGGCGGTGCCGTCGGCGAACTCAAGAATGGCGGTGGTAATGCAGTCCACCGAGTAGCCCGGTAGGTACTGCAGATGAGCCAGCACCCGCAAAGGTTCACCGCAATACAGCCAGCGGGCGGCGGAGACCGGATAGCAACCAATGTCCAGCAGACCGCCACCCCCCATTTCGGGAAAGTTGCGAACATTGTCGGGGTCCCGGTTGTTGTAGGCAAAAAACGCCACCAGGCTGCGTAGCTGACCCAACTCACCGCCGGCCAGTTTTTGTCGGATCAGAGACCACTGGGGGTGAAAACGGTACATAAAGGCTTCCATCACCTTGAGGTGGGGATGCTGGGCGGCAGCTTCCTGCAGCCTGGCCGCGTCGGCCTGGTTTACGCCCAGGGGTTTTTCGCAGAGCACATGCTTGCCCGCCTCCAGGGCCTTGATGGACCAGGGTACATGCAGGTGGTTGGGCAGGGGGTTGTAAATGGCGTCCACGTCGGGGTCCGCCAATAGTGCCTCGTAGCTGCCGTGGGCTCTGGGAATACCAAATTGCCCGGCTACCGCTTGGGCCGATGCCGCGTCCCGGGAGGCAATGGCCACCACCTCGCCCAGCGCGGAAGACTGGATGGCGGGGATTAAACGGGTCTGGGCGATACGGGCGGTGCTCAACACCCCCCAGCGAAGGGTCTTCATAATGGCGCTCCAGTACGGAATGGATTATCTGGAACGCCAGTATACCTGCCTGCGGTGATTTACCCAGGTTTGCACTGCACAGGTGAGGGCCGCTTCAAGACCGTCGGAGCGCTCTCAGGATGATCGGGCGCTGAAGTGGCGGGCCGTTGGCGGTACGCTGTTGCTTGACCAGGGCAAAAAGGGCGTTATACCCTAGCGGGCGGATGTCAGACAGGAACCCGACGATGAATAGACCGGTATCAGCTCGCGGGGGAGGGGCTGAAAGGGAAGATACCGATTCGAAGTATCAGATCGATTATCTGGTGTTCAGCTCACACAAGACCGCCACTCAAAGCCTGGTCGCTTCGTTGAACGGTTCTGGCTTGCGCAGTATGCACTGTCATGTTCCGGAGAATATCGGTTTGCAGCCAGGGGAATTCGTCGGGTATCTGGAGGAGTATGCGCGTCTGAGAGGCAGGCGGCTCAAGATACTATCCACTTTCAGAGAACCGATTGAAAGATTCGTGTCGTCATTTTTTCAGTGGCATGGAATTCGTGCAGTCAGGAGCTCCGCCGGGATCGACGAGCGTGCAAGCATCATCTTCCGCCTCGGGTTCGAGGAACTGCAGGAGGAGTTTTACAACTTCTGTCGTGCCTGCAATGCCATCGATGGTGCCGGCGAGTCCTTGTTCCGGATAGGCAAGGAGGTGCAGGTGTCTTGTGAAGATTTCCGGTTTTCGGAAGCCGATCACTACGGACAGTGCAGTTTCGAGTTTTGTGATCTCTATCTGTTCCGTTTCGATCTGCTCGTCCAAAACTTCAGCCCACTGCTTGAGCGGGTGGTCAATTGCCCGATTGTTCAATGCAACAGCAATCTGGCAGACGAGAAATGGTATGCGTCGCGCTACCGTGACTTCAGGGATCGCCTGGTTATTCCTTCGGCGCTGGTGGAAGATATTTATGCTGCAAGGTGGGAGCTCATCTCACTGTTCTATCCGGGTTATCCGGAGCAGATGGTGGCATCAGCCAGGCACAAGTATGACCCCGAAATCCCCGCTCCACGCTAGGGCTAGCAGTTCGGAAGAGGTTTCGTCGCCGTCGATCCCAAAGCCGGAATTCCGGCCGTAGCTGGTGGGCGGAATCGTTGTTGAGTGAGTTCGCGAGCCGATCCCGGACCGATCGCAGATAGCTGTGATTGTAGTTGCGCGTGGCCGGTCGTTGACGGTACGCTGCTGCTTGACCAGGGCAAAATGGGCGTTTAGTCTTCTTATACCCGCGGCATGGTACTCGGAGTCTGGAATGCACAAGACGGTGGTTCACCGGTGAAGGTAGTGATTTTTGCCGGCGGGCTGGGCACGCGCATCAGCGAGCAGTCGATCGACAGGCCGAAGCCCATGGTGGAGATCGGCGGCAAACCCATCCTTTGGCACATCATGAAGTACTATGCGCACTTCGGGCTGTGCGACTTCATCATCTGCCTGGGTTACAAGGGCTACATGATCAAGGAGTACTTCGCGAACTACGCCTTACATCTGTCTGACGTCACGATCCGGATGGACACCGGTGAGGTGGAAGTAATCCGGCGCCGCACCGAGCCCTGGACCGTCACCCTGATCGATACCGGTGAGTTGACCCAGACCGGCGGCCGTCTCAAGCGTGTCGCACCCTACCTCGGCCATGAGGACTTTTGCCTCACCTACGGTGACGGGCTTGCGGATGTGAACCTCACCGAGCTGCTCGCATTTCACCGCGGGCACGGCCGCCTGGCCACTGTGACCGCGGTACGACCGCCCGGCCGCTTTGGCGCCCTGGCTGTCCATGACAACGCTCAGGTCAAGGGCTTCACCGAGAAGCCGCGAGGCGACGGCAGCTGGATCAATGGCGGCTTCTTTGTGCTCTCACCTTCCGTGCTGGACACCATCGAAGGCGATGCCTCGCCCTGGGAGGGCGCACCCCTTGCCGGTCTCGCCGAGCGTGGCGAATTGATGGCCTTCCATCACGACGGCTTCTGGCGGCCGATGGACACATTGCGTGACCGGAACTACCTGGAGCAGCTCTACACCGAGGGGCAAGCGCCCTGGATACTCTGGAGCTGACAGGATGACAGTGGGAACCGAATTCTGGAGGGGGCGCAGGGTTTTCATCACCGGCCACACCGGCTTCAAGGGCGGCTGGCTGACACTCTGGCTGAACCAGCTCGGTGCCGAAGTCCATGGCTACGCCCTGGATCCGCCAACCACACCAGCACTGTTCGACGTCGCACGCGTATCCGACGCCCTGGCCGGGGATACGCGTGCGGACGTACGGGACAGCAAGGCCCTGCACGCTGCGCTGGTCCGTGCACGGCCCGAAGTCGTCTTCCACCTGGCCGCGCAGCCGCTGGTGCGTGAGAGCCATGCGCAGCCACTGGAGACGTTTTCGGTCAATATCATGGGTACGGCGCATCTGCTCGACGCGCTACGTGATCTGGCGGGACTGCGTGCCGTGGTAGTGGCCACCAGTGACAAGTGCTACGCCGGTAGCGCCTGGCCGTACCCCTGTCGGGAGAGCGATCCTCTGGGCGGTAGCGGCCCTTACGAAGCCAGCAAAGCGGGTGCCGAGCTGGTTAGCGCCGCCTATCGGTCCAGCTACCACGCGGGGCGACCCGGGGCAGCGCGTATCGCCACCGCGCGTGCCGGCAATGTCATTGGCGGGGGCGATTGGGCCGGCAATCGTCTGGTGCCGGACTGTGTGCGCGCCTTTTGCACTGGCGCGCCGGTGTGCTTGCGTCACCCGGACGCCATTCGCCCCTGGCAGCACGTTCTGGAGCCGCTGTCGGGCTACCTGACCTTGGCCGAACGGCTCTCGGCCCCGGACGGGGAGGTCTTCGCCACCGCCTGGAACTTTGGCCCCGACCCGAACAGCGAGGCCCCGGTGCTGACGGTGGCGCGCTCCCTTGCTTCATTGTGGGGAGCAACATCGACGATCAAGGTGCAGCCGGATGCGGAGGGAATCCAGGAGACGCCGGTCTTGCGACTGGACTCGACCCGCGCTCGTGCTCTGCTCGACTGGCGCCCGTGCTTGCCCCTTGCGCGGGCGCTGGAGGAAACCGTTGCCTGGTACCGCGCCTGGCATGAGGGTGGCGACCTGCATGCAATGACACTGGCGCAGATCGCGCACTACCAGGAGGTCAGTGCATGAGCAGCCGGTTTCGTTGCACGGCCACCGGGCTCGCAGGTGTCACCGTGATCGAGCGCTGGCCGCTCAGTGACGCGCGAGGCTGGCTGGAGCGGCTCTACTGCCAGGAAGAACTGGAGCCGCTGCTTGGCGGACGCAGGGTCCAGCAGATCAATCGGACGCATACGCTCAAGCGCGGCACGATCCGCGGACTTCACTTCCAACAACCGCCTCACGCCGAAACCAAGATCATTATCTGTCTGCGTGGCGCCATCTTCGACATCGCGGTCGACCTGCGCGCCGGCTCACCGAGCTTTCTGCACTGGCACGGCGAACGACTGAGCGCCGACGACGCCAGGATGCTGCTGATTCCCGAGGGTTGCGCTCATGGATTCCAGACGCTGGTTGATGATTGCGAGCTGTTGTATCTTCACACGGCGCCCTATGCACCAGCCGCCGAGATCGCCATCGACCCCTGCGACGCGCGGCTGCAAATCGCCTGGCCAGAGCCGATTGCCATGCTGTCTCCACGTGATGCCCTCGCCCCGCCACTCGACCCGGGGTTTTCAGGAGTCCTGCTGAAATGAAATGCCGCCACTGCCACGCGGCGTTGAAACTGCCCCTCCTCGACCTCGGTGCGATGCCGTTTGCCAATGCCCTGCTTTCGGAGCCGGCGTTGAATCAAACCGAGGCCTGTCACCCCCTGCGTGTCCTGGTCTGCCAGGCGTGCTGGCTGGTACAGACGGAAGACCATGCCGGCGCGGAGGACCTCTTCACTGCCGATTACCCCTACTTCAGCTCCTGCTCGACTTCCTGGTTGCGCCACAGCGAACGCTACGTCGAAACCATGGTGGCTCGCTTCGGCCTGAACGAGACCTGCCGCGTCGTGGAAATCGCGGCCAACGATGGCTACCTGCTGCAGTACGTGCAGGCGCGCGGCATTCCGTGTTACGGCATCGAGCCGACCGCCGCCACGGCGCTCGCTGCTCGCCGCCGCGGCCTTGAGATCATTGAGCGCTTTTTTAGCCTGGATCTGGCACGCGAGCTGGCTGCATCGGGCCGACGCGCCGATCTGATCACGGCCAACAACGTGCTCGCCCATGTTCCCGAGCCCAACGACTTCGTCGCCGGCGTCGCGGAACTGCTGGAGCCGGGGGGCGTTGCCACCTTCGAGTTTCCCCACCTGCTTCAACTGGTACGGAAAAACCAGTTCGACACGGTCTATCATGAGCACTTTTCGTATCTCTCGCTCACGGCGGTCCATCACATCCTTGAGGCCGGCGGGCTTCGCATCTTCGACGTTGAGGAACTGGCGACCCATGGTGGCAGTCTGCGCGTCTTCGCCACCCGGGCCGACGGCAACCTCCGGGCAACCAGCGCCGGCGTCGCTGAATTGCTGCGGCGCGAACAGACGGCAGGGATGACGACACCTGACTTCTATCAACGCATGCAGGCCTGCGCCGAAGAGGTGAAGGACGGGTTCCTGACCTGGCTGCTGAGCGCCCGCCGCAACGGCTGGAAAGTCGCCGCTTACGGCGCTGCCGCCAAAGGCGTGACCCTGCTGAATTTTGCAAACGTGCAAGCGGACCTGCTGCCCTATGTGGTCGATGCCAACCCCGCCAAACAAGGCAAATACCTGCCCGGCAGCCATATTCCGGTCGTCTCCGAGGAGCGGCTGCGTACCGAGAAACCGGACTGGGTGGTCATCCTGCCGTGGAACCTGACCGATGAGATCGCGGCTCAGCTCGACTACATCGGCGCCTGGGGTGGGCGATTGGTCCGCGCGGTTCCACGCCTCGAAGAAGTCGCGGTCCCAGCGCGGAGACGCACCGTATGAGGTTCACGATCTTTGGCGGCGAGGGTTTTGTGGGTGGCCACCTATGTGCCCACCTCCGGGCCGGGGGGCATGTGGTGACGGTCCCACGGCGTAATGAGGTCGCACACTCGACAGGCGACGCCGGGCACGTTATTTATGCCATCGGCCTGACGGGTGACTTCCGCAGCCGTCCCCTGGCGGCGGTAGAGGCGCATGTCTGCCTGCTCGCCCGCCTGCTGAAGCAGCTTCGTTACGACTCCTGGCTCTACCTCTCCAGCACGCGTGTCTATGCAGGGCTGGATCCGGCAACGCCAGCGACAGAAGAGGTGCCACTGAGCGCCGCGCCGTCCCTGGATGGGCTCTACAACCTCAGCAAGCTGCTGGGCGAGGCCATCTGTCTTGCCCTGGACACGCCCTGCGTGCGCGTCGCCCGCCTCGCCAACGTGTACGGCCCCGGCCAAGCCCGGCACGGTTTTCTGAGCGCCCTGCTTGACGAACTGAATCAGCGCGGGACAGTCACCTTTGGCGAGGCGCCCGAGTCCGCGAAGGACTACATCGCTGCGCCGGAGGCAGCACGGCTGCTGGCGGCAATCGCTGTTGGCGGACGCCAGCGCCTTTACAACGTGGCAAGCGGCCGCGCGACGCGCCATGCCGAACTGGCCGAGGCAATCCGGCAACTTACCGGTGCGCGCATAACCTTTGCGCCCGAGGCTCCGATACGTGCCTTTCCTGCCGCCGACGTCAGTCGTGTACGGCATGAGTTCGGACTCAGCGAGGGCTCGATCCTCGACGACCTGCCGGGCCTGATTGAGACCTGTTCTGGAGTACAGCACCCATGACCGACGCCTCACGCGACCCTGTCGCCGCCTTCGAGCGCGAGAAGAAGGCCAGGATCTCCGGTTATCCGGCCGCACATGACTGGCAGACGCTGTCGACCCGCTGGATGGAGCACGCCTTCCGCGAGCGCTACATGTACAACTTCACGTGGATGGGCCGCCCCATCATCCAGCTGCCGGGCGACATGGTGGCGCTGCAGGAGATTGTCTGGGCGGTGAAACCGGACCTGATCATCGAAACGGGTGTCGCGCACGGTGGTTCGCTGATGCTGAGCGCCTCCTTGCTGGCCCTGCTTGAACTCTGCAAGGCAACCGAGACCGGACAGACGCTGGACCCGCGGGCTCCAAAGCGCAAGGTCGTCGGCGTCGACATTGACATTCGCTCACACAACCGTGCCGCCCTGGACGCCCACCCACTGCGCAGTCGCGTCGAGTTGATCGAGGGCTCCTCGCTCGCACCGGAGGTCGCAGCGAGAGTCGGTGAAATCGCGGCGGCACACTCCTGCGTATTGTTATGCCTGGACGCCAACCACACGCACGACCATGTGCTGGCCGAGTTGGAGCTTTACGCGCCACTGGTCTCGCCCGGCAGTTACTGCATCGTCTTCGACACCATCGTCGAGGATCTATCCGACGACCTCTTTCCCGACCGGCCCTGGAGCCGCGGCGACAATCCGGCGACAGCGGTGTCGGCGTATCTGACGCAGCTCACGGACCGGGAGCAACTCGGCGTTGATGGCCGGCCGTTACGGTTCGAAATCGACCACGCCCTTGAAGACAAGCTCCTGCTCTCACTTGCGCCGGGCGGCTATCTGAGGCGCGTTCCGCTATGAGCACTCCGCTGCAGAGCCCGGCCCGCCGCTCAAAAAAAACGCGCCGCGAGCACCGCGTCATCGTAGCCTGCATGCCCAAGAGCGGCTCCACGTTCCTTACCGAACTCCTGGCGCAGATAAGAGGCATGCGCCATGCCTACCTGGTTCCCGGCTATCATCGGCGTGAGCAGGAAATCTGCCTGGAACACCTGAAGAAAGAGATCTACAAGACGGAGCTTCTGCGACAGATGCAGCACCAGGGTACGGTGCGTCACATTCCGAAGCCGCGTGGTTTTGTCGCGCAGATGCACTTGCGATACACCAAGCCGACGGCCACCATATTGCGTGAACACGGCATAGTGCCAATCGTTCTTGTCCGCAACCTGTTCGATGTCGTCGTCAGTATGAAGGACCACCTGTGCAACAGGCCGGTGGCAATCCCCATGGCATACTTTTCCACGGAAATGAGGGGATGGCCCACGGACCGGATCTACGCATTCATCGCCGACATGATCATTCCCTGGTACCTCAACTTCTATATCAGTTGGTCCAACGCAGAGCACGTAAAACGCGTCACTTACGAGGAACTGGTCCAGGATCCGAAGGCAACGCTCGGAGACATAGCCGACCATGTAGGCCTGCCGCACGACAGTGAATCCCTGGACATCGCAGTCAGTGAGGCGCAGACGCGCACACCGCGCAATGTGGGCATAGTCGGCCGTGGCGAGCAGTTGCCGATGGCCGTGAAAGAGCGCATCAGGCAGCTTGCCGCCTACTACGATGACCACGATTTCTCGCCGCTCGGTTTGTAGCTACCGAGCGCACACCTTCATGCTGATTGAGACCGCTGAATGAAGACTGAACCACGTTCAACCATGACCACAGCCATACCCAGACTTCTGATCCCAACGCGCAACCGCCCTACGGCGCTGCGTGGCATACTGGAATACCTCCGCTGCTTTTATCCCGGCACCGGCCTCATCGTCGCCGACGGCAGCAGCGAGAGTTTCAAGCCGGAAAATCGGGTAGCAGTCGCTACTGTACAAAATGAGCTTGAAGTGGATTATCAGGCCTACCCCGAAGACATGAGCTTGTTCGACCGCACCCTCGCTGTGCTGGAAGGCGAGCGTGATGAGTTCTTTATCATGGGGGGCGACGACGACTTCCCCATGATGGAGGTCTTCGAGCAGGGGGTGCAGTATCTGCGAGAGCATCCCGAGTGCGGAACCGCCATGGGCGCCTCCATCAACCTTGGACTGCCCGAGCCTGGCCTGATGAGGGCCCGGCTTGCGGTGGTACGTAACATTTCCGGCGCTACGGCGGCTGTGCGGACCCGGCAGTACGCGGCCTGGCCGATGCCGACAACCCAGGCCCTTACCCGCCGCGAACTGCTGCTCGAACGCTACCGGTGGGCGGACGAGCTGTTTCTTGCCGGCTTCTACGACTACACCGTCGGTATTCACGATGCGACCTGGGGCACAACCAAGGCCTTTGCGAAGCTCGGTTACGTGCGCACAAACAACTACAATCACAGTTACCTCAGACCAGTCAGTAGCAAACTCCTCTTCTTGAAGCACAGCGATCTGACACTGAGGATCGTCGAGCGCTTTCGCAACGATCTTCTTAAAGACGGCGCCCTGGATGAAGAGGGCGCCATGCGCCATGCCGAGATGCTGATGCAGCGCAAGATTGCGGCCTACTGTGGTGGTCCGGCGTTCAAGCAGCAGGGCTTCACCGAAGGTGAGATCTTCCTCCATCCAGCGTTTCAGAACCAGCTCGGCATGTTCGATGAGCTGTTCACGGAGGGGAGCGAGACTCGCGCACGCTACGATGCCAGATTGTCTTTCATTGCGGCATGCTTGCGCCGCAACGCCCGGTCAACCGATAATCGCGGGGAAGAACCTTTCTACGAGAATCTGCGTGACCAGCTTACTCCCGGAAAGGCCTCGGCTGAGAGCAAGCAGCCACCGAGCGCGCCGGCTACCCCGGGCGCAGTGCCCCAGCCCAAAGCGGGAAGCTTGCCGCCGACTTGCTTGCTGGACCCTGACACTCTTTTTAGGCTATAACAAATGAAAGAAGATCGCCTGCAACAGGCTGTGGCGGACTCACCTGCCGACCTACAGCGTGAGCACAGCCCCATGCCGAGGCTCTTCATCCCGACCCGAAATCGGCCCACCTCGCTGCGCAGCGTGCTGACGTTCCTCGATCACTTCTATCCCGGCACCGGCGTCATCATCGCCGACGGCAGCAACGAATCCTACAAACCGCTGAACCGGGAGACCGTTGCCGGCGCCGCGCCCAGTCTGGCGATCGACTACAGGCCCTATCCGGCGGATCTGTGTTACTTCGCGCGTATCGTCGATGTGCTGCGGAATGTGAACGACGAACTCCTGGTCGTCGGCTCGGACGACGACTTCCCAATGATGGAGGTCTTTCAACAAGGCGCGCGTTTTCTACGCGAAAACACTGACTTTGTCACGGCAATGGGTGCTACTGTCAATCTAAACCTGAAGAACTCTGAGCAGGTTATCGGTCGTCTCTCGGTGGCGCGTGGCATCCAGTCGGATTCGCCTGTTGCGCGTGCGAGGGGCTACGCGCAGTGGCCGGTGGCGACAACCTATGCCGTGACGCGTCGCGACCTTTTGCTGGAGCGCTATCAGCGGGCACAACAACTGTTTCTGGCCGGCCTCTATGACTATTCGGTGGGCCTCCACGATGCGCTACGCGGTAAAATCAAGGCAATCCCAAAAATCGCGTTCATCAGCACCCGCAACTACAATCACAGTTATCTGCGGCCCGAATCAGTACTCTTCTTCATACACGATAGCGAGTTGGTTCTGAAAATTGCCGGATTCCTCAAGCAGGATCTGCTGGAGGTAAGTTCCCTCGATAGCAGCGCAGCGGAAAAGCTCACGGAGTCCTTGATGTTGCGGATTATAGCCGAACGCTGCGGAACGCCAGCCCATTTGCGCAGTGACTTCGCGGAGAGCCCCATGTATTCGCACAAAGCCATACAACAGCAGCTCACTCTGTTCAGCGACCTGTTTACCGACGGCACCGATACGCGCCGCCGATACAGAAAAAAGCTTGCCTTCATTGCCGAGGCGCTGCGCCGCAACGCGATCTCGTCCGACAACCGCGGTGAACCGGGCCACTACGACAGACCGGAAGACCAACTGGTGGAGGACAAGGCAAGCGCTGACGCCGCGTCGCCCACCGAGCCGCCTCCACACAACAGGTTGCGTAAACTACCCGGGGAGAGCATCGGGATCATGATCAACGTTGAGGCCGAAACATTGCTGCGCGTGGACGCCCCGGCGCCGGGAGATGCCGATGTGCGCTGATGCCCCGCGCGAGGAAAAAGTGCGCAGCCACCCACAGCCGTCACAGGCTCTCCCGGCGTCCACCGACCGGCTCGCAGCAGCACTGCGCGCAATAGGGCATGAGGAGCGCACTACCGAAGAGTTGGTCGCGCTGCTGAAGCGCTACGAAGCACAGGCGCGCAGAATGGCACCCGAGGGATTCGACGTCCGTGAGTGCGTGACAGGACCGATCCTGGACGCCGTTTTCGGGCGGGGCCACCTGTTCACCAAGCGGCTGAAGTCCGGCCTGGAGCTCTCGCTCCGCTATAGCTCGAAGATCGCCCGTGATTTCCTGCTGTCGGATGATCCAGAGCCGGACCACGTCTGGGAGCCGCAGACCACCAGAACCCTGCTGGAATTGACGCGCGACGCACGCCACGTTGTCATTGGCGGTGCCTATATGGGAGACCAGGCGGTTCCGGTCGCCGACCGGCTGCGTGGCCGGGGCACCGTCCACTGCTTCGAACCCTCGCCGGACAGCGCTGGTCTGCTCGCAGAGAATGCACGGCAAAACAAACTACACAATGTCGTGATCAATGAAATCGCCCTTTGGTCCGACCCCAGGGTTCGCCTGGCCCTCGTCGGCGATGACGCCCATGCCGCGCCGCAGGTGGCGCCGGACGGCCTGGCGACGACCACTCTCGAAACCTACGGCGACGCCAACGGCATTGCCGAAATCCAGCTCATTATGCTGGATGTGGAAGGCGGTGAGCTCGCGGCGCTTCAGGGGGGGCAGCGGTTCCTGGAGCAGCCAGCGGATCGCGCGCCCCACGTCATCTTCGAGATTCACGGCGCCTACACTGACTGGTCCGCCGGTATCACCCAAACCGACATTGTTCGCTTTCTGACCACCTGCGGCTATCGCATCTTCGCGATCCGCGACTATCAGAGCAATGTCGCGATGAATGGCTCGCCAATCGAGCTTGTTGAGCTGGACTCCATACACACCGACGGACCGACGCACGGCTTCAACATGCTGGCAATAAAACGCCCGGACGCCCTCGACCCGACCGTTTTTCGCCGTGTTCGCGGCGTGAGCCCCAAACTGCTCTTTCATCGGAACCCGACGCTGCATGCCCCGTTGACGATGGCAACTGGCGACGTTCCATCGTCACGTTTGGAAGACAATCTCAGTCGGGGGGACGCAGCAACAAACCTTGCCCCGTCGGCAGAGTCAGGATCTCGACACTTTTCCGCTTCGCAAACGCGTTCATCGCCTCCCTCTGAGGGCTAAAATGCTCCCAGCCATAGTCATCCAGAATCACTGGCGCCCCTGGTGAGAGCTTGTCCCAGAAGAACTCGATCGCTGCAATCTCAGGCTGCACGATATTCATGTCGATGGACAGGTAACAAACCCTTGGGATATCCACTGTGTCCAGGGTATCGGGAACCACTCCACGGACCAGAACCGCCTTCGGGTAGGGGGAGAAATTACGCCGGGCGATGTCGTAACACTCACTGTACAGCTTGCTGTGTTGGTCGGCACGCCCCAGGGAGCGCTCTTCATCCGTCATCTGCTCGGCGGGAATCCCACAGTAGGTGTCAAACAGGTAGAAAGATTTGCCCGTCCGATTGAAGTCCAGGTACTGGCAGACGGCCAGGGAGTAGATCCCCGTATTGACTCCACACTCAACGAAATCGCCCGCCAGCTTTGCGGCGTGCACCGCCGCCCAGAGCAGCACGTGAACGCGCCACTCGATGTGAATGTCCCGGTCCGAACCGGGCGGCCGGCACATGTGATGCCCCGAACCCATGCCGCAGCGGTACGCTTCCACGAAACGGGGGTCGGCCAGGAAATCGACGTTTTTCTTCCACACTGCGAGATTGTCGGCCGAGTAGCTCGGCTCTGGTTTATCTTGCCTCATCGGGGTTGGCCACCTCTCGCGAATTCAAAAGACTTGTGTTCGTCCACGTCAACTCCGGTTTTAAATCACTGTCGCCAAGCGCCGGGGGCTGATATACTGGCTCCTGGAGTTTCCGCCGGCTATCATCGGAAAACCAGTCAAGCAAGGAGAACCAGCAGGGCATCGGAGCGTATCTCACGACGTACGGTGTCTTCTCGTGAGGTCCAATACGAATTCATTCAATCGTTGCAAGACTCGATCTTCATCACTGTTCGACGCAGTAAACCGCTTTAGCAGTCGGCTATCAATCAGCGCAAGCCGGGACTCAATATCCGTCGATGCCCCCTGCATTTGTAAAATGTTGTGATTTGTCGAAAAGCAATGCTGAATAACACTGAGCCAGGCGTTACGTTCCTGCACGGACAAGCCCATACCATTGAGTTGACGAATAGGTTCGATCAGCCCGTCCGCCACGCTTTCGTTGACCTGGTCAAGCTGCATTCTCCCCCGTTGCCCGGCGCCGATGATGGACAGCAGCTCTCCCATCCAGTCCTCTTCGTACCGAGCCGCCGTGACGGTTCTGGCACCATAAGCGGCCGCAACGTCCTGCACCACGTTTTTGATATTCGCGAGGCGACGAACCCGTGGAAGTTGAGCAAACTCCTCATATCTCAATGCGGTGCCGTAGGCGAATTCAGAATTGGTCGGATTGATAACGCATTGCTTGTAGTATGACCTTGTCCAGGAATCAACCTGCCGAGATACCAGGAATACATGGACATCGTAACCTTCCGTTACGCTTCTGAATTCACTCAAGGCCGACAGCCTGAAGTCGTACAAATGGTTTGTCATTCCTTCCGCGGAAAGTAAAATGTTTCCGTGATCATCAGCATTCGAAAGTGCCGTGCGTAATGCTGTTAGATTGCTTTTAAAGAGCCCACTTACAACATATTGATGTTTCGGTCCGCCGGCCATACTGTTGACGGGTGGATAAATGACCCCATCTTCTTTCAGGTCTTCTCGATATTTGTTGCACCACGTCTGCAGCGCACTTGTCCCTGTCTTTGGCAGGCCGACGTGGAGGAACAACTTCTGTCGTGGACTGTTCATTTCTTACGGTGCCACTTTGGATTCATGAACGTATCTATGTGATCCCGTGTAAACCCAAGCGTCGGCAGCAACCGCATCGCTTCCTGAATGCACCCGTTGAGCCTTTCGATTCCATCCGCAACACCGTCTTCAAGCCCGGCTGGGTTCAATGTCCGGTCTTCATTGAATAACTCCGGAAACCTGGGGATATGCCCGCTTGACAGGTGAAGCGCATACACTGTTGAAATCTCATTCAGCGAATGCAAAATAGTGTTGACTTGCGGCGGAAGAAACTCAACGTCCACGCCGATGTCCTCGGCCGCAAGTGCAAAAGAGACCTGATCCACATGTATTTCCCACCTGGAAAGCAACGTACGATTTTTCACGAGCCATTCCGCCCAGTTCTTCCATCGTGATGCAAACAGTGCCGCCTTGCCGGACGGCAACCCCACAATTCCTCCACTGATATTGTTGATGTGACTTTCGCGCAAGCCTTCTCCGTTTCTGTAGATAGCAACGCCAGGCCTATAGGACCTGTTCAGTCCACTTGCAGCGAGAATATCCCTGAAAATACGCCCCGGGGGATTGCAATGATTGTTTGGTGCCGCCCTGATTCCGTCCGATCTAAAAAAAACAGATGGATCATCGACAAAAAATAAATCTACGTCACTGACGATCGTATAATCCTCGGCATGATCATCCAAAAAAGGCGCGATTTTGTTACAGTGGGGCGACCCCGGCACCATGGGCAATACGGATCTGCACGCGATGCCCCGATCCTGCAGCCACGCCGCGATCTCCAGAGGCGTGTCACCAACAAGATAGACTATTGGCCGAAAAACATCCCGGGGCAGGAAGCGCTCAACACAAATTACCCACAAAACAAGCTCGGTAAAAAAGCGTGGCACGTTATCGACGACACAAGCAATGGAAAAAGACTTTGACATTATAGTCCTTGGATTCATGTAATAAGTGCAATAGATTGCGCAGTCAGCGGGTCAGGTGTCTGCTCCCCGCAGAACCTCACTCGGCGTTTGCCAGCCGCAGAATATTAACTACTGTATCACAAAGGAATCCTGCCAATAAGCGGCGCCGCCAGCTGCTGCCAGCGCCTGCCTGGGCAATGTGGGGGAGGGGTTCCCGCGTGCTCCCCTTCCCGGTCCTCTGCGGCTTGGGCTCCTGCGTCGCTCTACCACCTGCATCCGTGCAGGCGCCCTCTGAAGAGGGGAGGGAGTCAATACTCCCCCTCCTCCCCAAGAAGGGGGCTGGGGGAGGGGCGGGACGCTATAACCCGGGTTATTGAATGGTGGATAAGGGGATTATCTCCACGCTTACCCGCCTTTCCATGGCGTAGTGGGCCAGATCGCCCAGGGCGGCGGTGGAGCCACTGGCCCCGACCGGGCGCCGCTGGATGCGCTGGCTGTTGACGCCGGCCACCAGCAGCAGCGCGGCCACGTTGCGGGTGCGGTAATCCGCCAGCACGTTGTTGTATTCATCGGTGCCCCGGGGATCGGTGTGGCCGTGCAGGCGCACACCCAGATGGGGCTGTTCCTTGAGGAACCGGGCCAGCTTGATGACCAGCCGCCGGCTGCGCAGATTGAGGTCGTCGCTGCCGCTGTCGAAAAAAATGTGCAGGTCCAGTGGATCAAAAGCAATGGGCGTGGTCCCCAGGACGTGGCGGTGCTGTGCCAGGTGCGGTTTCCGGTAGGGTGTTGCCTGAATCATCTGCATGGTCGTGGCCTCTGTGCCGGTTGTCGATGAAATCATTTAACTATTCAATCCGGGCAGGGGCGGGTAGGGAAAAGGGCAAAGTGACCTTCAATTGTGGCCAATTGTGGCAATGGCCCGGGCCGGGCTGTTCCTTGCCGGGCAGAGCGGGGATAATGCCCCCACCAATGACGGACTGGACCGGCGACCATTGTTAGAAGAAACGAGTAAACAGCCAGACGCTGCGGTCCCCCGCGCCCCGGGGTTGTTGCGCTCCAGTTCCCTGGTGGGCGGCATGACTCTGGTCTCCCGGGTGCTGGGTCTGGCGCGGGACGTGGTGTTCGCCCGGGTGATCGGTTCCGGCCCCGGAGCCGACGCCTTTTTTATCGCCTTCAAGATTCCCAATTTCTTCCGCCGCCTGTTTGCCGAGGGCGCCTTCGCCCAGGCCTTTGTGCCGGTGCTCTCGGAGTACCGGCAGAAGGGCACCCAGGCGGCGGTAAAGGAACTGGTGGACCGGGTGGCCGGCTGTCTGGGTTCGGTGCTGATCGCCGTAACCCTGCTGGCGGTGGTGGGCGCCCCGGTGGTGACGGCCCTGTTTGCCATGGGATTTGTGGGGGACGAGGTGCGATTCCCCCTGGCCCGGGACATGATTCGCATCACCTTTCCCTACCTGCTGCTGATTTCCCTCACCGGGTTTGCCGGCGCCATTCTCAACAGCTACGACCGCTTTGCGATTCCCGCCTTTACGCCGGTGCTGCTCAATGTCAGCCTGATCGCCGCCGCTCTCTGTGCGGCGCCCCTGTTCGCGGAGCCCGCCGTGGCTTTGGCCTGGGGGGTGCTGGTGGCGGGGGTGGTGCAATTGATGTTCCAGTTGCCCTTTCTGCAGCGGATACACCTGCTGCCCAGGCCCGTCATCGACTGGCGCCACCCCGGGGTCCGGCGCATTCTGGTGCTGATGGCGCCGGCGCTGTTCGGCGTCTCGGTGAGCCAGATCAACTTGATGCTGGACACCATTCTGGCGTCGTTTCTGCCCGTGGGCAGTGTCTCCTGGCTCTACTATTCGGACCGGCTGGTGGAACTGCCGCTGGGGGTCTTTGCCGTGGCGGTGGCCACGGTGATCATGCCCAGTCTGTCCCGCCAGCACGCGGACAGCGATCCGGCCCGTTTCAGCCGCACCCTGGATTGGGCTCTGCGCTTCATATTGCTGCTGGCGGTGCCCGCCACCCTGGCGCTGGTGCTGCTGGCGGAGCCGATCCTGTTGACACTGTTCCAGTACGGCGAGACCGGCCTGCGCGACATGCAGATGGCGTCCCTGAGTCTGCGCGCCTACGCCCTGGGCCTGCTGGCCTTTATGCTGATCAAGGTACTGGCGCCGGGCTATTTCGCCCGCCAGGACATGAAAACCCCGGTGCGCATCGGCATAGTCGCCATGGTGGCCAATATGGCGCTCAATCTGGCTTTTGTGGTGCCTCTGCACTTTTTCTTTACCATCGGTCATGTGGGGCTGGCGCTGGCCACCTCCCTGTCTGCGGCGCTCAACGCCTTCCTGCTCTATCGGGGGCTGCGCCGGGGCGGTTTTCTGGTGCTCCAGCCTGGCTGGGGGGCGCTGTTGCTGCGCTACGGGCTGGCTAACGGCGTTATGGTGGCACTGCTCTGGTGGTTGTTACAGCATTGGTCCGGCTGGGAGCTGTGGCTCTGGTGGCAGCGCGCCGGCCATCTGGCGCTGATCTGTCTGGGCGGTTTATTGGCCTATTTGCTGAGTTTGCGGCTTTTTGGCGTCAAGTTACGGGATTTTCGCGGTGCACGCTGAAACCCGGCAAAAAATTATTTTTGTGATAGGCTTCACTATATGGCCGACACAGATCCCGCCAGCACCGCCGACCCCGCGCCTGAGTCGGCTCCCCCGGACATCGACCCCCGGCCGGTGCGGGCCTCACTTATTGAGCTGGATCTGGACCATGGCAGCGGCCTGGTCACCGCCACCCTGACACCCTCTCCCGACGCCAGCGCCATCAGCGTCGAAAGTCTGCAGGAGATGCTGGCCGAGGCCGGCTACGGCGACTTCTACGCTCCCGACATGACTCTGCAATCCGTGGTGCTCCAGGCCAACCGCGCCAACACTGGCAGTATGGTGGTGGCCGAGCGCCGGGATTCGGTGCTCAGCTGGCGCATGCCCCCGGATCGCAGCGCTCTCTACCTTACCGCCACCCGCTGCTATGGCGGCAAGGGGCTGACCCGGGAGCGGCTGGTGGCGGAACTGGCCGCCCAGCGGGTGCCCCGGGAGTGTCTTTGCCGGCAGGAACTGGAGCAGTTGGTGGCCCAGGGGCACGGCGAAAATGTCTGTGTGGCGAGGGCCAGACCGCCGGAGAACGGCGAGGATGCCCGCTTCGAGGTGCTGGTGGAAGCCTGCAAAAATCTGGAACTGCTGGAAGACGAGCGGGGCCGGGTGGATCTGCACCAGTTGCATGAGTTCGTGGTGGTGGAAGCGGGCACCGAACTGATGCGCCGTATCCCCCCCACCGCCGGTGTGCCCGGTATGGATGTGGTGGGCACCAGCATTCCGGCCAAGCCCGGCACCCTGTGGGAGTTCTCCCGGGATACCGAGGGAGCCGCTGTCTCTCCCGTGGATCCGCACCTGTTGGTGGCAACCGCCAAGGGTCATCCGGTGGTGGTGCCCCGGGGCGTGCGGGTGGACCCCATGCTGCGCATTCAGAACGTCAATCTCGATACCGGCAATATCGACTTCGACGGTTCCCTGGAGATCGCCGGCGACGTCACCAGTGGCTTTGTGGTGCAGGCCAGCGGTGACATCTATATCCGCGGCATGGTGGAAAAGGCCCGGGTGGTGGCGCGCAAGAACCTGGTGATCCAGGGTGGTATCCTCGGCGAGGAAAAGGTCACGGATGACGGGCACCAGCTGCGTACCCATGTTCAGGCCGGCGGCGACATCAGCGCCCGCTTCGTCAACCTGGCGGAAGTCACCGCCGGGCGCGACCTGATGGTGCGCGAATATGTCCTGCAGAGTCAGTTGCGCAGCGGCGGCAAGGTACTGCTGGGGCAGGGCGGTGGCAAGGGCAGCATCATCGGCGGCCAGGTGCAGGCCGCCCTGCGGGTGGTGGCCAACACCATCGGCAGCGAGGCCTGCGTGCCCACGGAAGTCCGGGTGGGGCGCCCCAATCGCAAGCGTCGGCTCACCGAACGCCTGAACAAGGCGTTGAACCTCTGTCGCTACAATTGCCAGAAGCTGGAAACCCTGCTGCAACCGGTGCCCGAGGACGACGGCAAGCTTCATCCCCCCATGCCGGAGAGGGCGGGCCGCATCCAGGCCACGCTTTCAGCCCTGAGAATCCGGGAACAGCGGCTGCTCTCGATACTGGAACGCCTGGCCGCCCGCCAGCGGCAGTCGAAGGCGGCGGCGGTGGAAATCAAACGCGCGCTCCACCCCAACGTTACCGTCACCATTGACGGCGTCACCCACACCTGGGAGAGTGAATTCGGCCCCCGGGTGTTGGTGCGCTCGGGCGCGGAACTGGTGTCGGCTCCCGATTGAAAGCCAGCTCCCCTGCCACTGTTACCATCAGCCCCATGCTCCTGTATACTCCCGCCTTTGCCTGAACAACGCCCTGGAGCACTGTGAATCCGTTGCCCACCGAGTTTATTCGCGGTCTGCACAATCTGCGTCACCGGCACCGGCCCTGTGTGGCCACCATTGGCACCTTCGACGGGGTTCACCTGGGCCACCAGGCCATTTTGCGGCAACTGGCGGAAGCCGCCAGCGAGCACCGATTGCCGGCCACGGTGATGCTGTTTGAGCCTCAGCCCCACGAGTACTTTGCCGGTGAACGGGCGCCGGCGCGGCTGATGAGCCTGCGCGAAAAACTGCAGGCGCTGTCTGTCGCCGGTGCCCAGCGGGTGCTGTGTCTGAAGTTTAACGACGATCTGCGCCGCCTGTCCGCCGATGAATTCGTGCGGCGGATTCTGGTTGAGGGGCTGGGCGTGCGCCACTTGGTGGTGGGCGACGATTTCCGTTTTGGCTGCGACCGCACCGGCGACTTTGCGCTGCTGCAGGCGGCGGGTATACGACACGGCTTTAGCGTCAGTGATACCCATACCCTGGAGTTCGACGGCGAACGCATCAGCAGCACGCGCATCCGCGCTGCGCTGGAAGCGTCGGATTTTGCCCTGGCCGAGCAGCTGCTCGGCCGTCCCTACCGGATTTCCGGGCGGGTGGTTTACGGGCAGCAATTGGGCCGGCAGTTGGGCGTGCCCACGGCCAATATCCAGTTGCGTCGCTACCGCTCGCCGTTGCAGGGGGTGTATGCGGTCACGGTGGAAACCCATGACGGTGCCGTGCACCGGGGCGTGGCCAATATCGGTGTGCGGCCGACCCTGAGCGGGGTGAACAAGCCGCTGCTGGAGGTGCACCTGCTGGATTACAGCGGCGCGGCCGGTGCGCTCTACGGTCAGCGGCTGGCGGTGCAGTTTCACCAGCGCCTGCGCAGCGAACAGAAATTTGCTTCGGTGGAAGCATTGCGCCAGCAACTGCAGCGTGACATCGCACAGGCGCGGGATTTTTTCAGAACCGATTAGACTGGATATGACTGACTACAAAGCGACACTCAATCTGCCCGAAACTTCCTTCGCCATGAAGGCCAATCTGGCCCAGCGCGAACCGGCCATTCTCGAACGCTGGCAGAAGGAAAACATCTACCGGCAGATTCGCCAGGCCCGGGCCGGTCGTCCGCGTTTTGTGCTGCACGACGGGCCGCCCTACGCCAACGGCGATATTCATATCGGTCACGCGGTCAACAAAATTCTCAAGGACATCATCGTCAAGAGTCGCACCTTGAGCGGCTTCGACGCCCCCTATGTGCCCGGCTGGGACTGCCACGGCCTGCCCATCGAACACCAGGTGGAAAAGAAAATCGGCAAGGCCGGCGTCAAGGTGGACGTGAAAACTTTCCGCCGGAAATGCCGCGACTTCGCCGCCAAGCAGGTGGCGGGGCAGAAGCGCGACTTTATCCGTCTGGGGGTGCTGGGCGACTGGGACAAACCCTACCTGACCATGGACTACCGCTTCGAAGCGGACATCATCCGCGCCCTGGGCCGCATCATCGACAAGGGTCATTTGCATCGCGGCTTCAAGCCCGTCTACTGGAGTGTGGTGGGCGGCTCGGCCCTGGCCGAGGCCGAAGTGGAGTACCACGACAAGACGTCTTTCTCCATCGACGTCAACTTCGCCTTCAGCGACCCGGTGGCCCTGGCCAAAGCGGTGCCGGATCTGGCCGGCGACGGGCCGGTTTCGCTCGTCATTTGGACCACCACGCCCTGGACGCTGCCCGCCAACCAGGCGGTGTCCGTGCATCCGGAACTCGATTACGCGGTGGTACAGGCGGGCGCGCAGCGGCTGCTGATGGCCGAAGCCCTGGTGGACAGCGTCATGCAGCGCGCCGGCATCGCCGACTACAGCATCGTTGGCCGCTGCCCGGGCGCGGCGCTGGAACACCTGTTGTTGCAGCATCCGTTCTACGCGCGCCAGGTGCCGGTGCTCTGCGGCGAGCACGTCACCACCGAAGCCGGTACCGGCTGCGTGCATACCGCCCCCGACCACGGCATGGACGACTTTCTGGTGGGGCAGAAGTACGGCATAGGCACGCTCAATTACATCGACGACAACGGCTACTACCGCGACAGCGTGGAGATTTTTGCCGGCGACCACGTCTACAAGGTGGACGAAAAAGTGGTGGAACTGCTGCGGGAAAAAGGCGCGCTGCTGGCAGTGGGCAAGATCACCCACAGCTTTCCCCACTGCTGGCGCACCAAGACACCGCTGATCTTCCGCGCCACACCCCAGTGGTTTGTCAGCATGAGCAAACAGGATCTGCGCGGTCAGGTGGCCAAAGCGGTGGACGGTGTGCGCTGGGTACCGGACTGGGGCCGGGCGCGCATCGACGCCATGCTGGCCAGTTCGCCGGACTGGTGCATCTCGCGCCAGCGCACCTGGGGCGTGCCCATTGCCCTGTTCGTGCACCGCGACAGCGGCGAACTGCACCCGGACACCCCGGCGCTGATTGAAGCCGTGGCCAAACGGGTGGAACAGGACGGTATGGACGCCTGGTTTGATCTCGACGCCGACGAGTTGCTGGGCGCCGACGCTGAACAGTACCAGAAAGTCACCGACACCCTGGACGTCTGGTTCGACTCCGGCGTCACCCACTACGCGGTGCTGCAACAGCGCGAGGGGCTCGGCTACCCGGCCGACCTCTACCTGGAAGGGTCGGACCAGCACCGGGGCTGGTTCCAGTCGTCCCTGAAAACTGCCGTGGCCATGAATGGCGAGCCACCCTACAAGACGGTGCTCACCCACGGTTTTACCGTGGACGCCGACGGGCGCAAGATGTCCAAATCCCTGGGCAATGTGATCCCGCCGCAGAAAGTGATGAACGATCTGGGTGCCGACGTGCTGCGCCTGTGGGTGGCCGCCACGGATTTCTCCGGCGAGATGAGTGTATCCGACGAAATTCTCAAGCGCACCGCCGACTCCTACCGGCGCATCCGCAATACGGCGCGTTTTATGCTCGCCAACCTCAACGGCTTCGACCCTCTTGCTGACGCCGTGGCGGTGGACACCATGGTGCAACTGGATCGCTGGATCCTGGGGCGCGCCGCCCGCTTGCAGGAAGAACTGCAGGCTGCCTACGACAACTACCAGTTGCACCAGATCTACCAGAAACTGCACAACTTCTGCGTGGTGGACCTCGGCGGTTTCTATCTGGACATCATCAAGGACCGCCAGTACACCACCCGGGCCGACAGCCTGCCCCGGCGCTCGGCCCAGACCGCGCTCTACCATCTGTCCCAGGCGCTGGTGCGCTGGCTGGCGCCCATTCTGAGTTTCACCGCCGACGAAATCTGGCCGCTGATTCCCGGCCAGCAGGGCGAGTCGGTGTTTCTCGCCGAGTGGTACGAATTGCCGGCGGTATCCGGCGGCGCGCTGGATCAGGCCTTCTGGGGCCGGGTGGCCGAGGTGAAAACGGCGGTCAACCGAGTGCTGGAGGCCCGGCGCGCCAGTGGCGCCATCGGCGGCTCCCTGGGCGCCGAAGTGGTGCTCTATTGCGACGACCGCTTGCTGACACAATTGCAACAGTTGGAAGACGAGCTGCGCTTTGTGCTGATCACCTCCACGGCCGAATTGCGGCCGCTGGCGGAGGCCGGCGAAGACGCCGAGGCCACCGATCTGGAAGGACTGCGGGTCAGCGTGCGCAAGTCGTCTCACGCCAAGTGCGCCCGCTGCTGGCACCACCGGCCCGATGTGGGCAGCCACAGCGCGCACCCGGACATCTGCGGCCGCTGCGTGGAGAATATTGAGGGTGACGGTGAGGAACGACGCTATGCCTGAGGTCGCGGTACTGCGCAACCCCTTCCCCCGGCCCCTGCCACGCCTGGCCTGGTGGCTCTACGGTCTGGCGCTGCTGGTGGCGGTACTGGATCTGGCCACCAAGGCCTGGGCCTCGGCGGCGCTCGATTACGGTCAGCCGCTGGTGTTTACGTCTTTTTTCAATTTCACCCTCTGGCACAACGAGGGCGCCGCCTTCAGCTTTCTCGCCGGTGCCGGCGGTTGGCAGCGCTGGTTTTTTACGGTGGTGGCCGTGGTGTTCAGCGCCGTGCTGCTGGTGTGGATCGCACGTTCCGCCGCAACCAGGAGACTGGAAGCCGTGGCTCTGACCCTGATTCTGGGTGGTGCCCTGGGCAACCTCTACGACCGGGTGACCCTGGGCTATGTGGTGGACTTTATCGTGTTCCACTATGAGGATCGTTACTTTCCCGCCTTCAATGTGGCCGATATGGCCATCAGCACCGGGGCGGGTCTGTTTATCTTCGATATCCTGTTCGGCAAGAGCGGCGACAGGGATAGGACCCGCCATGGCTGATCTCACCGTCGGCCCCGGCACCACCGTGACCCTGCACTTCGCCCTGCGCCTGGCCGAGGGCGAGGAAGTGGACTCCAACTTCGAGGGCGAGCCCGCGCGATTTACCGTGGGCGACGGCAGCCTGCTGCCGGGCTTTGAAAAGGTCATTCACGGCCTGCGCGAAGGCGAGCGGGAAACCTTTGTGGTAACGCCGGAAGACGGTTTCGGTCAGTACAACCCGGCCAATGTGCAGCGCATCCCGCGCAGCGACTTCGACCCGGACATGCAATTGGAAGAGGGGCTGATGTTGCTGTTTGCCGACGCCCAGCGAACGGAACTGCCCGGCGTTGTCAAAGCCTATGACGACGACGAGGTGGTGGTGGATTTCAACCACCCCCTGGCCGGGCGTGATATTCTGTTCGAGGTGGCCATCATCCGTATTGAACCGGCGCAGGTGCATTGATGGATATTAAGCTTGCTAATCCCCGGGGTTTTTGTGCCGGGGTTGATCGGGCCATTGACATAGTCAATCGGGCCCTGGACGTGTTTGGCGCGCCCATCTACGTGCGCCACGAGGTGGTACACAACAAGTTTGTGGTGGACAGCCTGCGCCAGCGCGGCGCGGTGTTTGTGGATGAACTGGAGCAGGTGCCCGACGACGTTATCGTCATTTTCAGCGCCCATGGCGTCTCCCGGGCCGTGCAGGACGAGGCCAAACGGCGCGGTCTGCAGGTGTTTGACGCCACCTGCCCGCTGGTCACCAAGGTGCACATCGAAGTGCTGCGCTACAGCCGTGAAGGGCGTGAGTGTGTGCTCATCGGTCACCAGGGTCACCCGGAAGTGGAAGGCACCATGGGGCAGTACGACCGCGGCAACGGCGGTGACATCTATCTGGTGGAAAACGAGGCGGACGCCGCCCAACTCCAGGTGCGCAACCCCGACACCCTGGCCTATGTGACCCAGACCACCCTGTCCATGGACGACACCGCCCGGGTCATCGACGCCCTGCGCCGGCGCTTCCCCGACATTCAGGGTCCGCGCCGGGACGACATCTGTTACGCCACCACCAACCGCCAGGACGCCGTGCGGCAACTGGCTCTGGAATGCGACCTGGTGCTGGTGGTGGGTTCGCCCAACAGCTCCAATTCCACCCGCCTCAAGGAACTGGCCGAGCGCTGCGGCACCCAGGCCCACCTGATCGACGGCCCGGACCATATAGACCCGGCCTGGCTCGACGGCAAAACCAGCGTCGGTATCACCGCCGGCGCATCGGCCCCGGAGGTGCTGGTGCAACAGGTAGTGACTCGCTTGCAACAGGCCGGCGCCCGTCCGCCGCTGGAAATTGCGGGCACCCCCGAGACCATCAGTTTCACCTTGCCTCGGGCCTTGCGCCCATAGGAGGAGCAGGCATCAAAACCCGCAAGCCGCCGTGTCTATCCGCTCCATCCGCACCCGTCCGCCCCGGGCCAGCACCAATTGATAGCCGCGCCCCTGCTGCTCCGGGCAGACGGTAAAAGTGCCCGCCAGAAAGGCGCCCCGGTAGTTTTGGCCCCCACCGCTGCGCCGACTCTCACCCGTGCCGAGAAAGGACACATGGTCCCGCAAGGGCCGGTTGGCGCTGACCCGCACGCCCTTTTTAGGTGACCCCAGCGCTAGGAATTCACTCTCATCCGGCAGCCGGCCGCTGTGTTCCGGGTCGGCAAACACCACCCAACCCTCCTGCCAGCTATCTCCCAGGGGACGGATGGTGGCCCGGTCGTTGCGCCGCACCGCTTCCAGCCTGGCCAACTGCAGGGCCTGGAAGAGTTCATGGGCGGTGACCTGGGTGCGGTTGTGCCGCAGCAGGCCCGCCATACCGGGGGCGGCCAGGGTAACCAGAATGATGAGTATGAGAATGGTGATCAGCAGTTCGATCAGCGTAAAACCACGGTGTGGCATAAGGGTTCCCTCCCTGGAAATGGTCTAGTTACGGCCAACTGTGAGCCAGTTCGCATTGGCTGCAGCCGCTGCGCCGTTCATTCCTCCCTGTTGACCGGGTATCGCCGGGGCCATGGTCCCTTGCATGGCCTGTGTTAGGCTCAGTCAATATAGCCTTGATGCCGCTCGCCTGTCCAGCGTTGACCGGTGGCGTGTGGGCATCGCCGGGTTCTCGACAGAAGCAGACACAGAAACAGACAACGGGAAGCTGATCATGCGTACACGACAGCAGGGTTTCACGCTGATTGAGTTGATAATCATCACTGTGATTCTGGTCATCATCGCGACCATTGCGGCGCCCAATATGACCACCATGTTGCACAACAATCGCGCCAAGGCGTTGGGCGACGAGTTTGTGGCGGCGCTGAACACGGCCAGAACCGAGGCGGTGCGGCGGGGCCTGCAGGTTTCTCTTTGCGCCTCCAGCAACGGCACCACCTGCAACAGCAGCGACTGGACAGATGGTTGGCTGGTGTTTCTGGTGAATCAGAACGGCAACAACGAGGTGGTTCGCGTCTGGGCCGGCAACGATCTGCCCAGCAATGCCGCCATCACTTCCAGTCGGGACCGGATTGATTTTCTGGGAACGGGCATGCTGCCCAGAGCGGACACCGCTGGTATGACCACCACAGTCAGTGTTACCGGCTGCCAGGGCAACGCGGCGCGGCAGGTGCGGGTGGGACCGGCGGGCATGGTGGCGGTCACCCGTGTGAATTGTGGATAGGGCACTGATCATGGCGAATACGATGATGACGACAAGCAGCAAACAGCGTGGCCTGAGCCTGGTCGAAGTGCTGGTAACGGTAGTGATTCTGGGCGGCTCTCTGATGGCACTGAGTGCCCTGCAGAACCGCTCCCTTCAGTACAACCAGGGCGCCTACTATCGCTCCCAGGCCAATATTGCCGCCTACGATTTTCTGGATCGTATCCGTCTGGCCACTGACGGAACCGGAACGCCGCAGCCGCCGGCTGCCGCGGTGGTGCCTTCAAGCGAAATCGCCGACGTGCTGCGCAATATGCCGGCGGGCTCGGAGCTGGATGCCTCGTGCAGCGGCAGGGTATGCACCATCACCGTCACCTGGCCCGAGCAGCAGGACGTCCAGGATGGCACGGCAAGTTTTGTCTACACCACACGTATTTGAGCGGGATTCGATTATGCGCAGTCAACAGGGTTTGTCACTGATTGAACTACTGATCTCGCTGGTGTTGGCGGTGGTGCTGATGGCCGGCGTCACCCAGATGTTCCTGGCCAGCAACCAGACCTACAGTACCCAGCAGGGCTTGTCCCGGGTGCAGGAGACCGGGCGGCTGGCCATGGAGATCATGGCCCGGGATATCCGCATGGCGGGTTATATGGGCTGCGGCGCCAGTCAGTTCAGAAGGCTGGAGAGCGGCACTGGCTACTGCCGCACTCCCGGTACGCCGGGCTGCATCACCAATGGCCTCAATCCCAGCGGCAACCCCATGCTGAACTTCGCCGGCCCGGCGGTGCAGGGGTACAGTGCCGCCGCGGGCGCGGCGGTGGTGCAGGGCACACCTCTGGCGGGTACGGATGTGATTCTGGTGCGCAGTGCCGGGGAGTCCAGTTTCAATATCAATCAGCCCACCGGCAACAATGCCAACGTGCGGGTGACGGGTGCGGTGTCGGGCGACTGTCTGGGCGATATCTGTGGACAGGACATTATCCTGCTGTCCGACTGTTCGAAGGGCCGATTGTTTCAGATCACCAATCTGCAGCAGACCGGACAGAATGTGCTTGCGGTGCACTCCGGCGGCACACCGGATGGCATGACTCCGGGCAATATCAGTCCCACCTGGCCGGAGCAGTACGATATCGGCGCCGAGGTCTTCAAGGTCAGCACCATCGCCTACTACATTGCCGACAGCGGGGTGACGGGTCGCCCGTCGCTCTGGCGTCAGGTGGCGAATGATGCGCCCCAGGAACTGCTGGAAGGGGTTACGGATATGCGCTTGTCCTACAGCACCGGCGGTGCCTTTGCCGCCTCGGCCCCCTGGGATGATGTGCGGGCGGTGCGCATGGAGTTGCTGGTGGAAGGACCCGAGGGCAATGCCCTGGCCGACGCACAGACCCTGAATTTCGGCGGTGCGGAGGTCACGTTCAACGATGGCCGTCTGCGCCAGGTTTTCACCCAGACAGTGAGCATCCGCAGCCGGATGCATTAATTCCAGGAGTCGATTATGTCTGTATTCACCGCGCCGGATCGTGCACTGAGCCACACCCAAGGGGGAGCCGTGTTGATTGTCGGCATGATGATGGTGTTGCTGATGACGGTGGTGGCGCTGGGCGCCATCCGGGGGTCCGGCATGCAGGAGCAGATGGTGGGTAATATGCGCGACCGGCAACTGGCCTTTCAGGCGGCGGAAGCGGCGCTCAGGGATGGAGAGAGCGTTATTGAGCCGAGCGCAAATTTTGTCACGGGGAACTGGGCCTCGAGCGGGCTTTATAACAACCTGCCGACCTGGACGCCGTACCACATGGTGGCCAACTGGAGCCCCAGCGAATGGCAAAGTCGGTCGGCACCGGCCTCAACGCCGGTGGGTGATCTGGCTGCCCCACCGCGTTATCTGGTGGAGCGTATTGATTACAGCTGCAGCAGTGGCAGCGCTGCGGATATTGAGTTTGTGCCGGATCGGGACCCCGATGTCATCTACCGGGTCAGCAGCCGGGGGGTAGGCGGCAGTGCCAATGCCGCGGCGGTGCTTCAGTCGACCTATATATTCATGCCTTGCATTTAGCCTGTGGGGCAACTGGGGAATTTTTCGGGAGTAAGTGAAATGGGCAAGCAATTATTGAAAGTCCGTACCACCTTGATTGCAGGCGGCCGCTGGGTTCGTCGGGCGGGCTGGGGTTGCCTGGCTGCGTTGATAAGTCTCGGATCGGCGCACTCGGTTCACGCCCTGGAAATGGCCCAGGCTCCGCTGTTTATGCAGAACCCGGTGCGACCCATAGCCATGCTGAATATGTCCAACGACCATCAGCTCTATTTCAAACTGTATGATGACTACTCGGATCTGACCGGCGATGGCCTCCCCAACACCACCTACACCCACAGTGTGGATTATTACGGCTATTTTGACCCCTACCTGTGCTACGACTACTTGAACAACGTGTTCGTTCCCGCTTCCCGCACTGCTGACAAGTATTGTAACGGCAACTGGAGCGGCAACTTTCTGAACTGGGCCAGCATGACTCGAATTGATGCCGTGCGTAAGATTCTCTACGGCGGCTACCGAAGCACGGATACCGCCACGCGCACCGTGCTTGAACGCTCCTATTTGCCGTCGGACGCCCACTCCTTTGCCAAATACTACAACGGCTCCGACCTGAACCGCTTGACGCCCTGGTCCAACAGTGCCTCGGACAATCCCATGGAACAGGGTATTACCTTTTGCAACACCACGCGTGCGGGCAGTGGTATGTCGCAGACGAGAACGCAGGCGCCGCGCCTGCGGGTGGCTCGGGGCAACTACTCACTCTGGGCCACCAACGAGCGCTGGCAATGCCGCTGGGCGTCTGAGAGTACTGAGCAGTTGAGTGCGACTGCGGGCAGTAACGGCAACATACGCTACCTGACGCAGGCCGAGGACCCGTTTGGGCATCTGTACAGCGCCGGTGATTATCCCCGTTGGCCGTCCGGCATCCCGGCCTATATCGATAACCCGCCAGAGGCCCATCGTCTCGGTCAATACGATGTCCGGGTGGAAGTCTGTGTGGCCGGGCTGGAAGGCCAGGATGAGAACTGTGAAGCTTACGATGACGGCAGTGTCAAACCCACGGGTTTGCTGCAGAAATACGGTGAAACCAACAACCTCCATTTTGGCCTGATCACCGGCTCCTATGGGCGCAACAAGTCCGGTGGCGTGTTGCGTACCAATGTCGGCAGCATCGCTGATGAGATCAACGACGACGGTACTTTTGTCAATGCCGCCGGGGGCATCATTGCCAGCCTTAACCGCCTGCGGATTTATGGCTACAACCATGGTACGGGCACTTACCACCAGGGTGATTCCGGTCACGATAATTGTGCCTGGGGGCTATCCAGTTTCTCCGACGGCAGTTGTTCCAACTGGGGCAACCCCCAGTCCGAAATCTACCTGGAGTCCTTGCGCTACTTGGCGGGTCTGCCCCGTACTGAAGGGTTTCATGCGGATGATTCGACGCGTTTCCCCGGTTTGACCACCGCCACCTGGGAGGCGCCAATTAACCAGGATAACTGGTGCGCCCCCACCAGTGTTATCCAATTCAACGCCTCCACCAGTTCCTACGACCATGACATGAGTGGTGCTACGGGTCTGGGCTTGGATGCCCGCGCTTTGACCAATGCCGTGGGGGCGGCGGAGGGCATTCACGGCGGGCAGTATTTTGTCGGCGGTGTAGGCGTCACTGGCGATGACCAACTCTGTACCGCCAAAACAGTCAGCAGCCTTTATGACGTCAGCGGTACCTGCCCGGATGCGCCCAGGCTGGAGGGTACCTACCGTATAGCGGGTTTGGCCTATGGCGCCCGGCGTGACGGTATTCCCATTCAGGGGACGGAACACACAACCCAGATCAAGACCTACGGTGTGGCCCTGGCCCCGGCAGTGCCCGAGGCGAGAATTCCGGTGCCCGGCGGCGGTTCCATCAGCATTCTGCCCGCCTGTCGCAATACGGAAGTTGGCGGCAATTGCGCCATTGTCGATTTCAAGTTTGTCGATTCTCCGGATCTGGTGTCGGATGCCTCCGCCAACCGCGGGCGCCTCTATGTCAACTGGGAGGATAGTGAGCAGGGTGGTGACTTCGATTTTGACATGTGGGGGGTTATTGAGTACGAGGTGACCGCAACGCGGGTTTCCATCACTACCCAGGTAGTTGCCCAGGCCACCAACTTCCCCATGGGATTTGGCTATGTGCTGGGTGGCACCGATAACGACGGTTTTCATGTGCATTCGGGCGTAAACGACTTTGTCTATGGTGACTACTGTACTGCCACTTCTCCGTGTGTTTGCGCCGACGATGTCTTTTTCGGCTTCTGTGATCACGCCAGTGCGGCGCCCAGTACCCGTGAATACGGCGTGGCCAGTTCCACTGCCAGATTGCTGGAGACGCCGCTCTATTATGCGGCCAAGTGGGGCGGTTATGATGATGACGACATGACCGTTCAGGAAATCAGTGCCTACGACCCCCACGACAGCTCCTATTTCTTCGCCACCGATCCCCGCAAGCTTGAGGAAGGTTTGGACAATGTATTCAGCCGGGTAGCGGCGGGAACAGGTGCTGCGGCTGCAACTGTGGCCAACTCCACCCGTTTGACCTCGGGGTCGGCGATATTTCAGGCGCTGTTCCACAGCGGACGCTGGAGTGGCGAGCTTCAGGCCTTCGCCATCAGCGGCACCGGTCAGCTGTCGTCCGAGCCGCTGTGGCGGGCGTCCGAGAGTCTGCCTTTCCCTACCAGTGGGCGGAACATTTATACCGTCAACACCGGTGGTCAGCGTATCCCCTTTGTTGAGATGCAGATTGACAATATGCCAGTGCCCAGCGGATCAGGCTTTAACGAAGACCATATTCGCTGGCTGCGGGGGCAGCACGTGCCGGGTATGCGTAACCGCAACGTGGGATCCGCTGACGGTGAGCAGGGCAACACCAACACGGTGCTCGGCGATATTGTGAATTCCACGCCAGCGTTCCGTAATAATGTGGTTTACGTCGGTGCCAACGATGGTATGCTGCACGCGTTCAACGCCAGCAACGGGCAGGAGCTGTTTGCCTATGTGCCCCGCGGGGTCTATGAGCGCCTGCCGGCGTTGACCCGCCCCGATTATGGGCAGTTCACCAACCCTCATCAGTACACGGTGGATGGTCCGGTGTTCGCTGGCCGGGTGCACAACCGGGATGTGGTGGTGGGCACTTTGGGTGCGGGTGGCAAGGGTTTATTCGCGCTGGATGTCACCAACCCCAGTGAGCCACAGGTTATTTTCGATTGGACCCGCGGCCAGTCGGCACCGGACCCCACGGGTAATTTGGCTCAGATTGGCAATATCACTGGTCGTCCCATCATTGCGCCGCTCAAGGGCAACAATGACAACAATACCCGCTGGGCGCTGGTATTCGGCAACGGCTACAACAGCGCTAACCAAAGGGCATCGCTGGTGATCGTGGAGCTGGAGGCTCAGGCGGGTTCCGTGGTGCCCGGCACCGTCCGGGTGTTGCCCGCCGGCACCATGACCGCCAACGGGCTTGCCGAACCGGTACTGGCGGTGGATGCCGACAACAAGATCAAGGCCGCCTATGCCGGTGACCTGCGCGGCAATCTGTGGAAATTCGATTTGTCGCGGAACAATGCCGGTCAATGGGGCGCTGGCAACCAGCCGTTGTTTGTGGCGTTGGATCCGAGTGGTGAGCGGCAGCCCATTACTGCCGCGCCGACATTGGGCCTGCACCCCTTTATCAGCCATGATGACGGCGGACCTGCCACCATGGTTTATTTTGGTACGGGCCGCTATCTGACCGAGCCGGACTTGTCTGACGAACAGGTACAGTCCTTCTACGCTATCCTGGATGAAGGGACTGGGCCGGTGGCTCGCAGCAACCTGTTTGTCAAGACTATTACCTCGGAAAATGGCGGTGTGCGCAGAGTATTCCAGGGGAATCCGCCCAGCGCCTGGTGGCATGACAGTGATGAAGGCGATGTCTCGGCCAATTACCACCGGGGCTGGCTGCTGGATTTTGCTACGGTACCCGGCGAAAGAGCGGTGAACAAGCCGGCGCTGGTGTTTGATCGGTTGCTGTTCCCGACCATCATTCCGGTGGATGATCCCTGCAGCTTTGGCGGCAGCAGTTGGTTGATGGAACTTGTTGGTGTGGGCGAAATGTTTACTGATCACTCGGCATTTGATTCCGAGCAGGGGATGGCTACAGAAAATCTGGCTACCATGTCCAGTATGCTGGTGCTTGAAAACCCGGGGGACGGTGGTGTAATCGTTGTTCAGGAGAGCGACGGCTCCCTTAACAATGTCAACACTGGCTTCCCGCTGAATGTGGTCGGTCGTCAGTCCTGGCGGCAGATGCAGTGATGTTCTGTCGGTGGCGGTACTTCAACTCTGGAATTGAAACGGGATGCAGAATATGACAATCATCAAGCGCAGTGCGGGTTTTACCTTGATCGAGCTGATGGCGGTGGTGGCCATACTGGGCATACTGACCATGATAGCCCTGCCCATGTATCAGGACAGTGTGCGCAAAGCCAACCGGGCCGACGCCAAGGCGGCCTTGACGGATGCCGCCCAGAGGTTGCAGCGCTGCTATACGGCTACCAACACTTATAATAACTGCGCGGCATTGGCGACGCACACTTCCTCGGAGAATCATTACAGTATCACCGGGACAGTCAATAATGGTGGCCAGGGGTATTCTCTGGTTGCGACGCCCATCTCCAGCATCCAGTCAGGAGACAGCGCCTGCCCCAGCTTTACCCTGACGCACACGGGCGAAAGGCAGGGCAACCAGTATTGTTGGTGAGTGATTGGCTGTCAGATTGTTCCTGGCCAGTTTCGGCGGCAGGCTGTTTCCCGGCGGCCTGCTAGTCCCCGTCCAGCCCCAGCTTGCGCAGCCGGTAACGCAGTGAGCGAAAGGTAATCCCCAGTTTTTTGGCTGCCAGGGTCTTGTTCCACTTGCTCTCTTCCAGCGTGTGGCAGAGCACTTCCTTTTCGATATCCTGCAGATAGTCGTCCAGCGACGGGTATTCGGCGCAGCGGGCCGAATGGTCTGCTGTGCCGCTGTGTCCCGTGTTTGCCGACAACGGCGCAGGGGCCGCCTGCAACTGCAGGTCAGCGGCATCGATGCGGTCGCTCTCGCAGAGGGTAAAAGCCCGTTCCAGCACGTTCTCCAGTTCCCGTACATTGCCGGGGAAATTGTAATCGACCAGTTTCTCCCGGGCGCTCCGTGTCAGTTTGGGTGCCGGCAGATCCACCGCCTGGGCGAGTTTTTTCAGCAGATGTTCGGCCAGTAGGGGAATGTCTTCGCGGCGCTGGCGCAATGGCGGTACACTCAACTGGATGACATTCAGGCGGTAGAACAGATCCTGACGAAAGTTGCCGGCTTTGACTTCCTGTTCCAGATGTTTGTGGGTGGCGCACAGAATGCGTACATCGGTGAGTACTTCCTCCTGAGCGCCCACCGGCCGCACGGCTTTTTCCTGAATGGCCCTTAGCAGTTTCACCTGCATGTCCAGGGGCAGGTCCGCCACTTCGTCGAGAAACAGGGTGCCGCCTTCAGCGGCCTGGAAGAGCCCTGCTTTGTCCTGGTGGGCGCCGGTAAAACTGCCCTTCCTGTGGCCGAAAAACTCGCTTTCCATCAGTTCCCGGGGAATGGCGCCGCAGTTGACTGCCACGAAAGGTTTGTCTGTCCGGGGGCCCAGATCGTGAATGGAGCGGGCCACCAGTTCCTTGCCGGAGCCGGATTCGCCACTGATATAGACCGGCGCCTGGGAGCGGGACAGTTTCTGGATACTGCGAATCAGGACCTGGATGGCCGACGATTGGCCGATGATCGGTGTCCCCTGCGGCAGGGTGTCGCCGGCCAGCTGACTGGATTGTATGGCTGTTGCGACCAGTTTACGCAGGGTGGCGAGATTTACCGGTTTGGAAATAAAGTCGAAGGCGCCGGCTTTCATGGATTCCACGGCACTGTCCATATTGCCGTGGGCGGTGATCACCGCCACCGGCAGTCGAGGCTGGTGCTTCTGGATATGCTCTACGATTTCCAGACCGCTGCCGTCGGGCAGCTTCATGTCGGTCAGGCACAGATCGTAGTGGTGATTGTTCAGATAGTGTCTGGCTTCCGCCAGAGTTTCGGCACTATCGGTGGTAATCTGCATCCGGCCCAGAGTGATTTCCAGCAGTTCCCGGATATCCGGCTCATCGTCGATTACCAGTGCGTGTTTGCCGTTTCTGCTCATGCGCCTGCCGTTGAGTTCATAGCGCCCGCTCCGGGTGTGCCAGTTGTATGTGAAAGCAGCTCTCACCGCTCGCCGTTCGCGTGTAGTGTATAACAGCCTGATTGGCCTCGCACAGCTCCTTGCACAGATACAGCCCCAATCCCGAGCCGCTGCTTTCGGTGGTAAAAAACGGCTCGAATACGTGTTTGAGGCGCTCCCCGTCAATACCCGGCCCGCTGTCAATGATGTCGATATAGGGGCGTTGGGTGTTGTGGTCTATGCCGGCTTCAATTGTCACCGCCACTTGTCCTTCAGAAACCGGTTCACTGTGGCGAAGACCATTGTCGCAGAGATTGGTTAGCACCTGTTGCAGTTGCCCCGGATCGAACTTGACGACAATGGTGTCTGCCAGGCACCGCAGACGCAGCGATACCGGTTCGCGCTTGCTGCTGCGGTAGTCATCGACAAATCTGTCCAGCCAGGTGTTCAGTTGCACATGCTGGGGTTGGGCGCTGCGCCGGCGCGACAGCTGCAGTACGTTTTCAATAATCTGGTTGACCCGACGACAGTGGTTGTTGACGATTTCCAGCAGTCTCCGGTCACCACTGTGAATGGCGTCCGATTCGCCCAGCAACTGGCTGGCGTGGCTGATGGCACCCAGGGGGTTGCGAATCTCGTGGGCAATGCTCGCGGTCAGCCGGCCCAGGGAGGCCAGTTTCAATTGCTGGGCTTTTTGGGCGATGGCGCGGTTGTCTTCCAGGAAGATCAGAGTGTCGGAGTCCCGTTCGGGATCCAGACGGGCAAAACTGACCCGGACTTCGTCGGCGTAGTCACTGTCGACCCGAACAATGGGTGATTCGTTGCTGCCGGTACTGCGCCAGTGCTGGATCTGCGGCATTATACCGGCCAGATTGTCGAGTGTTGTGGCGCCGGCTTCGCGTTCAGGCAGGCCCAGCAGATCGGCGGCGGCTTCGTTGAGCAGGGCGATATCGTTGTCCGGAGTCAGGACTATGATACCGGTGCGCATCCGCTCCACGATCATCTGGGCCAGCCGCTGCAGGTAGGCAGCGTGCATCGCCTGGGCCTGGGCTTCTTCGTTGCTGCTGCGCACCTTGCGCGCCAGGTAGCGAAAGGCAAAGGCGGTGACGAAGATAAGCACCCCGAGGAAGCCGGAGGACACCATGGCCTGATTGGTGTCCACCAGCACCAGCATGCGAAAGCTGCCCTCGACGATAACCGCGATGGTGGCGATGGCGGCCAACAGGACGGGCAGTTGACCGAGCAACAGCATGCCACCTGCCGCCACCGATACCACCAGCAGGTAGCCCAGACCGCCACCCGCGCCGCCACTGCAGTACATCATCAGGGTGATGGCCACGACATCCACCACCAGCAGTGTCAGCAGTTGGTCCTGGCTGGGCTGGAATCGGGCCTTCCACAGCAGAGCCAGGGTGACCACGTTGATCCCGGTATAGATCAGCGCCGTGTAGAAAAACAGGTCCGGATTGTCGCCGCCCAGCAGACGTGAGGCGGACTCGGCCTGAAACATCAGCAGCAGCAGGCTTCCCAGCAGGGTGCGGTAGTAGGTGTACACCCGCAGCAGATCGTAGGGACTGTAGCTGGTAGCGGAGATGGAACTGTGCGGATTCGTCATGCCTTGCCTGAACCTTGCTGCGCGGTGGTTGGGTCTTTGGTCATTTGTGCTGCTTTGCCAAAAGAAACGATTTGTCCGACAATGCCCGAAATTTCCAGTCGAGGTTCAAGCCTGCCGATGTCCAGCCTGTGTATCGTTCTGGCGCAAATCAATCCCCTGGTGGGGGATATTCCCGGTAACACCCAGCGGGTGCTTGACGCTGCCCGGCAGGCCAGGGCGAAGTTCGCCGCCGACGTTCTGGTGTTTCCCGAACTGGTCCTCTGTGGCTACCCCCCGGAAGACCTCTTGCTGAGACCGAGTCTGGCGCCGCGAATCGAGCAGGCACTGGCGCAGCTGTGTGCTGCCAGTTTACCCCTGACCCTGATCCTCGGCTATCCCCGTGTGGTGGCCGGACGGGTGTTCAATATGGCCGGCGTGATCCAGAATGGGCAGTTGGTCGCCGAATATGCCAAACAGTGCCTGCCCAATTACGAGGTGTTCGATGAGGCGCGCTACTTTGTGGCCGGAGACAGCGCCTGTGTTTTTGACCTGGCGGGCATACCCACCGCGCTCAGCGTGTGTGAGGACATCTGGCAACCGGCGCCCATGGCACAGGCACGCCAGGCTGGCGCCCGGCTGATGCTCAACCTTAACGCCTCCCCTTTCCATCGCGGCAAGCAGCGCGAGCGGGAGCAGGTGCTGGCCAGCCGGGCCCGGGAGGGCAATATGCCGGTGGTCTATGTCAACCAGGTAGGTGGGCAGGACGAACTGGTGTTCGACGGCGGCTCGACAGTGGTGGACGCCGCCGGTGAGCTCTGTTTCCGTGCACCTCACTGCCAGGAGGGATTGTTTCCGGTCACCCTGGGCTGGCAGGACGGCGCTGTGCATCTGGCGCGGCAGGCGGTGGCGCCCCAGCAACCGGATTTGGCCAGCATCTACGACGCTCTGGTGCTGGGCACCCGCGATTACGTGCATAAAAACGGCTTTCCCGGCGTGGTACTGGGGTTGTCCGGAGGCATCGACTCCTCTCTCACTCTGGCCATAGCCGCAGATGCCCTGGGCGCCGGGCGGGTGCAGGCGGTGATGATGCCTTTTCGCTATACCTCGGCACTGAGCAAGAGCGCCGCCGCCGACCAGGCCCGGCGCCTCGGCGTGGCCTACAGTTCCATCGGCATTGCAGCCATGGTCGATGCCTTTCTGGCGGCACTGTCGGAGGAGTTCGCCGGTCTGCCGGCGGATACCACCGAAGAGAACCTCCAGGCGCGCTGCCGCGGCGTGCTGCTGATGGCCATCTCCAACAAGAAGGGTTCCCTGGTGCTGACCACCGGCAACAAGAGCGAACTGGCCGTGGGATATTCCACGCTCTACGGCGATATGGCCGGGGGGTTCGATCCCATCAAGGATGTGCCCAAAACACTGGTGTACCAACTGGCGGCCTACCGCAACAGCCTGGGCGCGGTGATTCCGGACGAGGTGATCCAGAGGCCGCCGTCAGCCGAACTGGCTCCGGATCAGAAGGACCAGGACAGTTTGCCACCCTACGAGGTGCTGGACGAAATACTGGATCTCTACGTGGAGCAGGACTGGAGTGCCGAGGCCATCATCCGCCGCGGTTTTGCCCCGGAGACGGTGCGGCGCGTGATTCGTATGGTGGACGTCAACGAGTACAAACGCCGTCAGGCGCCGGTGGGGGTGCGCATCACCCGGCGCGGTTTCGGCCGCGACCGGCGCTACCCCATCACCTCGGGCTGGAAGCCCGGGGTCTGACCCCCCCTTGGGGGGGAGGTGCCGGGGTTAGCCCCGGGGTTGTGGGCGGGGTGGGCGCTGGTACTGCGGGTCGTAGAGCTCCCGCGAGTCAAAGCCCGGCGGTTCCCGCTTGTCGAACAGGCCAAAGGTGGCGATGCTGATCCAGGAGCGCCCTTCGGCCTCGGTGCTGTAGCCGAAGTCAAACTCACCCCGGGCGTTGAGCGCGGGATGGTTGGGGTAATTGAGGCGCAACACTTCGAGCGCCTGTTGCGATTGCTCCGGCATTCCCATCAGCTTGTAACCCTGAACCATTACCGCCAGGGCGTCCGGCACCGCCGGTGTCAGGTGGTAGTTTTCCAGCACATAGCGGCCCCGGTTGGTGGCTGCGAGGTAGGCGCCGCGCTTGAAGTAGTAGTTGGCCACATGGATTTCGTAGCGGGCCAGCAGATTGCGCAGATACTGCATGCGCTTGCGGGCGTCGGCGGCATAGGGGCTCTCCGGATAGCGGGTCAGCAGCGTGGTGAACTGGGCCAGGGAGTCCCTGGCGGCGCCGGGATCACGGCGTGTCAGGTCGGTAGGCATCACTCGCTGGAACATGCCGCGGCCTTTACTGAAAGAAGCCAGCCCCTTCATGTAATAGGCGTAGTCCACGTTGCGATGCTGGGGGTGCAGGCGGATAAAGCGGTCCGCGGTGGCGATGGCCGCATCCGGCTGGTTGTTCATGTAGTAGGCGTAAATCAGCTCCAGTTGAGCCTGTTCGGCGTAGAGGCCGAAGGGAAAATTCTCTTCCAGGCTTTGCAGGTTGCGGATCGCCAGCTCCCACTGGTTGCGGTTCAACTGGGAGCGAGCGGCCTCATAGAGATCGGCTTCCGAGATATACCTGTCCCGGTCGGTGGTGCTGCAGCCGGCCAGTAGGAGCAGGGCGGCGAAGAAAACGGATGTCAGAACGCGCATGGGGCCTCGGGGCTGAATGGGGCAGTTTGTGTTAGAGTCAGGGCCGTCATTTAAACACAGTGCGGGCCGATCGCCAAAATACTTGGGTACTATGATAGAACCACCGACAGAAGCACCGGAACCGAGCACACACGCCACAGACCTGGAGGCTATTAACCTGGAAGCAAGGGTCCCCGGCGATCTGGCCAGGCAGCGCTTTGACCAGGTGGCGGCGCTGCTGTTCCCTGACTATTCCCGGGCGCGGCTGCAGGAGTGGATTCGCGGGGGTCAGTTGACCCTCAACGGCAACCGGCTCCGCCCAGGCGAGCGGGTCATGGGCGGCGAGCACCTGGTCCTGCGGGCGCGTTTGGAGCACCGGGACGACTGGCAGCCGGAAGCCATGGCCCTGCCGTTGGTATACGAAGACAAGAGCCTGCTGGTCATCGACAAGCCCGCCGGGCTGGTGGTTCATCCCGCCGCCGGTAACTACAGCGGCACCCTGCTCAACGCCCTGCTGCACCACTGCCCGGACCTGGCCGGGTTGCCCCGGGCCGGCATAGTGCACCGCCTGGACAAGGACACCACCGGCCTGATGGTGGTGGCGAAAACCCTGCAGGCCCACACCTCACTGGTGGCCCAGTTGCAGCAGCGCAGCGTCAGCCGCGAATACGAGGCGGTGGTGCAGGGTGTGATGACCGGCGGCGGCACCGTGGATGCCGCCATCGGCCGGCACCCCAAGGCGCGCCAGCGCATGGCGGTGCTGGATCGCGGCGGCAAGGACGCCGTCAGTCACTACCAGGTGCTGGAGCGTTTTGCCGCCCATACCCACGTCCGCGTCCGGCTGGAAACCGGGCGCACCCACCAGATCCGGGTGCATATGGCCCATATCCGCTATCCCCTGGTGGGGGACGCAGTCTACGCCGGGCGCTTCAAGGCACCCAGGGGTGCCACTACCGCGCTGCTGGACACTCTCCGGGCTTTTCCCCGCCAGGCCCTGCACGCCGCGCAACTGGGTCTAATCCACCCGGCAACCGGCGAGCTCTGCCGCTGGACAGCGCCTCTGCCCGACGATATGCAGACGTTGCTCACTGCTCTGCGTCAGGACCGGCAGGAGACAGCGGGCCAATGAGTGAACCTGAACCCCACTGGGTCGCCTCCCAATGGATTGAACCCCATTGGGTTAAACCAGAGTGGCCGGCACCAGCCAATATCAGCGCCCTGATCACCACCCGCAGCGGCGGCGCCAGCACGGGTCCCTGGGCCGCCAATAATCTCGCCCTGCATGTGGGTGACGACCCCGCCGCCGTAAGCGCCAACCGCCGGGCGCTGATGAGCCGGGCCGGGCTGACCCTGGAGCCCCAGTGGCTGACCCAGATTCACGGTGTGCGGGTCCTGACGGCCCGGGCCGATGGTCAAGTGCGCCGCGCCGACGGTTGCCACACCCGCCAGCCGGGCCTGGCCTGCGCTGTGCTCACCGCCGACTGCCTGCCGCTACTGCTGTGCGACCGGGACGGTCGTCAGGTGGCAGCGGTACACTCGGGTTGGCGCGGGCTGGCCCGGGGTATACTGCGCCGGGCGCTGACCCGTTTTGCCGCCGACCCCTCCCGTATCCTGGTTTATCTGGGCCCCGCCATTTCCCAGACGCATTTCGAGGTGGGGCCGGAAGTACGCGGGGCCTTTTTGCGTCATGCGCTGGATGAGCGTCATCGTCGCAGTATCCTGGACGCCTTCGTTCCGGCTTCTTCAGCGCGGCCGGACCAGCAGATGGCCGACCTCTACGCCCTGGCCCGCGCCGAACTGACGTCTCTGGGGGTGACGGCGATCTACGGTGGCGACCGCTGCACCTACACCGAGGCCGAGCACTTCTACTCCTATCGCCGCGACGGCAATACCGGTCGCTTCGCCAGTTTGATATGGATGTCGTAACAATCCTGGTTTCGTAGTTCGGCATTTTCAGGTTGGCACAAGCCTGGAAAGGCATAGCCGGGCCGGGCTCCCCGACTACGTCAGCCCCTTTAACTTGATTTAAGTCAGTAAGCCCCAATCTCTCTAACAGTAGAGTTATTGTGGAGCTAACCCCAAGGAATCAGCCCATGCGAATCGATCGACTGACCAATCAACTGCAAATGGCCCTGTCCGACGCCCAGTCGCTGGCGGTGGGCAGGGATCACCCGCAACTGGAACCAATTCATTTGATGCAGTCCATGCTCGATCAGCGCGGCGGCAGCGTGCGTCCGCTGCTGGCCCGGGCCAACTTCGATCTGACCGGTCTGCGCAACGCCCTGGGCAAGGCACTGGAGCAGCTGCCGAAAATCCAGAACCCCACCGGCGATGTGAATATGTCCCAGGAGTTGGGGCGACTGCTGAATCTGGCTGACCGTTTGGCCCAAAAGGGTGGTGACAAGTTCGTTTCCAGCGAATTGGTACTTATGGCCGCCATGGAGGACGGTCAGAGTGCGCTGGGCAAGCTGCTCAAGCAGTTCGGTGATCTCAAGGCACTGCAGTCGGCGGTGGAGAATGTGCGCGGCGGCGAAACGGTGGACGATGCCGACGCCGAAGGCAATCGCCAGGCCCTGGACAAGTACACCCTGGACCTCACCGCCCGGGCCGAGGCGGGCAAGTTGGACCCGGTGATCGGTCGCGACGACGAAATCCGCCGCACCGTACAGGTGTTGCAGCGGCGCACCAAGAACAATCCGGTACTGATCGGCGAGCCGGGCGTGGGCAAGACCGCCATCGTCGAGGGTTTGGCCCAGCGCATCGTCAATGGCGAGGTGCCCGAGGGCCTGAAAAACAAACGGCTGCTGTCCCTGGATCTGGGCAGCCTGCTGGCCGGCGCCAAGTTTCGCGGCGACTTCGAGGAGCGCCTGAAGGCGGTGCTCAATGAACTGGGCAAACAGGAAGGCCGGGTGATTCTGTTTATTGACGAACTGCACACCATGGTGGGCGCCGGCAAGGCCGAGGGCTCCATGGACGCCGGCAATATGCTCAAGCCGGCCCTGGCCCGGGGTGAACTGCACTGCGTTGGCGCCACCACCCTGGACGAATACCGCAAGTACATCGAAAAGGACGCCGCCCTGGAGCGCCGCTTCCAGAAGGTGCTGGTGGACGAACCCAACGAGGAGGACACTATCGCCATTCTGCGCGGCCTGAAAGAGCGCTACGAAGTGCACCACGGCGTGGACATTACCGACTCGGCCATCATCGCCGCTGCGCGTCTGTCCCAACGCTACATCACCGACCGGCAGCTGCCGGACAAGGCCATCGACCTGATCGACGAGGCGGCCAGTCGCATTCGCATGGAAATCGACTCCAAGCCGGAGCAGATGGACCGGCTGGAGCGCCGTCTGATTCAGTTGAAAATCGAGCGCGAGGCGGTAAAAAAAGACGAGGACGAGTCCAGCAAGAAGCGCCTGGCCAAGATCGAGGAAAATATCGACCAACTGGAGCGCGAATATGCCGATCTGGACGAAATCTGGCGCAGCGAGAAAGCGGCTCTGCAGGGCTCCCACGAAATCAAGGCCAACCTGGAACAGGCGCGGCAGGATATGGAAGCGGCCCGCCGGGCCGGGGACCTGGCGCGCATGTCCGAGTTGCAGTACGGGGTGATTCCCGAACTGGAAAAGCAACTGGATATGGCCAGCCAGGTGGACATGATGGAAATGAAACTGCTGCGCAACCGCGTCACCGACGAGGAGGTGGCGGAGGTGGTGTCCAAGTGGACCGGCATTCCGGTGTCCAAGATGCTGGAGGGCGAGCGCGACAAGCTGCTGCGTATGGAAGACGCCCTGCACAAGCGTCTGGTGGGTCAGGACGAGGCCGTGGTGGCCGTGTCCAACGCCGTGCGTCGTTCCCGCGCCGGTCTGTCCGACGCCAACCGGCCCAATGGCTCCTTTTTGTTTCTCGGCCCCACCGGTGTGGGCAAGACCGAACTGTGCAAATCGCTGGCGGAATTCCTCTTTGACAGCGAAGACGCCATGGTGCGCATCGATATGTCGGAGTTTATGGAGAAACATTCCGTGGCGCGTCTGATCGGCGCGCCCCCGGGCTACGTCGGTTACGAGGAAGGCGGCTATCTCACCGAGGCGGTGCGCCGCCGCCCCTATTCGGTATTGTTGCTGGACGAGATTGAAAAGGCGCACCCGGACGTGTTCAATATTCTGTTGCAGGTACTGGACGACGGCCGCCTCACCGATGGTCAGGGCCGGGTGGTGGATTTTCGCAACACAGTGATTGTCATGACCTCCAATCTGGGGGCGGATCGCATTCAGGAAATCACCCAGGATCGCTCCTACGACATGGTCAGTTTCGAGGACACCTCGGCCAACGCCGGCGGCGTCAACAACGAGAACCGCTACGCCGCCATGAAGGCGGCGGTGATGGAGGTGGTGGGCGAACACTTCAGGCCGGAATTTATCAACCGGGTGGATGAGCAGGTGGTGTTCCGGCCCCTGGAGAAGAGCCAGATTCGTGATATCGCCGATATCCAGTTGGCGCAGTTGCGCCGCCGGCTGGCCGAGCGCGAGTTGGGGCTGGAACTGGACGAGGCGGCCCTGAACAAACTCACCGAAGCGGGTTTTGACCCTGTTTATGGCGCGCGGCCGCTAAAAAGGGCTATCCAGCAACTGGTGGAAAACCCCCTGGCCCAGGCCATTCTGGAAGGGCAGTTCGCGCCAGGGGACTTGATTGTGGGTACTGTCTCAGGGGATAGATTGGTGTTCAAGCGGCAGCAGAAGCACTGAGATTAACTGACCCGGCAGGAGATCAGTCAACGCAGTCTCGCGATATCACCCTTTGCATCTCGGCAATCTGCTGTTCCCGCTCCGCCAGACTGAGGAACTCTTCTTCTCCCTGTTCATTGGTACGGGAAACGTGGGCCGTACTGCGCAGAATTTCCAGATTGGAGCGAGCTACGGCGCAGCGCTCCGGGTCCGGTGTATAGGCCCGGGTGCCCTCCAGAGAGGGAGCCGGTGTGCTACCGGGTGCTTGCGGTTGCGCGCTGGGGTAGTGAACCGGCTCGCTGTGACCGGTGCGGGGCCGGATCTCCTTGGCCTCTACCCCGGGTGGCGGTTGGGGACCGAAATGGGTCACGCCCTCGCTGTCGGTCCATTGGTAGACCTTGGTGGCCAGGGCCGGCGCGGCCAGCGCCAGGCTGAACAGCAGGCACAGGATGTATGACAGTCGCTTCATGGTGTTACCCCTCAAAAGCATCAATTGCCCCTACTATACCGCCAATTGCGGCTGGGGCGAAACCGGGAGACAAGGGAATGTGACCGACTGCAAAAGGGCCAAATGGCACCGGAAACACGGTTTCTGCTTGACTTTGGCGCTTATCTTGGGAGAATTACCGATTCGCTAGATGGCTTTGTAGAACTGCCCCATAATCTCGGCAGCGGCGGGCGCCCAGGGTGCCACCAGACTACATTCCGGCCGGCCACCCGCCCGCCGAACCATCCGCAATCGCGGCGGCGCGTCCACCGACGCAGCCAGCCCCGGGGTCTGTCGCTTTAAGCCTGCGGCAGGGTCGGGAAGACTCTCGAACCGAAATCTGCCCGAGGGCGGCTCCGTGTGCTATGGAGCCGCGCCCGGCGTTTTTGTTATGCCAATCGACCAAAAAAGGTGAACAAGGTGGAAATGCTTTCCGGCGGCGATATGCTGCTTCGCGCCCTTCGGGATGAAGGGGTTGAAACCATCTTTGGCTACCCCGGCGGGGCGGCCCTGCATATCTATGACGCCATCTTTCGTCAGAAAGATGTCAAACACATACTGGTGCGCCACGAACAGGCTGCCACACACGCGGCGGACGCCTACAGCCGCTCCACCGGCAGGGTGGGCACCGTGCTGGTGACCTCCGGCCCCGGTGCCACCAATGCCATCACCGGCATTGCCACCGCCTACATGGACTCCATTCCCATGGTGGTCATCTCCGGGCAGGTGGTGTCCGAGCGCATTGGTGAGGACGCTTTCCAGGAAACCGACATGGTGGGTATCTCCCGGCCCATCGTCAAACACAGCTTTCTGCTCAAGCACGCCAGTGAAATACCCGAAGTGGTGAAAAAGGCGTACTACATCGCCGCCACCGGTCGCCCGGGTCCGGTGGTGATCGACATTCCCAAGGATGTTACGGCGCCGGACAAAACCTTCCCCTACGAGTACCCGGAGAAGGTGAAAATCCGTTCCTATACCCCCGCCAGCCGCGGCCATTCCGGGCAGATCAAAAAGGCCGTGCAGTTGCTGCTGAACGCCAAGCGTCCGGTGATTTACGCTGGCGGCGGTGTGGTGCAGGGCAACGGTTCAGAGCTGTTGACCAAATTGGCGAAATCCCTGAATTTCCCCGTGACCAACACTCTGATGGGACTGGGTGCCTACCCCGGCAGCGACCGGCAGTTCCTCGGCATGCTGGGTATGCACGGCACCTTCGAGGCCAATACCGCCATGCACCACAGCGACCTGATCCTCGCCGTGGGCGCGCGCTTTGACGACCGGGTCACCAATACCGTGAGCAAGTTCTGCCCCTCGGCCAAGATCATTCACGTGGACATAGATCCGGCCTCCATTGCCAAGACCGTGATCGCCGATATTCCCATTGTCGGTGCGGTGGACAGCGTACTGAGCGAGATGCTGACGCTGGTGGAGGAAAGCAAACAGCGCCCCGACCCGGACGCCATCGCCGCCTGGTGGAAACAGATCGACGACTGGCGCCAGCGCCACGGCATCTACACCAAACCGCGCTACCGCACCGACGGCGATATGATCATGCCCCAGGATGTGATCAGGATGCTGCATCAGGTAACCGGTGGCAACGCCTATGTGACGTCGGACGTTGGCCAGCATCAGATGTTTGCCGCCCAGTACTATCTGTTCGACAAGCCACGGCGCTGGATCAACTCCGGCGGCCTGGGCACCATGGGTTTCGGTCTGCCGGCGGCCATGGGAGTACAGATTGCCCATCGCGACGCCACTGTCGCCTGCGTCACCGGCGAAGGCAGTATCCAGATGTGCATCGAAGAGCTGTCCACCTGCACCCAGTACCATCTGCCGGTGAAGATCATCTGCCTGAACAACCAGGCGCTGGGTATGGTCAAGCAGTGGCAGGATATGCAATACGACGGGCGCTATGCGGAAAGTCTCTACGAGGAATCACTGCCGGATTTCGTCAAGCTGGCGGAAGCCTACGGTCACGTGGGCATGAAAGTCACGAAGAAAGAAGAGCTGCAATCGGCCATGGAAAAGTGTTTCGCCATGAAGGACAAGCTGGTGTTCATGGATATCCAGGTGGACCCCTCGGAGCACGTCTATCCCATGCTGGTGGCGCCGAACGGCTCCATGCGCGACATGTACCTGAGCAAGACGGAGCGCACCTGATATGAGACGCATAATTTCAGTACTGATGGAAAACGAGCCGGGTGCCCTGTCGCGGGTGGTGGGGCTTTTCTCCCAGCGCGGCTACAATATCGAAACCCTGACCGTGGCACCCACGGAAGATCCGACCCTGTCGCGCCTGACACTGACCACCATCGGCGACGATCACAAGATCGAACAGATCACCAAGCATCTCAATCGCCTGATTGATGTGGTAAAACTGGTGGATCTCACCGAGGGCTCGCACATTGAGCGCGAGTTGATGCTGGTAAAAGTCAAGGCAGTGGGTGCCCAGCGGGCCGAGATCAAGCGCTGCGTGGACATTTTCCGTGGCCAGATAGTGGATGTCACCAGCAATCTGTATATCGTGCAGATCTCCGGCACCAGCGACAAGCTGGATGGTTTCCTGCAGGCGGTGGGTGACGTGGCCATTCTCGAAGTGGTGCGCTCCGGCGTGTCCGGCATTTCCCGGGGTGACAAGGTATTGAGTCTCTAATGGGCCGCTAACAAAGAAGGAGGCGTTATGCTGCTGGTTGCCAGCACCATGCAGGCGGATGTGGATCGCCTGCGCGAGTTGCTTGCGGAAGGTGAACTGAACCAGGCTCTCAAGCAATCGCGCCGCCTGTCGGCGCTGCGGCTGTCCCGGTTGTTGGTGGAAACACCGCTGCCCCGGCTGCTGGAATTCCTGCCCCGCCTCGGCTGGGAAAGGGCGGGCAGGGTGGCTGCCTACTTCCCCCCCGAATTTACCCTGCAGATTCTGAATCGTCTCGATAGCGACGCCGCCGGCTCGCTGCTGGCGGAAATGCCGCCGGAGCGGGTGTCGCCGGTGCTCGGTATCATGCCCGAGTCGCTCAAGGATCAGTTGCTGCCCCAGTTGGACGCCGAACATCGCGAACAGTTGGAGCGCCTTGCCGCCTACCCGGACGACACCGCCGGGTCGGTGATGAGTCCGCATTTTCTTGCCGTGGAATCGGGCACTACAGTCGATGAGGTGATCGACGAGGTGCGCTCGGCACCGCCGGAGGTGGAACGCACCGCCTATGTTTTTGTGGTGGCGCCCGGCAACGGCCGGTTGGTTGGCGTGGTCTCGCTGCGCGAACTGATGATCGCCGACCCGGTCGCACTGGTGGACAAGATAATGACCCACGAAGTCTTCGCTATACGCGACCACGACGACGCTGTGGAAGCTGCCAGACGCATTCGCTCCCGGCGCCTGAAAATGCTGCCGGTGGTGGACATCGACGATGCCATTGTTGGCATCATCAGCATCGGCCGTGCCATGGATCTGTTGGCTTCCGAAGTGGCCGAGGAATTTGTGGCCATGAACGCCGCGTCGCCGGACGAATCTTTTTACACTCCGCCGCGCGAAGCGGTCAAGAAGCGCCTGCCCTGGATGGCCGCCAATATTTTTCTCAATCTGGGCGCGGTGCTGGTGATCAGTAGCTTCGAAGACACCATCGTTCAGGTGGCCATTCTCGCCGCCTTCCTGCCGATGATCACCGATATGGGCGGCAATGTCGGGATACAGGCGCTGTCGGTATCCATTCGCAGCATGGCGCTGGGTGAGGCCCGCCTGCGCGATTTCTGGAAGGCTGTGCGCAAGGAGGTGGCCATCGGTTTGTTCAACGGTCTGGCGCTGGGTACACTCTTCTGTGTGGTGGCCTATTTCCTGGAGGGCAATATGGTGCTCGGCATAGTGGCCGGCATTGCTCTGGGCTGCAATGTGCTGCTGGCCGGTGTGGTGGGCGGCACCATGCCGTTCCTGATCAAACGCCTGGGCAAGGACCCGGCCATGATGACCGGCCCCATACTGACTACCATTACGGATATTACGGGTGTGACGGTCTATTTGGGTTTGTGCACCGTATTTCTGACGTCGTTGTTGTAGGTCGGCGAGACTTGCTTGTCGAACACATTGGGTGCCACCGACGGAGGTTGGCGCAGTGCTTCCGGGACACGCCGTAAACCCATCCCTGGGGGCTCGGACACAGCATCCCTGCTGAGTACGGTCCCGGAAGCACTACCCCAACCTCCTTGAGCATCGTGACTTCGAACTCGCTAGTTTTTTGTGGTAGGTTGGGGGCTTCGGGACACTGAGGAGTATCCATGACAACTCACTGTATAGTGTTCACCGACCTGGATGGTACTCTGCTCAATCATCACGACTACTCCTGGGCGGCGGCCGCGCCGGCGCTGGCGCTGTTGCGTGAACGCGACATCCCGCTGATTCTGGTGTCCAGCAAAACCGCCGAGGAAATGCTGGCACTGCGTCGGGAACTGGACAACGACCACCCCTTTGTCTGCGAAAACGGCAGTCTGGTGGTGATTCCCCGCCAATGGCTATTGCCCCTGGGGCTGGATGTCAGCCTGCCCGAAGACGAACCCTTTCACTACGATTTCCGCGGCGCCGATCGTCAGCGCATACTCGATGCGCTGCAACCGCTGCGCGGGCAATACCGCTTTACCGGCTTTGCCGATATGGACGTCGAAGAAATTGCCGCCTGCACCGATCTGCCGGTCGCGTCGGCAGCGCTGGCGGCCCGGCGGCGGGCCTCGGAGCCGCTGCTCTGGCAGGATGACCCCGACAAGCTGGAAGGTTTCGCCGCAACACTGGCCCGGCAGGGCCTGCGCCTGATCAAGGGCGGGCGCTTCTATCATGTTATGGGGCAATGCGACAAAGGCGATGCGGTACGCTACTTGCAAAGCCTCTATCGGCACCATTATCGGGCGGACGTTTTCAGTATTGCCCTGGGAGACAGCCCCAACGATCTGGAGATGTTGAAGGCGGTCGCCAGCCCGGTGATCATCCCGCATCCGGATGGCAGTCATATGAGCGACCCCGCACTGAAAGAGGTCGTTGTCGCACCAGAACAGGGCGCCGCCGGTTGGCGCCGCTCGGTCGTGGATATACTCAGCACCTTAGAACATTAGAAGAGGCCGGCACATGAGTGACTTTTTTCAAAACGGACGCATCGCCACACTGCACAACCTGGGCAACCGCCCGGTGGAAGAACTGGAAGCAGAACTGTGCGAGTGGGGCAAAACCAAACCCATGTGCCTGGTACTGCCGAGCCTGTACTCGGAGCTGGAAGGCCCGGCGCTGAGTCGAATTATCGACGAACTGTGCAAGGTACCTTATCTTGACCAGATCATTATCGGCCTGGACCGGGCCGATAAGTCCCAGTTCGAAAAAGCCAAACAGTTTTTCTCCCGCCTGCCCCAGGAACATCATATTCTGTGGAACGACGGCCCGCGCCTGAAGGCTATCGACAAAGTACTCGACGACTACGGCCTGGCGCCGCGGGAGTTGGGCAAGGGCCGCAATGTCTGGTATTGCCTGGGCTATGCGCTGGCCACTGGCCGGGCCAAGGCGGTGGCACTGCACGACTGCGATATTCTCACTTACAAGCGGGACATAGTGGCCAAGTTGTTTTACCCGGTGGTTCATCCCACTTTCAATTACGTGTTCTGCAAGGGTTACTACTACCGCGCGGCCGAGGGCAAGCTCAACGGCCGGGTCAGTCGCCTGCTGGTCTCACCGCTGGTGCGGGCACTGGAAAAAGTGTTCGGCAAGGACGACTATCTGGATTTTATCGACAGCTTTCGCTATCCGTTGGCTGGTGAGTTTTCCATGATTGGTGACGTGGTCAGTTCCATCCGCATTCCCAGCGACTGGGGTCTGGAAATCGGTGTGTTGTCCGAGGTCAATCGGCGCTATTCCGACGAGCGTGTCTGTCAGGTGGACGTGGCCGATGCCTACGATCACAAGCACCAGGACCTTTCGGCCGACAATCCCGACGGTGGTCTGTCGAAGATGAGCACGGATATCGCCAAGTCGCTGTTCCGCAAACTCGCCATCAAGGGCGTGGTGTTTACGCCGGAAACCTTCCGCACCATCAAGGCCAGCTACTACCGCCTGGCACTGGACCTGGTGGACCGCTACCACAACGATGCCGTGATCAACGGCCTGACGCTGGACCGCCACAAGGAAGAAGACACGGTGGAGCTGTTTACCAGGTGCATCATGCGTGCCGGCGATCAGTTCCTGTCCGACCCTACCGAAAGGCCATTTATGGCCAACTGGTCCCGGGTGCTCAGCGCAGTACCCGATGTGTATCAGCGTTTGCTGGATGCAGTAGCCGCCGATGAAAATTAGTCCCTTGCCACTAAGTTGGTCGGCCAGTGAGGTCGGTAGCGGGGGCTTCGTAAGGGAGATGGGCCCGAGCGGAGCGGTTAGACACAGGGGTGTGAGACACGCTGTGAATACGGTCCCGAAGCGCCGGGAGCGCGTAGGGGCCGGGTTTACGGCGTGTCCCGGAAGCACTGCGCCAACCTCCGTCGGTGGCACACAAGGTGATAGAAGCGAGCGTCAGGCAAAACCGGGTTCTTGGAATCTGGGTATTTATTTGTTCGTCAACCACACACTCTGATAGGGCGCCAGTGTCAGGGCGCCGTAGATATCGTCGGTTTGTGTGTCGCTGAGCAGATCCCGCCACTTATCGGTACTGATGAGATTCAGCTCGGACAGGCTGATGGACTGCTCGCTGTCGCTGAGGTTGTTGAGGCAGAAAATGCTCTGGGTGCGATCCATGCTCTGGCGCCAGAAGGCGAACACCTCCGATTGCAGGTGCAGCGTGAACTGGGTGGCGTTGGGGTGGAAGGCCGGCTGGGCACTGCGGATCCGGATGCGCCGGCGCAGTTCATTGAACACCCGGTGCTGGGGCGTTTCCGGATCCTGCAGCAGCTCTTCCAGCTCACCCAGTTGCCAGTTCTTGCGGTTGATGGAGCGGTTATGCCGCGTCGCTTCGAGTTTGTCCAGGTCGTTGGGGGTGGCGAACAGGGTGTGAATGTAAAAGGCCGGAATGCCCTCCACCGCCAACATGATGGTCTGTGAGCAGATCAGCCGCTGTTGCTGCCAGCGGTCGCTGCCGCGATAGGTGCCCTTGAACAGGTCGAACAGGCTGATATTCGCCTCGTAGGGTTTTTCGTTGCCGCTGTTGTCGGTACGGCTGCTGATGCGGCCGCCGAATTTTTGCACGGTGGCGACAAAGGTGGCCAGCTCCTCGTCGGACAATAGGCCCTCCGCCGGGCGCAGACCTATGCCGTCGTGGGACGCGGTGAAATTGAGATAGGTGCAGCCCACCGGGGAGGGCGGCATGCTCATCATCCAGCTCTTCAGGTATTTGGCGTCGCCGGAAAGCAGCGAGTGAATCAGCAGCGGTGGCAAACTGAAGTTGTAGATGATGTGCGCTTCGTTGCTGTTGCCAAAATAGGTGAGGTTTTCCCGGTTGGGAACATTGGTTTCGCTGATCAGCAGTGCGTGGGCATTTTTGTATTCCATCAGCAGGCGCAGCAGACGGATGACCTCGTGGGTCTGGGGCAGGTGAATGCAGGGGGTGCCCGGCTGCTTCCAGAGAAAGGCCACGGCATCCAGCCGCAGCCACTGGGCGCCTTCGTCCAGGTAGCGGCCGATGATGGCGATGTATTCCAGCAGCACTGTCGGGTTGCGAAAATCCACGTCCACCTGGTCGTGGCCAAAGGTGCACCAGACGTGCTTGATACCGTCGCTGGTTTCCACCGCCCGCAGCAGCGGGCTGGTGCGCGGTCGCACCACCTGGGACAGGTCGTAGTGCGGCTCCGCTTCGACAAAATAGTCCCTCCCCGGATCCTTGCCGTACTGGTAGTTTTTGAACCAGCGGCTCTGGCTGGAGACGTGGTTGATCACCAGGTCTGCCATCAGTTTGAAATCCCGGGCCAGGCTGTTGATGTCATCCCAGTCGCCCAGCTCCGGGTCCACCTGGGTGTAGTCGATCACCGCAAAGCCGTCGTCGGAGCTGAAGGGGAAAAACGGCAGCACGTGCACCGCGGAGAAGACCCCCTGCAGTTGCTGGTGCAGAAAGGCCTGCAGGGTGTCCAGGGGTTTCTGGCCGCTGCAGCGGATGGAGTTGCCGTAGGTGATCAGCAGACAGTCGCTCTGGGACCAGAGTTTTTCCGGCGGGATGATGGCGCGATTGATGCGGGGGCCCAGCGCGCTCAGGCAGTCTTCCGTGAGCTGTGTGCTGTCGCTGTCGGGATAGAGATTCTGCAGCAGGCCCTGAATACGGCTGCGCAGTTCCTCCAGGGAATGAAAGTCGGTGGTCATGGAATGCCCTGATAATCTGTTACGGAGTCATCTGGATAGCGTCACTTGTAACAGATCATCAGGCAATTTTCACACCAGCCTGATTGCCGGCCGCTCCCGCCGGTCTTGGTTGCGGCGAGTGTCAGGCGCTTTCAGCGTAGGCTTGTGCCTCCCGCTCTGCCACGACCCGGCGATATTTCAGCCAGGCCTGCTCCACCGGGGTGCGGGGTACGCTGTGGCCGTCAAGCACCTTGAGCAGGTGCAGGTCCTCGTCGTTCGGGTTGGTAACCTCGTCGTTGATCAGGGCTGTAATCAGTTGTCCGTGCTTGCGCAAGAGGCGGGCCTGTATACCGGAAAACTGACCGCTGGCTTCGAGGCCTTCGGGAAAATGAGTGGCATCGGTAAAGGGCTGTCTGAGGTAGTGTTCGCGTGGCAGCATGAGTTTCTCCAGTCCATAACGGGCAACATTGGGTCATAACCCGTTGTTGTATACGGTAATGTTGGCAGAATTGTGTCAGTGCGCACTCAAAAAAAATTTATGGCGACAATAAAAGCTTTTTATCGACTTATCGGCGCAGGCAGCCGGCCGGCGGGTCCGGCGGGTGGGGGAGAGCGGGAATCGAGGCCGGGCGGAGCGCCCGGCCAGAGCGCGGAAATTAAGCGGCCAGCGCCTTGATGCGGGCGTTCAGGCGGCTCTTGTGCCGGGCGGCCTTGTTTTTGTGGATCAGGCCCTTGTCGGCAATGCGGTCGATTACCGGCACAGCGGCGGCGTAGGCCTGCTTGGCGGCTTCGGCATCGCCGGAATTGATGGCAGCGACTACCTTCTTGATATAGGTACGCGCCATGGAACGCAGGCTGGCGTTGTGCTTGCGGGCCTTCTCGTTCTGGCGTGCGCGTTTCTTGGACTGGGGTGAATTGGCCACCGAGGTGCTCCTGTAAATACGGGTAAATGCTGTTCGACAAATGAAAACCGGCCCGATGGGCCATCGGGGACGCGACATTATGCGGTTTTAGCAGGCCGTGTCAACTCCCGGCGGCGATTTCTCCGGCTTGGGCCTGCCGGCGGGCAGGGTCAGGCTGAAGACAACCCCGCGACCATCCGGACGGTTGGCGGCGCTGGCGGTGCCGCCGTGATATCGGGCGATCAGCTGCACTATGTGCAGTCCCAGGCCCAGGTGAGCGCGCTCGCCGCCGCTGGGGCGTACAGACACCAGGGAGTCGAACAACTGTTCGCGCATGGTCTCGGGCAGGGGCGGGCCCTCGTTGACCACGCTCAGGACCAGGCACCGGGCCCTGGGCTCCAGGGACAGGCGAATTTCACCTCCCGGGGGGCAGAAATCCGTGGCGTTGTCCACCAGTTTGTCCAGCAGTTGCGCCAGCAGATCTGGAGCCGCCTCAACCCGATAGTACTCCGGTGGTGCCGGGGCTATGTCGACCAGGATCTGGTGCCGGGGGTAGACATCCGCGTAGGCCGCGCCTATATCGCGCAGCAGCCGGTCCAGCGCCAGGGTTTCGCGCTCGGCCGAGGCGATGCTGCTCTCGACCCGGCTGGCTTCACTCATGGCGGTGAGCAGTCGGCTGAGGCGCTCCGCACCCTCGCTGGCGCGTTCGGCATACACCCGGCCGGACTCTTCCAGCGGTTGGTGTTCCAGATTGTCCAGGGAGCTGCGCACCACTGCCAGGGGTGTGCGCAGCTCGTGGGACAGCTTGCCGGTAAGGGTTTTCAGGTAGTCCGTGTAGCCCTGCAGACGCTGCAGCAGGCTGTGGTAGTTGCGCGACAGGTCGCCAATTTCGTCCCCGGACCGGGATGATGGCCACTGCCGGTCCAGCACCGTGATCTGGCCGTCCGGCGCCACAGCGTCCCGGGCGGTCCGGCTCAGGCGGCGGATGCGCCAGGACAGCCAACTGGCGTAACTCAGCAGTACCAGGCCCACGGTGAAGGCGGTACCCATGCCGACCAGCAGCAGGCGGCTGAAGGCGCCGCTGGCCTGAGGCAGTAGTATGTCGCCGGATTGCTCCACCAATACCGCACCTGCCAGACGGCCGTTATCGGTACGAATGGGCGCGCTGGCGCTGGCCAATTGCCCCCGCCCCAGTTGTTGCCAGTAAGTGCTCACCTGACCCTGGTAGGCGGCGGTTATGGCCGGGTTGTCCGGTCGTCCGTTCCTCTGAGCCTGGTAGGGGGTCAGGGGGCGATGGCTCAATGCGGCGCGATAGAGGGCGTTGAGCAGCCAGTTGCCGCGCTCTTCCTCGTCCAGGTCGTCGGTGCGGCCGGCGTCGGCCAGTTGCCACCGGTCGATGTCCAGGACCCGCAGGCGCAGTCCCGGTTGGGCGAAGACCGATAGGGCATCCTCCAGCGTCCGTTGCGGGTGCACCAGATGCCCGGGGGGTGGGGGGAGATTGCGGTGGTAGGCGACTTGCGTAGCCCAGCGGGCTTCGACGGGCAGGGTGCCGAGCAGGTGTCGATGTTCCGCATCCACGGCGCCCAGCGCGAAGCCATCCTGCACCAGGCTCAGCGGCAGTTGCAGTTCCACCTGATAGCCCCGGCCGTGTTCCTGCCAGTAACCGCGAATGTGGTGTTCCCGCCGGACCAGGCCGTTGGCGTCCCGGGTGCCGGCGGTCACCATGCCCGGGGCGCTGGTGGTTATCACATAGTAGCGGTCGGCGGCCAGCAACAGGTGATCGCCGCTGGCCAATTCCGGTCGTCCCGGGTGGTGGTAGTCGATGCGCGGCGTGTCGACCTGAAACAGCAGATAGAGCTGGTCGCCGTGCACACCGGCGGTGACCGCCAGGCTGAAGCCGGACTCTGGCGCTGTGTGAAAGTATCGGGGCTCGAAGCCCCAGTTGCGCCACTCGTCGTCGTAGCCGTCGACAATGGCGGCGTGGGGCAGGCGGTGGGCGTAGAGCTGCTGCTCGGGAGCCGTGTCTTCCTGTCGTGGCGGCAGCAGGTTCGGTTCGGCACCCAGGCGGGCCGCTACCGCCTGGGCCGTGGCCTCCAGACTGGCGGCCTGGCCCTGGCGCAGCACCCGGTCCATCTCCTGGATGTACTGGCAGCCGGCCCAGGGCAGCAGCAGGGTGAAGAGGCTGACCAGCAGTAGTTGGCTGCGCAGGCCCATGGCGCGCTAGCGATCCGCCAGCCAGCGATAGCCCATGCCGTAGGCGGTCTGGATGCGGTCGAAGGTTTCGTCCACGGCAGCAAATTTACGGCGAATCCGCTTGATATGGGAAGTGATGGTGTTGTCGTCCAGTACCACATTGGCGGCGTCCATCAGTTGCTGGCGGTTTTTGACGTGGCCGGGATGACGGGCCAGGGCGCTGACGATCCACAGTTCGGTGACCGTGAGGTCCACCGGTTGCTGACGCCAGTGTACGGTCATGCGCGCCAGGTTCACGGTCAGGTGGCCCCGCTCCAGCACCTCTTCTGCGCCCTGGGGCTGGCGCAGTGTGTCGACGCGGCGAAACAGCGCGGCGATGCGCGCCAGCATATGGGCCTGGCTGATGTCCTTGGTCAGGTAGTCGTCGGCGCCCAGACGCAGGCCCGAGATGACGTCGAACTCGTCGTCCCGTGCGGTGAGAAAGACGATGGGCAGCTCCGGTGCGCGGCTGCGCAGCTCCCGGCACAGCTCAAAACCGCCCTCCACATCCTCGCCCAGACCTATGTCGATGATGGCCAGATCCGGCAGTTGGCGGGTAAAGCCGGTGAGCGCTGTGGGTCGGTCGCGGTAGTGCACGACGCTGTAGCCCAGGCGCGACAGTGCGTCGCGGTAGTTATCGGCGATGGCCTGCTGGTCTTCGACAATGGCGATCTGGCGGCCCATGACGGCTCCTGCGCGGTGAACTGGCCGCCACAATCTAACACTTTTCTTTGTACGGCAGTACACCCTACCGCCGACATCGGACGCTACAGCAGCGCCTGCAGTTCGGGTCTGAGGTCAGGGCGGCGTGTCCGGCAGTGCATTACCGCGTCGGCCAGCAGGTGATCGGCACTTACCGGACCCAGTCGCTCGCAGAGGATCACATAGGCGCGATTGGTCAAACCCTGTAACAGGTTGGGGGGTATAGGCGGTAACGGCGCCTTGGCACCATCGGCCAACCAGGCGTGCAGGGTATTGGTCAGTGCCGGGCCCAGGGCGCCGCGGTCCAGGGAGTCCATGAGATCCAGCCGTACATTGTCCCGCAGCGGGGCGCTGCGACTGGCGGTTGGCACCCTGTCCAGTATGCTGCCGAGCAGCAATGCGAAGGCTGCCGACGCATTGAGGGAAGCGCCTGAGGCCTGGCCGACAGGGCCGTTGGCTGGTGTCGGGTCCGGCAGCAGCGCTTCGATGGGTGAGTTCATTGCCTTGACCAGGCTGACCAGAATCCGCGAGCGCTGTTGCCGCACCGGTTCCAGGTGACACAGGTCGGCGACGAAATGTTGCAGGGTCAGGTTGGTGCGATGGGCGTAGTGGTTTTGCCAGGTATCCAGCGCTGAGTCGAGAGACTCTCCTGCCAGAAAGGGATACAGGCCGGTATAGATGGCGCGGCGTTTCCTGCTGCTCTCGGCACTCATGCTTTGGGCTCCACGGAGTCTATCTGCTGGCTGTTGTAGGCGGTGGCGGCGGCAAATTCCGGATAGCCGATCTCGGCGTGCTCGCTCAGATCCAATCCCCGCTGCTCGTGCTGGCTGCTGGCCCGCAGTCCCACTGTGGCGGCGATCAGCAGGTACATCAACGAGGCGGTAACAAATACCCAAATGAAGCAGGCCAGTACGCCGATAAGCTGCACGATGACGATCTGCGGATTGAAGGGGTCATCCATATAGAAGAGCCCGGCG
>JBJHDF010000016.1:0-93488 GCA_050486405.1 Marinimicrobium sp. | reverse complement strand
TATGGGGCGAACTGCCACGCACGCTACCGCACGGGAGCGTAGCGCAAGCGAAGCTGCTGCCCCGGTAATATGCCCGAAAGAATGCTGCACTTCCAGGCCCCGAATTTTCTCTTAGTGGCACACCACAAAGAAAGCGATGATGCTGCCGGTACTACATTGTTTAGCGGAGCCACCGGGAACGAAACTGCCGAAGTAGATTCTGGCCTGATGCTCAACGCCGGTAGACTTGACGCTGGCAGCGAAATTTCAGCTACCAGAAAAGCCTGAACAAGCTTTAAGGCTGAGCCCTATAACGCCGCGCACAACGGCGACCGCCGCAGGTGGGCGTCCGGCGGAGGCCGAAGGCCGGAGCGAATTGCTGCGCTTGGTTATGCGGCGGACTCATGCTCGACGTCCCAGCCTGGGAAGACCAATACCGCAGGATGACACCGCAATGCTTTGGCTAGAACCTTTGCACGATCGACACCAAGGCGGACACGATCGTTCTCAATGGCTGAAATTGTTGACTGCGGTATGCCCGTGGCAGCAGCCAGACCGTTCTGGCTCATCTCCTGTAATTCACGCAGAATACGGACCGATTCGCCTGTAGAAACATCGGTCCTTTTAATCGCTCTATGATAATCACTCATTCATCACCTCCGGTAGTCATGGGGAGTGACACGCTCAACCTCCACCAGTACCTGGTCTTTCTGTACCTTATAAATCACTCGGTATTGGATATTCAGCCTGGAGGACCGAAAGCCTTTCCAGTTGCCTGATAAGGCTTCGTCTTTGAACCCTTTAATCAGCTTCAATCCTTGAGGGCCAGAAATTCTTACAATATCTTTCCATTTCTCATAGCGCTTCTGAACCTCAACGGGCGCTGTGGCCAAGGCTTTATCGATACGTCTATGCTCGAGAATCTCCCACATACCTAATTTATTATATATACCATTTATGGTATGTCAAGGCCCGAGTGCTGAATCAAGCAGAAAGCCGCGTAACATTTGTATATCGCGCATGCGCGTTATCATTCTTAGATTGTTTCTAGAAAACTCCGGTAATCTCCTATTTTTTAACAGAAATCAACGGATTCTGGCGGTGGGTCGGTGGCGGGAAAGCGCGCATGCGCGTTATCATTCCTGACCCTGCGCTATATCTACCCTCGGAAAATCCGTAACCCCTTGATCATAAACCCCTTCCGCCGTATTGCAAGAGTGCATATATGCACGGGAGAGGGGAGATAGTGTGCCTGGGAGTCGGTGCCTAATCCGGGGGTGCAGCGGCTACTGCTGCCTGCCCGGCGGCAACTGCGCCAGTTGGGCCTCGGTCCAGTCCTGAATTTCCCTGATCAACTCCTTGCTGGACTTGCCCTCGGTTGCCATGGGTTCGCCGATGACAAAGGTGATGGTGCCGGGGTATTTGAGGAAGGACTTGTGCGGCCAGCACTCGCCGGAGTTGTGGGCCACGGGGATGATGGGCACGCCGGCGTTGACGGCGATGTCGGCGCCGCTGCGGGCGTAGGGGGCGGCTTCGCCCGGCGGTATGCGGGTGCCCTGGGGAAAGATGAGTACGTTGTTGCCTTCGGCCAGGCGTTGGGCGCTCTTTTCCTTGATCTGCTTGAGGGCCTTGACCGGGCTGTTGCGGTCGATGGCGATGGGTTTCAGCACTGCCAGCCCCCAGCCGAAAAAGGGGATGCGCAGCAACTCCTTTTTGATGATGGTGCTGATGGGGGAAAAGAGGTAGGGCAGGTAGAGGGTTTCCCAGGCGGTCTGGTGGTTGGCGATGATCACGCAGGGGAAGGTGTCCGGCCGTGGTTCGCCCACCCGTTTGACGCGGATGCCGCAACACAGACGCAGCCAGACGATGGTGAAGCGGTGCCAGTTGTTGAGTATGCGCCAGCGGGTGGCGATGGGCAGGAAGGGCCAGAGCAGGATGCTCAGGGCTCCGGCCAGGGCGCCGCCGCTGTAGAACACCAGACTGAATAGCGCGGAGCGAAAATACAGCACGTCAATCAGCAGTCCCTGTTAAGTCGGTGGCGGTGTCCGCCAGCAGATGATCGGCGATGGCCGCCAGGTCCGGGAAACTCCGGGTGTGGGCCAGCTCCGGGTGCCGGGCCAGTTTACCTTTGGTTTCCAGGCCGTTGCCGGTCTCCACCAGCAATAATTGACAATTTCTGCTGACGCCGGCCTGCAGGTCGCGCAGGCTGTCGCCCACCAGGGGTACGCCGCTCACCGAGGTGTTGAACTCGGCTTCGATGGCGTCCAGCAGGCCCGGCAGCGGTTTGCGGCAGCGGCAGTTGTCGTCCGGGTGGTGCGGGCAATAGAAGATGCCGCTGAGCTGGCCGCCGGCTTCTTCCACCCAGGCGTTGAGGGTGTCGTGCACGGCTTCCAGGTCTTCCAGGTCGAACAGCCCCCGGCCCAGGCCGGACTGGTTGGTGGCCACCACCACCGTGTAACCGGCCCGGCTGAGCCGGGCTATGGCGTCGATGCTGCCGGGAATGGCCTGGCACTGCTCCACGGAGCGGACAAAGTCCGGCCGGTCGACGTTGATCACGCCGTCGCGATCCAGTATGACCAGCTTCATGGCGGCGCTCAGCCCTTGCCCGGGGCGAGCAGGGAGATGTCCGCCACCTGCAGGAACAGATCGCGCAGCTGTTGCAGCAGTGCCAGCCGGTTGTTGCGCAGCGTCGGGTCGTCGGTCATGACCATCACCTGATCAAAAAAGGCGTCCACCGCCGGTTGCAGGTCGGCCATGACGGCCAGCGCCCGGGTGTACTGGCGTTGTTGCAACAGCGGCGCTACTTCTTCTGCCTTGGCGGCCACGGCGGCGGCGAGCTGGATTTCCGCTTCTTCGCTCAGTTTTTTGGCGTCGAGTGCGCCGCTTGCGCCGGCGTCGGACTTGGCGAGGATGTTGGACACGCGCTTGTTGGCGGCGGCCAGCGGTTGTGCCTGCGGCAGACGGGTGAATTCGTGCACGGCCTTGACGCGCTGGTCAAAGTCCAGGGGCGCGGTGACCTGGCGGGCGCTGACGGCCTGGAACACTTCCACGGCGATACCGGCGTCTTCGTACCAGGCGCGCAGCCGCTCCAGCATGTAGCCCAGCACCTTGTCCACCAGGGCCTTGTTGGCGTCTATGCCCGGGTGCTGTTGCGCGGCCTGGATGAGCAGTGGGCGCAGATCCAGGTCCAGTTGTTTTTCCACCAGCAGGCGCAGGGCGCCCTGGCTGGCGCGCCGCAGGGCGAAGGGGTCTTTGGAGCCGGTGGGCTGCTGACCGATGCCGAAGATGCCGGTGAGGGTGTCGAGCCGGTCGGCCAGCGCCAGCAGGGTGCCGGTGGTGGTTTGTGGCAACTGGTCGCCGGCGAAGCGGGGCAGGTACTGTTCGTTGAGTGCCTGGGCCACTTCCGGTGCTTCGCCGTCGTTCAGGGCGTAGTAGTAGCCGGCAATGCCCTGCATCTTGTCGAACTCGCCCACCATGTTGCTGGCCAGATCGGATTTGCTGAGCTGCCCGGCGCGCTCGGCCAGGGCGGCGTCGGCACCGATCTTTCCGGCCAGCGCCTTGGCCAGGGCCGCCACCCGCTCGGTCTTGTCGTAGACGGTGCCCAGTTTGGCCTGGAAGACAATGGTTTTCAGGCGCTCGCGCAGGGCGTCCAGGCTGGTCTTGCGGTCGGTGTCGTAAAAGAAGGCGGCGTCGGCCAGGCGCGGGCGGATCACCCGCTCGTTGCCGTCGATCACCTGGGCCGGGTCCCGGCTTTCCAGATTGGCCACGGTGATAAAGTGCGGCAGCAGTTTGCCCGCCGGGTCCACCACGTGGAAGTATTTCTGGTGTTCCTTCATGGAGGCGATCAGCGCTTCCTGGGGCACGTCGAGAAAACGCTTTTCAAAATTGCCCAGCAGCGCCACGGGCCATTCCACCAGGGCGGTGACTTCATCCAGCAGGTCGGGGTCGATCACGGCGGTGCCGCCGGCTTTTTCCGCTTCGGCTTTCACCTGTTGTTCGATCAGCGCGCGGCGGGCGTCGCGGTCCGCCAGTACGCGGCCGGTGTCGCTCAGTGTGTGTTCGTACTGCTCGACGCGATCGATCACCAGTTCGCGGTTGCAGTGGAAGCGGTGGCCGCGGGTGACGCGGTTGGCGCGCAGGCCCAGCACTTCGGCGTCGACAATTTCGTCGTCCAGCAGCAGCAGCAGCCAGTGCACGGGGCGCACGAACTCCGTGCGCCGGGCGCCCCAGCGCATGCGCTTGGCGATGGGCAGTTGCGCCAGCGCCTGTTCCACCAGGGGGCCGAGCAGTTCCGTTACCGGCTGGCCGCCGGTGCGCTGCAGCGCCACCAGTTTGTCGGCCTTGCCGTCGTTGGCGGTGCTCAGTGCCTCCACGGCGACGCTGTTTTTCTCGGCGAAGGCGATGGCGGCCTTGGTGGGTTTGCCGTCGGCGTCGAAGGCGATCTGTGCCGGCGGCCCCCAGACCTGCTGTTCGCGCACCGGGGTCCGCTCCGCCAGGGCGCTGACTTGCAGCGCCAGGCGGCGGGGGGTGGCGTAGCTTTTGATAGCGCCGTGTTCCAGGCCGCTGTCGGCCAGCCCCTGGGCCAGGCCGTCGCGGAAGGCGTCGATCAGGGTGCCGAGGGATTTGGGCGGCAGTTCCTCGGTGCCCAGTTCTACCAGAAAGTCCGCGCTCATTGGCTGGCCTCCTGTGCCGTGTTGCGCTGGCTCAGCAGTTCCTCGCGCAGGGCGTCCGCCGCCAGGGGGAAGCCGAGGGCCTCGCGGGCGTCGAAGTAGGCCTGGGCCACGGCCCGGGCCAGGGTGCGCACGCGCAGGATAAAGCGCTGGCGTTCGGTCACGGAGATGGCGTGGCGGGCGTCCAGCAGGTTGAAGGCGTGGGAGGCTTTCATCACCATTTCATAGGCGGGCAGGGGCAGACCCTTGTCGATCAGGCGCCGGCTTTCGCGCTCGCAGACATCAAAGCTGTGGAACAGAAACTCCACGTCGGCTTCCTCGAAATTGAAGCGGGACATTTCCACTTCGTTCTGGTGAAACACGTCGCCGTAGGTGACCGGCTCGCCGTCGGGGTTGACGGTCCACACCAGATCAAAGATGGAGTCCACGCCCTGCAGGTACATGGCGATGCGCTCCAGGCCGTAGGTGATTTCGCCGGTAACCGGGTAGCACTCCAGGCCGCCCACCTGCTGGAAGTAGGTGAACTGGGTGACTTCCATGCCGTTGAGCCAGACTTCCCAGCCCAGGCCCCAGGCGCCCAGGGTGGGGGACTCCCAGTTGTCCTCCACAAAACGGATATCGTGGATGGCGGTGTCGATACCCAATTCGCGCAGCGAGTCCAGGTACAGCTCCTGAATGTTGTCCGGCGAGGGTTTCAGCACCACCTGAAACTGGTAGTAGTGCTGCAGCCGGTTGGGGTTCTCGCCGTAGCGGCCGTCGGTGGGCCGGCGGCAGGGCTGCACATAGGCGCTGTTCCAGGTTTCCGGGCCTATGGCGCGCAGAAAGGTGGCCGGGTGAAAGGTGCCGGCGCCCACTTCCATATCCAGCGGCTGCAGGATTACACACCCCCGGCGGGCCCAGAAGGATTGCAGGGCGAGAATCAGCCCCTGAAAGGTTTGCAGGTCGGGTGAGGATGGGTTGGACACAAACAGGCCTCCAGGCAGTCGCTTTCCACGGGTCGATGGCCACGGGTCGATGGCAGGGTATTCGGGTGCCGGGCGCGAGCGCAAAAGGGCGAATTATAGCGGTACTGGCCCGCCATTGGTACGGGTGGCGTTTTCGGGTAAGCTGGCGGCCTTTCCGATTCTGGAGTTTTGCCCGCGATGAAAGACTGGCTGGTCCCCCGCCTGTTCCGGCTGTTGGGCCTGTTGCCCCTGAACGCCAGCCGGGCGCTGGGTGTTGTGGTGGGCTGGCTGTTGTGGCTGACCCGTGGCCGGGCGGTGCATATTACGCGAACCAATCTCGCCCTTTGCTGGTCGGAGCTAAACGACGATGAGCGCCGGCAATTGGGTCGCCGCTCCCTGGTGGAAACCGCCAAAACCGGTGCCGAGGTGGGTGCCATATGGCGGCGCCCCTATGCCTGGCTGGAGCAGTACATCCTGGAAGTGGAGGGCGAGGCGTTGTTCCGGCAGAAGCTGGCGGCTGGCAAGGGGCTGATTCTGTTGGCACCTCATCTCGGGAACTGGGAGGTCACCGCGCCCTTTGTGGCCGGCCACGCACCTCTGACGGCACTCTATCAGCCGGTGCCCTGGCCGGAACTGGATGCGCTGGTGCTGGCCGGGCGCAGCAAGTCGGGAATCCGTATGGCGCCTACCAATCACCGGGGCGTGGTGCAACTGCTCAAGGCGCTCAAGCGCGGTGAGATGGTGGGCATACTGCCGGATCAGGTTCCCGAGCGCGATTCCGGCGCGGCGGTGGCGCCGTTTTTCGGGTTGCCGGCGCTGACCATGACCCTGGTGCACAACCTGGTGCAACGCACCGGTTGCGAAACCCTGTGCATCTGGGCTCAGCGGGTGCCGGGGGGCTTTCGTGTGATCTTTCAGGATACGGACCCCGGTATCCACAGCGATGACGAACAGGTGTCGGTGGCGGCGCTGAATGCCAGTATCGAAGCCTGTGTGCGGCGGGCGCCGGAGCAGTATCAGTGGGAATACAAGCGTTTTCGCCGTTTGCCCGAGGGCTATCCCAACTACTATGGATGACACTATTATTGCGGCCACAGTATGTGGCGCTGTGACTTTGCGGGTAGAATGTGGGGTCTTGCGCATTCAAACCCAAAACGATAACGAGTAGAGCGATGGGTTGTCATTCCTGGTACAGAATTTTGTTCCTGTGTGCTATCACCCTGGCAGTGGCGGGTTGTGCCAGCAATCAGCCGCGCGCTGACCGGGCAGACTTTGCGGTCATGGACCAGTGTCTGCAGATTCGGCAGGCCCAGGACCTTATTCAGGAACAACAGCAGCGGCAGATTCTTGAGACCCTGATGCTGGTGCGTGACATGCTCAGTCTGCAACAGCAGAGCATGGCGTTGCATCAGTTCAGCTTGTCCCTCATGCCCGATCCCGGCCCGGCGCCGGAGTGCCCGCCCCCCGAACCGGAAGTCCGCGCCGCCATAGACAAACTGCTGGTGGGCGAGATCGAGAATGTGCTGCTCACCGATCTGGACTTGATGGTTCCCGCCCGTGTCGATACCGGCGCCGCAACGGCCTCACTGGATGCGCGCGATATCCAGGTGTTTGAGCGCAATAGTGAGGATTGGGTGCGTTTCACCATCATCAACCCGGAAACCGGTGAACCCAAGGAACTGGAGCGCCGCCGGGTGCGAAGGGTAAGAATCTTTCAGGCCGGTTCCGAGGACCCTGATCGTCGACTGGTGGTGGAGATGCGCATTACCTTGGGCAACGTTACCCAAATGGCGGAGTTCACCCTCTCGGACCGCTCCCATTTGGAGTTTCCCATGCTGATCGGCCGCAATGTCCTGCGCGATGTCATGGTGGTGGACATCAGCCAGTCCCACCTGGCGCCGCCGGTGCGGCCCGATCCCCCTGCCGTTAACGGCCGGGCTGCGGAATGAACAGCACCCGGATACCTTTTTATCTGATTGTCGGGATCCTCCTGGTGGTGGGCTTCAGCACTGCCTGGATGCGTCACACCGAACTGGAAATTCCCTTCTTCCCCGGCGAAACCCGGCCCGTCTGGCTGGTGGAAGCCCGGGTGGATCTGATCGCCAGCAACAACGGACCGGTCACCGTCAGCCTGGATCTGCCGGACAATCCGCCGGGATTTCGCATTTTCTCCGAACAGGCGGCGTCACCGGGCTACGGCTTTTCGGTGATCGAGCACGACGGCAACCGCCGGGGCGAGTGGTCGAAGCGCCAGGCCTCCGGTCCCCAGACGCTTTACTACAAGGTGCAGTTGATTGGCGATGTCAGTGCTGTGCCGGAATCGCCGCGACGTCGCCCCCAGGCGCGCAGCATTTTCTGGGACGAGCCCCAGTCCACGGCTGCCAGCCATCTGTTGTCCCAGGCATTGTCCACTTCCAGTACGCCGGAAAGTCTGGCCCGGGAGCTGATCAAACTGCTGAACAATCCGGCGCCAGACCAGAATGCCGCGCTTTTGCTGGAAGCAGTGCCCAATCGCAGTTCCCTGCTGGAACAACTGCTCAACCAGGCCGGCGTGCCGGCGCGGATTGTGGCCGGCCTGCATCTGGAGGATGCGCGCCGCCGCCAGAGCCTGGCGCCCATGGTAGAGGTCTATGCGGATAACCGCTGGTTGCTGTTTGACGCGCGAACCGGAGATCAGGGTGTGCCGGACAATCTGTTGCTCTGGCATCGCGGCGGCCAGTCCCTGCTGGATGTGGAGGGCGGGCGTAATTCCCGGGTCAGCTTTGCGATGATCCAGCAGACGGTGCCGGCCATGGAACTGGCCCGGGTCCAATTTGAAGAACATCCACTGAGCATGCTGGGAGTGCACCAGTTGCCCATTGAAGAACAGGGCATGTTCAAGCTGCTGTTTCTGTTACCGCTGGGCGCACTGGTGGTGGTATTCATGCGCATCGTTATCGGCGTGAAAACCTCTGGCACCTTTATGCCCATTCTGATTTCCCTGGCGTTTCTGCAAACGTCGCTGGCGCCGGGGCTGATCAGTTTTGTCACCATTGTCGGTTTTGGTTTGTTACTGCGCACCTATCTGTCCCGCCTGAACCTTTTGCTGGTGTCCCGCATTGCCACCTTGGTGGTTTTGGTTATCTTTCTGATTTCCGCCTTCAGCCTGATTGGCTATCAGCTTGGCTTCAACACCGGTATGACCATCACTTTCTTCCCCATGATCATCATCGCCTGGACCATCGAGCGTATGTCCATCCTCTGGGAAGAGGAAGGCCCGCACGAAGTGCTGGTGCAGGGCGGCGGCAGTCTGATGGTGGCGGTATTTGCCTATCTGCTGATGCAGCAGACTCTGATCAGTCATTTGAGTTTCAACTTCCCCGAACTCAACCTGGTGATTCTTGCCCTGATTCTTATCATGGGCCAATACACCGGCTACCGGCTCAGCGAACTGCGTCGCTTCCGGGATTTTGTCGGGCGCGGTAACGGAAACTCCTGATGCCCTGGGCTAATCCGCTGAAACTGGCCCGGCGCGGCATTCTCGGCATCAATTGCCGCAACCGGGATTTTATCAATCGCTACAATCCGCGCAGTCTGTTTCCCCTGGTGGACAACAAACTCAAAACCAAACTGCTGGCGCAAAAGCACGGACTGGCCACGCCGCGTCTGCGTTTTGTGGTGCGCGAGCAGCATGAGATCTCCCATATCGAGCAACAACTGGACGCTCTGGACAGCTTTGTCATCAAGCCGGCCAAGGGCTCCGGTGGCAAGGGCATTCTGGTGATCGAGGGCCGCGATGAAGACGCCTTTGTCAAATCTTCCGGTGCGCGCGTGTCGCTGGAGTACGTTCGTCGCCATATGAGTAACACCCTGGCGGGTCTTTATTCACTGGGGGGTTCTCCGGACGTGGTGATTGTCGAGGACATGATCGAGTTCGACGACAGTTTTATCGGCTATTCCCACGAAGGTGTACCGGACATCCGTGTGGTGGTGTTCAAGGGCTACCCGGTAATGGCCATGCTGCGCCTGTCCACTCACGCCTCCGACGGCAAGGCCAATCTGCATCAGGGTGCGGTGGGCGTGGGGCTGGATATCGCCACCGGCCGTTGTCTGCGCGCCGTGCAGTTTGCGCGTCCGATCAGCCACCACCCGGACACCGGCGAACCGCTCAGCGATATTCATATAGAGAACTGGCGGGACATGCTGATTCTCGCCGCCCGCTGCTACGAGATGACCGGCCTGGGTTACATTGGCACCGATCTGGTACTGGATAAAATTCGCGGCCCGCAACTGCTGGAACTCAACGCCCGCCCCGGCCTGTCCATTCAACTTGCCAACGACCGCGGCCTGCTACCGCGCCTGCGCCAGATCGAAAAACTGGAAGAGGAAAACCCCAGCCCGGAACAGCGGGTGGACTATGTGATGCGGGTGTTCAACCAGTAGTCATTCGCCGTCTGTTCTGGCTGCGCAGGACGAACACCACGATAAAGATTGCGGGGCCGGCGATCCAGGCGAGGGCGTTGAAGAAGAGGAAGAGCACGATTGCCCTGACCCAGCCTTGAACATCGGGTTGGGAGAGTGACATCACCCGCTCGTCGCTGAAACCGGACACTGTCAGGTCGTACTTGCCCGGGTACTCCAGCCGGTAGCGTGCCACTTCGGATTTTTCGTGATCACCGATCTGGACATTGGCGTTCCAGGAGCGCGCCGGCGTGACGAGCACACCGTTGTGAGACAGCTCAATACGTGTGCCGCCGGGCAGGGAAGCCCGGTTGTGATAGATCCGGCTCTCAAATGTCGCGCGGTGATCGTGCCAGAGCACATAGGTTCCGGGTTCCTCCACCGTCACCGACACAGTGGCGGGCGCGAGAAAACGCAGCTCCTGACTGCCCATTTCCGAGCGGATCCTGTCTATCAGAATCCCGAAGCCGATGGCGGTACCCCCAACCATCAACACCGCCGCCAGCAACAACCACCAAAGACCGGGTTTGACTTGCGGACTCATGTGTTGCTCCTCGTTGTTACCGCCGCCAGAACATGGGGCTGAACAGCACCAGCAGGGTAAACACCTCCAGCCGTCCCAGCAGCATGGCAAAACACAGTACCCATTTGGCTGGGTTGTTGATGTTGCCGTAGTGAGCAGCGACGTCACCCATACCGGGCCCCAGATTGGTGATGCAGGCGCCCACGGCGGAGAAGGCCGTCATCAGATCCAGTCCCGTGGCTATCAGGAACAGGAACATGGCGATATAGCAGACCACGTACATGGCGAAAAACCCCCAGACCGCCTCAATGACCCGGTTTGGCACGGTGATTCGGCCGATTTTCACGGGGATAACCGCGTTGGGGTGGATCAACCGGTGAATTTCCCTTACTCCCTGTTTGTACAGCAGCAACACCCGAACCATCTTTATGCCGCCACCCGTGGAACTGGCGCAGCCACCGAGAAAGGCCAGGATAAACAGCATGAACGGCAGCAGCGATGGCCAGTTCTGGAAGTCCGACGCAAACCCGGCGGTGGTGAGTGTAGAGGCCAGATTGTAGAAGCCGACCACAATGCTGTCCCGGGTGTCGTAGGTACCGCTGAAGAAAAGAACGCCTATGGTTACCAGGCTGCCTGTGAGGATCCAGCCGAAGTAGAATCTGAATTCGGGATCCCGAAAATAGTGCAGCAGGTTTTTTTCCCGCCAGGCGACAAAGTGCAGGGCAAAGTTGGCTCCCGCTATCAGCATGAAGATAGAACACAGCAGCAGAACTGCCGAGCTTTCGAAGTGGTGCATACTGTTGTCGTAGGTGGAGAAGCCGCCGTTGGCTACGGTGGAAAACGCGTGCGTCACTGCGTCGAACCAGTTCATACCGGCGAGTTTGTATGAGACGACGCACAACAATGTGAACAGCAGGTAAATGGTGAACAGTGCCTTGGCGGTGCCGGTAATGCGTGGCGTGAGTTTATTGTCCTTCACCGGTCCGGGTGCCTCGGCGCGGTAGAGCTGCATGCCGCCGATACCCAACATGGGTAGAATGGCCACGGCGATGACGATGATGCCGATGCCGCCCAGCCACTGCAGTTGCTGGCGGTAGTAGAGGAGGGAAGGCGGCAGGTCGTCCAGGCCGGAGATGACGGTGGCGCCGGTTGTGGTCAGACCGGAAATGGACTCAAACAGCGCATCGGTGACCGACAGGTTGAGCCCGTGGGACATGAGCAGCGGCAGGGAGCCGAAACTGCCCAGTACGCTCCAAAAGAGCGCGGTAATCAGAAACCCGTCGCGGGTGCGCAGGTCCGCCCGTCGACCGTGTACCGGCAGCCAGATGGCGATGCCGGTGCCGAAGGTGATCAGGAAAGCGAGCAGAAAAGCCAGGTAATTGTCATCGGCATACAACAGAGACACGACAACGGGCAGCAGCAGGGTGAGGCTGAAAATCATCAGCAGGGCACCGAGAACGCGGGCAATGATGGCGTATTGCATAGTGGCCCCGGTCCGTCAGAAGAAGGTGAAACCCACCTGGAAGAGTTTTTCGATATCGCGGATGTGTCTTTTTTCCAGAAGGAAGACAATCACGTGATCCCCGGATTGCACCACCACATCGTCGTGGGCGATCAGCACTTCGCTGCTGCCGTCTTCCTTGTCGCGCACAATGGCGCCGATGTTGGCACCCTCGGGCAGATCGATGTCCTCGAGGGCCCTGCCCACAATCTTGGATGAATCCCGATCGCCGTGGGCAATCAGTTCGATGGCTTCGGCGGCGCCGCGGCGCAGGGAGTGCACGTTCACCATGTCGCCCCGGCGCACGTGGGTGAGCAGGCTGCCGATGGTGGTGGTCTGGGGCGAAATGGCGATGTCGATATCGCCGCCCTGCACCAGATCCACATAGGCGGGGTTGTTGATGATGGTCATCACCTTGCGCGCGCCCAGTCGCTTGGCCAGCATGGACGACATGATGTTGGCTTCGTCGTCGTTGGTGAGGGCGAGAAACACGTCCGTGTCTTCGATGTTTTCTTCCAGCAGCAGATCCCGGTCCGAGGCGTGGCCCTGGAGCACGATGGTGCGTTCCAGTCGCTCGGACAGATGGGCGCTGCGGATCTTGTTGTGCTCGATAATGCGCACGTTGTAGCGGCCTTCGAGTTTTTTCGCCAGGCGCATGCCGATGTTGCCGCCGCCGGCGATGACGATGCGCTTGTAGGCGGTTTCGAGGCGTCGCAGTTCGCTCATCACGGCGCGGATATCGCCTTTGGCGGCGATAAAAAAGACTTCGTCATCGGCTTCGATCACGGTGGAGCCGGTGGGCATGATGGCGCGGTTGCGCCGATAGATGGCGGCGACCCGGGTATCGATACCGGGCATGTGCTGGCGCAGAAAGCGCAACTCCTGCCCCACCAGCGGACCGCCGTGGTAGGCCTTGACCGCCACCAGTTGCACCTTGCCCCTGGCGAAATCCAGCACCTGCAGGGCGCCGGGTTGTTCGATCAGGCGGTGAATGTAATCGGAGACCAGTTGTTCGGGGCTGATCAATACGTCAATGGGAATGGCGCCGTCGTCAAACAGTTTGCTGTAGGTGAGGTAGGCGCCGGCGCGCACCCGGGCGATCTTGGTGGGGGTGCGGAACAGGCTGAAGGCAACCTGACAGGCCACCATGTTGATTTCGTCGTTGCTGGTGACCGCCACCAGCATGTCGGCGTCTTCGATGCCCGCCTGCACCAGCACGTCCGGGTGAGAGCCCTCGCCGGTAACTACGCGGATATCCAGCCGGTCGCGCAACGCCCGCAGGCGCTGTTCGTTGATATCGATCACGGTGATATCGTTGGCTTCACTGGCCAGGTGTTCGGCCAGGCTGCCGCCCACCTGACCTGCACCGAGAATAATGATTTTCATGGTCTCCGGGTTCCCGCAGAGCAATGTTGCGGCGTCGGGGCCGCTTGTGCGTTGCGCGCTAGGTTAGCCTATTTGCTGCCACCTTGTCGTCTGCTTGTCCCCGAAAGCGCTTCAGGGCTTGGTCAGTACTGCGTAGTAAAAACCGTCGTGGCCGTCGACTTGCGGCAACAGTTGCCGGCCGCAGGGCTGGGGCAGGCCCCAGTCGGCCTCCAGAATCTCACAGTGAACCTCCGGCTGACGCGCCACAAAAGCCTCCACCACCCGGGTGTTTTCCCGGGGCAGTACCGAGCAGGTGGCGTAGACCAGCCGGCCGCCGGGGGCCAGCAGGGGCCAGAGGCTGTCGAGCAGGCAGCCCTGCAGTTCCGCCAGCCGCTGTATGTCGTCCGGGGTGCGCAGCACCTTGATGTCCGGCTGGCGGCGGATGATGCCGCTGGCGGAGCAGGGCGCGTCCAGCAGTATGCGGTCAAAGGTCTGGCCGTCCCACCAGCTCGCGGGCTCCGTGGCATCGCCGCAGAGTACTTTTACCTTGGATTCGGGGGCATTGATCTGGAGGCGGGCGAGGTTTTCCTCCACCCGGGGCAGGCGGCGGGCGTCGCTGTCCAGAGCGGTGAGTATCAGCTCGGGCTGCCGCTCCAGCAGATGGCCGGTTTTACCGCCGGGGGCGCAGCAGGCGTCCAGCACCCGCTGACCCGTGGTCGGGGCCAGCAGGTCAGCGGCCAGTTGTGCAGCTTCGTCCTGCACGCTGATCAGTCCTTCGGCGAAGCCGGGCAGGGTGCGCGGGTCGCAGGGTTGCTCCAGGGTCAGGCCGTAAGGGCTGAAGGGCGTGGCCCGGGCGACAATGCCGGCTGCTGACAGCTGCGCCAGGTACTCATCCCGGCTGCTGTGCCGGGTATTGAGGCGCAGGGTAAAGGGTGGATGCCGGTTGTTGGCGTCGAGGATGGCGTCGCGCTGGTCCGGCCAGGCCTTGCCCAGAGCGCCGATCAGCCACTGTGGGTGAGCGCTTGCAAACACCGGATTGCCCTGCAGCTCGGTGGTCAGGGTATCGCCCTCGCGCTGAAAGCGACGCAGCACGCCGTTGATCAGGCCGCTGGCCCAGGGCTTTTTCAGTTGCCGGCTGGCATCCACGGTTTCGCTGATGGCGGCGTGGTCCGGGATGCGCATATGGATGAGCTGGTAGAGGCCCAGCAGCAACAGGGCCTGGACGTCGCTGTCCTTGGCACGCAGGGGTTTGTCCAGCAGTTGTTGCAGGTAGAGGTCCAGGCGCGGTTGCCAGCGCAGGGTGCCGTAGCACAGCTCTTGCAGAAGTGGGCGCTCACTTTCCTTGAGGGAGGACTGGGCGTCCGGCAACAGGCTGGACAGGGAGCCGCTGCCGGTCAGTATCTGGCCCAATACCCGGGCGGCGGTGGCGCGGGTGTTCACCGGGGCAGCTCCAGGCGGTCGCCGGGGCGCAGCAGTTGGGGATGGCCGCGCAGCAGCTCGTCCACGGCCATGGCCTTTTTGCCCGGCAGTTGCAGTTGTTGCAGGCTCAACCGGCCACTGCCGCAGGCCACCACTATGCCTTCGGGGCCAACGGCCAGGACCTGGCCGGGTTCGCCGTAGCCGCTTTCGGCCCGGGCCTGCCAGACGCGTAGACGCTCGTCGCTGCCGGCCAGTTGGGTGTAGGCCACAGGAAAGGGATTGAAGGCGCGGATTTTATGCGCGAGGGCGTCGGCGTTCTGGCGCCAGTCCAACTGGGCCTCGGCCTTGCCGATCTTGGGCGCGTAGCAACTGGCGCTGTCGTCCTGGGCCTCGGGCGTCAGCGTGCCCTGCTGGATTCGGGTCAGGGTGTCCAGCAGTGCCGGGCCGCCCAGCTCCGCCAGTTTGTCGTGCAGGCTGCCGCCGGTGTCGTCCGGATCTATGGTGCAGTGGGCCCTGATGAGCATGGCGCCGGTGTCCAAGCCGGCGTCCATCTGCATGATAGTGACGCCGCTCTCCGGGTCGCCGGCTTCGATGGCGCGCTGGATGGGGGCGGCGCCGCGCCAGCGCGGCAGCAGCGAGGCGTGCACGTTGATGCAGCCGTGGCGGGGTGTGTCCAGCACCGCCTGGGGCAGCAGCAGGCCGTAGGCCACCACCACCATAAGGTCCGGTGCCAGCGCCGCCAGTTCGGCCTGGGCCTCGGGGGCTTTCAGGGATTGGGGCTGGTACACGGGAATGTCGTGGGCCAGCGCCAATTGCTTTACCGGGCTGGGGCTGAGGTGCTTGCCGCGGCCGGCGGGTCGATCCGGCTGGGTATAGACGGCGACCACCCGGTGGGGGCTGTCGAGCAGGTTCTGCAGGTGGATGGCGGCAAAATCGGGGGTGCCGGCAAAGACAATGCGCAGGCCGGCGTCGCTGGTGGGGGTCATAGTCGAGGGGTCCTGGCGGTGGGTCAGGCTCTCAGGCGGTGTTGTTTTTCCAGCTTCTTGCGAATACGCTGACGCTTGATGGGCGACACATAGTCGACGAACAGCTTGCCGTTGAGGTGATCCAGCTCGTGCTGGATGCACACGGCCAGCAGACCTTCGGGCTCCAGAGTGAAGGCCTTGCCGTCGCGGTCCAGGGCTTCCACCCGCACCTTGCGCGGGCGCTCTACGGTTTCGTAAAAGCCGGGCACCGACAGGCAGCCCTCGTCGTAGTCCTGGAGTTCCCCGTCCAGCACGGTGACTTCCGGGTTGATGAACACCAGTGGCTGGCTCTGGTCGTCGCTGACGTCGATGACCACGATACGCTGGTGCACATTGACCTGGGTGGCCGCCAGGCCTATGCCCGGCGCCTTGTACATGGTCTCGAACATGTCGTCGATGAGCGCGCGCACGGCCGCATCCACCGTCTGCACAGGCTTGGCGACGGTGCGCAATCTGGGGTCTGGAAACTCCAGTATGTCCAGTATGGCCATGGTCTTTGTGATAAACCTCTAGTAAAAAGGTAACAATCGCTGCTAACATTATGATCGTACAGGATTTACCCTGATCAATGGGACCAGCCAAAAGGCTCCTGTTGGCAGCGTACAGGCCATTATAACGCCTATCTGCCCCCGGGACCGAATAAAACAGGATCGGTTTCTATGAAAAAAATGATAACTGCACTGGTTGCCGCGTTGCTGGTGAGCCTTTCCAGCTGGGCTGACAACGGCTTTCGTTCCAACCACCCGGAAGAGTATGTGGTGGTGGAGGGCGATACCCTCTGGGATATCTCCAGCCGCTTTCTGGAGGCGCCCTGGCTGTGGCCGGAAGTCTGGCACGCCAACCCCCAGATCGAGAATCCCCACCTTATTTTCCCTGGCGATGTGGTGCGTCTGATCTATGTAGACGGCCAGCCCCGGTTGACCGTGGAGCGGCCGGTACAGATGACGCCGGATACCGGACGTGGAGAGGATGGCCGCCTGCGCCCGCGGGTGCGGGTATTGCCTGCGGATGACGCCATCCCCGCCATCCCCCTGGACCGCATCAGCAGTTTCCTGTCCCGCAGCCGCATCGTTGAGCCGGGTGTGCTGGATCGGGTTCCCCATATGCTGGCGGGAATCGAAGGGCGGATCATTGTCGGTGCCGGTGACCGTGCCTACGCCCGGGGAGACATTGACGAAGACGTGGACAGCTACGGCATCTACCGCAAGGGCGAAACCTTTGTGGATCCGGACACCCGGGAAGTACTGGGAGTTCACGCCCTGGACGTTGGCTCCGGTCGGGTCCGCGGCTTCGAGCGGGATGTGATTACCCTGGATATCATCCGTTCCGACGAGGAGATCCGCCCCGGCGACCGGCTGTTGTCCAGCGAGGAGCGCGCGGTGGAATCCATCTTCGTGCCCCGGGCGCCGGACGTCGATGTAGCCACCGGCCAGATCATCGCTGTGGAGCGTGGTATCAGCCAGGTTGGTCGTATGGACGTGGTGATGATCAACCGAGGCGAGCGGGATGGCTTGCAGGTGGGGGACGTCATGGCCGTGTACAAGCGCGGTGAGGTGGTGCGTGACCGGGTTCGCCGGGGTCAGGTGCAATTGCCCGATGAGCGTGCCGGCCTGTTGATGGTGTTCCGCACTTTTGAGAAGATGAGCTTCGGTATTGTGCTGGAGGCCCAGCGCCCGCTGGCGGTGAACGACCGGCTGCGCAATCCCTGATATACGTCAACACGGCACCGCCGTCATGGTGGCGCCGTGTTGGTGCTGTAAATAGAACACCGCAAATACAACCCGACGTTCAAGGATGAACCATGGCAGACCCCCTCTATCCTATCCTCGTATTGCAGCGGCTTCCCAGCCTGGGACCGACCCGTTTCTGGCAACTTCTGGATACCTTTGGTAGCGCGGCTGCCGTTCTCGATGCACCCCTGGACTCATTGCAGGATATGCTCGGCGAAGATGCACTGGCAATGCTGGCGCAGGTTCAGCAGGACGCGGCGGACTGCGCGGCGGTGAAGGCAGCGCGGCGGGACCTGCAGTGGCTCACGGATCACCCGGAGGTGCAGGCACTGACCCCGGCCCACCCGGATTACCCGGCGCTGCTGCGGGATGTTTCCCGGGCACCACCTCTGCTCTACGTGAAGGGCGCTGTTTCGGCCCTCAGCCTGCCGCAGATCGGTATTGTTGGCAGCCGCAATCCCAGTGGCGCTGGCCGCGACAACAGCCGGCAGTTTGCCCGCTGTCTGGCGGACGCCGGTTTTGCCGTCACCAGCGGTCTGGCTGCCGGGGTGGACGGCGCCGCCCACGAGGGGGCACTGGAGGCGGAGGGCGCGACGGTGGCGGTGCTGGGTACCGGCGTCGATCGCACGTATCCGGCGCGACACCGGGCGCTGGCGGAGCGCATCCTGGCCGGTGGCGGTGCTCTGGTTTCGGAATTCCCCCCGGGCACGGGTCCGCAACCGTCCCATTTCCCCCAGCGCAATCGCATCATCAGCGGCCTGTCCTGTGGGGTGCTGGTGGTGGAAGCGGCGCTGCGCAGCGGTTCCCTGATTACCGCCCGCCATGCTCTGGCCCAGAATCGGGAGGTGTTTGCCATTCCCGGTTCCATTCACAACCCTCTGGCCCGCGGCTGCCACCGGCTGATTCAGCAGGGGGCGAAACTGGTGGAAACCGCCGCCGATATCGTCGAGGAACTCCATGGCCTGTTGGCCCTGAAGCGCGATGAAAGCACCGCGGCCGGTGTGCCCGAGGTGGACTTGCCGAGGCTGCCCGGACTGAGCGCCGAGGAGCACCTGCTGCTGGACAGCCTGGGCTACGATCCGGCGGATGCCGAGGAACTGGCCAATCGCAGCCAGTTGGCCATCGGCGCTGTGGCCGCGCACCTGATCAGCCTGGAGATCAAGGGCCTGGTGCAGCGCGAAGGCGCCGCCTACCAGCGCTGCCTGCCTTGAACTCGGCGGTCAATTGGGGTAGATTTGCGCGTTTTTTACGCAGGGCCATCCACTGCCTGCGTCCTGTTCTCGCTTTCCGCCTCTTGTCCCCAAGGTACCCGTGATATGAGTCAGCCCTACGCTGCTGCCAACGACTCCACTGACATCCGTCAGCAGCGCTGGGTGCGCAACGCGAGAATCCTGCGCGCGGCCCGTCGACTGGCGGCGGGCGGAGTGGTGGCCTATCCGACGGAAGCGGTGTGGGGCCTGGGTTGTAACCCGTTTGATGCCCGGGCCGTACTGCGCCTGCTGGAACTCAAGGGCCGCGCCATGGACAAAGGCCTGATTCTGCTGGCGGCACGGGAAACCCAACTGGCTCCCTGGCTGGAGCCACTGCCCGCTGCCCAGCGCCGGCAGTTGGCAGAGACCTGGCCCGGCCCCGTCACCTGGCTGGTGCCCAACCGGGAGCTGGCGCCGGAATGGGTTACCGGCCGTTTTGAGACCCTGGCGTTGCGGGTAACCGATCATCCGGTGGCTGCCGCCCTCAGTCTGGCGTATGGTGGGCCCATAGTGTCCACCTCCGCCAACCCGGCGGGGCTGGCACCGGCACGCAACGCCCTGACGGTACGGCGCTATTTCGGCTCCGCGCTGGACGACATAACCCCGGGGCGGGTGGGGCAGCGTCGGGAACCTTCTGTCATTCGGGATCTGGCCACGGGCCGGGTGCTGCGCGGCGCGTCCTGAAGCACACAATGGTCATGTTTATGAGCGACACTGATTGCCCGGGTCAAAGCGAAAAGCAGGCCGTCAAGGATTATCTGCTGAATTTGCAGGACACCATCTGCTCAGGTCTGGCCGCCGAGGATGGTCGCGGTGAGTTTGTCGAGGAGCAGTGGCAGCGCCCGGAAGGTGGCGGTGGTCGCTCCCGGGTGCTGGCAGAAGGCGCAGTGATTGAAAAAGGCGGCGTCAATTTTTCCCACGTGTACGGTGCGCAGATGCCGGCGTCGGCCACAGCGCACCGGCCGGAACTGGCGGGTCGCTCCTTCGAGGCCATGGGCGTGTCGCTGGTGATACATCCGCACAACCCGTACGTGCCCACCAGTCATGCCAACGTGCGTTTTTTCATCGCGGAAAAAGAGGGCGAGGCGCCGGTCTGGTGGTTTGGCGGCGGTTACGATCTGACGCCCTGTTACGGCAACGAAGACGATTGCCGTCACTGGCACCGCACGGCCCGGGATGCCTGCGCTCCTTTCGGTGACAACATCTATCCTTTTTTCAAAAAATGGTGCGACGAATATTTCTATCTGAAACACCGCAACGAAGCCCGGGGCGTCGGCGGACTCTTTTTTGATGACTTCAACGAACTGGGTTTTGCCCGCAGCTTTGAACTGATGCGGGCAGTGGGCAACAGCTATTTACCCGCCTATCAACCCATAGTCGCACGGCGCAAGACGCAGGACTACGGAGAGCGCGAGCGCAGCTTTCAACTCTACCGCCGCGGGCGCTATGTGGAGTTCAACCTGGTGTACGACCGCGGCACCCTGTTCGGTCTGCAGACCGGCGGCCGCACCGAATCGATTCTCATGTCCCTGCCGCCGCTGGTGCGCTGGGAATACAACTGGCAACCGGAATCGGGCAGTGCCGAGGCGGAACTGACGGAAAGGTTTCTGCCCGCCCGGGACTGGTTGTCAGACGCAATACACGATCGTAATACAAGATAAAATGGAACCACTATGACTGACGCTTACGCAGTATTCGGCAACCCCATCGCTCACAGCAAGTCACCGCTGATTCACCGGCAGTTTGCCGAACAGACCGGTCAGGACATGGCCTACAGCAAACAACTGGTGGACGAGGGCGGCTTCAATCAGGCCGCCGACGAATTTTTTGCCAACGGTGGCCGTGGCCTGAATGTGACCGTGCCCTTCAAACAGGACGCCTACAGCTACGCTGCGCGTCTCACTCCCCGGGCGCGCCGGGCCGGCGCCGTCAACACCCTGGTGTTGCAGGGCGACGAGACGGTACTGGGGGACAACACCGACGGCATTGGCATGATCAATGACATGCACAATCTCGGTTGGGAGATCGCCGGCAAGCGGGTGCTGATTCTCGGCGCCGGGGGCGCGGTGCGTGGTGTGCTCGAGCCGTTGCTGGAGCAGAAACCTGCGGCGCTGGCGATCGCCAACCGCACCCTGCATAAGGCCGAGCAACTGGCCAAGGGCTTTCACGATCTGGGCGATATTCAGGCGCTTCCCTACGACAAGCTGGCCGGACGGCAGTTTGATCTGGTGATCAACGGCACCTCCGCCAGTCTGAAGGGTGAGATGCCGCCACTGCCCGACGACCTGTTGGCGCCCGGCGCCAGTTGCTACGACATGATGTACGGCCCCGAACCGACGTTGTTTTTGCAGTGGGCCGAGGCACGGGGCGCGGCGCGTATCGCCGATGGCCTGGGCATGCTGGTGGGGCAGGCCGCCGAGTCCTTCTATCTTTGGCGCCAGTTGCGCCCGGAGGTCATACCCGTTATCACCGCCCTGCGGCGGCAGATGACGGACAAAAACGGTCGCTGACGTCAGATGTCGATGGTCTTTCCCTGCGCGGCCGAGCGGAAGGCGGCCTCCACCACGCGGACATCCTCCAATCCATCCTGCCCTGGTACCAGCGCCGGGGTGCCGTTGACAATGGCCAGGGCGTCGTTGTCCATTTGCGCCGCCTGCTGATTGGCGATGGTCTTGTTCAACAGAGTGCCGCCACTGGTCTCACCGCGCACCCCGGTATAGGTGGACATAGGGTCCAGGTAGTAGTGACCCTCCTCGCAGGTTACCCGCAGGTGATTGCCGGGCCTGACGACACTGGCCATACACTCGGCGATGACGTCTCCGGGGAATTCCAGGGTGAAATAGGTGGTTTCGTCCACTTCCGTAAAAATCTCCGGGTGGCTCTTGTCGTGCCGGGCGGTGATGCGCAGGGGTTCCAGCCCGGTGCTGTAGCGGGCTGCGTTGACCGGATAAACGCCTATGTCGTACATGGCGCCGCCGCCCATATGGCGCTGCATGCGCCAGTTGTCCGCCGGGCTGCCGCGCCCGGGATAGGCGGCAACGGTGTCCACCTTGCGAATCTTGCCGTAGGGCAGGGACGAGGCGTACTCGATGATGGTGCGGGTGTTGGGCTCGTGCTGCATGCGGTAGCCGATGGAGAGAAACACCCGGTTGCGGTTGCAGGTGTCGATGATGGTTTGACACTCCTGCACGGTCATGGCCATGGGCTTTTCGCACCAGACATGCTTGCCGGCGTTGGCGGCCATCACCGAGTACTTCATGTGTACCCCGGTGGGAGTGACGATATAGACCACGTCTATATCCGGGTTGTCGGCGATCTCGGGCAGGGTATCGTAGCTGTAAACATTGGCGTCGGGTATGCCGTACCGCTCCTGCCAGACTGGGATCTTTTCCGGGCTGCCGGTGACTATGCCGCGCAGTTCGCAATACTCGGTCAATTGCAGCGCCGGTGCCAACTGCGTGCTGCTGTAGTTTCCCAGCCCCAGCAGCGCCACACCGATCTTGCGCCTGGGCTCGGCAAAGCCCAGGGGGCCTAGCCCCGAAGCCAGGGTGATACCGCCCAGTCCCTGCAGAAAATGCCGACGATTAACGGGGCTATTCCTTATGGTGCTATGTCTCATGGTGGTCACCTTGCGCTGGCTTGGTGGACAGGTGGTGTCTCAAACCCTAGCGACAAAGGTTGCCATGAGTCAAGTCAGCGCTTGCGCCGGTAGCACACCATGGTCAACGGGCCGAAGATGCTGGCCAGCACCAGGGGCGTTGCCAGAGTGGTGAGCAACTGCAACAGGGTGAGGCTGCCGTCCATGATGCCCCGCAACGCAGTGACCAGATGCGTGACCGGGTTGACCGCGACAAAGGATTGCAGCCAGTCCGGCATGGTGGCCGGGTCCACGTAGATGTTGGAGGCAAAGGTGATGGGCATCAGAAAAACCCAACTGATGGTCATCACCGCCCCCGGCGAGCGCAGCAGCAGCCCCAGGGTGGTGAAGATCCAGGCCAGTCCCAATCCGAAGACGTTGAGCAGCAGCAGGCAGCCGATCACACCGATTACGCCGGTGCCGGGGCGATAGCCCAGCAGCAGGCCGATGGTCACCACAATCAGTGACGCGATGGAGTAGCGCAGTATGTCGCCGAGCATGGCGCCGGCGATGGGCGCCGGCATCCAGATGGGCATGGACTTGAAGCGGTCATAGACGCCCTTGCCGATATCGGTGTTCAGGCTCACGCCGGTGTAGAGCGAGATGAAAATCACCGTCTGGGCGAGAATGCCCGGCAGCAGAAACTGCAAATAGTCCCCCGGCGAGCCGGCCAGAGCGCCGCCGAACAGATAGGTGAACATCACCGTGAACATAATGGGGGTGACGAGCACATCGAACATCTGTTCCGGCATGTACTTCATTTTCAGCATGGCGCGCCAGCCGAAGGCGATCGCGTTAGACAGCGCACCCGGTCGCGGCGGTCTTTGATGGCCGGCGATAATGGCGGCGTGCAGTCCTTTTTCAGTGATGGGTTCGTTCATGATCCTGCTCCTTCCTCTGCCGGCCCGGCGTCGGACTCGGCGTGTTCTTCCGCCGGGTGGCCGGTAAGTGCCAGAAACACCTCGTCGAGGCTGGGTTGTCCCAGGGAGTACTGGCTCAGGGCGATACCGGCGGCCGGCAGCGCCGCCAGTGCGGCGGTGGCGCGAGCGCTGTCGGAGAACTGCAGGGACAGGGCGTCGGCGTCTTTTTCCAGATGAATGGTGGCGGCGAGCTGTTCACCCAGAATTTTTTGCGCGCGATCGCGCTGGCCGGCGTCGGCCAGGCGGATGTGCAGCACGCCGGAACCTACCGAGGCTTTCAATTCGCGGCTCGTGCCCTCGGCAATCACGGTGCCGTGATCGATCACAGCGATGCGATCCGCCAACTGGTCGGCCTCGTCCAGATACTGGGTGGTGAGCAGCACGGTGGTGCCATCGGCCACCAGGGCGCGCACTATGTCCCACACCTGATTGCGCGAGCGCGGGTCGAGACCGGTGGTGGGCTCGTCGAGAAAAATCAGCTCCGGCACCACAATCAGGGAGGCGGCTATATCCAGTTTGCGGTGCATGCCCCCGGAGTAGGTTTTTACCTGCTTGTCGGCGGCGTCGGCCAGATCGAAAGCCTCCAGCAGTTCATCGGCCCGCTGCCGGGCGGCGCGGCCGCGAAAGCCCAGCAGGCGCGACAGCAGTAGCAGGTTTTCCCGCCCGGAGAGGTCTTCGTCCACCGAGGCAAACTGACCGGTGAGACTGATACGCGAGCGCAGCTCGGCCGCGTCCCGGACTATATCGCAGCCCAGTACCTGGGCGGAGCCCAAATCCGGCGGCAGCAGCGTGGCGAGCATGCGCACACTGGTGGTTTTGCCGGCGCCGTTGGGGCCCAGCACGCCGTAGACACTGCCCCGCTTGACCTGCAGGTCAATGCCGCGCACCGCGCGGGTTTCGCCAAAATGCTTTACCAGGCCGCGGGCGTTGATGGCCAGTTCATTCTGACTCGTCATGCCTTGTGCTCCTTTCCCAGAGAGACTCCGTTTCACGAAGGCGAGCACCATAGCACGAATTGCCGACAGCGGTTGTCAGCAAGGCGGGGCAAACCCGGTGTGGAAAAAAGTTTGAACTGCTTTGCGCAGGGTTGCGACTCACTCCGTACGAACCCAAAAAACAATGAGGAACACACCATGAAACTTCTGTTTCTGAAAAGCAGCGCGGTTACCAGCCTTGCCTCCGGACTCGTGCTGGTGGCGTCATTGGGCGTACAGGCGGCCGACTCCAGGCAACTGACACAGCAGATGCAGCAGGGCCCTGCGGATCTTGCTGGGGCCTTTATGGAGTGCAATGACGGCACCCGGTTCTATCACAACCCGCCTCACGTCATTCTGCACCCGTCCCTTTGCGATAACCACGGTGGTGTCAAGGCCGGTGGCGGTGGGCCCCGTCCCCCTACTTCGCCGCGCCCCATGGCGCACGAGCGGAGTGCCAGCATGGACAATGGCGATGAGGGCCGGGCGGAAGCCCAGGACTACAACTCCACCCGTTCGAACCGCCGCAAAAACTGAGGTTCAGTGTGGGGTCAGGACCTTCTGCAACAGTTCGTCCATGGCTCGCCACTCCTCGGCGCTGATCAACCCCCGCAACTGCTGCACGCCCACAAAGTGGGCGTAGACCAGCTTGGCGATCAACGCCGCACGCTCGGGGTCGGGCAGTTGCCCGGCGATCAGCCGGGTCAGGAACTCCACCCGCTCGCGATCCACCGCCTCCAGGCGCCTGGCCACGATATCGTTTGAGCGGGCCCAGGCGCGGATGGCATTTTCCGGGCCGGTGTCGGCGCCGCGAACCAGTTCCGACAGGGTGGCACTGCGCTGGCGCAACTCCTCTATACTTTCCACCGCCTTGATGATGCCCCGGGTGTTGCGCGCCTGCCAGTCATCCATCAGCGCTTCCACAAAGGCTTCGCGGCTGGCGAAGTGGTGATAGAAGGAACCCTTGGTGACTTTCAGGTGGGCGCAGAGCCTGTCCACCTTCAGGTGCTCCGGTCCCAGTCGGGTCAGCAGTGCCAGGCCCCGCACCAGCCAGTCTTCCCGGGAAAGCTTCATGCCGGCGCCATTCGGCGGCCGCCCAGTAATATCACCAGACCCTGGGCGATCACCAGCCAGGCGCCGGAGGTCGGCAGCACCACGGCCACCAGTACGCCGTTGGCCAGCAACCCCCAGCCGGTGAGCGCCGGCAGCGGTCGGCGGGTCTGGTTCAACCACTGTTGCATCAGGTGACCGAGAATCATCCAAAAAAAGCCCAGCACCAGAAACCACAGGATGGCACTGCGGGCAAAGTCCATTTCACCGCGGGGTTCTACGGTGTTCCACCAGCCGTCGGCGTGAATGCCGGCGATGATGCTCCAGCCCATTACCAGGCCGATGCTGTTGTGGATAATGCCGGTAGCGAACAGGTACCAGCCGCTGTACTGTGCCCATGGCGCCATGGTCCAATCTCCCTGGTTGACAAAATAAGCATACCATACGGTATGGCATGCTTATGCCTGTGTCAAGCGTCAGGAGGAGCGGTGGCCCGCATGGCCCCACCATCAGCGGGAGGGCAGCGAGCCGGCGTCTTCCAGGTAGGCAGCCAGATTGTGGCTCCAGCGTTCCATCAGGCGGCGGAACATGCGGTTGTTGGTGGCGCGGTTGGCCCGGTCTATACGGAATCCCGCCGCTGCGGGGGCTTCCCGGTGGTCGACGAACTGCCCCAGTACCTGTCCGGTGGCGGGGTCCACCAGCAACAGATCAAGGGTGGCGTTGCCGGCCTCGCGGGCGTATTTACGGGTAATGCCCTCAAGACTGAGGTCCGGGGCGTAGATGTTGACGTTTCTCATGGTAGGCCTGAGCACGAGATCGGCGTCGTCGGGTGTTTCCACCAGGTTCACGGGTCGACGGTGGGTGAGGGCGTCGGCCAGGGCTTCGGACAGCATCCGGCTGTAATCGCTTTCTATGCGATCGAGGTCCCGCTGGGTGTAGCGGGTGCGATACTCCCGCAGCCAGTGACGGCTCATGGTGACTGTTGGCGTCTCGACGTAAATACTGGAAATCTGGGGCAGCGGGTGTTCGGGATGCAACAGCACATGGTCGAAATTGCCTTTGGCGGTCGGCGACAGCTGCGCATCGGCGGGTTGAAATCTGGGGCCGCTGGTGCAAGCCGCCAGTGCCACGAGCGCCAGCACAGTCAGGGGCCAGGAAAACAGGCGGGAAAGGGACCGGCTTTGCGGGTTGGATTGATGCAACATGGCTCTGCGCCTCCGACAGAAGTGGCTATGGCTTGTAGACATCAGAGCAGGGTTTAAATTCCGGGTTCAAGAGTGCCTTCCGGCGCTGCCGCGGCTCGCCAGGGCGCTGAAGTATTCCCGGGTGGCGCGGTTGACCCGGGGAGCCAGCAGCAGGGCTGACACCATGGTGGGGATAGCCATGACGGCGTACATGCCATCGACAAAATGCACCACTGCCTCCAGAGTCATCACGCTGCCGATCACCACCAGCAGGGCGTATATCCACACATAGTGGTGCTGGCGTTCGGCGCCGATCAGGTAGCCAAGGCATTTGCTGCCGTAGTACCAGAAAGTCAGTATGGTACTCAGTGCGAGCATGACTACCATTACCGTCAACAGCCAGCTGCCCGCGCCGGGAAAGGCGGCGTCGAAGGCACTGGCGGTCAGGGTGACGCCGCCCAGGCCGCTGTCGGCGTCCCAGACGCCAGTGACCAGTATGGCCAGGGCGGTACAGGTGCAAACCAGCAGGGTGTCGATCACCGGCCCCAGCATGCCCACCAGTCCCTCGCGCACCGGTTCGTTGGTGCGCGCCGCGCCGTGGGCCAGGGATTCGGTGCCTATGCCCGCCTCGTTGGAAAAGGCGCCGCGACGAACGCCCATAAGGATTACCGCACCTATGGCGCCACCGGCGGCGGCCTGACCGGTAAAGGCGTCGGTGACGATAAAGGTGAAAGCGGCGGGAATCTCCCGCCAGTGCAACAGCAGCAGGGTCAGTGTCATCAGCAGGTAAAAACACACCATGCCCGGCACCAGGACCTGGGTGACCTTGCCGACGCGCTGGATGCGACCGACGACAACCACCAGCACCAGGGCCGCCAGGGTGACACCGGCGGTCAGGTTAAAGCCGAAAGCGCTTCCGGTTTCGGCCAGCCCCAGAGGCTGGGCAATATTGTTGCGCAGCAGTTCCACCAACTGGTTGGCCTGGAAGATCGGCAAAGTGCCGAACAGCCCCGCCAGGGCGAAAAAGATGGCCAGGGGTTTCCAGCGCGGCCCCAGTCCTTCCTGGATCACGTACATGGGGCCGCCCTGCAGTCGCCCAAGGCTGTCCCGGCCGCGATACATCACCGCCAGGGTGGCGGTGTAATACTTGGTGGCCACGCCCACCACCGCCGTGACCCACATCCAGAAGACGGCGCCGGGTCCGCCCATGGTGATGGCCAGAGCGACGCCGGCGATGTTGCCCAGCCCCAGGGTGCCGGACAGGGCGGTTGACAGGGTTTGGCGGTGAGGAATCTCGCCCTGGTGGTCCGGATCATCGTAGCGGCCCAGTACCACCCGAATGGCGTGGCCAAAGTGGCGGTAGGGGGTGAGCCCGGAGAACACCATAAAAAACAGGCCGCCACCCACCAGCAGCAACACCAGTGGTGTGCCCCACATAAAACTGGCGAATTGGCTGAGGAGGGTTTCCATGGTTGCAACTTGGGTTTCTGCCGGGTTTGTAACCATGGGCCACCCTACCGGTTTGGCAGGGGAAACGCCACCCGGCAGTACCTGGAAAAGAAAAAGCCCGCCAGGGGCGGGCTTTGAGCATTGGCGCACCCGGCAGGGTGTAGCCTCGCGTTTGCGAAGCACTGCTTCGCGCGAGGCGGAACGCCGCCAGGCTGTGCCTGGTGGCCGGCAATCCGCCGGGTAAAGAAAAAGCCCGCCAGGGGCGGGCTTTGAGCATTGGCGCACCCGGCAGGATTCGAACCTGCGACCAACGGCTTCGGAAGCCGCTACTCTATCCAGCTGAGCTACGGATGCAATAAAACACTTCGTGGCGGGGCCGCGATTGTACTAGTCTCGGGGCGTCGCGTCTACGTTTTGGCGGGGCTGGCCACGGCCCGGCGCGCATAGCCCCGGCGAAGGATAGTCGCTATAATGGCGCGCCCCGCGCCCGGGCGCTCGGTCCGGGGCACCCGGACCCAATGGTTTTGTCACGAGGAATTACGAGTCATGCAAGTAAAACAAGTCTTGGGTTTACTGACAGCAGTCGGCGTTGCCATGTCGCTCGGTCTGGCTCAGGCCGGTACCGACGATGAAATCCGCCAGCGCATAGCCCCGGTCGGCAGTGTCTGTATGGTTGGCGAGGATTGTGCCTCGCCTGCGGCGGCCGGTTCGGCTGTGACCGACGGCGCTCGCAGCGGCCAGCATATCTATCAGACTTATTGCTCCACTTGCCATACGCCCGGTATTGCCGGCGCGCCGAGAACCGGCGATGTGGACGATTGGGCCTATCGCCTGGATCAGGGCATGGACGCAGTCTATGCCAACGCCCGGGACGGTTTGGGCGGCATGCCGCCCATGGGGCTTTGTATGGATTGCACGGATGAGGAGCTGAATGCCTCCGTGGACTACATGGTGGATCAGAGCCGCTGATCACCAACGGGCATGTTCGGCCCCCGAGGACGTCAGGGGTCGAACATGCCCAGCAGATTGCTGAGTGTCTCCTCGCCCCGCGCCTGATTTTTCTCCGGGCTCTGTTCGCCAAAACCCTCCATCTCCAGGTCCGCCTGAGGCAGTTCCTCGATAAACCGGCTGGGGGTGGTCTCCACCAGCTCGCCAAACTGCTTGCGCTTGGCCGCCATGGTCAGGGTGAGTGAGCGCTGGGCGCGGGTGATGCCCACGTAGGCCAGCCGCCGCTCCTCGGCGATATCGTCCGAGTCTATGCTGGCGCGGTGGGGCAGTAGATCCTCTTCCATGCCGATGATGAATACGTGGGGAAACTCCAATCCCTTGGAGGCGTGTAGGGTCAGCAGTTGCACTTGGTCGGTGAGGTCCTCCTCCTCCTGGCGATCGAGCAGGTCCCGCAACACCAGCCGGGCTATGGCGTCTTTCAACGGGTGGTCATCACTGCTGTCGGCGTCCTCCAGCCGCTTTATGCTCTCCTCCAGTGACTTGACCAGGTAGTCCACGTTCTCCATTCGTTTTTCCGCGGCACGGCTGCTGGCGGAGTTCTGCTGCAGCCAGCCGGCGTAGTCGATCTGTTCCAGCAGGTTGCGGATGGCGGCGATGGGGTTGTCGCCCAGGCAGCGCTGGCGCGTGTGTTGCAGCCAGTGGCAGAACTCGGCAAGTCGTTCCAGACTTTTGCCGGGCAGGCGACTGCGCAGGCCCACCTCGTCGCAGGCCGCCAGCAGACCGATGTGCCGTTCAGTCGCGTACTGCCCCAGTGTTTCCAGGGTGCTGGTGCCGATCTGTCGTCTGGGCGTGTTGACCACCCGAAGAAAGGCGTTGTCGTCGTCGGGGTTGACCACCAGGCGCAGGTAGGCCATAACATCCTTGATTTCTGTGCGGGCAAAAAACGATGAGCCGCCGCTGATCCGGTAGGGAATCTGGTGCTGCTGCAGTTTGATTTCCATCAGCCGCGCCTGGTGATTGCCGCGATAGAGCACGGCAAAATCCCGAAAGCGCCCCTTGCGGGTCAGGCGCTGGGTGAGTATCTCCGCCGCCACGCGCTCGGCTTCGGTGTCTTCATCCCGGCAGCGAATCAGGCGTATGGGCTCTCCCGGGCCCATTTCGCTCCAGAGAGACTTTTCGAACTCGTGGGGGTTGTTGGCAATCAGTTGATTGGCCGCCCGCAGTATGCGACTGGTGGAGCGGTAATTCTGCTCCAGCTTGATCACTTTCAGGGCGGGAAAATCCCTTTTCAATTGCGACAGGTTTTCCGGGCGCGCGCCCCGCCAGGCGTAAATGGACTGATCGTCGTCCCCCACCACTGTCAGGCTGCCGCGATCGCCCACCAGTTGCTTTACCAGCAGGTACTGGCTGTGGTTGGTGTCCTGATACTCGTCCACCAGCAGGTAGCGGATGCGGCGCTGCCAGCGCTGCAGCACCTGGGGGTCGTCGCGAAACAGTTGCACTGGCAGCAGAATGAGGTCGTCAAAGTCCACGGCGTTGTAAGCGCGCAGCGCCTGATTGAAGCGCTGATACAGTCTGGCCAGTGTCTGCTCGCCGGGGGTCCCGGCCTGCTGCTCGGCTTGGAGCGGCGATACCAGATCGTTTTTCCACTGCGAAACCTGTTGCTGCGCCTGCGCCAGGTATTCGCTATCCGCGTCGCCGTCCTTGAGCGCCAGTTCCCTGAGCAACGCCCGGGCGTCTTCGGCATCGAAGATGGAGAAGCCAGGTTTGTAACCCAGGGTGCGAATCTCCCGCCGGATTATGTTGAGCCCGAGGTTGTGAAAGGTGGCGACCGTCAACCCCCGGGCAGCGGTGCCTTTTACCAAGCGCGCCACCCGTTCTTTCATCTCCCGCGCTGCCTTGTTGGTGAAGGTGAGCGCGGCGATATGCCGCGCCGGCAGGTCGCAGTGGTCAATAAGGTGGGCGATTTTACGGGTAATCACACTGGTCTTGCCGCTGCCGGCACCGGCCAGCACCAGGCAGGGCCCGTCGATATACAGTACGGCGGCTTGCTGAGGGCGGTTGAGATTGGTCACGAGTTGGATTTGGTCACAAGTTGAATGCTGTCACACAAAAGGGGTGCTTTCCAAAAAAGGGGCGCATTGTAGCACGCCCAATGCGGTCGCCATGGATGCCCGCGTCGGTTTATGGGTATAACGTTTGGGTACTAAAATCGGGCCGTTCCGGTTAGTTTGTTATATCGAAGGCAGTGTTGTTCCTCTGGGATGAGGAATTGGTTAAAGTTGTTGTATTCCCGGCGCCGTTTTCGGGAAGGCCCTGGCGCGGGTCTGGCCGGGGCAGTGTCTGGAGATCTGATGGAGTGGATGACAAAACCAACATACTTTTCGTAGACCGGGAGCAGGGTGAGTATCTACTGCTGGCCGATATGTTGGCGCAATTGACGGATGTGGCGTACCACATCACCTGGCAGTCAAAACTCGAAGGCGTACTGCACAATATTTTGTCGGGCCATTACGACCTTGTCATTCTCGACTACTACTGGGGTGAACGAAATGTTCACGAGCTGCTGAACACGGCGCGCGTCCAGGCCTGCACCACACCCATACTGGTGATGACCGACACCATGGACCAGGAGGTTGACCGCAACGCGATCAAGGCCGGTGCGGCCGACTATCTCATCAAAAGTGAAATCACGCCGCAGTTGCTGGAACGCAGTCTGCGCTACGCCCTTGAGCGAAAACAATCCGAACTGCACTTGTCTCGCCTGGCCCACTACGACCCGCTCACCGATATTCCCAACCGGATTTTGTTTCGCGACCGCCTGGAACACGCCATCCAACTTGCCGATCGCGACAAGAGTGGGTTTACCCTGCTGTTTGTGGATCTGAATGGCTTCAAGCAGATCAACGACAGTTTTGGCCACGACGTTGGCGACGCAGTGATCCGCATGTGCGCCGAACGACTTACTCGATGCATGCGGCGCAGTGACACCGTGGGGCGCATGGGCGGTGATGAGTTTACCCTGCTGCTGGAAAGCATGAGCAACAGCACCGATGTGGCCCACCTGGCGGAAAAGATCATCGATGAACTGTCGGCGCCGATGCATGTTACTGGCTACGAGGTAGTGGTAGGCTGCAGTATTGGTATAGCAGTTTACCCGGAGGCGGGGCGCAGTGCCGGTGATTTATTGAAAAGTGCGGACATGGCCATGTATCAGGCCAAGCAGGAAGATAACAACAGTTTTCGTTTCTTCACCGAATCCATGAACCGCGAGGCGAGACGGCAGTTACGCCTGGAGTCTGATCTGCGTATCGCCTTGAAGCGCAAGCAGCTGTTTCTGCACTATCAGCCGCGGCTGGATATCCGCAGCAACCGGATAGTGGCGGTGGAGGCGCTATTGCGCTGGCAACACCCGGACAAGGGCGTGATCAACGCGGCCGACTTTATCGGTGTGGCCCAGGATACGGGCATCATCACGGAGATTGGCTACTGGGTAATCGAGCAGGCCTGTCTTGATCTCGCGATACTGCAGCCTATTGTCAAAAATTCGTTGGCCATGGCCATCAATCTCTCGGTGCGCCAGTTTCTGGACGACGATCTGGTGCCCCGGATTGCCCGCATCTTTTCCGATACTGGTGTGAATCCCGCCGATATCGAGTTCGAGCTGACCGAGGCCACCTTTATGGAGAACATTGATCTGGTGAGCTTGTGCATGCGGCCGTTGTCGTTCTTTGGCGTTGCCTTTTCCCTGGACGACTTCGGCACAGGCAGCTCTTCCTTTTCGCAACTGCAGAAGCTGCCTATCGCCGCGGTCAAAATCGATTCCCGCTTTATGGCGAAATTGGAGAGTAACCACAGCGATCGGCGGCTGGTGTCCGCCATGATCAACCTCGCGCAGAACCTGGGCAAAGTGGTGGTGGCGGAGGGGGTGGAAACCGAAAAGCAGCTGGAATGGCTGACGGCAAACGGATGTGATCAAATGCAGGGTTACAGCATTTGTCCGCCCCAGGACCTGAAACAAATCCGCCGCTTTCTCAAAAACCGCCAAAAGCGCACCAGCAGTTGATAGCCCGCAGTTGCGTACTGATTAGACGCCATCGCGATCCAGCGTTCGGTAACTGAGCGCCTCGCTGAGGTCTTCCACCGCCATGCGCTCCCGGTTGGCCATGTCCGCCAGGGTGCGCGCCACTTTCAGAACCCGGTGGTAGGCGCGCAGGGAAAGTCCGAGCTTCTCAATGGCGGACTCCAGCCACCGTCGGTCTTTTGCATCCAGTTGACATACCGCTTCCAACTGGCCGGCCTGCAGCTGGTGATTGCACTTGCCCTGGCGCCGGAGTTGCCGGGCCCTGGCAACACTCACCCGTTCGCGCACCGTCGCGCTGTTCTCCCCATCGACAGGCCCGTGCAACTCCCCTCGGGCCAGTAGTCGCACGGGCACATGCATGTCGATACGATCCAGCAGCGGCCCGGACAGGCGGCCGCGATAGCGACGAATCTGCTCTGGGGTGCAGTGACAGCGACCGCTACTGTCGCCGTGATAGCCGCAGGGGCAGGGGTTCATGGCTGCCACCAGTTGAAAGTGCGCCGGATAGGCGGCCTGGGCTTTGGCCCGGGAAATGCGGATCTCGCCGCATTCCAGCGGTTCGCGCAGCACTTCCAGCACATGCCGGGAAAACTCTGGCAGTTCATCGAGAAAAAGCACGCCACCGTGGGCCAGCGATATTTCACCCGGCCGGGGATTGCTCCCGCCGCCTACCAGGGCAATGGCTGAAGCGGTGTGGTGGGGTGCTCGGAAGGGGCGCTGGGTCAGACCGGTGGCGGGCTGACCTCCGGCAACGGAATGAATAGCGGCTACCGCCAGCCGCTCCCGCTCCTCCAGCGGTGGCAGCAGGCCGGGCAAGCGGCTGGCCAGCATGGTTTTGCCTGTGCCGGGCGGGCCATACAGCAGCAGGTTGTGACCGCCGGCGGCGGCAATCTCAAGGGCGCGCTTGGCGTGGGACTGGCCGCGCACATCTTTCAGGTCCGGGTAAAGCACGGCCGCCGTCTGAGTTTCGGGCAGGGCCTCGGTCAGGCGCTGTCGGCCGTGCAGATGGGCGCATACCTGCAGCAGGTTGTCGGCGCCGAACACCCGGGTGTGCCCGGCCAGCGCCGCTTCGGCCGCACTGGCGGCGCTGATAATCAATTGGCGACCGCCGTCGCCACAGGCCAGCGCCGCCGGCAGGGGCGCTGCCACCGGCCGCAGCGCGCCGGACAGGGCCAGTTCTCCCAGCAGTTCGCAGTCCGCCAGCGGCTCCCCGGGTACCTGCCCAGACGCGGCGAGAATACCCAGGGCAATGGCCAGGTCGAAGCGTCCCCCCTCTTTGGGCAGATCGGCGGGCGCCAGGTTGACGGTGATGCGCCGGGCAGGAAATTCCAAATGACTGTTGAGAATGGCGCTGCGTACCCGGTCCTTGCTTTCGCGCACGGCAGTCTCCGGCAGGCCGACGATGGACAGGCCGGGCAGGCCGTTGGAGAGATGAACTTCGACGGTGACCAGCGGAGCGTCTATGCCCAGCTTGGCGCGGGTGTGAATAACGGCGAGTGACATGGCATTCCCTGCGTTGTCTGGCGGTTGGCGTCCCTGTGGAGGCTACTATAGCGCGACCGCCGGGGGCGGATCAATTCCCGTCCGGCTGTTGCAGTGCGGCCTCCAATTCAGTGAGCCGGGCTTCCAGCGCCTCCAGTTTTAGGCGGCTGCGGGCCAATACGGCGGCCTGGGCGTCGAATTCCTCCCGGGTTACCAGGTCCAGCCGGCTCAGGGCGCGCTGCAGCGCGACCTCCAGTTCTCGCCGCGGCAGGGGCGGCAAGTGCTTTTCCAAGTCATCGAGCAGTTGTCGAGCGAGATCGGACAGCATGGTAAGGGCTCCGACTGGGCGGTTGATGTACGCGTGTCCGTCAGTGTACCTCAAGAACGGGTTAGAGGGTCGGTGTGCAAAATTGGTGCATTATGCCCGCTCTCCCGCATTTATTTGGTGCGCTATTCTATCTGGATTCTGATCTGGCAGCGGCCTTGCTACCTCAATTGTTCTTTAACCCAATGATTTTACGTCGATTTTCGGAATTGGCCTGCCTTGTGCAAATCTCGCCCAGGTACAACGTCAGCGGAGCCCTTGTGGCGTCGCATTTGTTGTCAGGAAGTATTTCCGGTGTTTTCCCCGCGCCAACACTGGCGCGGGGCTTTTTGGGAGCTCACGCATGAAACTGGTAACAGCCATTATCAAGCCGTTCAAGCTCGACGCGGTGCGCGAAGCGCTGTCCGAGTTGGGTGTACACGGCATGACCGTAACCGAAGTCAAGGGTTTTGGCCGCCAAAAGGGACATTCGGAGCTGTACCGTGGCGCCGAATACGTGGTGGATTTCCTGCCCAAAACCAAAGTCGAGATTGCGGTCAAGGAGTCGGACCTGGACTCGCTGGTGGAGGCCATCAGCAAGGCAGCCAACAGCGGCAAGATCGGCGACGGAAAAATCTTTGTATCGAGCCTGGAGCAGGTGATCCGGATTCGCACCGGAGAAACCGGCGAGCAGGCTCTGTAAGTTCAACAATTTTATAATCGACGGGGAACAAGCAATGGAAGATCAAATTTTTCAGTTGCAGTACGCCATGGACACCTTTTATTTTCTGGTGTGTGGCGCGCTGGTAATGTGGATGGCCGCGGGCTTCTCGATGTTGGAGTCGGGCCTGGTCCGCGCCAAGAACACCGCGGAAATTCTCACCAAGAATGTCGCGCTGTACTCCATATCCTGCATCATGTATATGGTGTGCGGTTATGCGATTATGTACGGTGATGCCGGCATATTCCTCAGTGGCATTTCCGGTGGAGACGATTTAGTCGCCGACGCTCTGGCGGCTTCCGCTGAAGAGGGTTTTGACGGCGACTCGGTGTATTCACTCGCTTCGGACTTCTTCTTCCAGGTGGTGTTTGTGGCCACTGCCATGTCCATCGTCTCCGGTGCCGTGGCCGAGCGCATGAAACTCTGGGCGTTCCTCGCTTTCGCTGTCGTCATGACGGGTGTTATCTATCCGATGGAAGGCAGCTGGACCTGGGGTGGAGCCGACGTGTTTGGCTTGTACAACCTGGAAGATTTGGGCTTCTCCGACTTTGCCGGCTCCGGTATTGTGCATATGGCCGGTGCCGCCGCTGCTCTGGCTGGTGTCCTGCTGCTGGGCGCGCGCAAGGGCAAGTACGGCCCCAATGGCGAAATCCACGCCATTCCCGGCGCCAATCTGCCCCTGGCCACTCTGGGTATGTTTATCCTCTGGATGGGCTGGTTCGGCTTTAACGGTGGCTCGGTGCTCAAGTTGGGCGATATCGCCTCCGCCAACGAAGTGGCCCTGGTATTCCTGAACACCAACACTGCCGCCGCCGGTGGTCTGGTCGCGGCCCTGCTGATATCGCGCATTATGTTTGGCAAGGCGGACCTGACCATGGCCATCAACGGCGCTCTGGCTGGCCTGGTGGCCATCACAGCCGGCCCCGATACGCCGTCCGCCCTGGCAGCTACCATTATCGGCGCCATCGGCGGTGTGATCGTGGTCTTCTCCATCATTGGTTTGGACAAGCTGAAAATCGATGATCCGGTAGGCGCCATCTCGGTGCACGGTACCGTGGGTCTGTTCGGCCTGTTGGTGGTGCCTTTCACCGGCGATGCCAGCTTTATCGGCCAGATCATCGGCGCTCTAACCATCTTTATCTGGGTATTTGCCACCAGCTTCGCTGTCTGGTTCATTCTTAAGATGGTTATGGGCATCCGCGTCAGCGAAGAGGACGAGTACGAAGGTGTGGACCTGTCCGAGTGCGGTATGGAAGCCTACCCGGAGTTCACCGGCAAGTAACTGAACAGACCGCCGTCACACTGTGGCGGCGGTCACCCCCTGAGGGTATTGTCTAAATACGCTTTGCGTCAGGGACTGGTGGTGATTTTCAGGGCTTTTGTGTATCGTAAACACTGCCCCTCACTTCAGTCCCGCAGGCAACCCGAAAGCTAGAGACACAGAAAAGGAACAGACAATGAAACTCATCACTGCAGTAGTAAAACCCTTCAAACTGGACGACGTGCGCACAGCGCTGTCGGAAGTTGGTGTACAGGGTATGACCGTGACCGAAGTCAAGGGTTTTGGCCGGCAGAAAGGTCACACCGAACTGTACCGCGGCGCCGAGTACGTGGTGGACTTTTTGCCCAAGGTGAAGGTGGAGCTGGCCGTTGACGACTCCCAGGTGGAGCAGGCGGTGGAAGCCATCACCAAGGCCGCCCAGACTGGCAAAATTGGCGACGGCAAGATCTTTATTTCGCCGCTGGAAGAAGTCATCCGTATTCGCACTGGCGAAACCGGCCCGGACGCGATCTGACGCGGATAGATGTTCGCCGGATCAGTATTCACCGGCTAAGTAATTGGGGCGGCTTCCGTCAGGGGGCTGCCTTTTTTTTCGCCAGGTTTTTCACCAGCGGCCGCAGCTGTGCAATGTAGCGCCTATGCTGCAGGTAGAACAGTAGCGGCAAAACCACCAGCAACATGCCCGCCGCCGTGGCGCCCTCACTGAGCCCGAGCCGCGGCCCCAACCAGACCAGTCCCAGGCAGAGTGCGGCCACCAGTGCGAAACGCAGCAGGTTGTTGCGCCAGTTTGCCAGCTTGTTGTCGGACCGGTTCAATTCCTCCTGCGCCTGTTGCAGCAGCTGCCGCTGCTCCTCGGGGGGCAGGTGGTGAATCTCCGGGAACTGTTTCAGCAGGGTTTTCATGTGGTTTCGTTAATAACCAAACATAAAGGACAGTGTAATTGTTAAGGAAAAAATATGCTAAAAAAAAATAAAATTTGTTATGAAGTTGACCCCCGACTGCGCTATAAGGTAGCCCGAGAGGTACGCAATTCGGGCTGGACCGCCCCCCGTTCCCCGTTACTGGGGGATTCTCTGAGGCAGAAATTATTTCTGGTTGCAAACGGTTGGAGGCAGATCATGGTCGACAAAATTGAGTTGGAAGAAGACGACGTCGATGACGTGATGGACGATGAGAGCGATACTCTGGAGGACGATGAGGACGTGTCGCTGGTGGCCAGCGAGCAGGAGCAGCCGCTGGAGGATTTCAGTATTGCTTCGCGGCAACGCTTGCGGGAGGAGCTGTCTGGCCAGATAGCGGAATTTCTGGCGCGGGGGGGCAAGATCAATGAAGTCCCCTCCAACATCGGTAACGGCTATACCAAGAAGGTCAGTCCGGAGTACGGCAGTCGCCCCATCTAGTGTGCTGTGGCCCGCCCGGCTCCGGGCGGGTCAGAGGTTTATGTCCACCCGATAGCGCCCGTTGCCCAGGGGCTCTGTCATCAACGGCAACCATGTGTCGGCTTCGATTTCGGTGCTGAACTGCGGCTCCAGCGCAAACTCTCCCCTGAGCCAAACCCCTCCGCTCAACGCGAACACCGCTTCCATCTCCAGCTCTATGGGGCCGTCCAGGTGAAACACATCCAGTTGCAGGCTGTCGCCATCGCGCTCGCGAATTTCCGCTGCGAAGCTGCCCAGCGTCAACCAGCGCTGCTCGTCGTGCACCCGCGCCTGGGTCCAACTGATGTTGCCGCGCAGGCTCTCGAGCCTGTCGTTGCGAAAACGCAGCTCGCGGATGTGGGCAGAAAGCTGTCCGTCCACCTGAAGCGGCAGGTCGCGCACCAGGCTGGCGGGGGCGCTGATGTTAGCGTTGCGCAGCGTGATGTTGCCGCCCAGGGTGGAGCAGGCGTCGGCCTCGATCTGTTGCCGCTCCAACTCGGCCCGCACGCTGGCGCAGGGGTGAAGACGCAACAGCGAGGTAGGGTGTATCCGCCAATTCAATTCCCCCAGGGAGTAGGTTTCCCCCTCCAGCCGGATGCTGCTCATACTGGCCTGTCCCTGCCAGAGACTGCCGCTGATGCCGGACAAAGCGATCTGATCGCTGGCCCGGGTGATCAGCCAGGCACCCCAGACCGCAGGTGTCTGGCTGATGACAAAGGCCAGCCAGAGCAGCAGGGTGACGGGAATCCAGATCAGTTTGGCCATAATGAATATTCCTTTTGTGTTGTGTGGCACAAGGGTGTGCCACCGTCAACCGAAGGGCGCGCGAGCCCGCGAAATGCAAGCAAGTCCGCGCAGTTGCGCAGTATTTTACGGGCGACGATTCAACAGGTTAAAAGTCACTGGCGCAGGCGGACGGTGACGTTCACCCGGCCGGGTTCATTGCCGCCGGCGATGGACAGATCCTGGATGCTCAGGTCGTGACGGTACTCCAGGTCGTAGAGCCACTGCATTAAGCGGTCGTAGGGCGCCTGGTCGAGCCGCACCCGCACTTCGCCGGCGGTGCCGGGCTGCAGACTGGTCATGGACAGATTGTTGGCCCTGAGCGAGGTGTCGACGATGCGGCTGATACTGGCGCTGTCGCCGGTGCTACGGCCTTCTCGGGCGCGATAGCTCTGGATGCGAGCGGCGTACAGCTGCACGTCGCTTTGTGTCTGCATGGCGGAGGTGTTGCTCTGCAGTTGCCGCTCCAGGCGGTTCTGCAGGGGCGAGAGCAGCACCATCCAGAGCAGCCAGAGAAAGATGGCGAAGCCGCCCAGCAGCAGCATGGCCTGTTCCCGGCGGTTGAAACGGGCCAGTTGTTCGAACAGTCGGTTCATCAGCCTTCTCCCCGACTGATGCGCACCCGGGCGGTGTGCATATCGCCCTGGACGCTGGTGCCCATCAGTTCCGCATTGAGGCCCTGCTGGTTGATCCCGCTGCGCAGGGCTTCGATGGCGCTGAAGGTGCCGGCCTGAATATTGGCGTTGAGTTCACCGCTGCTGGCCGTGTATTGGATATTGCGCAGCACCAGGTCCTCGGTGCCGGCCACCACCGGCAGCACTTTGGCCAGCACGTCCATGGCCTGGCCCGAGGTGCCGGCCGGCTGCAGATCCCGGGCCATGATATCCAGTTGGGTTGCCACAACCTGGAACTGAAACCGACCCTGAGGCACTACAGTGCGAAAAATCGCTTCGGTGTTTTGGCTAATTTGCTGGTGTTCCTGCTCCAGGCGATTGACCTGAAACAGCAGCACGCCCACATAGGTGACCAGGCAGATGCCGGCCACCACCGCCACCGACTGCCACTGGCGCCACCAGCGCTCGATGGGCAGCCGCTGGGAAAAATCCCCCTGGCTGAGGTTGGTGTGGGCCCGGTCGAAATCCAGGTCCCAGAAGTCCACGGTGGTTTGGCTGACCACCTGCTCTGCCAGCTTGGCGGGCAATTGATTCGCCAGCTGTTCGAGCGATTGACCATCGGTGGCCTGCAGGTGCAGTTGGGGCAACTGCTCCACCTGTTCTTCGGTGTTCATCAGCAGTTGCAGCAGCAGCGGCGTGGCGGACAGCTGCCCGCAGAAACCCAAGTGGGTGCCGTGGCGCACCCAGAGTTGATCACCCTCGGCGCGCAGCACCCAGTGCCTGTCTCCGGTACTTTCCGGGTTGTCGGCGTTTTCCTGGGCTGGCATGGGCAACAGCAGGGGGGCGGGCCAGCAGTGGGTGATCTCCACGTTGGCGGCGCTCAGTTGATCGAACAACTGGTGCAGCCAGGCCTTTTCCACATAGGCGATGGCCGCGGTGCTTTCGTCCATGGGCCCCAGGGCGAAGTGGAAGCGTTCCACATCGCCGATCAGGGTTTCTTCCAACTGGTAGGGCAGCAGGCGGCGCAGATGCTTTTTCTCCGACTTGGCGTAGGGTACTTCCCGGGTGACCACGCGACTGCCGGAAATCATCAGCCAAGCCTGGTGAGTACCCTCGCCCAGCGTCTGCGCCAGTTGCTCCAGATCGCCGCTGCCCCGGTGCTCGGACAGGGGTTTGCCGGACGCATCCAGATAGCACCAACGGCAGTGGTGGGTGCAGTCGTCAAAGTGAATAACCAGTTGCTGTGACATAAGTTGCAAGCCTAGTAGACATCGCTGCGCTGGATAACCTGTATGCGTTGCGGGTCGCGCAGTAACAGGCTTTCCATGCTGCGCCGCTGATCCACCAGCGACACTTGGGTGAGCACTTTAAAGTAATTGGTGTTGATCGTCAGCCCCTCGACGTCCAGATTGCTGGTGCCGGTGGCCAGGATGCTGCCCCAGGCGGGATTTTCCGCAAATTCGGTCACGCTCATATAGTAGCCCTCCAGGGGCCACTCCTGCAGCAGCATTTCCACCGCCATGGGCTCCAGTGGCTGCAGATGCTCGGCGGTGTTGAGCGTGCCCAGCAGCAGCGGCGGCATGGTGTTGAGATTCATGCCCTGATCCGGCGGCAGCGCGATCAGATAGGGTCGCAGCAGCGCCATCAGCTCCGGGGTCATATGGCGCACCAGTTGCAGTTCCTCGACACTGCTGAAATAGGTATTGGCCGGCAGCAGTGGCGGATCTAGTGACTGGTAATAGCCGGACTCGGCACCGCCGAAACCGGTGACTTCGTCGTCCGGGTCCATCCAATCCACCACCGCTTCCAGTATAGCCACCGCCTCGTCCTCGCTGATTGGTGCTTCCTCGGGAAAGCTCTGCAGCAGGCGGATAAAGCGGCGCTGCGCGGCGGTGAAGCGGTTTGGGTCCATGTGTGCCAGTTCCGGGTCGAGGTAGCTGAGCAGGTCGTTGAGGTTCAGGCGCCCCCGGGCGTCTTCGATGCGCGCGTGCAGCCAGCCGCCTTCGATATCAAAGGGTGGCAGTTCCTCGGCCCAGGGTGACATAAGGCTGTCCACCTCGGGGTCGTCCTCTTGCAGCAGGTAGGCGGCCAGGCGTTCGGCGCCCTCCAGATAGCTGCGCGCCTGGGCGCCGTGCCAGCGGCTTTCGGCACGGGCCACGCTCAACTGGTAGTCCGTCGCGAAGCGCACGCCGAAGGCTGCGACCACCGTCACGATCAGCAGCGCGATCAGTAGCGCGGCGCCGCCCTGGGCGGCCGGAGTTTTACTGCACAGTGACAATTTCATAGAGTCGTTCGATAGTTCCCACATGCTCGACTTCGATGCGCACCACCACCGCCAGGGGCAGCATCAACGCCTCCTGGGAAACGCCGCCGAAGGAGGCATCCACAGTGGGCCAGGTGGGTTCCCAGTCGCGGGTGTAGTTTTCGCCTTGAAGCGCCGAACGGCCCCGGGTGGAGGCCAGGGACGGGGACAGAAAGCGCAATTGCACGTCCTGAACCCCTTCCAGCAGGCGCTGCTGGTAGGCTGAACGTTCGAATTCAAATTCGTCCATGGGCAGATTGCGGTGGGGGCGGAAATCCCGCCACAGCACGCCTTCCTCAACGCGGTAGCGCACCTGTTGCAGATCGCTGCGGGGCCTTTCCATGGGGTTCAGCCAGCCGCGTCGGTTAAAGTACATCACGGTTTGGCGGCCCTGGGCGTCGCCCCTGAGGCTTTCGGCGAAAAACAGGTTACTTACGCCCTCCGGGCCCGGTTGCGGGGGCAGCAGGTGGCGCAGATCGGCGGCGATGGTCTGCCAGGTGCGATCCAATTGGTTGAACTTATGCAGTACGTCCTTGGTGCCTTCGGCGGTGCGCTGTGCGGTACTCAGGGCCTGATAGGAGATGGTGGCGATCAGGGCGCTGATAAAGATGGCCATGAGTACTTCGACCAGGGTAAAACCCCGGTTGCGGCAGGAGCTGAGGGCTGCTTCAGTCATCGATAAAGCCCGTCATCAGTGCCAGGGTGTAGTCTCGTTGATTATCCAGGGAGACTTCGATATCCAGGCGGTAGAACCCCTCCACCTCCGTGGCTTCGACTTCCAACTGCCAGTACCAACTGAGCCCCAGCATATCCAGCGAACCTTCATCCCGCTGCGACAGGGTCTCCTGGGGATTGATGCGCTGGATCAGGCGCTGGCGGGTCAGCTGATCCTCGGCGATCCAGTGGGCGAGCGTTTTTTCGCGGATGGCGATGGTGCCCTGGGCCTGGGTCGAGATCAAATTCATCAGCGCGGGCAAGGCCATCGCCACTATGGTCAGAGCCACCATAACCTCGATCAAGGTGAAGCCGCGTTGTCGGTTGGCGGTGTTCATCGCTCGTAGTACTCAGTTTCTTTATCCTGGTTGCGCCAGCGGACGCCGGCCATGATATCGATCTCCACCCGCTGTACATCGTCACTGAAGGCGTCCTTGAACAGCGCGAGTTCGAAGGGCGTGGCCTCACCGCTGGGGAAAAAAATCAGCACTGGCAGCTCCACGGTCTGGCGCGGATCGTATTCGTAGGGCTCGCCTTCCACCAGCATGTCCAGCTGCGCACCAGGGGGGAAACAGCGCGGCTCGACAAAGTCGCTGGCCGGTTCCCAGGCGCTGTCGCGGTGGCGCTGCCAGCGGTAGCACCAGCGCTCGTCCGGGCCGCTGGCCTCTCGGGTGACAAACAGGGCGACGCGTTCACCGCCCAGTACTGACTGCTCGGACATAAAGCGGGCGGTTGCGGCAAAGCGCTCGGCCGCGTCGGTCAAACGCTTGTCATCGCCACCGGAGAACGCCACCCGGGCCATGCTGACGGACAGGGCGATTAGAAACATCACCACCAAGATCTCCAGCAAGGTAAAGCCCTGCTGGCGGCGGTGTGCGGGCGTACTACTTAATGTCCCAGACACTGATCTCGGCATTGATGCCTTCGCCTCCGCTCTGGCCATCGGCACCCAGAGTGTATATATCGTAGTCCCGGTTCTGGCCGGGGCTCATGTAGATATAGGGGTTGCCCCAGGGGTCTCTGGGCAGGTTGTCCAGGTAGCCGCCCCGGCGCCAGTTGCGGGGCTGGGGCGGTATGGAAGGTTCGGACACCAGCGCTTCCAGCCCCTGCTCGCTGGTGGGGTACTGGTAGTTGTCCACCCGGTACAGGTTCAGTGCCGTTTGGATAGCCTGCAGGTCGGCGTGGGCCTTGTTTATCCGGGCGTCGTCGGCGCGATCCAGCACCATGGGTGCGGCGATACTTACCAGCAGACCGATGATGATCACCACCACCATGATTTCGATCAGGCTGAAACCGCGCTGGCGACGTGACAGGCATTGTGTGTTCATAGGGTGTTGCTCCGTTTACCGGTAGTCAGATTAAGGTATTCATTTGGAATATGGGCAGCAGTATGGCCAACACGATCAAAACCACTGCACCCCCGAGAAATACGACAGTTACCGGCGGCAAAAGTCCCAAGGCCGCGTCCACCATCATTTTCAACTCCCACTCCTGGTCCTCGGCGGCGTGCTCCAGTTGGTGAGCCAGGGTGCCATTGGCCTCACCGCTGGCCACCAGTTGCACCAGCAGTGGCGGAAAGCAGCCCGCCGCCTCCATGGCTCGGTGCAGGCTGCTGCCCTCGCGCACGGCGGCGGCCACTTCATCGCAGGCTTCCTGCAGTATCTTATTGCTCATCACTTGGCCAGCAATGTTCAGCGCCTGCAGCAGCGGCACACCGCTGGAGGTGAGCATGCTCAGGGTGGAGGCGAAACGGGCGCTGTTGTACTGCACAATGAGTGCGCCGAACAGCGGCATTTTCAGTTTGATCTGGTGCCAGCGGCGCAGCCGCGCCGGTGATCGCAACAGCCGGCGCAGGCCGACGATTCCCAGGCACAGCGCCAGCAGGGCAATGTCGCCATAGTTCACCACAAAATCGCTGATGGCGATCAGTCCGGTGGTCAGCCCCGGCAGTTCCTGATTGCTCTGCTGAAAGATGCTGACCATATCCGGCACCACGAACGCCATCAGTACGGTGATGACCACCAGACTGAACACCATCATGAAACTGGGATAGATGGTGGCGCTGCGCATCTGCTGCTTTACCTGCTGGCTGCTGCGGGTATAGTCCGCCAGCTTTTCCAGCACCGGACCCAGGTAGCCGGAACTTTCCCCGGCGCGAACCATGGCGCGGTACATGTCGTCGAAGGCGGAGGGCAGTTCGCCCATGGCCTGGGCCAGGCTGAAACCTTCCAGCACCTTAGTGCGCACATGCAGCAGTATGCGTTTGATGTTGGGTCTGTGGTGTTGCCGGGCGGTGGCCTGGAGTGCTTCGTCCAGGGGCAGACCGGATTTGATCAGCGACGCCAGTTGCCGGGTGATGACACTTAGATCCTTGGCGTTGAGTTTTGCCTGGCGCTGCGGTAACCAGGCTGTCAGCAGGCCGCTGGTGGTGCCCGCTGGCGCTGCTTTGCTACCCCGGCCGTCGGCGGTGCCCACCTCCAGCGGCTTGAGGTTTTTCGCCCGCAGTTGGCTGCGCACCTGGCGCTCGGAGTCCCCTTCAAGTATGCCCTTGATGGTCTTGCCGGCGGGGTCGAGTGCGCGGTAGCTGTAGGCGCCCATGGTGAAAAGCTCCGTCAGCTCGCCGTGGTAACGCGCAGCACTTCTTCCAGACTGGTGCTGCCGTCCAACACGGCCTGGCGGCCGTGGTCACTGATGGAGTCGCTGTGCTTTCTCGCTTCCTCGACCAGTTCCTGTTCGGCGGCCTCTTCGTGGATCAGGTGGCGCATGCGCTCGTTGATTTCCACCAACTCGTAGATGGCCTTTCGGCCCCGGTAGCCCATCTGGTTGCACTGTTTGCAGCCCACGGGCCGGTAAATGGTGGAGTCCTCGGGAAGTTTTAACAGCGCCCGCTCCGCTTCGTTGGGCTGATAGGGCTCGCGGCAGGACTGGCAGAGCATTCGCACCAGCCGCTGCGCCATGACCACTTCGACACTGGAGGCCAGCAGAAAGGGTTCCACGCCCATGTCCTTGAGGCGCAGTATGGCGCCAATGGCAGTGTTGGTGTGCAGGGTGGAGAGCACCAGGTGTCCGGTGAGACTCGCCTGAATGGCGATCTGCGCGGTTTCGCCGTCGCGGATCTCACCGATCATTACCACGTCCGGGTCCTGCCGCAGTATGGCGCGCAGACCGCGGGCAAAGGTCATGTCCACCTTGGCGTTCACCTGGGTCTGGCCGATACCCGGCAGCAGGTACTCCACCGGGTCCTCAATGGTGAGAATGTTGCGGCTGCGGGTGTTGATATGGCTGAGGCCGGCGTAGAGCGTGGTGGTCTTGCCCGAGCCGGTGGGGCCGGTGACCAGAATGATGCCGTGGGGCCGCGCCAGGGCGCGGCGGAAGCCGTCGAACACCTGCGAGGGCATCGACAATTGTTCCAGTTTCAATTGACCGGCGGCCTGGTCCAGCAAGCGCAGCACTATGCGCTCGCCGTGGGCCGAGGGGATGGTGGACACCCGGATATCCACGGCGTGGCCGGCCAAACGGACGGTGATGCGCCCGTCCTGGGGCAGACGCTTCTCGGCAATGTCCAGTCGGGCCATCACCTTGAGGCGCGAGACCAGCACCGGCGCCAGTTGCGGTTTGGGTGACAGTACTTCACTGAGTACGCCGTCGATGCGAAAACGCACACTCACCCGGTCCTCGAACGGCTCCAGGTGAATATCCGACACCTGCTCGCGCACGGCCTGGGAGAGAATGGCATTGATCAGCCGAATGACCGGTGCGTCGTCGTCGCCGGCCAGCAGATCGGTGCGATCGGCCAGGTCTTCGGCCATGGAGGACAGGTCGAATTCGGCACCCAGATCTTCCACCGCGCGTTGGGCGGCGCCGTCACTGCTTTGGTATTCCTTGGTGAGGCGGCGCTGGAATTCTTCGGTGGCAATCTCCTGCAGGCGCAGTTCCCGGCCGAAGTAACGCTGCAACTCCAGCAGCACATTCAGTGCCAGTCCGGGGCTGTGCAGCAACAGGGGGCTGCCGTCCTCCTCCCGGATCAGCATCACGCCGTGATCCGAGGCGAAGCTGAAGGGCAGGCGGACCAGTTCTTCTTCTTCGGCGCTGGCGGCCAAGCCGCCATCGTCCAGATCGGCGAAGGGCGTCTCCTCCAGGGGCTGATCCAGCAGGGTTTCGACGGTGGCCTCAGTCTGACTGTGCATCACCGTCATCCTGTGGGTCTTCTGGCAAGGGCTGATAGTTCCATTCTGGAATAACGGGCAGGTTGCGGCTGTTGACCAGGATGCCGGCGTGGCGCTGGCGCTCCAGTTGGTCGTCGCGTATGGCGCTGTACTTCTCGGCGGTGGCACCGGTGAGCATCTGGTCGTCGCGGATCACCGAGGCGCGGATAAACACCATCAGGTTGGTTTTGACGGTGGTTGATGTCTGGCTGCGAAACAGGTGCCCGAGCACGGGCAGATTGCCCAGCAGGGGTACCTGGGTGTCACTGGTTTGCACGTCATCCTGAATCAGACCGCCGAGCACCACCACTTCGCCGTCGGCGGCCAGTACCTGGGTTTCGATGCGCCGCTGGTTGGTGGTGATGCCGTCCGGGGTCGATGCGTCCACACTGGACACTTCCTGGCTGATATCCAGTATTACGCTGTTGCCTTCGTTGACGTGCGGGGTAACCTCAAGAAGAATACCTACATCCCGGCGTTCAACCGTGCGAAAAATGTTTGACGGTTGGGCGGTGCTGCCCGGCGTGGGGAATGAACCTGTTTGAAAGGGTACGTTCTGGCCTACGGAGATGGATGCCGTATGGTTGTCGGTGGTCAGCAGCGTGGGGGTGGAGAGAATATTGGTGGCCGAGCTTTGTTGCAACAGGCGCAGTATGCCGAACAGATCAGTGCGGTCGTTCAGTCGACCACCAAAACCGAAGACCTGCCCGGAGGTTTGTGCCAGTCCCCCCACCAAGTCGCGCAAACCATCTGTCCCGCGTGATGCGTGTAACGCCAGAGCGCCAAGGTTGGCATTGCCGGCATTAGAACTGCCAAAGCCGTAATCGGCATCTCTGTACATCCAGTTAATGCCCAGCTCCCGCGCGTCCCGGTCGCTGATTTCCACAATGATCGCTTCCACCAGCACCTGGGCGCGGCGGATGTCCAGGCTGTCGATCACCGACAAAAGTGACTGCATGGTATCGCTGTCGGCGGTGATCAGTAGGGCGTTGGTGTCCGGGTCCGCCTGTACGCTGGGTTCGCCGTTGGCGGCGGCGCCTTCGCGGGGCATCATGCGCGCCAGGTTTTGAATTACGCCGCTGAGAATCTGCGCCACGGATTCGGCCTTGGCGTACTTGAGGTAGACCACCCGCACGTTGCTGTCGGACGCCTGGGGCAGGTCGATGCGGTCGATCAGTGCTTTGACCCGGCGCCGCTGCATCTCCTCGCCGTGGATCAGTATGCCGTTGATCCGCTCGTCCGCCACCAGCACGACTTTCTGGCCGGCGTCGCGGGCTTCGCTGCGCTCAAGTTGGTTCATCAGGTTGACCACGTCGCCGGCCCGGGCGTAGCGCAACTGCACCAATTCGGTTTCCGCCTGGGTGGTACGGTCCAGTTGCTTGGCCAGTTCGACGATGCGCACTATGTTGGCCCGGGTGTCGGTGATGATCAGCGCATTGGCCGGATCGTAGGCGGCCAGGTGGCCGTGCTGGGGAACCAGCGGGCGCAGTGTCGGCAGCACCTTGGCGGCGCTGATGTTCTCCAGACGGATTACCTGGGTGACATAGGTGTCGTCTATCGGCGGGGGTGTGGCTTCTAAGCCGCTGGTGGGGATGGACAGGGAACGGGCGTCCCGGTTGGGTACGATACGCGTCACCCGGCCGCTTTCGATGGCGGTGTAGCCATGGATATCGAGTATCGACAGAAACAACTCGTAGAGCTCGGTGCTGTTGACTGGATCGCGGGAAATGACCTTGATCTGGCCGCGCACCTTGGGGTCGATAATGATGGTGCGGCCGGTGGCGTCCGCCACGAACCGTATGACCTCCTGAATGTCGGTGTCATTGAAGTTGACCGTCCAGGTTTTCTGGTCGTTGGCCCAGGCGGTGCTGCCCAGTGCGAACGCAACCAGCAGCAGGGCGCCGCTCAGGAACTGCCGCAAAGCTGCCCCGTGCTTGTTGCTCACACTTGAGTCCCGTCTTGCCGCCAGCGCCGGTTTGGATCCGGTTGCCTTGTCGGGGTTTTTCAGTGGTTCCCTGGTGGTGTCAATACTGGTATTCACTCAACAGCCTCTTGAGGGTCTAGTCCAGAGAAACGTCGACCGTAACAGTTTGCCCGCCCCTTCTGATTTCCAGGGTGGCGGAGGTCGCGTCGCTCATGTTGCGATAAATTTCCATAATGTTGCCGGGGTTGTTCAGGGGCATGCCATTGACTGATGTCACTATATCGCCACTTTGCAGGCCCAGTGCCTGAAAGCGTTGCGCGTCCCGCCCGGGGCTTATTTGGTATCCCATTACCTGGCCACCTTCCCGGTGGATATTCATTCTCACCACGTCGGACAAGGTCCGACTCGCTTCGGCGATGATCTCTTCTTCCGAGACGGGCGCCTGGCGCCGTTGGACAGCCCCGCGGGTGGGTTGCTCGCTGGGGGTGGCCGGTGCGTAGGAAATGTCTTCCATCCCCGTGTCCTCTTCGCCGCTCCAGGAGCGGCTGCGGGCGGTGTCCACCGGAACCTGCGTCTGCCTGGGAGTGGGCAGGTTGGGGTTTTCCTGGTACAGCCACAGTGACTCGTAGCGGCCGTCGTTGTTCAGTATTACCCGAGTGTCCAGCACCTTGGCCAGCGTGACCCGCCGGCCCGCAGGAAGTTCGTCGCCCACCAGGTAGATTTTCTGCCGGTTGCTGTCGGCGATAATGGCCCGGGCTTCCTCCTCCTCACTACTGCCGATCACGCCGCGCAGTACCAGTCGCAGTTGGGTGTCCACCGCCTGCTCCTCAATCAGGGGGCCGGTTTGAACTTCCGGCTCCTCCAGCACCACCGTGTCCGCAGCGCTGCCACTGCTGCGGCCGAATACCTCCAGTTCCCGCAGCGCGGCGATATCCACTGTGCGGCCGCCGGTGGGCGCCGAAGCGGAGGCGACCACGTTGGGGGAAATGTCCGCCGCCGGAATGCGCGGCGGGGGCACCGCCAGCCAGAAAAGCCGGGCCAGAGTGTGCGCCAACCAGAGCACCAGCAATAGCATGACCAGAGAGCGCCAGACGTGAGTGGGCACATGACCGATGGCCGCGCCCATGCGGCGCAGCCATTGCTGCGCTCTGGCCGACCGCTGGGCCAGTGCCTGGCTGGATGATATCTGCTGGTATTGCATGGTCTGGTTTCGACAAACTCCACAGGGAACCGGAGTCCCCGGAACGGGGCTCCTGGGACTAGAGGAGGGTACAGTTTCGTCTCTTGGCTATTATTAACCCTGGGATTGTACTGTATTCAACGGCCAAAAGCGAAAATCCGAATCCGGCCAGCCCCCGTGTTTAACCTGTTGCAGAGCAAGTGACCACCTGGGGCGGCGGCGGTTCCCCCTCTGTGGGTGCCGGGTCGCCGCGGCTGCCGTTGGCACGGCTGATATTCCGGAGGTTATTGTTCCAATAGCAGATTGCCCCAGCGGTCCAAAGTGCCTGTCCAGCCCGGAGCGATCAGCGTAGTGGAAACCTGCTCGCATACAAGAGCGGCTCCGCGCAGTACCTGGCCGGCCGCCAGTTGTTCCCGGCGGTAGATGGTGCAGGTGCCCAGGTCCGGCAAGGTCGCCTCCCGTACCGGCAACGCCGGTGCCAGAGCAGGCCAGGGGCTGAGCCTCAGCGACTGTGCCGGTGCGGTTACCTGCTGGCGCACATTGACCAGTTCCACGGGTATATCCAGTCGGTGGCCGTAGCGTTGCTCGTGGGTGCGGTGAAAGGCTTCAGTCGCCGCTGCCCGATCCCCGCCGGGCAGGGTCAGGCTGTAGGACTGGCCCTGATAGCGCAGATCCAGGCTGGGTTTTTCCCGGATATCCCCGGGGGCAACCCCCTCGGCTTCCAGTTGCGCGCGACCGCGCGCCGCCAGTTCCTGGAGTAACTCGTTCAGGATCTTGTCGTCCACCGCATCCAGTGGTTGCTGGAGGCTGCGCGATAACTGCCGCTCCCGGGGTGCCACCAGCATGCCGAGGGCGGAGAGCACGCCGCCGTGCATCGGCACCAGCGCCCGGTTGACGCCCAGCGCTTCGGCCAGGGCGCAGACGTGCAAGCCGCCGGCGCCGCCAAAACAGCACAGACGAAAATCCGCCGGGTCATGGCCCCGCTGTACTGAAATCACCCGCAGGGCACGCACCATGTGTTCGTTGGCGACGTCGATGATGCCCTGGGCCGTCTGTTGCCGGTTCAATGCCAGCGCGGCGGCCAGCCGGTCCACGGCGTCCTCGGCGGCGGCAAGATCCAACGGCATGGCGCCGCCGAGAAAAAACTCCGGGCGCAGGCGTCCCAGCACCGCGTTGGCGTCGGTGACCGTCGCCTGGCGGCCGCCCTTGCCGTAGCAGGCCGGCCCCGGGTCGGCGCCAGCCGATTGCGGGCCCACCTGCAGCAAACCGCCGTCGTCCACCCGGGCCAGGGAACCGCCGCCGGCGCCGATAGTGTGCATGTCCACCATGGGCACCGCCACCGGCCAGGGCCCGAGGCGGCCCTCGGTGGTAAGCTTCAGGTCGCCGTCGATCAGGGCTACGTCGGTGGAAGTGCCGCCCATATCGAAAGTGAGCAGCTTTTCCCCATCCTCCAGGGATTGCCCGATAAACCGCGCCGCCGCCAGTCCGCCCGCCGGGCCGGACAGCAGCAGGTTGACCGCCCGCTGCCCCGCCTGGTCGGCGTCGATGGTGCCGCCGGACGATTGCATCACGCCCAGCGGCGCCGGCGCCACCCCGGCCTGCAGGCGGCGCAGATAGCCCTGCACCACCGGCCCCAACCAGGCGTTGAGCCAAGTGGCCATGCCCCGCTCATACTCCCGGTACTCCGGCAGCACAAAGGATGAGCGGGTGGCGAAGACACCCTCCGGCACGGCCTGCTCCAGGGCGCGCTCGTCGGCGTCGTTCAGGTAGGAAAACAGCAGGTTGATGGCCACCGCTTGCGGTTGCAGTTGCTGCAACTTTTTCCGCAGGCGGTCCAGCTCTTCTGTGGTGAGTGGTGTGAGGGTCTCGCCCCGGGCGTCGAGCCGGCAGTCCACTTCAAGGCACAGTTCCGGCGGCACCGGTGGCCGCCGCTCAGCCGGCAGCAGGTTGTACAACTCGTCGCGGGTCTGCCGGCCGATGCTGAGCATATCGCCCAGCCCCTTGTTGGTGACAAACACCGTGCGCGCGCCCCTGCCCTCCAGGGCGGCGTTGGTAGCCACAGTGCTGCCGTGAATCACGGTCACCTGGCCGGCCGCCAGCGCCTCTTTCAGACCCAGTTCGGCGATACCCTGCAGAATCGCCTGCTCCGGCGCATGAGGCGTGGACAACACCTTGTGCACACGCAACTCGCTCTGCCGGCAGAGCACAAAGTCGGTGAAGGTGCCGCCGGTGTCCACACCCAGCAGTGTGTTGTTCAGTGTCGTATCGGTCATGGAATCAGTTGCGCCATGGCCTCTGCCCGGTCATTGCCTTCGCCGTTCAGACCGTCGCGGACACCCCGCCGCTGATCTTCGGGCTGGTTCTGGCTGGCCTTGAGTTTTCCGGTAATGCTTTCAATAGCGATCTCAACGCCGATAATCGCCTGCATCAGCTTTGCGGTAAACTCCGCCGGTGCGTCGTCCACCGACCAGGGCGACTCGCGGTCACTCTCGTGTTGTCCGGTCAGTTGCTCCAGATGCGCCCGCAGCCAGCCCGGATCCTCCTTCAGGTGCGCCCGCCCACGCACATGCACTGCCTGATAGTTCCAGGTAGGCACCACCCGCCCGGTCGCGGCTTTGGCCGGATACCAGGAGGGGGAAATATAGGCTTCCGGCCCCTGAAAAATCACCAGCACCTCGGTACCATCGAGCCGTTGCCAGGCGCTGTTACTGCGTGCGAAGTGGCACGCCAGCAGTCCGGCAGAGTCCGGCCTGCCAGTATCAAGACAGCCTGTGTCTAGATAAAAGGGCAGGTGATTCGCTTCCAGCCCCGCATCATCGGCGAACACCAGAGTGCCGAGACCGGCATCGCGGATGCACTGGTGCAGTTGAGCGGGGTCGGATTGCGCAAAGTGCCTGGGTATATACATGGATTGTATCCGTGAAAGAGTTTTCCGGTAGTCTGTGTGAGCTGCGCTCATGGTGGACAGTGCTATAGTAGCGCTCCAGTTGGTAATAGCGAAACGTCATGCCCGAACTGCCCGAAGTGGAAACCACCCTGCGCGGTATCGCGCCGCATATCGTCGGCCGGCGTGTATCCCGGGTGGATGTGCGTCAGGCGGGGTTGCGCTGGCCGGTGCCGGCGGAGCTGGATGACCTCTTGCGTCGGCGCACCCTGAAGACCATCACCCGCCGGGGCAAGTACCTGCTGTTTCAGTTCGGGCATGGCAGCGTATTGCTGCATCTGGGCATGTCCGGCAGCCTGCGCATTGTCCGGTCCGGCCAGACCATTGGCAAGCACGATCACCTGGATTTTCACTTCGGCGAGCGGGTGCTGCGCTTCAGCGATCCGCGTCGTTTTGGCAGTGTGCTCTGGACGGCGGAGCCGGCCGCCGAGCATCCGCTGCTGCGTCACCTGGGGCCTGAGCCGCTGAGCGACGCTTTTACCGCGGACTATCTGTTTCAGCGCAGCCGCAAGCGCACCGCACCGGTCAAGCAGTGGCTGATGGACAGCAAGCTGGTGGTGGGGGTGGGCAACATCTACGCCAACGAAGCCCTGTTTATGGCCGGTATCAAACCCATTCGCAAGGCCGGTACCCTGACCCGGCCACAGTGTGCCATGCTGGTGGAGCAGGTGCGCTTCGTGCTGCAGCGTTCCATCGAGCAGGGCGGCACCACCCTGCGGGATTTTGTCGGCGGCGACGGCAAGCCCGGCTACTTCAAGCAGCAATTGCTGGTGTACGGCCGCGGCGGACTGCCCTGCAAGCAGTGTGGCAAACCTTTGAAGGAGGTGCGCATGGGTGGGCGTTCGACGGTGTACTGTGTGGACTGTCAGGGTTAGCGTGGATACCGGTTGGAGATTGAGTGGGTTTCCGATATGCTTTGAAACTGCGGGGGCTCTTGCCTGCTCCGTAAAATAATAATTCAGGGAGGCTACACCATGCGTAAACTATTCTACCTGCTACTTGCTGCTCTTGTTCTGGTCGGGTGTTCTTCCGTGCCCAGGCTGGAAGACAGGCCGATTGGCAACAGAGGGCTGCTGCATTTTTCAACGGTGGGCGACTGGCCTGCCGCTATTGTTCATATCGACGGCAAGGATCAGGGTCGGTTGAGTGACCACCACTCCGCGATTGCACTGCGTCCGGGCGATTATCGGCTGACTGGCTTTAGACGACACTCCGGTTATCAGGGTCAATATGTGTCCACGCTTTCTCTGGATATTCCGTTCTCTATTGAAGCTGGAAAAGTTACGTCGCTGGGTAAGCTCGTATTGCTGCGGCGTGGTTCGGAAGGCATGGTGGTGATTCTGGAGGATACAGATTCGGCGAAACGCCTTTTGTCAATGTACTATCCGGTACTGTCGGCCAGTTTTGGTGACAGCGACTATCAGAGCGCGAACATAAACTATGTGCCGCAAGAACAGATTGATGCTGTGCGGCAGGAATATTTGAGACAGTATTCACGTCGGGTGCAAGACCAGGGCGACTTCAGATTCGGTGAAATCGGTACCATCGCTGTACGAAAAGACGGAGCGAACGAACTGATTGAATCGTCCACCCTGGACAGGCTGTACCCCGCAGTACAAACGCCGGCCGTTTCCGGCGCCCACTATTTTACGTATTTTGGCGATATCTTTTGCTATTGTGACGGAGAAATTACGAAGATAGATTCTCCCGACGACACAAAAGTGGCGGCCCTGGCTGTATCAGAAAGATTGACAGTTATCGCGGACAACAGGGGAAGGGTCAAATATTCGGTGCATGGTGATGATAGCTGGTTATCGCTGCCTGAAAGGTTAAGCAGTGTCTATATGACGCCTTATTTCAACCTCTTTGAAGAGAAGTTGTTTGCGGGCCCCTTAACTGTGAATTATAACGCTGATCGAAGAAACTCAAGGGGTGTGGTATTCAATATTGATACTGAACAAGCCGAGATTATTGGCTGGTCGGACCATATTACGAACAGGACACGCTTTTATGTTGTCAACGGTGAATATCTGTTTGATCCGGTAAATCTGCGTGGAAATGCCACTTTCCTTTTCCGATACGATTCAAGGCGCAAAAGGTGGGATGAAATCAGGCTGCCCAACCGACATTGCAGCGTAAACGTCCAAGACGATACTGTGGGGCTGGATTGCCGTAGAGGCAGCAATTTCGAGTCCAGGGATGGGGGGCGCAGTTGGCAGGAGCTATAAGGCGCTGAACTTACGGGCCAGGGCCTCCTCCACTACCGGTGGTACAAATTTGCTGGCGTCGCCGCCCAGGGAGGCGATTTCCCGGACGATGGACGAGGAAATATAGGACAGGTGTTCCGCCGGGGTCAGAAACAGGCTCTCCATGTCCGGCGCCAGCGCCCGGTTCATGTTGGCCAACTGGAACTCGTACTCGAAATCAGACACGGCGCGCAGGCCCCGCAACACCGCCTGGGCGCCCTTGAGCCGCACAAAGTCCACCAGCAGGGTGTTGAAACCGCAGACCTCCACATTGTCCAGGTGGCTCAGGGTCTGCCGGGCCAGCTCCACCCGCTCGTCCACAGTAAACAGCGGCTTTTTGCGGCTGCTGTCGGCCACGCCGATCACCACACGATCAAACAGGCGACAGGCGCGCTCCACCAGGTCGATATGGCCGTTGGTGATGGGGTCAAAGGTGCCGGGGTAAACCACGGTACGCATGGCTGTTTCTCTTGGCGGCGCTGCCGGGCAGCGGGACAGGGCATGGTAAGGAATCGCGCGCCTGGATGCCAGTGTTTCATGAAACGTTATATTTCAGCAGCGTTACCCCACCCGACGATGGCGAACTGATTGCTCAGCAAGTGTGGATAACGGCTTCGAATGGTGATTATACTCTTCTTGATCTCATCAAACAGCAGCTAATATAAGGGTGTCTCGGGTGACGCAACCTGCAATGTCGGAAGAAGATGCTTTGCGAGCTGTATACGCTTTTGTGGCCGAACAAATGGATAACGAGGTTGCCCTGGAGCAGATCCTGTCCTTACTTGTGGAGGAGGGGCTGGATCGGGAGTCCGCTATAGCAGTTGTTTCCAATCTCATTCGAATGCGGTCTGAGGCCCTTGGCAAAGCTTCAATGACGAATATGATTTTGGGTGCACTCTTGTGCTTCGGAGGGATTATCGCCACCGCTATAGTCCACGGTGTTGAGGCTACTGATGGCGGTTACTATATCGTTGCATGGGGAGTAGTCCTCTGCGGTGCGCTTCAGATAACCCACGGAGTCCTTCAATCGAGGTTTTACAGAGGCGACAGGTAGTAGAGTCGGTAGCATACCTGCCCGGCGTTCTTTTCCCGGTGCAGCGGCCAGTGCTCCGGCACCCGATAGGTGGGTTGGCGCGGCGATTCAATATAGATGACAGCGTCCGGCGCCAGCCAGCGGTGCTGGTCCAGCGCGTCTATGGACGCCTGCCAGAGATCCCCGCCAAAGGGCGGGTCGAGAAAGATCACGCTAAAGGCGTCGTCGGGGTTGCCCCGCTGCAACACCGACAGGGCATCGCCCTCGCGCACCTGTCCGCCGGTCGCGCCCAGGGTCTGCAGATGGGTGCGGATCTGCCGGGCGGCGGCTCTATCCTGCTCCAGCATCAGCACCTGCGCCGCGCCGCGGGACAGGCTCTCCAGCCCCAGGGCGCCGGAGCCGGCGAACACATCCAGGCAGCGGGCGCCGGGCATCTGCGGCGCCAGCCAGTTGAACAGCGTCTCGCGAATACGGTCGCCGGTGGGGCGCAGGCCTGCAACCGGCGGAAAGCTCAGCTTCCGCCCTCGCCATTGGCCGCCGATAATGCGCAGTGTTTGCGGTTTCACATCCGGCACTCTATCAGTTTGCACATGAAGTGGTAGCATAGCGCCTTTGTTCCAAAGACCCCAGTGTCCAAAAGACCCCAAGGGAAACGCCGCCCCATGTTTTTCAAGCGCAAGAAAGATGCAGCCCCGCCCGAGCCGGTTGACGGTGATGCCAGCGCGCCCGCTGCTCCCCCGGAGCCGACGCCCGCCGCCGAGCCCGCCCGCCCGGGTCTGTTCGCCCGCATCAAACAGGGCCTGAGCCGCACCAGCACCAACTTCTCCGAAGGGCTGGGCAACCTGATTCTGGGCAGCAAGACGCTGGACGACGAGCTGCTGGAAGAGATCGAGTCGCAACTGTTGGTGGCCGACGTGGGCCTGGACGCCACCACGGAGATCATCGACGACCTCACCCAGCGGGTGTCGCGCAAACAACTGAACGATGTCGAAGCCCTTTACGCTGCCCTGCGCCAGCACCTGGCCGACCTGCTGCGCCCGGTGGAGCAGCCCCTGGTCATTGACGGCGACAAGCAGCCCTTTGTGATTCTGGTGGTGGGCGTCAATGGCGTCGGCAAGACCACCACCATCGGCAAACTGGCCAGGCGCCTGCAGAACGAGGGCAGGACGGTGATGCTGGCCGCCGGCGACACCTTCCGCGCCGCCGCTGTGGAGCAGTTGCAGGTCTGGGGTGAGCGCAACCATGTGCCGGTGGTTGCCCAGCACACCGGCGCCGACAGTGCCTCGGTGATTTTTGACGGCATCCAGGCCGCCCGCGCCCGGGGCATCGACGTCATCATTGCCGACACCGCCGGCCGTCTGCACAACAAGGGCCATCTGATGGAAGAGCTGGCCAAGGTCAAGCGGGTGATGGCCAAGCTGGATGACTCAGCCCCCCACGAGGTGCTGCTGGTACTGGATGCCGGCACCGGCCAGAACGCCGTAAGCCAGGCCAAACAGTTCATTGAGGCCGCCGGTGTCACCGGCCTGGCCCTGACCAAACTGGACGGCACCGCCAAGGGCGGCGTCATCTTCGCCCTGAGCAAGGCCTTTGGCCTGCCGGTGCGCTTTATCGGCGTGGGTGAGGGCATCGACGACCTGCAGCCCTTTGTGGCAGAAACCTTTACCGAGGCATTGTTCAACCGGTGATCCGCTTCGATAACGTCAGCAAACGCTACAACAGCGGCCAGGAGGCCCTCTCCCGGGTGAACCTGGAGGTGGCCCGGGGCGAGATGGTGTTTCTCACCGGTCACTCCGGCGCCGGCAAAAGCACGTTGATGAAGCTGATCATGCTGATGGAGCGCCCTAGCCAGGGGCAGGTGTTCGTCGATGATCGCAACCTGAACCGCCTGTCTTCCCGGCAGATCCCGTATTTTCGCCGCAAGGTCGGCGTCGTCTTCCAGAACCACCAACTCCTGTTCGACCGCACCGTATTCGACAATGTCGCCCTGCCGCTGCAGATTGCCGGCTATCAGGCCGGCGAGGTGGGGCGCCGGGTGCGGGCGGCGCTGGACAAGGTGGGCCTGCTGGACAAGGAACGGCAGAACCCCATTGCCCTGTCCGGCGGCGAACAGCAGCGGGTGGGCATTGCCCGGGCGGTGGTCAACAAGCCGCCCCTGCTGCTGGCGGACGAACCCACCGGCAACCTGGACCCGGAGCTGTCGGCGGAGATCATGACCCTCTTTCGCCAGTTCAACGAGGTGGGGGTCACCATCCTGATTGCCAGCCACGATATCGACCTGTTGCGCCGTATGGGCAAGCGGGTGCTGGGCCTCAGCGGCGGCCGCATTGTGCACGACGGGGTGCCGCTGTGAGGGTGCTGCCATGAGCCAGAAACCCCGCGTCAGTGGCGCCAGCCAGAGCAAACACCGGATAAGCGACCGGCTGGACGCCTGGGTTGCCCACCACAGCACCAGCGCTATCGAAAGCCTGCTGCGGCTGCTGCGCACCCCCCTGCAGAGCCTGCTCACCTGGCTGGTGGTGGCCATTGCCGTGGCCCTGCCGGCGGCGCTGTTTCTCGCTATCGCCAACCTGCAGAATATCGGCTATAGCTGGCAGGATTCCAGCCAGATCTCGGTTTTTCTCCACAAGAACGCGACAGAAGAGGCGGCGCTGGCCCTGCGCGACGACTGGCGGAACAAGCCGGAGATCGCCGGTGTGGACTACATATCACCGGCCCAGGCGCTGGAGGAATTCCAGACCTACTCCGGCCTGGGCCGGGTAGTGGAAGACGTGGCGGACAACCCGCTGCCGGCGGTGCTGTTGGTGCAGCCGGCCACCACCGACCTGGAAGAACTGGAGCAGCTGGCGCAGTCGTTGTCGGAAGCGTCCCTGGTGGACGATGTGCGCCTGGACATGCAATGGCTCACCCGCCTGCAACAACTGATGACCATGGCCCAGCGCGGCGTCGCGGCGCTGGCCCTGCTGCTGGCGCTGGGGGTGCTGCTGGTGATCGGCAACACCATCCGCCTGGCCATCGAAAACCGCCGGGACGAAATTCTGGTGGTAAAGCTGGTGGGCGGCACCAACGCCTATGTGCGCCGGCCCCTGCTCTACACCGGTTTCTGGTACGGTCTGGGCGGCGGCATTCTCGCCCTGCTGCTGCTCGGCGGTGTGCTCTGGTGGATGGCCGGCCCCGTGGGCCGTCTGGCGGATCTCTACCAGAGCGACTTCCGCCTCCAGGGCCTGGGCTGGATCGCCAGCGCCCAACTGGCCCTGCTGGCGGGCCTGATCGGCTGGCTCGGCGCCTGGCTCGCCGTCGCCCGCCACCTCTCCCAGATACAACCCCGCTAATCTCCCCCTCCTCCTCGAGGAGGGGGCCGGGGGGAGGAGCACTGGGGAGAGGAGTGCGGGCCGGGGGAGGAGCCCCTAACCCCCTGATTCCACTACCATTTACCCCTGAGTCAGGGAACTTTTCCCCCTCTGGCGGTCTATAGCCAGTAGTGATACACTCGTGTGCGATTTTGAATGAGGGTAAGAGTCAATGAGCACAGCCTTGCAACCCGTAGGTGTTCTGGCGCCCGGCGCCAACCTCAATGCCTATATGCAGGCCATCGGCAACTTCCCGGTGCTCACCGCCGAGGAAGAGCGGACCTTGGCTGAGGATCTGTACTACAACAACAACCTCGACGCCGCCCGGCAACTGGTGCTGTCGCACCTGCGCTTTGTGGTGCACATTGCCCGCTCCTACAACGGCTACGGCCTGCCCCTGGGCGATCTGGTGCAGGAGGGCAATGTCGGCCTGATGAAGGCGGTCAAGCGCTTCAACCCGGAAAAAGGCGTGCGCCTGGTGTCCTTCGCCGTGCACTGGATCAAGGCCGAAATCCACGAATTCATCCTGCGCAACTGGCGCATCGTCAAGGTCGCCACCACCAAGGCCCAGCGCAAACTGTTCTTCAACCTGCGCGGCGCCAAAAAGCGTCTGGCCTGGCTCACCAACGACGAAGCCCAGGCCGTGGCGGAAGACTTGGGCGTGGAAGTGGCCCATGTGCGTGAAATGGAAGGGCGCCTGAGCGCCTACGACGCCACCTTCGATCTGAGCGACAGCGACGATGACGACGGCTATGTGGCGCCGGTGAACTACCTGGAAGACAAGCGCTACGATCCGGCCACCCAACTGGAAGACGCCAACTGGGAAGAAACCAGTGTCGCCGGTCTGGAACTGGCCATGGAAAAACTCGACGACCGCAGCCGCACCATCCTGCAGCGCCGCTGGCTGAGCGACGACAAGGCCACCCTACACGATCTGGCGGCGGAATACGGCGTATCCGCCGAGCGCATCCGCCAGCTCGAAAAAAACGCCATGAACAAAATCAAATCGGCCATGCTGGAAGCCTGAGCCTTTCGGCCCGGCTGTGTAATTCAAAACCTGTAACGCAAAAGCCGCGCCCGGGCGCGGCTTTTTTTACGCCTCCCCGACCCCTTGCGGGAAGCAGAAGAGAACAAACCCCAATGCCCGAACCCCCCGACAACTTCACCATCAAGCCCGAATTCAACCCCAAATCCATCCGCAGCTACGTCATCCGCGCCGGTCGCATGACCGACAGCCAGAAAAAAGCCTTCGAGCGCTGGTGGCCGACATATGGCCTGAGTCTGCACGATGGATGTATCGACCCGCACCAGGTGTTCGGTCGCCAGGCGCCGCTGATTCTGGAAATCGGTTTCGGCATGGGCGAGTCCCTGCTGGAAATGGCCGAAGCTCACCCGGCAGAAAACTACATCGGTATCGAAGTACACCCGCCGGGCGTGGGCCGTCTGATCAACACCGCCGGCAAGCGGGGCATCGATAACTTGCGCGTCTACATGGCCGACGCGCTGGACGTGCTGGCAGACTGCATTCCGGATCACAGCCTGGACCGCCTGCAGTTGTACTTCCCCGACCCCTGGCACAAGAAAAAGCACAACAAACGCCGCATTGTGCAGCCGGCGTTCGTGCAGCAGATCCGGAAAAAACTGAAACCCGGCGGCATTTTCCATATGGCCACCGACTGGGAAAACTACGCCGAACACATGCTGGAAGTCATGGATGCTGCCGAAGGCTACAGCAACTGCAACCCGGCCGGCGGTTATTCGCCGCGCCCGGACTACCGTCCGCTCACCAAATTCGAGCAACGCGGCGAGCGGTTGGGGCATGGGGTTTGGGATTTGTTGTATCGGGTTGGGGGCAAACAAATGGAGGTTTGAGAGTCAGGGTACATCAAAGCGTCTGCGTCACCCAATCCACAACAGTGATTTCGTGGAGTTGGCGAAATGCCTGGTCATTGGTGACCAGCGTCGCGTTGATTGCCAGGGCATGTGCAGCGATTTGCATATCCAGAGGTGCCAGGGAAATTCCCTTTTTTTCCAGCTCGGCTCGCAGCGCACCATGGCATTCTGCTGCCTGTTCGTCCCATGGGAGGATATTAACGGCCTGCAGGAAGGTGTTGACCAATAGATCTCTGTGTTTGGAGGCTCTTTTGTGCAGGCCATAACGCAATTCTGCGAGCGTTATGACGGAAATGCACACATCCCGATTGGATACCTGGGTGAGCCTGGCTCGCACGCCTGGATTATTCTTGAGCGCTGCGGCCACGATATTGGTATCCAGCATGTACACGGGTCAGCCCTCGATGCCGTCAAGCGGATCCCGGTCGGGCTGAATACCCTGATTGCGATCAGCCAGGAAGTCCTCGGGCATGGGTTTCGCGTCCAGCACGGCGAAGAATTCATCCCAGCCCTCCGGCTTACTGCTCAGAATAACATCGCCGGTTTCAGGGTCGCGGCGGATGTAGACTCTATCCGTGTCGAACCGGTAGCTGGCCGGCAGCCGCACAGCCTGACTGCGGCCGTTCATAAACAGTTTTGCGATATGAGTCATTGCGCAGCCCTCCGCTTTGGTATATCACATAGTATATATTCGGGAAGGCCGAGTATCAAGAATCAAAGGAATAATCAAAGGGTCAGAGTGCTTGATGGATGATGTTTTGCCATGCCTTGGGGCCAAATCCCGCGCCGGGGTTGTGAGTGAGGTTGGGCACAAAAACACCCCATCGCTCAATGAGGGCCGGTTATGTCCTTATTGAGCCGTAAGCTCGTCAGCGAATATGCCGCAGCGCTCGGCACCAATACCAAAAGCACATTCGCCAACGAGGAATCAGAACCCATGCTGGACCAGCCCGTTAACCACACCTTCGCCACCGCCGATTACGCCCCTCAAGCGCCCAGCCAGCGGCTGCACCTGATATTGTTGGGTGTGGACAACGTTGCACGCGCCGCCGATTTTTATCGCGCTCTGGGTTGGCGCGAGTCGCCCACAGGGCACTCGGGTTTCGTCAAGTTCGACATGGGCGGGTACGCGCTATGCCTCTTGCCCCGCGCCGATCTGACCGCCGATGCGCAACAGCAAGCCGGTAGCGGCTTTGCCGGCATGGCGCTGGTGTATATCGCGCGAACCACCGAAGAAGTGCCCGCCATATTGGCCCGTGCCGAAACCGCAGGAGGCACAATCGTCAAGCCCGCCACGCGCACCCCCTGGGGTATTGCGGGTTATTTCAAGGACCCGGACGGCCACTTGTTCGAAGTGGATTACGAAAAAACCTGGGTGCTGGACAGTGAAGACCGGTTGGTGGTGGACAAACTGGCGCCGGGCAACTGATCGTAATGAGCAACAGCGTTTACGGTTACTCGCCTGCCGTTTTGTGCCAACGCAAGGGCAGGCGCTGGCGATAGGTGCCACAGCGCCATGCCCACTCTAATGGGCCATAGCGGTATCGGGCCAACCACCAGGTACTGACTTTGATTTGCACATAAATAATGGCCAGTGCCAATAGCAGTGTTTGCCATTCGTGCAATTGACCCAAAAGACCCAGCCCCCAGCCGTGAAAAACGAATGTGCCGATAAGGGTTTGCGTCAGGTAGTTGGTCAGCGCCATGCGTCCGTAAGGCGAGAGCGCGTTAAGCATGCCCTCCGGCTTTTTCAGATACCACAACAGAAACAAGCCAACGATTAGCGCGGTAAGTGCCACACCCATCAGATCATAGAAAGCCATGCCCATAGCAAAATGCCAGCTGGTCATGTCTATCGGCTGGGGTAGTGTCACAAAGCTGCCGGCAACCAGCAGCAAAAAAAGTACTGCTGCAAGCAGGGCATAGACACACAATCTCTTGACCGCCCGCCGCCGGTTTTCCAGATCGCCTATAACGCCACTTCGCACCAACCAGATACCCACCAAAAAATAGGCGAGCGTCAGATAGGCTCGCCCGCCAACGGCCAACTGAAAATCGTACTTGGTGGCCATACCCTGGGTTAAATTGGTGGAGAATACGTCGATCAATGACCCGGTTTTAAGCGTATGGACATAGTCGGCAACGACAGGAGAATCGGGCATCCAGGCATAAGGTAGCAGGGTATCTTTTCCCGTTAACAGCAGAAAAGCCGCGCGACCCAGGCCGGCAAATAACAGCAATGCCACGCACCAGAGTGCCCGGTCAGACAGCCGGTAAAACAGCGGCAGAGCAAGTCCAATGACGGCGTAAACGGTCAGGATATCGCCCCGGTAAAACATTGAATGCAAAACGCCGATGGCAAACAGCAGCGTTAGTCGCCAGACAAACAGGCCGCCAAAAGCAGTGCCGCGTTTTTCGGCATTCACCATCATGATGGCAAAGCTGATGCCAAACAGCAGCGCAAAAATGGAGAAGAATTTACCGCTAATCAACAGAAACCCTAACGATTGAAGTGCATTGTCCAATACGGTAGGTGTTACGCCCCAGGCATCACCCTCGGGTCTTGGCGCGGCGATGAACTGCTCCAGCATGTGGGCGACGGTAATGCCGGCAAGGGCGAAGCCGCGTAAAGCATCGACGGTATGTATGCGTGTCTTGGCATTGTGCTGCATGGTGGAAACTCCGGAATCTCCTGAGCCTTTGCTCCTCAAACCTGATAATCAAATACCACAATATCATCCAGCAAGGGGATGAGCACCGCTTTCAGCGCTTCATGCTCCGGGTGCGGCAGGTAGCGCTGCCGGACATCTTCGTCGGCGAAGTTCATCAGGACCGAATGCGTATAGCCCTGGTTCAGTTTTTCAGGGCTGTCGTTGATGCCCCATTCCACGCCGCTGACGCCTTCGATTTTGTCTGGCATGGACTCAAACAGCCCTTTGACGATCTCAATCTGAGAAAGATCGGCGGAAGTCTTGAATTTGATCAATAGCAGGTGTCGTATCACTGTATACTCCGTAGTTGGGGTTCGTTCATCTTTTCTACCAAACAGGCAGTTTCCTCCAGTACCATAGTGCGCAGGGCTGCCCGCAGCATGATGTCTGTCGTGTGTGCCGCCGAGGTGGCCTTTCCGGCGAAGTTTTATGCGAGGTATTGAGAAAATCAAAGAGTCAGAGCACCAGAAGCTCCTACAGTTCACATAGATCAGACGATGAGTGCGTATTTGCATTGAATTTCTACGGGCGAAAAAATTTTCGCCATCCACGCTTTTTCAACTTGTCCGGTCGGTCCCAGCTGACGTCTTTGCTCTTGTAGTGGACAATGCCACTGCGCTCAAGCCGTAAACGCCAGAGTTGTGCTTTGGCGTCTTCTTCTCCAGGTGCGCGGGTCACCACTAACAGGTTGTAGTCCTGTTGTCGCTCGATGGAGTGGGTCTGGATCAGGTTGTCCGTATCTTCTTCCTTGGCGTAGGTGAAAATGCGGTCCCGACTGACCTTGATCATTTCGCATATGGCTGCGAAATCCAGGATTATCGTCTCCCGGATTTCGTCATGCTCCAGCGCTGCCTTGTCAACATTGAGATGCGAGCGATAGGAGATTGTCTGGGCATCGTCGTTTTTGGCTGACTGCATAACGTTATCCGCGACGCGACGTGGCAAGCTCGAGAGCTTGCGATAGTCAACCCAGATCAACTGTTGGGCGACCTGTTTCCAGAGATAGGGAATCTGCAAGCGAGCACGCCACCGGGGTTTGCCTTTGCGCAAGCGGCGGGTAATTACATTGATCATATCTTCCCGCACCAAGTCCCGCACCGCGTACATCAGGGCGATGCCGAATAGCAGGGTGATGGATAATGTCTGACTGCCGTGGCGGGCATTGAACAGGACATAGGTGAGCAGCAGCATGATCACCAGGGTGCTTCCGGCCTTGACCAGGTTGCGGGTGTGCGCCCCCAGCTCGATGATTTTTGATCGCAGCGACGCCGGGTACTCCAGCAAGCGGTTATAGAGGCTCATCCGGTTCCAGAGCGCCGTCGGCGTGCCCTGAAACTCCCGCACATAGTCGTGGGTCTTGCGGTGGGATTTTTCCTGCTGGAGAAAGTCTGCCAGGCTCTGCTTGAGCTCCTCGTCGAGCTTGGCGTAAGAGTCCAGCGTCATGCATTCCAGAAAAAACTGCTCCGCAAACCAGGAGAAATAGATATCCATCTGGCGAAAGTAGCGCTTCTGCCTTCCCTGCTGGGGCACCGTGTCGCGCAAGCGTTGTGCAAATGCCTGGCTCAGCCTCAGGGCGCGTGCAATCGCCTCGCCGGGGTCGTCGGCGCTGTGCATCTGCTGCCGCAGCCGACCCATGGATGCCTTGTACCGAAAAAGCAAGGAGCCGTTAGTCAGCTCGAAGTAGGGGGACAAGAGTGCGTAGGATTCGTCGCTCTTGCTCGCCCGTTCGTTGGATTGCAGGCCCATCAAACCAAAACGGTGAGCAACCGAGCCAAAGAAAAACTGCTCTTCCGGCAGGGTCTTGGCGGAAAAGTCCGTGCCGGGCGGGATAAACAGGTAGAGCTCAACCGCGTGTCGGCCGGGTGTCTTGATGGTACGGGTCAGCTGTAGCTGATAATCACCTTTGCGCTTTAAGGAAAACACCCGAGCCTCCAGACACCCACTGCTCTGCCAAATCCGGCGGTTCTACTCCTGAATTGCCGAGTAGTCTGTCGCCTGCATAAATACGGAATCGATATGCTTCACAAGTGGGCCGTCCTCGTGGGACTTGGCATAGGCGGCCTGCCATTCGGGGTCATTGAGAAAACCCTGCCAGTTCTGCTCCGCCGCTTCGGCGCTGTCGTGCTTGAGGATAAAAATCAGCGTATCCTGCGAGCGCTCTGGGTCAGTCGGCATCCAATAGCCCACATTGCGCATCCCATGCCGTTCAAACAGTGTCAGGGTATGGTCAATAAAGCGCTGATGCAGGTCGTCCAGCCTTCCCTCGTGGGTGGTGTAGGTGCGCATTTCAAATACCGGACCGCCTTCAGCTTCGGCGGAAGCGATAGACGGTGCCAGGGCCAGTGCGAGTGCCAACCCCAAAACTTTAAAACCTGTTCGGCTCATAGCGTCCTCCAAGGTGGATATTGCTGTGTTTGTCGAACGCGCATAGTAGCATTGCCCAGCGTAGGGCGCACTCAGAAGGGGCATTGACAGGGGGTTGTCATCTGATAGTCTTGGAAACCATATGCATCCGAGATTTGCCATGAAAATAAGATTGCTCCTGTCCGGTTTCACAGTGTTCTGCGCCTTGCTCGTCGCACCGGCCCTGGCTCAAAAGGTTTACATTGCCCACGATAAAGAGTTGCCGCAGGCCGCCTATGCGGCGCGCAAGCTGGGCGAGGCCCTGGCCGAAAACGGCTACACGCTGCACCCCAGAGGCACGGGCTACGATCATCTGATCAGCCTGGCAAAGCACCCGGTAAGGCTGGACTCAGAGGCCTTTCAGATTCTCCCCGAGGGCAAAGTCATCTCGGTGTACGGGGGCGACGACCGCGGCATGATCTACGGTGCTCTGGCGCTGGTGGAGAGCCTGCAGAACGGCACCCGTCTGGAAGACGTGCAGGTTCGGGAAGAGGCGCCGGCGCTGGAGTTTCGCGGCATCAAGTACAACCTGCCCTGGGAAACCTACCGGCCCAGTTCGGCGCTCGATCAGCACTACGAAACCGCGCGCGACCTGAACTACTGGGAAGCCTTTCTGGACATGATGGTGGAGAACCGCTTTAACGTCATCAGCTTCTGGAACGCGCACCCCTACACCTTTATGACCTCGCCCAAAAACTTTCCCGAGGCCAGCCCCTGGTCCGAGCAGGAGCAGGAGGAGTGGCGCGACTTCTATCAGCGGTTGTTCGCCCTGGCCAAGGAGCGTGGTCTGGACACCTACATCGTGCACTGGAGCATTTTTGTCAGTGAGGACTTTGCCAAGGCCCACGATATGGCCGAGGTCAACTTCTACCCCCACTACTATGTGGAAGGCGAAACCCACGAGCTGGTACGCCGCTATCTGCGCGAGAGCGTCAGGCAGGTGCTGGAAGAGTACCCGGACCTGGATGGCGTGGGTATTTCCCATGGTGAGGGCATGGCCGGCATGACACCGCTGGAGCGTCAGGCCTGGATGGACGATGTGCTGATTGCCGGCATGCTGGAGGCGGACCGGCCGGTCAAGCTGATTCACCGGGTGCCTTTCTCCTCCGACGACACCTCCGACCCCGGCGTCAGCGCGCATGTGGAGCAGGTCACCCGCGCGGCCATGGAAGATCTGGGCGACAGCTTCGACGGGCCCATCTGGACCGAAATGAAGTTCAACTGGTCCCATGCCCACTCCACACCCAAGCTGGTCAAGGTCCATGGTGGTGAGCTGGGTGATACCTACTTCGATCCCCTGCCGGAAAACTACAAGGTCACCTGGATGGCGCGCAACGAAGACTTCTTCGCCCTGCGCTGGGGCGTGCCCTCCTTTGTGCGCGATCACCTGGCCCTCAACGCCCAGGCCAGTTACGTGGGCGGCTACTTTATCGGCTCGGAAACCTATATTCCGGCGCTCGACTATTTCACCGCTGTGGACGAGCCGGTGGACTGGGATTATGCCTTCGAGCGCCAGTGGCTCTGGTACAAGCTCTGGGGCCGGCTCCTGTACGACGCCAAAACACCGGATTCGGTATTCCAGGACGCTTTCAATCGCCGCTACGGCGAGCAGGCCGACAATCTTCTGAACGCCTACTCCCTGGCTTCCTCGACCCAGTTGCGCCTGGCCTCGTTGTACGACTCCACCTGGGACTTCACGATCTACAGCGAAGGTTTTCTGGCGCTTCAGGGGGACTACACGCGCTATATCTCCGTCGACCGGTTGATCGATCATCCCACCCTGGACCCGGACTATGTGTCGGTGGGCGACTATGTGCAAACCCGACGCGAAGGCGGCTCTTTCGGCGTAGAGCGGGTCACGCCGCCGATTCTGAGTCAGCAACTGGAGCGGGACAATCGCGAAGCACTGCGCCTGGTGGAAAACATCGACGTGTCCGGCAACGCTTCACTGATGTACGAAGTCGCCGATGTCAAAACCTGGGCCAATCTGGGTCTGCATCTGGCGGAGAAACTCAAAGGCGCGGTGGCCCTGCAGAACTTTCGCCTGAGCGGTGACGCCGACTACCAGCAGGCGGCCATCGCCCACCTGGAGCAGGCGCTGACCTACTGGGATAAGGTGATCGACATCACCCGGCCGATCTACAAGGATATGCCGCTGACCCACTACAATCACAACTTTTTTGAAGCCAACGATGACAACCTCTTCCACTGGGCGCTGATTCGCGATGAAGTGGCCGAGGATATTGAAATTGCCTGGCGGGCGACGGTACGGGTGAGCGAGTGACCCCTTGATCTTGGTGAGAGTGCCATTCTACTCTGACCCCTTGATCTGGTCCTTGGGATTGGAAATTCCATGAATATTGGTTTGTGGTGGTTGCTGCACTTTTGGGGATAGAATAATCTTTGGAATAGCATCTGCCACAAGTGGCCGGGACAGGTAATAGCCTTGTGCCAGATCGAAACCCTTCTTCCTGACCATCGCCAACTGGCCCTCGTTCTCGATTCCTTCGGCAACAGTTTTCATTTCAAACTTCCGTGCGAAAACAATAATGCAGTCGGCCAGGGTGCGACTGTGAGCATTGGAACAAATATCGTCGATCAGACTGCGATCCGCCTTGATATAGTCCATGGTAAACTTGCCGAGATAGGAGAGCGAAGAGTAACCCGTCCCAAAATCGTCAATATGCAATTTGATGCCTGCCTGGCGCAATTTACGAAGCTGAAAAGCCGCTCCGGAAAAAACCAGCACACTCTCCGTCAATTCAACGTGCAGATTATCCGGGGCCAGATTGTGACTGGAAAGAGCACTGGTAATTACCTGGGTAAGGTTTGTCCTTTCCAGATCCTTCGCGCTCAGATTGATGGCTATATGCAAGGGAGGCTTATTGTAGCGCGCCGCCAGTGCATTCCATTCGGCCGATTGCCGGCACGCTTCGTTGATAACGAAGTCGGTCAGGTCGTGTATCAGCGTCGATTGCTCGGCAATTTCGATAAAGGCGTCCGGAGCCAGCTCTCCGCGGCTGGGGTGCTGCCAGCGAATCAGAGCCTCAAAACCTGCGCAGGAATCTGTGTGCAATGAATAGATCGGCTGATAACGCAGAAAGAACTCACCGTGGGACAGCCCCCGGCGAATATCGTATTCCTGACGCAGTCTGCCAATTTCTTCGGTGAAGGGATGCAGGGAGGGCCCGCCGAGCCAGGCCATCAACTGGCCAATGCCCACAAAAAACCCCGTACGTGTAAGCCACCGGGACAATTCCTGGGTGGTGCCGGCGGCCACATTTTCGTAGGTCAGGGGGCCGGCGATGACGCCGGCCACCAACGCCACAACCAGTACCGCGTAGGAGCCGAAACGGGCTGCAGCAAAAACAATGGGAATATAGTACCAGTGCGGCACCATGCTGTTGGCCCCGCCGGCCAGATGGACAATCAGCCAGGATCCGGCCAGGCCGAGAATAATCAGGGCAATTCCGACCGTGCGACTGGAGCCAATGGTTGCGTACAGGGTATCTCTTGCCAGAGTGTGGGCAATACCCTCTTCGCCGGTTTGGCGGGATGGTCTGACAGACATAAGACCTCTTCCTGAAAGCCCGATGGTCCTGCTTGATCCTTGGGCATGTGAGAAAAAGCTTAGCAGACGCGGGGTTCACGTCAAGGGCGAAGAGTTCCTGAGCAGCAACATCCGCAGCAACCAGTACCCCGCCAGTGCCGCTATCAGGTGCTTGACGGTATGCCCGCTGACAACCCCCGTCCACTGATAAATCTGCGCATCCAGTTGCTCTGTCACCATGGCCAGTGCGTACAGCAGCAGCGCCATAAGATAGTCGCCACCGCGAGTGTAGGTTGGCGGATAAAACCACAACATCAGAGGAATCAACGCCAGTGCGCCCACCTGCACCAGCAGGTAGGGTCGAATATCGCCGGCACCCTGCAAGGTGCTCCAGTACCAATACAGCACACTGGCCCAGCCGGCCAGAATCAGAAAGGGCAGTAGTGCCAATCCCGCTTTGACATTGACCCGCTCCATAATGACGGCGCCAAGCAGGGCCATAAATCCCAGTGCCATGGGCAGGCGGTCCCAGGTAAGGCGGGCGTTGGTGGGTTCCCAGTGGTAGTAGCTGGAGCCGACGGCGGTTAACAGCAGGCCGAGAAACACCAGTGTCCAGGCCAGTCGCTCGCTGCGGCTGTGGATGCAGGCTTTACCTTTACCCAGGGCGAACAGGCCCAGGATGCCGACCAGCAGAAAACCGAGGTTGGATACAACGTCGCCGAAGTGGGGTATACCCAACAGCACGCGGTTGTCCGCCCAGTGGTTGAAGTCCTCCGGTTGGTCAAAAGGGGGCGCCAGCGCAGCGGCCAGCAACAGAACCAGAACCGCGCCCAGCAGTAGACCATGGCTGACCCGGCGACGGGGCCTGGGCATCTCAGCGCTCCGAGCGGCTCAACGCCACAGCCCGGCGCCAGCCGTCCAGTTGCCGCTGCCGGGTGTCATCGTTCATACGTGACTCACAGCGCTGGTCCAATGCCCAGCTCTCAGCCACCGCATCCAGATCCGCAAATATGCCCAGTTGCAGCCCGGCCAGGCGGGCGGCGCCCAGGGCGGTGGTTTCGATCACCGTGGGCCGCTCCACGGGCACTTCGACAATGTCCCCCAGGGCCTGCATCAGCCAGTTGTTGGCCACCATGCCGCCGTCGACGCGCAGGGTGTCGGGCCGGTGCCCGGCGTCGTCGGCCATGGCCTGAAACAGATCCCGGGTCTGGTAGCAGACGGCCTCCAGCGCGGCCCGGGCCACTTCCGCCCGGCCGCTGTCCCGGGTGAGCCCGGTGAGCAGGCCGCGGGCGTCCGGGTCCCAGTAGGGCGCGCCCAGACCTGTAAAGGCCGGCACCAGATAGACGCCGCGATTGGAATCCAGGCTGCGCGCCAGATCTTCGGTTTCCGCCGCTTGCTGAATAATGCCCAGTTTGTCGCGCAGCCACTGCACGGCGGCGCCGGCGATAAAGATGGAGCCCTCCAGAGCGTAGTGGGGCTTGCCGTCGAGACGATAGGCCAGGGTGGTGAGCAGCCGGTTGCGCGAGGGTCTGGCGGTGGTGCCGGTGTGCATCAGGGCAAAGCAGCCAGTGCCGTAGGTGCTTTTGATCATGCCTTCGTGGAAGCAGGCCTGGCCCACCAGGGCCGCGTGCTGGTCACCGGCAACACCGGCGATGGGCAGGCTGCGACCGTCCAGTCCTTCGGTTGCGGTACCAAAGTCGGCGGCGCAGTCGCGCACTTCCGGCAGCAGGGTCTCGGGAATATCGAACAGCTTCAGCAGTTCCGGGTCCCAGCGCTGCTCGTGGATATTGAACAGCAGTGTGCGACAGGCGTTGGTGGCGTCGGTGGCGTGCACCTTGCCGTCGGTGAATTTCCAGATCAGCCAGGTATCCATGGTGCCGAAGGCCAGTTCGCCCCGCTCGGCTCTTTGCCGGGCGCCGTCCACGTGATCGAGAATCCAGGCCAGTTTGGTGGCGGAGAAGTAGGGGTCGAGTAGCAGACCGGAGCGACGGGTGACTTCGTCTTCGTGCCCCTCCTTCACCAACTTGCGGCAGTGCGATGCGGTGCGCCGGTCCTGCCAGACGATGGCCGGATACAGGGGCTTGCCGGTTTCGCGCTCCCACACCACCGTGGTCTCGCGCTGGTTGGTGATGCCGATGCCGGCCACGCAGCCGGGGTCGTCCAGTTGCGCCAGCACCTCGTTGCACACCGCCCGGGTGACCTCCCAGATTTCCTCCGGGTCGTGCTCCACCCAGCCGTCGTCGGGAAAGTGCTGGCTGAATTCCTGCTGCGCCAGGGCCACCCGGCGGCCGTCGGGGGCGAACACCATGGCCCGACTGCTGGTGGTCCCCTGGTCAATGGCCAATATGTGGTCGGACATAAACGAGCCTCCCTCCGTGACATTGCGTTCAGGTTACCCGATGGTGTCTGGTGCTGTCGATGCCGGTGGTGGCCCGTGACAGCGAGCACTTTCTGGCGCCGCGTAGGGATAGCCATTATGATGACAAGCCAACAGCACGCCAATAATGACCCTGTGGAACCACCGTCCCATGAATGAACGACTGAATGTGTTTTTGCAAGAGCAGCTCGCCTACCTGCAGATGCCGGGTGTCTGGGTGCAACTGCTCGTGCTGGTGGCGGCGCTGACCGTGGCCGTCCTGGTGAACCGTCGTCTACAGTCGGTCCTGCAGGAACAGGGTTACCGGGATCGAGGCTTGCGCCACATTGCCATTCGCAGTCTGCAACGGCTGCTTTGGCCCATCACCGCGCTCTTGTTGCTCTTGCCAGGTACGGCGGTGCTCGATTACTACAGTGTGCCGGCCGGGCTGGTGCGTATCGCTGTGCCGGTGCTTGTGGCCCTGGCGGGCATCCGCTTGTCCCTTTACATCCTGCGCAAGTCTTTTACTTCCAGCCCGTTACTCAAGTCCTCTGAAAATGCTTTTGCCATCCTGGTGTGGTTGGGAGTGGTGCTACACCTGGTGGGTTGGCTGCCGGAGGTGCTGGCCTTTCTGGACAGTCTGGCGGTGGATATGGGGGACGCCCGGATTTCGGTCTTGTCGGTGTTCAAGTTGATGCTGCTGGTCACCGTGGCCCTGACTCTGGCGATGTGGTTTTCCAGTCTGCTCAACAACTGGCTCAAGAGCACCCAGCATGTGACGCCCAGTATGCAGGTGGGCTTTGCCAAGGTCAGCCGCTTTATTTTCATAACCCTGGCGTTCCTGCTGGCCCTGAATGCGGTGGGTATCAACCTGAGCACGCTGGCGGTATTTGGCGGTGCCCTGGGCGTGGGTCTGGGTTTCGGTCTGCAGCGGATTGCCTCCAACTTTATCAGCGGTTTTATTCTGGTGATGGACCGCTCGATCAAGCCCGGCGATGTGATCACCGTGGGCGAAAAATTCGGTTGGGTCGAGGAGCTCAAAGCCCGCTATGTGGTCGTGCGCAATCGTGAGGGGGTAGACACCCTTATACCCAACGAGAACCTGATCACCACCGAAGTGATCAACTGGAGCTACTCCGATCGCAACGTGCGCCTGGATATCCCGGTACAGGTCAGCTACGACGACGATCCCGAGCAGGCCATGGCAGCGATGCTGGATTGTGCGTTCGCCTCCGAGCGGGTATTGCGGGAGCCCAAGCCCTCGGTGCGCCTGAAGGAGTTTGCCGACAGCGGCATTGAGCTGCTTCTGATGGTGTGGATCGGCGATCCGGAAAACGGCGCTGCCGGTGTCAAATCCGATATCAACCTGGCGATCTGGCGGGCGTTCAAGCGCGAGGGCATAACCATCCCCTATCCCCAGCGCGATCTGCATATCAAATCCGGAGCGCCGCCGGGGTAAACAGTGTACAGCGGACCTCGTCCACACTTTGGGCGACACATCGTTGAACCGGTATTGGCCTTCCCCTATCCTTGCCGCTTTGTTCTTTTCGGCAGTTTCTGCCGGCACAGATTAAGGAGAGTGAATGATGAAGCTGGTCTGGAATACGATGCGAGCGACGTGGCGCGCGGTGATAACCACGCGGTTGATGCGGGTGGCACTGGGCTTTCTGGCGCTGTCGGTGGTGGCCGGCGCCAGCGCTGCGGAAGATGAGTTTCGTCGGTTGGGTGTGTACGTGAAAGCGGACGATGGCTATGTGCAGGCCAAAAGCATGTCTGACCTGTATGGCTTGGGCTACGACTTTGGCCGCTACCTGATGGGCTTTCCCGAAGCTGTCGGCGATGCCGATGAGCTGACGGTGGTTATCCACAATCGTGACTTCCATCCGGACTGGGCGCGCTATGAGGTGCGGGATATGGAATCCCCTGGTGCGGGCGCCGCGATTTCGCCGGTGACCTTTGACGAGCTGGATGAACACAAGTACCGGTTGGTTTTTGAGGTGGATGATCGCAGTCAGCACTTTCTGCTGGTCGACCTTGGGTGTTGTCGGGGCAATGTCCACGGTATCTCCCTGACAGACACCCGCGAGGCCATTGCCGATATCTTTGCCGACGAGAGTCAGAATCCGGTGTCGGTGAAATATGTTCTTGACAATATGCTGCGCGGCGCACCGGAAGACGAGCAGCTGCTGGATCTGCGGGCGCGTTGGGAAGCTGTAGCCGATGCGCGCGATGCGGCCAGTCTGTATGAGCGTATCCGCGAACAATGGCAGGCCTATGAGTCAGCGGACGAGCCCACTGCCCGGGTTCAGGCTTTGCAGCTGGTGGTGAATCTGGGGGCGCAGTACGCCCAGTATCACGCCGATGGCGAGGATCGGGAGTCGGTGGACTCGCTGGTAGCTGAGGCAGAGGACAAGTTGGATATCTGATCGTCCACGCTGTCACTCGCCGGGAGGTGAACCCTGGTTGCGGTCGTTTTTCAGAGCGATCCAGCGGGACATATACTCGGTGCTGCGGTGCTGATGGTGTTGCAGCAGCAATCCGGTGAGGTTGCTTCTGCGGTGCTGGGGCAACTGCGTCAGCAGTGCTTCGATCCTGTTAAGCAGCGCCAGTGCGTGATCGGCAAAGCGGAAGCGAAAGACGGCAATATCGCGTCCGCGCTGCTGCGCCTGTTGCCATAAATCTTCCTGCTCGTGTAGTGCGATGGCGGCGTCGGCAAAGGCCTCAGCGCTGTCGGCGATAACACCGCCCCAGGGCAGGTCGCCATGCATGGCTTCGGCGCCAATACCGGTGGTAACACTGGGGGCGCCGTACACCATAGCGTCCAGCAGCTTGCCCTTGAGGCCGGCGCCGAAGCGCAGCGGCGCCAGACACACCCGGGCCTGTTCCATCACCGTTCGGGCCGATTCGGCTCGGCCGTGTACGTGAAACCCGTTTTTGGGTTGATGCAATTCGTGTATCTCCTTGTCCGGGTAGGCGCCGTAGACGAGCAGCTCGGCCCGGGGCAGACGGGCGCGAATCAGCGGCCACAACTGGTGCTTGAGCCAGAGCACACTGTCCCGGTTGGGCGGGTGACGAAAGTTGCCCAGCGAAACAAAGTGCTGTCGCTGGGCGAACGGCGGTGAAGATTTCGCCGCCGTCCCGGCTTCCTCGTGCATAAACGGAATCCAGTGCAGCAAATCGCCGGGCAGGGCAAAGCTTTGCTGCAACAATTGCATTTCCACGTCGGAAATCATCAGGCTCAGATCGCTGCGATAAATGGCGGCGATCTCGCGCAGGGTGATGTCCGCCTCCAGCATTTTCTGCCACAGGGTTTGAGCGTCGGCGTTGACCGGCGGCAGGCAGTGCGCCTCCCGTGGTGAGGTGCACAAGCGTCGCGCGTCTTTCAGCAACCGCTCGCGGGTCTGGCGCAGGCTGTGCAGATCCTCGGTGTCAATCACGCGTAGTGCGTCGGGACACTGCTGCGCTACACGCCAGCCAAATTGCTCCTCGGTGACAAAGCGGTCGAACAGCACCACCGTCGGTTGCACCTGTTCGACAAAGTCGTTGAAGCTGTCGCAGTTGAGCCGGATGGGCACCTCGGTGACGGACCAGGGTGACAGGTCGGCGCGGTGGGGAGAGTCGGCGGCGGCGCAGGCGAAGGTGATCGGCCAGCCGGCCTCGGCAAAAACGCGGATCAGTTGCAGCATGCGACTGCCGGCGGCGGAAGAGGTCGGTTCCGGCCAGACGTAGCCGATGATCAGCAGCGTGCGCGTCACGGTGGCGTCACCCGGTTTCCAGCTCGCCGTAGTGGTGCTCGCGCAACACCTGCAGGAAGGCGTCGCCAAAACGCTCCAGTTTGCTGTCGCCGACGCCGCTGATCAGCAACAGTTGCTGGGCGCTCATGGGCTTTTGCGTCACCATTTCTTTCAGCGTGGCGTCGTGGAAAATCACGTAGGGCGGCACATTGTGCTCCTCGGCCAGCTGCTTGCGGCAGGCGCGCAGGGCCTGCCACAGGCCCTGGTCTTCCTCGGGGATCTCGGCGTCGGCGCGGCGCTGGCGGGCGCTGCCCACGCTCTTCTGATCCCGGCGCAACTGCACCGACTCCTCGCCGCGCAACAGCGGGCGACAGGCGTCGGCCAGTTGCAGGCCGCCGTAATTAGGTTCCACCTGCAGATAACCGCGAGCCACCAGCTGCCGGAACACCGAGCGCCACTCGGCGGCGGACAGGTGGTCGCCAATGCCGTAGGTGGACAGTTTGTTGTGACCGAAACTGATGAGGCGGTCGTTGCTGCTGCCGCGCAGCACGTCGATCACATGGCCGGCGCCGAAACGCTGGCCCGTGCGGTAGACACAGGACAGGGCCATGCGCACCGCCTCGGTGGCGTCCCAGGTGTCCGGCGGTGTCAGACAGGCGTCGCAGTTGCCGCAGGGCTCCGGCAGTTCGCTGCCGAAGTAGCGCAGCAGTACCTGGCGGCGGCAGGTGGTGATTTCGCACAGGCCGAGCATGGCGTTCAGGCGCTGTTGCTCCTGCCGCTTGAATTCCTCGCTGCCCTGGGAACTGCTCATCATCTGCCCCAGTTTGACCACGTCTTCCAGCCCGTAGAGCAGCAGTGCGGTGGCCGGTTCGCCGTCGCGGCCGGCGCGACCGGTTTCCTGATAGTAGGCCTCGATGCTCTTGGGCAGATCCAGGTGCACCACAAAACGCACGTCCGGCTTGTCGATGCCCATACCGAAGGCGATGGTGGCGACGATGATGACGCCGTCCTCGCGCAGAAAGCGATCCTGGTTGGCCTGCCGCGTGGCGCCGGGCAGGCCAGCGTGGTAGGGCAGAGCGTCGAAACCTTCGCCCTGCAGCCAGTCGGCGGTCTGTTCCACCTTGTTGCGCGACAGGCAGTAGACGATACCGGCATCCCGGGGGTGTTCCCGGCGCAGCAGGGTGAGCAGTTGCTGGCGCGGGTTGTGTTTCTGAGCGATGCGGTACTGAATGTTGGGTCGGTCAAAGCCGGCGATGAACTGCCGGGCCTGCCGCAGCGACAGCCGGTTGACGATCTCTTCCCGGGTGCGCATATCGGCGGTGGCGGTCAGGGCGATGCGCGGCACCTGGGGAAAGCGCCGGTGCAGCAGGTCCAGCCCCAGATAGTCGGCGCGGAAGTCGTGCCCCCACTGGGCCACGCAATGGGCCTCGTCGATGGCGAACAGGGCCAGGGGTATCTGGTCCAGTAGGTCCAGAGTGCGTTCCTGCAGCAGCCGTTCCGGCGCCACGTAGAGCAGGTCAATCTCGCCGTTGCGCAGTTGCCGCTCGGTGGCGCGCACTTCGTCCAGGGACAGGGAGGAGTTGAGCAGGGCGGCGCGCACACCCAGTTCGTGCAGGGCATTGACCTGATCGCGCATCAGGGCGATCAAGGGCGAGATCACCACGCCGGTGCCGGGCCGGACCAGGGCGGGAATCTGATAGCACAGGGACTTGCCGCCGCCGGTGGGCATCAGCACCAGGGCGTCGCCCCCGTCCACCAGCGTCTCGATGATCTCCTCCTGCGGCCCGCGAAAACTGCGGTAACCAAACGTATGTTCCAGGATAGAAAGGGGCGAGTCCGTCATGGCGGGCAGTATACCACCGGGAGATCGGTGGGGCTTACTCCGGCCAGCAGTCCAGGGCGACCTGGTCGCCTTCCACCGTCACCGCAAAGACAATGGGGCGGCAACAGACCTGACAATCCTCGGTGTAGGTCTGGCTGTCCACGGAAGTGTCGATCAGCACGGTGATGGGTTCGCCGCAGCAGGGGCAGTGCACGCCGTGCTCCTGCAGCAGATTCACGGCGAGGAGCCCCTGTAATGGCTCTCGTGGGCGTTTTGCAGGTGTGGGATGTCGGACCAGGGGTGCTCCAGTTCGAACAGGCGGCGTTTACCACTTTCCAGCTCCCGATGGCCCCGGGTGAATCCCGGTACGCTGAAGAACAGTTCGTCCAAACTGCCGTCTGCCTCGGCTGCGAGCAAGCCGGCTTCGATACGCTCGGCCAGTTCCCGGTTGTCGGGGGATACGGAAAAGTAGAAAGGCGAGGGGTAGTAGATCATCAGGTTGGGCTCGATGATCAACCCCTTGTCCTGATGCAGGCGCTGCTCGTCCCAAACTTCGTAGAGCCCCCGGGGAAAGTAGTCGAAACGGTTGCCCGCCAGCATGCTAAATAGCAGTTCGTAGTGAACCGACGTAACCACTGGCAGTTGGTTCATCTCCAGCACCTGAGTGTCGGGCCAGTGCGCGCCCTGGCCGGCGCGCAGAAGGCGCAGATCCTCCAGGGACTCGATGGCCTGGAATCGCTCCATGTCCTCCTCGCGAATCAGAAACACCCGGTAGCTGTTCAGCCCGCGCAGCAGGGAGATGGGCACGGCCAGCAGATCCTGGCTTCTCTGCTCGTCCAGCGTGGTCCACATGACATTGATGACGCCATTGCGCCGCAACTCAGCCAGAAATCGGGCGTTGGTGAACAAGTGGGGATAGGTTTCAATGACGTAGGGGCCGTGGCTGTCCAGCGTCCTGCTCAGCGCCAGTTCCAGCAGGGTGGGAAAGTAGGCGGTGTGATGGCGGGAGCTTTCCTCCAGGGGGGGGATCACGATCCGCAGGGGCTCGGCCTGATTCTCCGTGCGATTGTCGGCGCTGGCCGCGTGCCCGGCCGCCATCGCCCACAACAGCACGGCGCAGCAGCGCAGCAGGCAGAGCCCGCAGCCGCTCGCGGGTCGGTTTGCGACAAGCCTCAGCATATGTATCACCGAGTCAGCACGCCCGTTCCCAGGCGGCGCGCCGGCTCAAACAAGTGGTGCGGAACCCTGCCTGTGCCGCCATTTATCAGCATAAGCGGCCCACGAGCGATTCGCAAACGAGGCTTCGACTGTTTGGGAATCACCCCGGAGGTACTTGGATCGGCGTGGAATAACGCGTCATCGCATTGTGATGGGTGTCCGCGCAACGGTATACTGCCCGGCTCAACCGTATCCGGCCCCCGTTCGCCCGGATCAGCCGTCACCGGCGGGTCGAGCCCCGGGGAATATCGAGGAAAGCCCTATGAAATCTGCAGCCGCACGACGGTTCGGCGCCCTGCTGTTCAGCGTTGCGCTGGTTGCCGGCTGTGGCCAGAAAGGCCCCCTGTACCTGCCGCAACAGGATACCCCCAATCAGGAAGAGCCCGCCGAGCAGGGCAACTCCGACGACTGAGCATTTGAGCTGACCCATGGAATACTTTACCGAGCGCCACGGCGAACTGACCGTGGAAGATGTGGCCCTGAGTGCAGTGGCCGAGCAGTACGGCACACCCACCTATGTCTATAGCCGGGCGGCCATCACCGACAACTACCTGGCCTGGGCCAGCGCCCTGGGCGACCACCCGGGCATGATCTGCTACGCGGTCAAGGCCAACAGCAACCTGGCGGTACTCAACGCTCTGGTGCGCCTGGGCGCCGGCTTTGACATTGTCTCCGGCGGCGAACTGGAGCGGGTGTTGCGCGCCGGTGCCGACCCGGCCCGGGTGGTCTTCTCCGGTCTGGGCAAAACCCGCGAGGAGATGGTGCGGGCGCTGGAAGTGGGCATTCACTGTTTTAACGTGGAGTCCGAGCCGGAGCTGGAACTGCTGTCCGAAACGGCCTCGGCGTTGGGCCTGGAAGCCAATGTGTCGGTGCGGGTCAACCCGGACGTGGACGCAAAAACCCACCCCTACATTTCCACCGGTCTGAAAAACAACAAGTTTGGCATCGCCTTCGAGCGGGCGCCGGCGGTGTACCGCCGGGCGGCGGAACTGCCGGGCATCCGGGTGCAGGGCGTGGACTGCCATATCGGCTCCCAGCTCACGGAGTTGTGCCCCTTTCTCGACGCCCTGGATCGGTTGCTGGTGCTGGTGGACGAGCTGGCCGCCAGCGGTATCAGCATCAACCACCTGGATCTGGGCGGTGGCCTGGGTGTCAACTACCAGGGCGAGACGCCGCCCGCCGTGGCCGACTATCTCGGGGCGGTCAAGGCGCGCCTGGGCGATCGGCCCCTGACGCTGCTGTTCGAGCCGGGCCGCTCGATTGTCGCCAATGCCGGGGTGCTGCTCACCCGGGTGCTCTATCTCAAGCCCTCGGAGCACCGCAATTTTGCCATCATCGACGCCGCCATGAACGACAACCTGCGCCCGGCGCTCTACCAGGCCTGGCAGTCCATAAGGCCGGTGCGGCCCGGCACGGGTGAGGCGCACCGCTGGGATCTGGTGGGACCGGTCTGTGAAAGCGCCGACTTTCTCGGCAAGGATCGTGAGCTGGTGTTGTCCCCAGGCGATCTATTGGCGGTAATGTCGGCTGGTGCCTATGGCTTTGCCATGAGTTCCAATTACAATACCCGCAACAGAGCCGCGGAAGTGATGGTGGATGGCGATCAGACGATTCTGATTCGCGAACGGGAAACCCTCGACCACCAGTTGCGCGGTGAACACTTGCTGCCGGATGGCGACTGAGTGTGATGCAGGGCGCATCACGATTGGCGCGCCAGCCAAATAAGGATTTGGACCATGCGTCTGCGCTTTAGCAAAATGCACGGATTGGGCAACGACTTTGTGGTGATCGACGGGATCAGCCAGAAGGTTCGCCTCAGCCCGGAAAAAATCCGTCGCCTGGCCGATCGGCACTTCGGTGTCGGTTGCGATCAGGTATTGCTGGTGGAAGTGCCGGAGCAGCCGGATGCCGATTTTCGCTACCGCATTTTCAATGCCGACGGTTCGGAAGTGGAAAACTGCGGCAACGGCGCCCGCTGTTTTGCCCGCTTCGTGCGCGACCGCAAACTGACCGGCAAAAATGTGCTGCGGGTACAGACCGCTGGCGGCATGATCGAACTGCGGGTGGCGGACAACGGCGAGGTCAGCGTCGATATGGGTGTGCCGCGCCTGGAGCCCGCCGAGATTCCCTTTGATGCTCCGGCCCGGGCGATCAGTTACCCCCTGGAGGTGGGTGGTCAGGAATTGCAGATCGCTGCGGTCTCCATGGGCAACCCCCACGCGGTGCTGCAGGTGGATAGCACCGACGGCGCGCTGGTGGCGGAGCTGGGCGCAAAAATCGAAGCGCACCCGCGCTTTCCCAACCGGGTCAACGTGGGCTTTATGCAGCTGGTGTCCCCCGGCGAAATCAATCTGCGCGTTTTCGAGCGCGGCGTTGGCGAAACTCTCGCCTGTGGCACCGGTGCCTGCGCCGCGGTGGTGGCCGGCCGCCTGGCCCTGGGTCTGGAGGAAAAGGTCAAGGTCAATCTGCCCGGCGGCAGCCTGAACATATGCTGGCCCGGTGAAGGTCAGCCGGTCATCATGACTGGCCCGGCCACCCAGGTTTTTCACGGACAGGTGAAATTGTAACCATGAGCGACAAAGTCTCCCCAACCGGCAGTTCTCCCAGCGCCCGACAGGTGGCGGAATTTCTGCAGCAGCACCCCAATTTCTTTGTGGACAACAAGGCGCTGCTGGCGGATATGAATCTGCCCCACGAGAGCGGCTCGGCGGTGTCCCTGGTGGAGCGGCAGGTTTCGGTGCTGCGCGAACGCAACATGGACATGCGCCATCGCCTGAGCAAGCTGCTGGATAACGCCCGGGACAACGACCGCCTGTTCGATCAGAGCAAACGCCTGGTACTGCAGTTGCTGGAAGGGCAGGATGCCGGTGACATTGTCGATGCGCTCTACTACAGTTTTACCCGGGAGTTCGGCATTCAGTACACCAGCCTGCTGCTGTTCGGCAGTCAGGATCGTCTGCCCAGCACCCAGGCCCGGGTGGTGCCGTTGATGGAGGCCAACGAAATCATTGGCGCCCTGATCAAAAACAACCGCGCCATGTGCGGCTCCCTGGCCAAACGCGAAAGCGAATTCATCTTCGGCAAGCACGCCAGTGAAGTGGGGTCGGCAGCCACGGTACCACTGGTACACGGCACGGCCTTTGGCCTGCTCGCCATCGGCAACCGCGATCCCAAATACTACCGCTCCAGTATGGGCACCTTGTTTTTGGGTTATATCGCCGAAGTGCTGAATCGCCTGCTGCCCCGACATTTATAATTGGGCGCTGCACTTCGGTTTCGGGAGCCCAGCCCTGGCTTGTGCCAATCGGTGAATGCTCCACTATGAATCTGAACGGTCGATATTGCTGGGTTTGGTAGCCTATGCCGAGGTGAATGCGGTAGAGTGAGCGCACCGGATTCGGGATCTGCGTATGTCCGACTCGTCCACCACCGCTGACAAACCCTTTGCCGCCGAACTGACGGCCTACCGCACCTATCTGCTCAGCGAAAAGCAGTATTCCCCTCGCACCTGTGAAAGCTACCTGCGCGACCTGCAGAAACTCAGCGATCACTGCGCGCGCAACAGTATCAGTGAACTCAGACAACTGACCGTGCACCATGTGCGCCAGAACCTCGTCGCGCTGCACCGGGCCGGTCTGGGGGGCAAGAGTCTGGCGCGCTGGTTGTCGTCCCTGCGCGGTTTCTTTGCCTACGGCATTCGCAGGGGCTGGCTCGCGCACAACCCGGCGGACGGGGTGCAGGCGCCCAAGCCGGCAAAAAAACTGCCCAAGACCCTGGACGTGGATCAGACTGCCCGTTTTGTGGAAGTGGCTGGTGACAACTTTCTGCAGAGCCGCGATCGCGCCATGCTGGAACTGTTTTACTCCTCGGGTTTGCGCCTGGCGGAACTGGTGAGTCTGGACCTGCCCGAACTGGATCTGCGCGATGCCTCGGTGACGGTGACCGGCAAGGGCAACAAGAGCCGCACCCTGCCGGTGGGGCGGGAGGCGGTCAAGGCGTTGAACAGCTGGTTGCGGCAGCGATCACTCAGCGCGCCGCCGGGAGAAAAAGCGGTGTTTATCACGGCGCGCGGCAAGCGCATCAGTCACCGCGCCGTACAGGAGCGTCTGAAGCAGCTAAGCCTTCGCCAGGGCATGGACAACCCGGTGCACCCGCACATGCTGCGTCACTCCTTTGCCAGCCATATGCTGGAATCCAGCAGCGATTTGCGTCTGGTGCAGGAAATGCTCGGTCACGCCAACATCTCCACCACCCAGATCTACACCCACCTGGATTTTCAGCATCTGGCCAGGGTCTACGATCAGGCCCACCCCAGGGCCAGAAAAAAAGACGACTGATCCATCTCAGAACTGCCGCAGCAGTGTGCGCAGTTGCTCAATCATGGCGTCCAGATCAATAGTCTCCCGTCCGCGCCGTTCGCGAATCAGATAGAGATTGCCCCGGGCCAGCCAGACGCCGCCGTGGGGTTCCCACGCCTGCTCCAGCAGTCGCCGCCGCGTGCCGGTGAGAAAAGCCTCCTCGCGGGCGCGAGCGTTGGGGGCCCGGGCGTGGCGAATCGACAAACGGCTGTCGTCTCCCCGCAGCTTGCGCCACAGCCGCTGAAGACCGCGCACAGGCGATACCTCCAGCGACGGTGGTGCATCCTCCAGCGTCACCGCCATGCGCACAAAGGTAAAAAAGCGATCGTCAAAGCGCCCTTTGACAAATACCTGCTCCAGTGCAAAGGGTTTATCCTCCAGCGATCCCTCAAACACCGCCGTGCCTGGCGGCGGATACTGCAGCGCCGGGTTTCTGCGCGTGCGTCGTATATCCGCCAGAGTGGGCATCTCCCGTCTGTGCGCGTCGTCCGCTTTGGTTTCGCGCAGTCCATGCCTGTCCGCAAAAGCGCGCAGTTGTTCCCCCCAATGCCGATCCTCGCTCATGGACCTGAACACCCGGGGAATCCCCCAAAACAACATAAACAGCAGCCCCAAAACAACAATCACGTCCGCCGCCGTCATTGCCAATCCTCCAAAGCCCCATAACCCTCCCGATACCCCGGGTATCGCAACCGGTAGCCGGTAGCCAACATGCGCGCATTGCTGCAGCGCTTGTTGCCGGCGCGGCTGTCGGGGTCGTCCGGGGCGAAGCGGGCCCGATCGACGCCGAGTTTTGTCGTCAGCCAGCCCACCACCTCGGCCATGGGTGCCGGTTCGCTGTCGCTGCCGATATACACCGGCGCCAGCGTCTGTCCATCGGCGTTCAGGCGGATCAGGTGGGCGAGAAAGCCGGCGCAGTCGTCGGCGTGGATGCGGTTGGTCCAGTGCCGGGACAGGGCGGCGCGACCGCTGCGCACCTGCTCGATCAGGCGCCGGCGGCCCGGGCCGTAGATGCCGCTGAAACGCACTATGCAGTGGGGCAGGCCACTGTTGCGCAGCAACTGTTCCGCTTCCAGCAGGCGCCGACCGCTGAATCCTTGTGGTTCGGTGGATGAGTTTTCATCCACCAGGCTGCCGTCGTCTTGGCCGTAGACGCCAGTGCTGGAGACAAACAGAATCAGCCGCGGCGTTTGCTCCTGTTGTTGGGAACGTTGCCGCAGGCCCGCCAGCAGATTCTCGCAGGTTCGCACATAGGCCTGGTGATAGCCTTCGTCGCTGCGCTCGCCGGGCGTCATGGTCAGCACAATCACATCGTGGCCTGGTGCCAGCGCCCGGACCAAGGCTTGCGGGTCCGTGGCGTCGGCGGCCACATACTCCAGATGCGGATCCTGCTCCGCTGGCGGCTGCCGGCGCAGGCCGGTCAGGGTCCAGCTATCGCCGGACAGCTCCCGGGCCAGGCGCCGGCCGATATCGCCGCAGCCGACAATCAGTACTTTTCCCGCTGGTTTTTCGTTGTTCACCGGTGGTGCCTCTTTACGTAACGCCTGACAACAGTGCAAACTCTACTCTATAAGAACGATACTTTTAATGAGTCCAGTTTATGACCTTAACAGAACTGCGCTATATCGTAACCCTGGCCCAGGAGCAGCACTTCGGTCGTGCGGCGGAGCGCTGTTTTGTCAGTCAGCCCACCCTGAGCATCGCCGTCAAAAAGCTGGAAGAGGAGCTGGGTGTGGCGCTGTTCGAGCGCTCCAAATCCCGGGTGCAGGCCACGCCCCTGGGCGAGCAGATAGTCGCCCAGGCGCAACTGGTGCTGGAGCAGAGCGCGGCCATCAAGGATATCGCCAGCGCCGGCAAGGACCAGTTGAGCAGCCCCCTGCGGGTGGGTGCCATCTTTACCGTCGGCCCTTATCTATTGCCCCACTTTATCCCCGAACTGCAGCGCCTGGCCAGCAAGATGCCTCTCTATGTGGAGGAGGGCTTTACCGCCACCCTGCGCAAGCGGCTGCGCCAGGGCGATCTGGACGTGATCATCATTGCCCTGCCGTTTACCGAACCCGATGTGGTCACCCAGACCCTCTACGATGAACCCTTTGTGGTGCTGATGCCCGCCGATCACTCTTTGGCAAAAAAGCCGGCAGTCGCGCCGGAAGACCTGGACAAGGAGGAGGTGCTGATGCTGGGCGAAGGGCACTGCTTCCGCGATCAGGTGCTGGCCACCTGTCCGAATCTGGCGCGCAATGGCGATGAAGACAATGGCCGCCTGCACACCGCCGCCGAAGGCAGCTCCCTGGAAACCCTGCGCCATATGGTGGCGTCGGGTCTGGGGCTCACCATACTGCCGCAGTCCGCCGCCAGCACCGCCAGCTACGCGCCCAACCTGCTGGTGACCCGTCCCTTTACCGAGCCGGCGCCCAGCCGTACCGTCGCCCTGGCCTGGCGGGCCAGCTTTCCCCGCTACAAGGCGGTGGAGGTGCTGCGCAAGGCCATCAACAGTTGCCGCACGGATAACAAGCACTGAGCCGTGCCCAACCACACGCCCGCCCTGGATCGAGTGCCCGTCACCACCCTCAAGGGGGTGGGCCCGCGGCTGGCGGAAAAGCTGGCGGGCCTGGGGCTGAACAGTGTGCAGGATCTGCTGTTCCACCTGCCGCTGCGCTACGTGGATCGCACGCGAATCACGCCCCTGGCGGCGCTGCAACCCAATCTCAGCGCCGTGGTGGAAGGCGAGGTGGCGAGCAGCCAGATTGTCTACGGCCGTCGCCGCGCCCTGGTGTGCCGGCTGCAGGATGGCAGCGGCGGTATCACCCTGCGTTTTTTCCATTTCAGCGCCGCCCAGAAGGAGCAGTTGCAATCGGGCATGCAACTGCGCTGCTTTGGCGAGCCCCGTCGCGGCCCCTCGGGCCTGGAGATGATCCACCCCGAATACCAGCGGCTCGATGTCGCCCAGGGGGCGCCGCTGGAGCAGAGCCTTACGCCGGTGTATCCCGCCACCGAGGGCCTGGCCCAGCCCCGGCTGCGGGCCGTGATTCACCAGGCGCTGGAGTGGCTCGATCGCCAGACTCTGCCCGAGCTGCTGCCGGCGCCGGTGTTGCGCCAGTTGCATCAGGTGCCCTTGGCCGACGCCCTGCGCTTTCTGCACCGTCCGCCCGCCAACGCCAATGTGGGCCAGTTGTTGGCTGGCGAACACCCCTATCAGCAGCGCCTCGCCTTTGAAGAACTGTTGGCTCACCATATCAGTCTGTTGCGCTGGCGCCGGGATATACAGCGCGATGGCGCGCCGGTGCTGACGCTGGATGACGCCGGGCGCGAGCGCTTTCTGGCGCAACTCGGTTTCCGCATGACGGCCGCCCAGCAGCGGGTCAGCGCGGAAATCGCCGCCGATCTGTCCCAACCCAGGCCCATGTTGCGCCTGTTGCAGGGCGATGTGGGTTCCGGCAAGACAGTGGTGGCGGCGCTGGCGGCCATCACCGCCGTGGCCAGCGGCAAGCAGGCCGCCATCATGGCGCCCACGGAAATTCTCGCCGAGCAGCACCGGACCAACCTGGGCAACTGGCTGGAGCCACTGGGTATCCGCCTGGGCTGGTTGACCGGCCGCCTCAAGGGCAAGACGCGGCAGGCGCAACTGGACGCTATTGCCAGCGGTGAGGCCCGGGTGGTGGTGGGCACCCACGCGTTGTTTCAGGGCGAGGTGGCGTTTGCCGACCTGGGTCTGGTGGTTATCGACGAGCAGCACCGTTTTGGCGTGCATCAGCGGCTGTCCCTGCGGGAAAAGGGCGCCAGTGGCGGCCGGCGGCCTCACCAGTTGATCATGACCGCCACGCCCATACCGCGCACCCTGGCCATGAGTGCCTACGCCGATCTGGACAATTCGGTGATCGATGAACTGCCGCCGGGGCGCACACCGGTGACCACCGTGGTGATTGGCCAGCAGCGCCGCGATCAGGTTGTCGAACGGGTGCGCGCCGCCTGCGCCCAGGGGCGTCAGGCCTACTGGGTATGCACCCTGATCGAGGAGTCGGAAACCCTGGCCGCCGAGGCGGCGGAAAAAACCGCCGCCAGCCTGGCCGAATCCCTGCCGGAGCTGCGCATCGGTCTCGTGCACGGCCGCCTGAAACCCCGGGACAAGGAGAGCGTCATGGCCGCTTTCAAGACCGGCGAGCTGGATTTGCTGGTGGCCACTACGGTGATCGAGGTGGGGGTGGACGTGCCCAACGCCAGCCTGATGATCATCGAAAATCCCGAGCGTCTGGGGCTGGCTCAGTTACACCAGTTGCGCGGCCGGGTGGGGCGGGGCGCCCAGGCCAGTCACTGCGTGCTGCTCTACGGCACGCCCCTGTCCCGCAACAGTCGGGAGCGATTGCGGGTGATGCGCCAGACCAGCGACGGTTTTGTCATCGCCGAGGAGGATCTGCGTCTGCGCGGTCCCGGTGAGGTGTTGGGCACCCGTCAGACCGGCGAAATGACCTTTCGGGTGGCGGACCTGCAGCGGGACAGTCACCTGATTCCGGCGGTTCGCCACTGCGCCGATACCCTGCTGCAAAAACACCCGGAATTATGTGAACTGGTTCTCCTTCGCTGGTTGGCCGGCCGGGAAAATTATTTGCATGTGTAGCTTCCCGACCTATGCTTAACAGACAGGGGATAATGCGCCTGGAGTGACCCCTGTCAAAGTGGGCTTTCGATTCGTTAACAGGCTGTCTTTCAACAGCCTGTTAATCCGGGTCAGGGATGACCTGGTCGCAAATCGATCACTCAAGTGATTGATTTGTCGCGGCCGGTGTGCGGACATGTGCCGCAGACCGGCTTGAAAAAGCCCATGGAAGGGCTTTTTCAATCAACAATTTAAGGAGTCAATCGTGCCAGTACCCGCCAGCGTTGCAACGCTGCTGAACAACCAGAATATCCACTACGACGTCACCGCTACCCCGGCAGGGCCTCGGGAACAGTTGAGTTGGCTGGAGCAGCACCTGCGCAAACTGGGTGCTGCCAAGTCGGTGCTGCTGGAGGATGAGCGCGGCCGCGTGCAGGTGGTGATCGCCGCCGACACGCTGCTGGATCTGGCGGCGGTCAACCGGCAGTTGGAGCGCGAGTTGCGGGTGGCGACGCCGGACGAGATGAAAGTCTTCTACGACGCCCACAGTCTGCAGCGTATGCCCGCCCTGCCCAAGGTGGCGGGGTTGCCCACCCTGGTGGATCGCCGATTACTGGATCGCGAAGACCTGCTGCTGGATTCCGGTGACGCCGAGCAACTGCTGCACCTGAGCCGCAGCGATTTTCAGCGGGTGCTGGAAGACGCTTTGATCTGCGATATATCCACGCCCCTGGCACCGCTGGAAGTGGAGCCGGACCAGGCCGAAGACGAGGATATGATTCTCGGCGCCCTGCGCAATTTCACCACCCTGCGCATCAAGCAGCGCCTGGAAGAAACACTGGAATTGCCGCCGCTGTCCGATACCGCCCAGCGCATCATCCAGTTGCGCGCCAACCCCGACGCCGACATCAGCGACCTGGCGCAGATTGTGGAAACCGACCCCAGCCTGGCGGCCCAGGTGGTCAGCTGGGCGGCGTCGCCCTACTACTCGGCGCCGGGCAAGATTCGCTCGGTGCAGGACGCCATAGTGCGGGTGTTGGGTTTCGATATGGTGCTGAACCTCGCCCTGGGCCTGGCCCTGGGCAAGACACTGAGCATTCCCCGCAAGGGTCCCCACGGCGTCCTGCCCTACTGGCAGCAGGCGGTGTATCTGGCTGCCACCATCGAGGGGCTGGTCACCGCCATCCCCCGGGACAGCCGCCCGGGCTTTGGCATGGCCTACCTGGCCGGCTTGCTGCACAACTTCGGTTACCTGATTCTGGCCGAAGTCTTTCCGCCCTATTACGCCCAGTACTGCCAACTGGCCGACGCCAACCCCCACACCCACCACAGAGCCATTGAGCGCCATTTGCTGGGCGTCACCCGGGAGCAGTTGGCCGGCGCGCTCATGTCACTCTGGTCCATGCCCGACGAGGTGGTGGTGGCGCTGCGTCAGCAGCACAATCTGGGCTATCGGGGCGAACACTGGGAGTACGCGCGGCTGATCTATATTGCCGAGCGACTGTTGCAGGAACACGGCATAGGCCGGGATCCGCTGGAGGACATTCCCGCCCGGGTGTTTCAGGAACTGCAACTGGATCCGGAAAAAGCCCGGGCCGCGGTGGCCGGGGTGCTGGAGTCTTCCGAAGAATTGAATCACATCGCCTTCCAGCTCAATCCCGTGTGAACTGCTCCCGGTCCAGCAGGTTTTCGCTGTTGGCCACCACTGTCGTCACCATGGCATCCCCGGTGACGTTCACCGCCGTGCGCACCATATCCAGCAGCCGGTCTATACCTATGATCAGAGCGATTCCTTCCACCGGCAAACCCACTTGCTGCAGCACCATGGCCAGAGTGATCAGCCCCACGCCGGGCACACCCGCCGTGCCCACCGACGCCAGGGTGGCGGTAAGCACCACCAGCAGGTAGCCGGTCAGGCCGATATCCAGGCCGTAAGCCTGGGCGATAAACACCGTGGCCACACCCTGCATGATGGCGGTGCCGTCCATATTGATGGTGGCGCCCAGAGGCACACTGAAGGACGCCACCTTGTTGTCCGTTCCCAGCTCATGCTCCACGGTGCGCAAGGTGATGGGGATAGTGGCGTTGCTGGAGGCGGTGCTGAAGCCAAAGGCCATCACCGGCCCCAGCTTGCGCAGAAAGATCACCGGGTTGAGCCGCGTCAGCAGTTTCAGCAGCAGCGAATAGACTCCCAGACCGTGCAGCAGCAGCACCGCCAGCACCGTAAAGAAATAGGTCGCCAGTGCCCGCATGCCCTCAAACCCGATGGAGGCGAAAAGCTTCACCAGCAGACAGAAAACCCCGAAGGGCGCCAGTTGCATCAGCAGCAGCACCATCTTCATCACCACGGCGTTGAGGCCGTTGAAAAAATCCAGAATCGACCGGGTCGTATCACCGCTGCGCGACAGCGCAATGCCAAACAGCAGGGCGAAGACAATCACCTGCAGCATATTGCCCTCGGCCATGGCTTCCACCGGGTTGCGAGGGAAGATGCCGATAATGGTGTCTTTCAGTGGCGGCGCCTCGGCGGCCTCGTAGGTCAGCTCGGTGTCCAGCTCGATGCTGCTGCCGGGCTTGACCAGCAGGGCGGCAGACAGTGCCAGGGTAATGGCCAGGGCGGTGGTGAGCAGGTACATGGCCACGGTTTTCAGCGCCAGGTTGCCCATGCGGGCGTGATTGCCGAGGGCGGCGCTGCCGCACACCAGGGAGACAAACACCAAGGGAATGACCAGCAGTTGCAGGGAGCGGACAAATATCTGGCCGACGATATCCAGCAGGCCGTCGATCAGCAGCAGATCCAGCCAGTGAGCGGCGGCGGTACCCCGGAGCGGCAGGCTCAGCGCCAGATTGAACACTATGCCGATACCGATGCCCAGGACCATGGCCAGCAGAATGCGATGGGTCAGCGTCATGGCGTGTGGGCTCCGGCTGGTGTTATGGTGAATGGCGGCGACTGGACCCCATTAAACCAAGGGCATGGCAGCGGTACAAGCTGCTAGAATGTCGGCCCTGTTCCTGACCGAACACTGTTGACCGAACACTGTTGCGATCCGAACCCTGTTGGGGAGAAGTCCTGTTGTCCTTGCCCGCTACCATTATCGGCCGTGCCCCCCAATGGCAGGACACCACCCGTGTGCACTGGCGTATTCCCCGGGCGCTGCGCTCGTGGTTGCTGGACGACGACTCCCTCACCGCCAAGCTGATCGCCCTCAGCAGTGGTGACTTCCGGGTAAAGCTGCTCAGCCAGGAACTGGCCCGACCCCAGCTCTCCGAGTGCCGCGCGCTGGGGCTGCCGCCCCGGCAGTTGGCGCTGGTGCGGCAGGTGGTTCTGCTGGGTGAAGGTGAACCCTGGGTTTTTGCCCGCAGCCTGGTGCCCCTGTCCACCCTCACCGGTCGCTTGCGCCAGTTGCGACAACTGGACACCCGGCCGCTGGGAGCCTTTCTGTTCAGCCAACACAATCTGCAGCGCGGCGGTATCGCGGTCAGCCGTATCGATCGGCATCATCAATACCTGCCGGCGCAGGTGCAGGGCAATGCCACCGTCTGGGGCCGGCGCTCGGTGTTTCGGGTGGACGACAAACCCCTGCTGGTGAGCGAGGTGTTTCTGCCCGGGTTTTACCAGCGCCTTGTAGACAAGCGTGAGGGCCTCGTGGAAACATTGCCGTCATGAAACGATCGCCCCCAAGCAGCCCGAAAACCCGCAGCCCAAACCCCAGCAGACCGGGCCGCCTGCAGGCCTATTGGCAGTTGACCCGCATGAACCGCCCCATCGGCACCCTGCTGCTGCTCTGGCCCACGCTCTGGGCGCTGTGGCTGGCGGCAGGGGGGCTTCCCCCGGGGAAACTGGTGCTGATTTTCGTCGCGGGCGTGGTGCTGATGCGTGCGGCCGGTTGTGTAATCAACGACTTTGCCGACCGCCGGGTGGACGGCCACGTCAAGCGAACCCGGGAGCGGCCACTGGCAACCGGGGCCGTATCGGTGCCGGAAGCTCTTGCCCTGTTTGCGGTCCTGTGTCTGCTGGCCTTTGCCCTGGTGTTACAGACCAACACCCTCACCGTACAGCTCTCCTTTGTAGCTCTGGCGCTGGCGGCCTGCTATCCCTTTGCCAAACGCTACACCCATCTGCCGCAAGTGGTGCTGGGTGCCGCTTTCGCCTGGAGCATTCCAATGGCCTTTGCCGCCACCCGGGGCCAGGTGCCGGAGGAGGCGTGGCTGCTGTATGTAGCCGTGGTGATCTGGACGGTGGTATACGACACCTTCTACGCCATGGTGGACCGGGACGACGACCTGAAAATCGGCGTCAAGTCCACAGCCATACTCTTCGGCGAATACGATCGGGTGGTGACGGGGCTGTTACAACTACTGACGTTGGTGGCGCTGCTGCTGGTGGGTCAGCGCTTCGAGCTGGGCAGTTATTACTACGCCGGCCTGGGGGTGGCGGCGCTGCTGTTCGTCTGGCAGCAGTGGCTGATCCGCCGCCGCGAACGGCAAAAATGTTTCCGCGCCTTTCTCAACAACCAGTGGGTGGGCGCCGTTGTTTTTGCCGGTATTGCCCTGCAATTCTATTAAAATCCTGCATCCCCGGTCGCAGCCTGTGCCAATCGGAGAGTGCACTGCGCCGTCGGTTGACCCGAATATTTCACCAAATGACAGCTTGCTGGCCCCGGAACCAGCCGGCAACCGGCAAGCGTGACTGGTGACAAAACGTCACCGACCCTGAATTGCCCGCAGACCATGCCGGTAAAGGCGCGGCGACGCTTATCGAGCGGTTTGGTGCAACATTCGGGTTAAGCCGCTACCTGAAGGTCGCGAGAGCTTTGAGGCCGGCGGACAGGGTTTTTGTGTCAGTGATGGCGAGGCCCTCGATGCAACGGTTTCGATAGACTTTGTCTTTCCGTATCTTGTCGGTAACCACAGTAAGCGAGCGCTCTACCGCCTTGCCATAGGCAGTTTTGGCAATGGCCAGACCCGCGTTTGCGTCTTCCTTTGACCAGCCTCGTATCATAAACGCAAGATCTACAATATCGCGGGACAGGGTTGATGCGTCCTGACCCCGATCCGCATTGGCCAGGAATTTCTCGGCGAAACAACATCGGTGGGTCAGGCAGGCCACGGGAATGTCGGCAGTGGTTTCTCCTTCGAGCCGGATTCGGGCCTCACGGATAATCTCGAACTTGAGTTTGAATTCGCCGGCTTCGACGAAGGTGCGAATGCCGTACTGATCGGCGCGCACGTCTCGGGCAAGGGTGAGCTTC
>JBJHDF010000015.1:0-100821 GCA_050486405.1 Marinimicrobium sp. | reverse complement strand
GGCGTTGGTGTTGCTACCCGCCGCCTTCTGGCTGGCCACCAGCCACATCGAACTGATACTGTTGTTGTCCAGCGTCTTCTGGGTGATCATGGCGGAGCTGGCCAACTCGTCCGTGGAGGCAGCGGTGGATCGCACCGGCTCGGAGCAGCACGTCTTGTCCGGCCGCGCCAAGGACATCGGCTCGGCACTGGTTTTCACCAGCCTGGTGCTGTTGGCTATTGTCTGGGGTATAGTTGCAGCCCAACGGTTTGTGGGGTTGTACTAGTAATCTGTTATGGTGCTTCGTAAGTGAGATGGGTTCGGGCTTGCGGTACAGGGGTGTGAGACACGCCGTGAACCCATCCCTGGGGGCTCTACACGCGCTGTCCCGCGCGCGACGGTCTGTATCTAACCGCTCCGCTCGAGCCCCAATCCCTTGAATCGGAAAGAACAGTGCTTTGTTTTTAATCAGTTCGAAGTACCGATGTTTGAGGAGGTTGGGGTAGTGCTTCCGGGACCGTACTCAGCAGGGATGCTGTGTCCGAGCCCCCAGGGATGGGTTTACGGCGTGTCCCGGAAGTACTGCGCCAACCTCCGTCTGTGGCACCCGAGATGACAGAAACGACAAGTTTTTCCCATGGTTTACTCGGGGTCGACATGTACGTGTATCAAGGTGATGAATTTATGGAACCGGTAAAAGCGGCGATCACGGAAAAGCTCACGCGGGCCTTTGCGCCCAGCCATCTGGAAGTGATCAACGAAAGCCATCAGCACAATGTACCGCCGGGCTCCGAGAGTCACTTCAAGGTGGTGCTGGCCAGCGCCGTCTTTGCCGGCAAGCGCCCGGTGCAGCGCCACCAGGCGGTCTACGCCGTGCTGGCCGAGGAGCTGCGCGGCGGCGTCCACGCCCTCGCTCTGCACACCCACACCCCCGAAGAGTGGCAGGCCACCGGCACCGCCCCCCAATCTCCTCCATGCCTGGGCGGAAAAGCTGTATAATCGCCTCCCTCAAAATTCCAGCCATGAGTGAGTGTAAGCAGCCATGAGCGAGAACAGATAGCCATGAGCGAAGCCAGTCAGGCGACCCCTCCGGTCGTCGTTGCCGCCCTGTACAAGTTTGTCGATCTGCCCGATTACGAGGTCCTGGCCGGTCCCCTGAAAGAGCGCTGCCTTGAACTGGGTGTGAAGGGCACTCTGTTGCTCGCCAGTGAGGGGATCAACGGCACTGTTGCCGGCAGTCGGGAAGCCGTAGACGCGCTGCTCGACTATCTGCGCAGCGATGCGCGCTTTGTCGATATCGTGCACAAGGAATCCTTCTACGATGACATGCCCTTCTACCGCACCAAGGTCAAGCTCAAAAAGGAGATTGTTACCATGGGCGTGGGCGGCATAGACCCGCGGCAGATTGTCGGCACCTATGTGCCGCCCCGGGAGTGGAACCGACTGATCAGCGACCCCGAGGTGCTCTTGGTGGACACCCGCAACCACTACGAGTACGCCATCGGCACCTTCGAGGGCGCCGTGGATCCCAATACCGAAACCTTTCGCGAGTTTCCCGCGTATGTGCAGGAAAACCTCGATCCGGCCAAACACCGCAAGGTGGCTATGTTCTGCACCGGTGGCATTCGCTGTGAAAAGGCCACCGCCTACCTGAAGGAACAGGGCTTTGAAGAGGTGTATCACCTGGAAGGCGGCATTCTCAAATACCTGGAAGAAGTGCCGTCGGAGGAGAGTCTCTGGCGCGGCGAGTGTTTTGTGTTTGATAACCGCGTGGCGGTGGATCACAATCTGGACAAGGGGCAGTACGATCAGTGCCACGGCTGTCGGCACCCCATTACCGAAGACGACAAGCGGGCGCCGGAGTATATGCCGGGCGTTAGCTGCCCGCGCTGCTATCATCGCCTGACGCCGGAGCAGAAGGAACGCTTTGCCGAGCGTCAGAAACAGATTGAACTGGCCAGGCAACGCAATGAAACCCATATTGGTGCACCGCCGCCGACCCGTCAACTGCGGCGCAAGACCGGTTGACGGCGGCTCTCCGGCCACCGCTATGCTATCCAGGGCGGTGGCGCTGCTGCTACTGCTGAGTCTGGTCGGCGCCTGCAGTGCGCCGCCGGTGCGCAGCCCCCTGACCGACGCGACCCTGATTACCGGCGATTGCCTGACCCTCTACCGCGAACTGGACGCCGCCGCGCTGGAAGCCGGCGTCATTGACCCCGCCTACCATCGCCGTCCGGGATTGCCCTATCTGCGCGGCAACCGCTTTCTGGCCAGTTTTGACCCTGCGGAGCTGGATGAACCCGGCTACCAGAGCTGGCTGGCCCACCAGAATCGCTTGGCCAACGAAGGGCTGTACAAGGAGTGGCTGCGCCTGACACCGGCGCAGCGCCCCGACGCCTTTGCCGAATCCTCCTCGCACAAAGAGCTGTCGGAGGCGCTGGCGGCCTGTGGTGAGCAGTTGCTGCCCGTGCTGTCCCGCGAACCCCGACTGCCACCGCTGACGGTGCCCGACGACTACCATCTGTGGCTGCGAGTGGTGGGGCTCTACCCTTTGACCGGCCTGCCGTTTCGCTGGGGTGTGGTGCGCGAGCACGAAGACATCCGCCATACCCAGGCTCGGCAGCGGGCCCGTTTGGCGCAGGGCGAGGGTTTGGCGGACTGGACCCTGTTCCGGGTGACTGAGATGGCGCTTGAGCCGCCGCAACAACTGTCGCTCGAGCCGCAGCACCAGCCGTCGTCAGAGCCGCAGCAGGCGCTACGCGAGTTGGCCGCGCTGCCCCGGGACGCTCTGGGGGTGCCGGTGCTGTCTGAGACAGAGCAGCGGCAGCTTCTGGCGGCCTTTATGCCGGCCTTTGCCCTACAGCACAGCGACGGGGAACTGGCGGACAACGATTGGCCCGGCCGGGTACAGGTGGACGGCGCTGATTTCATGGTGGATGCCAACCAGCCGTCGCTGTACACACATATCAGTCACGGTCACTACCGAGGTAGTGTCGCCTTGCAACTCAATTACAGCGTCTGGTTCAGCGAGCGGCGCCCCGAGAGCCGCCTGGACCTGCTGGCCGGGCGCTTCAACGGTGTGACCTGGCGGGTGCACCTGCTGCCCGAGGGCGCGGTACTGGGCTATGACAAGGTGCACCAGTGCGGTTGCTGGTATCAGTTCTATCCGGCCATGGGCTTTCGCGCCCGGCCGGAGCTGCCCTTTGCGCAGGAGCCGGTGTATATCGGTCCCGCTCTGGACCCCCGGGTCCGGCACACCCTCTGGCTGGAAGCGAATACCCATATGCTGCTGGCGGTGACCGGTTCATCCCCGGCGCCGACGGGAGAGCGTGTGGAGATGCAGGTGCTGGCCAACCGGGAGTTGCGCGCTCTGCCGGGGGAAGGCGAGGAAGATTTCGTGGGACTGTTTGACGAGCGCGGGCTGCTGCCGCAATCGCGGCGCCCGGAGCGCTATCTGTTCTGGCCCATGGGCATTGCCAGCGCCGGCGCCCTGCGAGCGCACGGCCGCCACGCCATCGCTTTTATCGGGCGACGGCATTTCGACGATCCTTTCCTGCTGGAAGAATTGGAGCTTCGTTAAAAAGCTTCTAGCGGATGACGAGCTGGCCGCGCAGTTGCAAATCCGTCACGTGGGCGTCCACCAGACTGAACATTTCGTCGAACAGGGCAGTGGCGCCGGAGGTATCCGATACATAGGTGCCGGTGGCGCCGCTGCGGTGAACCAGGCGATCCAGTTCATTGGCCACGCCCTTCATGGATTCAAAAATTTCTTCCGTGGTTTCCTCGTTGCGGAAAATGCGTCCCTGGTCGGTCAGACGTAAATACTGATCGCACTCCTGCAGCCATTCGATACGCTGGGTGATAAAGTTATTGATATTGCGCATGCCGCCCCGGTGCCCCGAGGCCAGGTGCTGGTCGTAGTATTGCTGCAGACTGCGGCGCCCGCGCAACAGAAACTCCACCCGGGTGTCGTGGCAGAAACGCGCGTTCAGATAGCTGGGAAAAGTCACCCCGTGCTCGGCCATGGCACGCTCCCGCTTACAGTTTTCGTCACAGGCGAAGGCCATGGGCGACAGCACGGCAAACAGTAAAAGTGCAAATAAACGTTTCATAGGCTGACCAATTGCGGCGGGCAGTGCCAAATTAGCGTTTTCCCTGTTATTGGTGGTGCCCGCACCTGGATTGTCGGAAAAACAACGCCTCCGATGTGATATAAATCACTTTTTGATCGACGTCAAGGATGCGCCGTAGAAAGGCGCTCTTAATTCCAAATGGGTATATAGAATTTTTTCTTATGCTTGTTTTGTAGGTCTTGCGGCAGCTTCATCGCCGTTGGCGAGACTTTCGGCCAGGAGGGATTGCAACTCGCTGTCCAGCGGCAGTTGCAGTGCGGCCTGCTGACCCTTGGGCGACATCTTGTTCCAGGTTTTGCGAATGATATCCACCAGCTTGTCCCGGGGGTGTTTGCTGGCGAAATCCGCCAGATAGTAGCGGATAAATACCAGGCAGATGACATCTTCCAGGGTTTGCACTTCGGCGTCGCGTTGCAGGCGCCGTTTGAGCAGCAGCTCCTTCACCCGCTCGATGGTAGTCTGGTCGTAGCCCTGCTCGGCCATGATTTGCCCGGCGGTCTCACCGTGAAACAGTGCCAGTTGGCCGCGCCAGCGCTTATAGCCGGCGCGGTCCATGGGGTAGGTGTCGCGGGGGATTTCCCAGCGGCGGATATGCTGAGCGCGGGCGGCCAGTTGCAGCACTTCCGACGCCTCCGGACAGAAGTGCGCCAGGCATCGCGTCATGCGCTGGGCGTAGAGCAACTCCTTGGGGTGCTGTTCCCCGTCGGCACCTTCTTGGTCGAGCTCCCGGTTCGGGTCTTCACTGTTGGCGGCATCAAAGGCAGCCAGTGTGCGTTGCAGACGATTCATGGTGTCAGTGGGACTGGCTGGAAAGTTTGCGCAGACCTGGCAGATCGAGAATGGCGATTTCCTTTTTATTCACTTCCAGCAGGCCCTGTTTCTGCAGACGGCTGAAGACCCGGCTGACGGTTTCGATGGTCAGCCCCAGAAAGTTGCCGATGTCGGCCCGGGACATGGGCAGGCGAAAGGCGGTGGGCGACAGGTTGCGCTGTTCGTTGCGGTTGGAAATGCTTACCAGCAGAGCCGCCACCCGGGTCTCGGCGCCGGTCTTGCCCAGCAGGGCGATCAGTTGTTGCTCCTGGGTGATTTCCCGGCTCAGCAGCTGAAAAAAATGGTGCTGCAAAGACGGGATCTGCCGGCTCAGTTCCTCCACACGTTGAAAGGGAATTTCGCAGATGGACGCGGTTTCCAAAGTCACGGCGGAGTTGGTGTGGCGGTGATCGGCAATGCCGTCCAGGCCGACAATTTCCCCAGGCAGATAGAAACCGGTGACCTGCTCGTCGCCGTTGTCACTCAGGGTGGTGGTTTTTACTGACCCGGAGCGCACGGCGAACAGGGAGTGAAAGCCGTCCCGGGCGCGGTAGAGGTACTGCCCCTTCTGCAGTGGGCGGCTGCGTTGGATCAGCTTGTCCAGGCGATCGATATCCTGCATCTGCAGACTCAGGGGCAGACAAATGGCATTCAGCCGGCAGTTGCCGCAGGTGAGTTTCTGGTCGTGGGGGCAGGGGGGCCTTGCCGACATTGCCTGGTTCATGGCGTCACTATTGTCCTGAGTATCGAGTTTGCAGAGTTTGCGTCCGGCGCATTGCGCAGGCGTTGAACTCTTGGATTGCGCCTGGGCGCTGGAGTCTTCCCTGCCGAAGATTGTTACAGGTTTGGCCGGCGGGGTAAATAGTTGCGTTGAGTTTGACGTAAATCATTGACGCACAGCGCATTTTGGGCTTTTGACTTCAATCCGGCGCCTTGATTCGTATCAGAAACAGTGTGGGCCAGAGCTTGCCCGTAACCCAGAAGGCCTCGGCGTCGGGATCGTAAGCCACCCCATTGAGCACTTGCTCGGGGTGGTTGGGTTTCACCCGCTCCACCAGCGCGCTGAGGTCCAGGTAGCCTGTTATCTGGCCAGTTTCCAGGTCGATTTCCACCAACCGGTGATCGCAAAAGATATTCGCCCATACCCGGCCGTTAAGATATTCCAACTCGTTGAGCTGGGAGACCGGCCCCTGGTGATCTTGTACCTCCAGAGTGCCCAGCAGTGTGAAGTCATCGAAGCTGTGGAAGTAAAGCCGGTGACTGCCGTCGCTGCGGATAAAGTATTCGCCGTTGTGGGTCAGCCCCCAGCCCTCGCCGGAATAGGAGAGGCGCTGCAGCGGTGCGAAGGTGTTGCGGTCGAACACTTTCAGGGTGTTTTCCTGCCAGGTGAGCATATAGAGGCGGTCGTCCCGGTGGGCCAGCCCCTCGGCAAAATAGCGCCGTGGCAGGCTGCGGTGCTGCAGGAAGCGGTGGGTCGCGCCGTCGTCGAGGTCGCGGGCATAACTGACCAGCCTTGATTGTCCGTAGCGGCCGCTGCTTTCGTAAAAAACGCCCTGGTGCAGTACCAGGCCCTGGGTAAACAGCTGGTCTGAACGCGCCCGCTCGGCGATAATCTCATAGTCGTAGCGTACTGGCTCGGCCAGTGCGACGGCGGCCAGCCAGTACAGCAGCCCGGCGCAAGCCGTGAGCAGGTAACGACGGGTGGTGAGTTGCGGGACGGAGATTGCGATCAAGGGCGGCTCTGCTCTGGGTTGGGGAACTTGAGTTCGGGGCGACTATCTACCGGACATCATAAACAACGGGAAGGTATGAATGAAGCGTTGGCAATCGTTTATCAGTTTGACTTTGCTGGGTGGCCTGGGCGTGGTTTTGCCCTTGATGATATTTATCGCCCTGTTGTTCTGGCTGTTCGGGGTGTTGGGCAACATGGTCAGCCCGGTCAGCGGTCTGCTGGGGCGAGTGATGCCCGTCAACGACGGTCTCGCGGATCTGCTGGCCATACTCATCATTCTGGGCCTCTGTTTTGCCGTGGGCCTGCTGGTCAAAACCCAGGTGGGTCAATGGATGCACCGGCGGATCGATGCCTGGCTGACGCGCATGGCCCCGGGCTACAGGACCATCCGCGAGGTGGTGGCCCAGGTGCTCGGCGGCGACGAAAACAGTTCCCTGTTGCGTGGCCAGGTGTGTCGGGCCTGGATTCTGGGTCGCGGTCATCCCAGCTCCTGCACCGGCATTGTCACCGCCAAACACGAAGACGGCGGCTTTACGGTCTACATTCCCACGGCCCCGGTACCCTCTTCGGGGCTGGTGTACCATCTGCCGGCGGAGTGCGTGGAACTGCTGCCTCACGTCAGTGTGGAGGAAGCCATGCGCACGGTGATCGCCTGTGGAGCCGGCTCCCAGGTGATCACCCGGGGCGTGGTTGGCCAGAACGTGGAGGGAGAGGAGCTGCAGCCTCCGGATTCCGGCCGCGTATCAGGTCCCGGATAATAAAGCGCGCCGGGCTCAGGGCCCGGAGCAGGCGGCGGGGCAGGGGTGGCAGCTCGCCGGTGATGTACGCCGCCAGCAACTGGGCGGCCAGCGGCGTGTAGGCCAGACCCCGGGAGCCGTGCCCCAGATTGACGTGGAGGCCGGGGTAATGGGCGCCGGCCAGCGGAATGTCGCTTCTGGCGTTGCGGCCCAGGGCGGCGTAGTCCCGCATATAATCCTCCGCTACCGGCGCCGGACCCACCAGTGGCAGGTAGTCCGGGGTGGCACAGCGAAAGGCCACCCGTCCCGCCAGGGATTCCGGAGGCAGACCGGCAAACCAGCCCGACACCTGCTGACCGAACCCCGCCAGCATCTCCAGATTGCTCCGGTGATCCTCCAGGCGCGGTTCTTCGGTCTCGTCGCCCAGGTTGAAGGTAGCGCCGGCGCAGTGCTGTCCTTCGTGGGCCGGCGCCAGGTAGCCGTCACCACAGAGCACACAGCGCAGTTCGGCGCTGGCGCCGCTGGCAGGCAGGTGGCTGACCTGGCCGCGGATGGCCTTGAGCGGCAGGTGGCTCGTCTGCGCCAGTTGCCGGGCGCTGTGGGCATTGGCGATCACCACCACCGGCGCTTCGGCCAGAACCACCCCTGTGCTGTCGCGCGCCTGCCAGCCGCCGGCTCCGGCTGTCAGTTCGGCGACGGCGGCTCCGCAGGCCACATCAATGTGCGGGTGATCCAGCAGCCAGTGGCAGACCTGGCGCGGCGCCAACCAGCCGGCCTCGGGGAAATAGAGACCTCCACTGGGCAGGGCAACCCCCGCCAGTTGCGATGCCTGCCGTGCATCCACCCGCTCCACCAGCGGCGCCGCCCGGCCAAAGCGCGGCTCGAGCGCCGTTAGTTCCCGTTCGCCCAGTAATTGCAGCACGCCGCAGGCGGCGCCCGCCGCTGACGGCTGTTGCCAGAAACCCTGATAATGTCGCAGTGCGTACTGCAGTGCCGCCAGGTTGAACTGCCCCTGGGGCTCGTCCCGGGGCGACAGGCGGCCGTAGAGCACCCCCTGCCGGTTGCCCGAGGCCTCGGGCGCGATCTGCTCGCCTTTTTCCAGCAGGGTTACCTGCCAGCCCCGCTCCGCCAGGGCCCGGGCGCTGTGGCAGCCAGCCAGACCGGTGCCGATGATCAGCGCCCGTCGGGTCGGTGTGTGTCGGGGTGTGGCAGAAATATGCCAGGGAATCTCCCAGGGGGAATTGCCCCGGGCCGGGGTGTGGGCGACGGTCGACGCAGACGAGTTTTCAGCGTGGCGCCGGGCGCGAATCATCTCCCGCTTGCGCCCGAAACCCGCCACTTTCTCCACCGTAAAGCCGGCCGCTTCCAGGCCACGCCTGACCAGCCCGGCGGCGCTGAAGGTGGCGGCGGTGGTGCCCGTGCCGCTCAGGTGCCCGATGACCTCGAACAGCTCTGGTCGCCACATGTCCGGGTTTTTGGCCGGGGCGAAGCCGTCCAGAAACCAGGCATCCACTCTGGGGCCCCGCTCCCGGAACAGCGGGTGATCACTGCTGCGCAGTTGCTCCAGTCCTGCCACCGCATCGTCGATAATCAGGGTCAGGCGCACCCGGCTGCCAGCGAGTATCAGGTGGTGGAAGCCGGTGCCCACAAATACTGGCCAGGCCACTGCCAGTTCCCGGGCCAAGGGGTCCAGCTCCGGCCACAAAGCCAGGGCTCGCTGTAATTGGCAGCGGTCCAGTGGGTATTTTTCCACGCTGAGGTAATGCAACTCGGCGTCGTCCGGCGCCTGCTGTTGCCACAGCCGCCAGGCGGCCAGGAAATTCAGGCCGGTGCCAAAACCGGTTTCCCCGATGACAAAACGGCTGCCGGCGGCCAGGGCGGCAAAGCGCCCGGACAACCGGTTGTGCTGCAGAAACACATGGCGGGTTTCCGCCAGCCCGTCCACCCGGGAGAAATAGACATCGTCGAATAGGGTGGAAACCGGCTGTCCGTCTGGCCCCCACTCTATGGCGGCAGGCTCTCCGGGTATGTGGTCACTCACAGACCGAACTCCCGGCGCAACTGGGCGCACCAGCGGGCGATGCGCGTTTCACTCAGGTCGAACTCGTTTTCCTCGTCCAGGGCCAGCCCGACAAAGTGAGTGCCGTCGGGGGTCAGCGCCTTTGACGCCTCGAACTCATAACCCTCGACCGGCCAGTAGCCGCAGGGCAGGGCGCCCAGACCCAGCAGTTTGCTGTGCAGGTAGCCCATGGCGTCGAGAAACCACTCCGGGTAGCCCACTTGGTCGCCCAGGCCGTAGAGGGCCACCTGGCGGCCGGTAAAGTCCAGTTCGTCGACCTCCTGCCAGATATCCTCCCAGTCTTCCTGCAGTTCGCCATAGTCCCAGGTGGGAATGCCGAAAATAAGGCGGGAGTAGAAACTGGCGGTGACTATGGGGGTGTCGCTGATATTGAACACATCCACCAGCCCCGCACCCAGGGTGTCGCGGATCTTCTCACCGGCCATTTCCGTATAACAGGTGGAACTGCCGTAAAAGAGTCCGATGGGCGCGCGAGTCATGGGTTACCTCTGGAAAAGACGGAGTTATTGGCGTTTCGGGCTTCGAGACTTTCCGGTTGGCACAAGTCTGGGCCGGGGATGCCTTTCCGGGACCGTGCGCAGCATGGATGCTGTGCTCGAGCCACCAGGGAAGGGTTTACAGACAATTGCTCCTGCATTGTCTGCATACACGCCTTCCTGGCGATAACGGCGCGTCCCGGAAAGGCATCCCCGGACCAGACTCCCAGAGTCGAAGTGCGAAACTTGAGTAATGATAGAGAGTTGCCGGGCTTATGCCCACACCGGAAGTCTGGGGCTGGACGCGAAAAGCTTGAAACTTGTCCCACAAACATGGTCAAAGCGTATTACACTGATAACCTGACAAATAACTCAGGGAGAGTGGCCATGAAACGCATTCTGGTTCGTTTTTCCACAGTGGTGGTATGTCTATCCCTTTGGGCCTGTGGCAGTGATTCCGTCGAGGAGCCGCCGCCGGAAGGTCCGGCCGCCTTTACGGCGGGTACCTATCCCCGCTTTGACCCGGTGGCTTCCGATATTCCCTTCAACACCGATCTGGTATTTGCCGCCGCAGCAACCAGCGACGGCACCGCCGACGTAGGCGCCGCCACCGACCCGGTGCGGGCCGCTTTGAACCGCCTTGACGGCTTCTCCACCAGTGCCTTCTTCGACATCCTGGTGGAGGGTAGTGTGGACCCCGCCACAGTACAACCCATGCAGACCGTCTTTCTGGTGGCGGTGAACACCGGCAGTGGCGACGCCCTGGACCCGGCCAATATTGTCGGTCTGGGCAGTCCCGCCAGCTTTGATACCCGAGTTTTGTCCCTGGACGGAGGAACCAACAACACCATTCGCATCCGCCCCACGGCGCCGCTGGCCGGCAAAACCAAGTACCTGGTGTTTCTCACCGATGGTATCCGCGACGCCCAGGGCAATCCGCTGACCCGTTCCTGGACCTACAACGCCCTGCGCGACCCGGACTACGCGGTCATGGCTGCTCTGGTCCCGGTGCGCAACGCCATTCTCGGCTGGGAGCAACTCGCCGGCGGGCTGCTGGCCCACGCCAGCGGCGGCCAGTTGACTCCGGCCCAGGCAAAGGAGCGGCTGGTGCTCACCTACACCTTTACCACCACCGACCCTCACGCGCCCCTGTTGGCCATGGCCGCGCCCCGGGCGGCCATTGCCGGCATGCAGATTCAGGCCGGCCTGCCGCCGGCCCAGGCGGTGGAAAACGTGTCCGCCCTGGATGCGCTGGGGCTGCTGCCCCGGCCCCGCGCCCGCTCTCTGGGCATATCGCCCTTCACCGGAGTGGACATGAACACCCTGAGCCAGGGTGCCCTGGCGGCGGACGTGGGCAAGCTCTACACTGGGTATATCCGGATTCCCTACTACCAGACGGCGCCGGATGGTTTGCCCTTTGGCGAGTACCTGACCCGCCACTGGCAGCCGGATCACACCCTGGCTGGCGCCCTGGGGGTTGATCTGCCCGCCGATGTGGACGGCAGCTACAACGTCACCTACCGCTACCCCTTTGCCGAGGCCACCACCATGGAATCGGTGCCCCTGCAACTGACCCTGCCGGAAGCGGACCATGTGCCCGGCTACGCCGGTCCCCTGAGTTGCGGTCAGATCTATGCCGAGAGCGGCTACCCCCTGGTGCTCTACGTGCACGGCATTACCACCGACCGCAGCTCCGGGCTGATTCTCAGCCATACATTGGCCTCCCGCTGCGTGGCCATGGTGGCTATCGACCTGCCCCTGCACGGCGTGGCGGCCACCAGCCAGTTGGTGGATGTGCTCAACGTGGAGCGCAGCCAGGTGTTCCCCTTTGCCACCCTCTACGGTGACAACGCACCCCGCGAGCGCCACTTCAATGTGGCCGGTCCCGGCGGTTCACCGGCACCCATGAACTTTGATGAACCAGGCGCCACTGACGGCTCCGGCGCCCAGTTGATCAACCTGGGTTATCTGATCAACAGCCGGGACAATATGCGCCAGGTGGTGATGGACCTGCTCAATCTCAGCGCCAGCCTCGCGGACATAAGCGGCGAGGCCGAAGCCCTGGGCGGCGTCGGCCTGAACCTGGACCGGGTCTATATGGTGGGTATGTCCCTGGGCGGCATTCTCGGCAGTGTTTTCGCCGCGGTGAATGAACAGGCCATCCAGAGCGACGCCCAGGTGGGGCTGGTCAGCGACCTGACTCCGCTGCGCGGCGTGGTACTCACCGCCACCGGCAGTCAGATAGCCCAGATACTGGTCAATTCCGCCACCTTCGGTCCGGTGATCTCCGACGGCCTGGCCGGCGCCGGTGTCATGCCCGAAAGCAGCAACTTCGAGCGTTTCATGTACGTGGCGCAGAGCGCCCTGGACCTGAGTGATCCGGTCACCTTTGCCGGCTCCCTGGCGGATATGGGCATGCCGGTGCTGGTGCAGCAGATTGGCGGCGATGCGGTGATTCCCAACAGCCCCGAAAGCGCCCCTTTGGCGGGCACCTCCGGTCTGACCTGGCTGCTGGGTGCGGACATGCTGGAGCCGGGCGCCACGGCGCTGGGCCAGGGTGTGGTGCGTATGACCGCTGGTGATCACGGCTCCATGTTGCGCCCGTCGGCGGATGCACCCCAGGTGACCACCGAACTCCAGACCCAGATAGTCACCTTTGTGCTCAACGACGGCGAGGTGGTGGTGGGCAGCGCCGCACCGGGGGACGTAGCGTCCGGTTGGGTGATGTTCTAACCCGAATACCGGGTGGTCAACCGGGGCCATACCCCAGTTGCCGCCAGGCCTCGTACACCACCACCGCCGCAGCATTGGACAGGTTCATGCTGCGGCTGCCTGGCAGCATGGGGATGCGCAGCACCCGCTCCGGCGGCAGCGATTCCCGCAGGTCGGTGGGCAGGCCCCGGGTCTCCGGGCCGAACAATAGCCAGTCTCCGGCCGCGAAGCGCGCCTCGCTGTGGCACTGGCTGCCCTTGGTGCTCAGGGCAAAGAGCCGCTCCGGCTGCCGCTTTTCCAGAAACTCCTCCCAGTTGCGGTAGGTCTGCAGGTCCCGCCAGTCACCGTAATCCAGCCCCGCCCGGCGCAACCGCTTGTCATCCAGGGCGAAACCCAGGGGTTCGATCAGGTGTACCCGGCAGCCGGTGTTGGCGGCCAAGCGCAGTATGTTGCCCGTGTTGGGGGGGATTTCCGGTTCGAACAGAATAATGTGAAACATGGCGACATGGCCCCGGGTGTACTATCTTCTGGATATGTTGGCAGTGCCAATTATAAGTGGTGGTTATTAAACCGGCGTCTGGCAAGGGGTTGTCAGTCAGATATTTGACAAACCGCCAAAGCGGAATTATATGCCATACAGCAGAGCCACAAACGCCAAACTGCTCAGGAGAGCCTATTCTTGAATCTGTTGCGATCCGGTTCCCGCCAGAACGTCAGGCTCGGTGTGGCGCTGAGTGGAGACGGCGTGTCATTTGCCCTGATTCGGCGTCGGGCCACCCAGCCGCCCCGGGTGCTGCACGCCGAGTTTCTCGCCCTGGAGGGCAGTGCCCCTTTTGCTCAGGTTCTGGGTCCCCGTCTAGGCAAGCTTGGCCTGCAGAAGCACCCGTGCAATCTGGTGCTCAACTCTGACGACTACAGCCTGCTGCTGGTGGAGGCGCCCAGGGTGCCCGCCGGTGAACTGGGCGAGGCGCTGCGCTGGCGCATCAAGGATCTGATCGACTTTCCCGTGGCCGATGCCGCCGTGGATGCTTTTCTGCTGCCCGAAGACAGTGTCCGGGGCAATGCCCGCATGGCCTACGCCGCCGTGACCCGTCGGGCGCGGGTGGCGGCGGTGGTGGAACAGGCCCGGGAGGCCCGCCTCGATCTGACCAGCATCGACATCAACGAACTGGCCCTGCGCAACCTGGCCCAGGCCTGCTGTGATACCGACCGGGGCCTGGCGCTGGTACGTCTGATCCAGGGCGGCGGCAGCATCCAGGTGCTGCGCAAGGGCAACCTCTACCTGGCCCGCCGCCTGACCTTGCCCTACAACGGCGGTCTGCTGGACGAGTTGCCGGGCAACGAACTGATTCTGGAATTGCAGCGCTCCCTGGACTATGTGGAGCGGCAGATGCACCAGCCGCCACCGGCACACATCGTTCTCTGCGGCGACAACATCAGTGTGGACAAGCTGACCGACGGGATTCGCGCCGGCGTCAATGCGCCGCTGTCGGTGCTGAATCCGGGCGCTGGACTGGAACTGGCCCAGGGCGTGCAGGAGCACACCCTGTCACTGTGTCTGCCGGCCATTGGCGCTGCCTTGCGGCAAGAGCAGGGGGCCTGACATGCAGCAGCAAATCAACCTCTATCTGCCGGAGTTCAGACCCAACCGCGAACCTCTGCGGGCGGTGCACATGGTGCTGCTGTTGGTGGCGCTGTTGATGGTATTGGTGCTCTGGTCGCTGTTCACCGCCCGGGGCAACAGTCAGCTGGAGCAACAGGTGGCGGAACGGCAGGCCGCTCTGGACGTTATTGAACAGCAACTGCTGGCCATGGCGCGCAGCCGGCCCGAGTCCGACCGCGCCGCTCTGGAGCGCGAGGCAACCCGGTTGGAGCGGGAGATCGAACGGCGGCAGCTGATTCACGCCGCCATCGGTCGGGAAAACCTCGGCAATGCTGCGGGTTTTTCTGCCCAACTTGAAGCCATGGCCCGGCAGTCCCTGGATACCCTGTCCCTGGAAAGTTTTTCCCTGCAGCAGGGCGGCAGCTATGTGGAACTGCGGGGCCGGGCACAGCGCGCCGATCAGGTGCCCCTGTATCTGCAGCAGTTGCGCTCGGAGGACAGCTTCCGGCAGGTGCGTTTCGGCGTGCTGGAGGCGACTCGTGATGAGCGCGGCGGTGTGCAGTTCGGTGTGGCCCGGCCGGTGGAGGAGAGACGCTGATGGCACAGTGGCTGAATAACCTGCGCGCCGGTATCGACGGGCGCAATATCCGCGAGCGGGCACTGATACTGCTGATGGTGGTGGCAGTGCTGGTGGCCGGCTGGTTGTTGCTGGTGCAGGACCCCCTGGGTAACCAGCGCTCCCAGTTGCAGTCGCAACTCGCCGGTCTCGATTCCCGTCACAGCGCCCAGGCGGAACAGCTCGCCCAACTGTCCGCCGCCCGGGATCCGGATGCCGATATCCGCCGCCAGATCAGCGCCCTGGAGCGGCAGTTGTCGGAGCTGGATGCCGGCCTGGCCACGGTGGCCCAGGGACTGATCAGCGCCGAGCGCCTGCCCTGGATGCTGCGCGATGTACTGGAAAAAACCGGTCAACTGACCCTGCTGGATGTGAAAACCCTGCCGGTGCGCGAGTTGCCCCTGGCGGGAACCCGTGGCAGCGAGACCACGGGTGTCTACCGCCACACCGTGTCGCTGCGGGTGTCCGGCAGCTATTTCGAGGTGCTGGCGTTTGTCCGCTCCCTGGAGCAACTGGAGTGGCGCTTTTACTGGGATCGCCTGGACTACCGGGTGAGCCGCTATCCCGAGGCCGAGGTGGAGATTCGCGTCTATACCCTGAGCGCAGAGGAGGGTCTGATCGGTGTCTAGAATGGTCCTGTTGCTGTTCCTGCTGCTGGCCGTCAGCGTCAGTGCCCAGCCGTTGCGCGATCCCACCCGGCCGCTGGACTACCGGGTGGTGGCGCCGACCCAGACCGGCGAGCCCCAGTGGGAGCTGCACTCCATACTGATCAGCGAGCAGCGCAAGGTGGCGGTCATCAACGGCCAGTCCCTGCGCGAGGGCGAAGTCATCGCAGGCTCCGGTGGTGTGGTTCTGCGCACCATCGAGCCGGGCAGTGTGGTACTGCAACAGGACGCCAGACGCTGGCGCCTGCCACTGAACAGAGAAACGGTCAGGCGCTAGCGCCTGCCACAGACGAGGTCCACGGCTATGCCAATGACTAACCACAGCACAGTTTCGGGCGCTTCCCTGCTGGTGCTGGCGGCGACCCTGCTGTACGGTTGCGCCGGCCCCCAGAGCCGAACCCTCAGTGCGGAAACCGAAATGGACGGGGTGGTGGCGGAACAGGAGGAACGCCAGCGGGTACCGGACGCGGTGAGCCGTGCTCTGCTGGAACAGCCCCGTACCGAAGCGCCGGAAGACGGACCGCTGCGCGAGCGTTTCGATGTGTCGGTGCGCAATGTGCCCGCCCAGACATTTTTCCTCGGTCTGGTGGAAGGCACCGGCCTGAACGTGGTGGTGCACCCGGATGTCAGCGGCACCATCACCCTGGAGTTGAACAACGTCACCCTGCCGGAAGTCATGCATGTGGTGCGCGAAATCTACGGTTACGAGTACCGCCTGCGCGGCGGCATCTACACGGTGTTTCCCCGGGAAATGCGCACCGAGGTATTTCATATCAACTATCTCGATGTGCAGCGGGTGGGGGTGTCCGACACCAACGTTATGCTCGGCCGCGCCGAGTCCACCGGCAGTCGCCATCAGACCCGTGGCGGCGGTCAGAGCGGAGGTGCCAGCGAACAGGCCAACCTGCTGGGCATGCTGGACAGCACCACCGGCGGCAGTGCCGCGCTCACTCCCGGCAGTCGGGTGCAGACCCTGAACCGCACCGACTTTTGGCACAGCGTACAGACCGCCATCGACGCCATTATCGGCGGCGGTGAAGATGGCCGCATGGTGATGGTGTCGCCCCAGGCGGGCATGGTGGTGGTCAAGGCCATGCCGGCGGAACTGAATGCCGTGCGGGATTTTCTCGAGCGCTCGGAACTGAGCGTCAAGCGGCAGGTGATTCTCGAAGCAAAAATTCTCGAAGTGCGTTTGCGCGAGGGTTTTGAAGCCGGCATCAACTGGAACGCCATCGGTGGCCAACTGGCTCACGGTTATGAGCGCGGCCGCTTCAGCAGTTCGGATCGCATCACGGAGCGGAATTACGATCTGGCGGGCAATCTGCTCGGCGGTGGTCGCCAGGTCAGCGACGGTGTGTTCAGCGGCAGCGACAGCCTGTTCTCGTCGGTACTGCGGGTGGGGGATATCAGCGAACTGTTATCGCTGCTGGAAACCCAGGGCAGCGTACAGGTGCTCTCCAGCCCCCGGGTGTCCACGGTGAACAATCAAAAGGCGGTGATTCGCGTCGGTTCCGACGAGTACTTTGTCACCGGTATCAGCCAGAACACCGTGTCCAGCGTGGCGGCGGTGAGCACCACGCCGAACATTGAGCTGTCGCCGTTTTTCAGCGGTATCTCCCTGGACGTGACGCCGCAGATTGCCGAGGACGGCGATGTGATCCTGCACATTCACCCGGTGGTGAGCGAAGTGCAGGACCAGTTGAAAGTTTTCACCGTGGGCAACGAAGACTTTGCCCTGCCGCTGGCGCTGCGCAGTGTGCGGGAATCCGACAGCATCGTTCGCGCCCGCAGCGGCCAGGTGATCGTGCTGGGCGGACTGATGCAGGAAACCCTGCGCGACGAGCGCGGCAAGCGACCGCTGCTGGGTGACGTGCCGGTGCTCAACACCCTGTTTCGCACCCGCAACCGCGCCATGGAAAAAACCGAACTGGTGATACTGCTGCGGCCCCTGGTGGTGGACGAGGATGAGTGGCAGAATCAGTTGCGCGAAAGCCAGCGCGGCATGAGAGATATCGGCGACAGCTACAGACGCATGCGGGGAACCAGCCGGTAGGCAGGGGATTCCCATGTACCGCCAGCACTTTGGCCTCAGTCAGCAACCGTTTTCCCTGACCCCCGACACCCAGTTTTACTACAGCAGTGAAGGGCATAGGGAGGTGCTCAACACCATGGTGCTGGCCCTGCGTCACAGCGAAGGTTTTATCAAGATCGTCGGCGAAGTGGGTACGGGCAAGACGCTGCTCAGCCGCAAGCTGCTCGGCTCCCTGGGGCCGCGTTTTATCACCGCCTACATTCCCAATCCCTACCTGACGCCGGACGAACTCAAGTGGTTTCTCGCCGAGGAAATCGGCGTGACCCACACGCCGGAAACGCCCTCCTACCAGTTGCTGAAAGATATTTACCATCGACTGCTCGAACTGGCCCGTGAACACCGGCAGGTGGTGCTGGTGGTGGACGAGGCCCAGGCCATGCCCCGGGAAACCATCGAAGCCCTGCGCCTGCTCACCAATCTGGAAACGGAAAAACGCAAATTGTTACAGGTGGTGCTGATCGGTCAGCCGGAACTGGACGAGATGCTCAACCGCCCGGATCTGCGTCAGCTCAAACAGCGCATTGTGTTTTCCGAATACCTGCGCAGCATTCCCCGCCGGCATCTGCCCGACTATGTGCAGTTTCGTCTGCATTCAGCGGGCTATCGCGGGCCGGCCCTGTTTGCCCGTGGCGCACTGGCGTTGCTCTACCGCGCGTCCGGTGGTGTGCCGCGTCTGATCAATGTGCTCTGCCACAAGGCGCTGATGGCCGCCTACGGCCAGGGCGCCCGGCGCGTCACGCGGCGGCATATGGCGCGCGCGGTGTTGGATACCGGCGAAAGCCGCTGGTGGGCCCGCACCCTGGCCCGGCGCGACTACTGGCTCTGGCCCATGTTGGGCGCCACCGGCGCGGTGCTGGCCGTGGGTGTACCCCGCGCCCTGGGGGTCTGGTAATGAGCCTGATCAACGATATGCTGCGCGACCTGGAAGACGGCCGGCGCCCGGCGCCGGACGGCGAGACTGGTGAGCATCCGCCGGGCCACAGCCGTCTTGCCCGGCGCAGTGCGCTCTGGCCCGGAGTGCTTGGGGGTGTGTCTGTGTTTGTGGTGGTGGCGGCGGTGTTGTTGTATCCGGCGTCGGTTCCCGACGCAATCGTTGCAGAAGCGGGCGTTTCCGAACCCCCTGTTGCTGAACTCCCTGTTGCAGAAAGTCTTATTGAAGAAAGCCGTATTGCAGAAACCCCTGTTTCAGAAACCCCCGCGTTGGATCCTGTCGTTCCCCAGCAGGAAGAAAGGCCTTCCCCTGCACCGCGTGAGAACATTGACCCAGACACCCAACGCCAATTCGATCAACTGCTGGTCCTTGCTGCCACCGCTCTGGCCCGCGACCGGCTGACCTCGCCCATCGAAACCAGCGCCTACGCTTACTACCAGCAGGCGCAACGGCTGCTGCCCGATCATCCGGCGGTGGCGGAGGGACTGGACGCCATTGTGCAGCGCTACCTGGAACTCGCCGGCGAATTGCTGGACAGACGCGACTTCGAGCAGGCCCGGGTCATGCTGCGTCGGGGCGAATTGATACAGACGGATCACCCGGGGCTGATGGCCATGGCGCAGTTGCTTGCCGAAGCGGAGCGCAGCGTCCAGATTGCGGAAAACACCGACGAACCTGCGCGCATTGCCGAGGAAGAATCTCTCGCACTTGCAGTCCCTGAAACCCCGGAGGCGGAAGAAGCCCCGACGGAACACAGCGTCAGCATCCAGCGCAGCCAGAGCGGGCAACGGGAACAGATTGAAAGCCGTCTGTCCCGTTATCTGCAACAGGGCGATACCCGAGCGGCTGAACTATTATTACAGGAGACAGCATCGCAGGAAGCAAATACTTTGCCGGTGCACAGACACAATTACTGGCAGGCGCGACTGCTGTTGCAGCGCGGTGAAGTGGAGCAGGCGCTGACCCTGCTGGAGACGGGTCTGGAAGAAGCGCAAGAGGATGAGCGCTACCGGGCGCTGCTGGCCGGCCTCTACCATCAGGTGGGTCGCTACACCGAATCCGCCAGCAGCTACCGGCGCCTGATGGAGCGCTTTGGTCCCACACCGGGCTACTGGCTGGGTCTGGCGCTGGCACTGGATGCCCGGGATGATCACCTGAGTGCTCTGGAAGCCTATCGCCGGGCCAACCAGCCCGGCGGACATCAGCCCGAAGTGGCGCGCTATATCGACCAGCGCATCGCTGCCCTGACTCGACGTACAGGAAGTTAATGCGAAAACGAAACCAAGAGTAAGAGCCAATGAGTGCACAACCGCAACAAAAGCGCATTCGCATCGGTGATCTGCTGGTCAGCCGGCAGATGATCACCGACACTCAGCTCCAGCACGCGCTGCAGGAGCAGAAACTCAGCGGCCGCAAACTGGGCAAGACGCTGGTGGATCTGGGTTATGTGGAGGAAAACGCGCTGCTGTCGCTCCTGTCCCGGCAGTTGAACATTCCTTTTGTAGAACTCAAACAGTTCCGTTTCGACACGGAGCTGGTGCAGTCCCTGCCGGAAACCAGCGCCCGCCGCTACCGGGTGATCCCCCTGCGCGAGGACCCGGACGGACTACTGCTGGGCATGGCCGACCCCACGGACATTTTCTGCCTGGACGATCTGCAGCGGCAACTGAAAAAAAATATCAAGCCGGCGGTGGTGCGCGAATCCGAACTGCTGGACGTACTGGATGTGGCCTACAGCCGCGCCAGCGAAATCGCCTCTCTGGCCGGTGAACTGGACGAGGAACTGGAGGAAAACGCCGTCGATCTGGGCGAATTTGTCGCCGACACCACCGACAGCGACGCGCCGGTGGCGCGGCTCCTGCAAAAGGTATTTGAGGAAGCCATCGCCGCCAAGGCCTCGGACATTCATATCGAGCCGGACGAAAAGGAACTGCGCATCCGCAAGCGCATCGACGGTGTGCTGCTGGAGCAGGTGATGAACGAAAAACGCATCGCCTCGGCCCTGGTGGTGCGGTTGAAACTTATGGCCGGGCTGGACATCTCCGAAAAACGTCTGCCCCAGGATGGCCGTTTCAACCTGCGTGTCAAGAGCCGCAATATCGACGTGCGCATGTCCACCATGCCGGTGCAGTTTGGCGAATCGGTGGTGATGCGGTTGCTCGATCACACCGACGGTGTGCTGCCGCTGAACAGGGTGGGCATGCCGGAAGACCTGATGCGGCGTTTCCGCCAGATTATCACCCGGCCCCACGGGCTGGTACTGGTCACCGGGCCCACCGGCTCGGGCAAGACCACCACCCTTTACGGCGCCCTGTCCGAGCTGAACAAGCCGGAGAAAAAAATCATCACCGTGGAAGACCCGGTGGAATACCGCCTGCCGCGCATCAACCAGGTGCAGTTGCACGAGCGCATCGGCCTGACGTTCAACAGTGTCTTGCGTGCCGCCCTGCGTCAGGACCCGGATATTCTGCTGGTGGGTGAGATCCGCGATGCCGATTCGGCGGAGATCGCCCTGCGCGCCTCCATGACCGGCCACCTGGTGCTCTCCACCCTGCACACCAACGACGCCATTACCTCGGCCCTGCGGCTGGTCGACATGGGGGTGGACGGTTATCTGGTGGCCACGGCGCTGAAAGCGGTGATCGCCCAGCGGCTGGTGCGGCGTATCTGCGAAAGCTGCGTGCAGCCGCACCAGCCCGACGCCAATGAACAGCAGATGCTGGCCGCCATGACCCGGGGCCGGGATATCAGCCAGGTGCAGTTCAAGGCCGGCGCCGGTTGTCCGCACTGTCACAACACCGGCTATCGCGGCCGTATCGGTGTGTTCGAGATGCTGGAAATCAACAACGCCATGGCCGAAGCCATGCGCACCAACGACATCGAAGGCTTCAGTCGCGCCGCGCAGGGCAGCAAACACTTCCGGCCACTGAGTATGGGGGCATTGGATTACGCCATCGAAGGCACCACCACTCTGGAAGAAGTGATGCGGGTATCGGCCCAGGTGGAAGATGAGGCACCCCAGGAGCCGATCACTGAGGTCACGCCATGACCGTTTACCAGTATCAGGGGCGCAACGAACGCGGGCAGGCCATCAGCGGCCAACTGGATGCCAGCAGCGCCGATTCGGCAGCCAATCAGTTGCTCAGTCGTGGCGTCACCCCTGTGGCCATTCACGAGTATCACGCGCCCAGCGGGCTGATGGCGCGCTTTGAGCGCTGGCAGAAATACCGCAAGGTGGAGCCGGCGGATCTGATCATGTTCTGCCGCCAGATGTATACTGTCACCAAGGCCGGTGTGCCCCTGGTCAAGGGACTGCGCAGTCTGGCCGCGTCCCTGCGGCATCTGGCCTTTCAGGAAACCCTCAACGACATCGCCGACCGGCTGGAAACCGGTATGGAACTGTCCGCCGCCATGCGCCATCACCCCAGGGTGTTCAACAACCTGTTTATCAGCCTGGTGGGCGTCGGTGAAAGCAGCGGCCGGCTGGATCTGGCCTTTCTGCAACTGAGCGAGTATCTGGAGCGGGATCTGGCCACGGTCAAGGGCATCAAGGCGGCGCTGCGCTACCCCACTTTTGTGCTGATCTTTATGGCGGTTGCCATAGCCGCAATCAACATCTGGGTCATCCCCGCCTTTGCCAATCTGTTTGCCCAGTTCGGCGCGCAGCTGCCCTGGCCGACCCGTATACTGATCGGCATTTCCAATTTCTTTGTCAGCTACGGCTGGTTGTTGCTGATTGTCGTGGGTCTCGCCATCTACGGTTTCTTCTACTACATCAATACCGAGCGCGGCGCTTACCGCTGGGGCTACCGCAAACTGCGCCTGCCGGTGGTGGGGGATATTATCGAACGCGCCTCCCTGGCCCGCTACGCGCGCTCTTTCGGCCTGATGGCCAGAGCCGGACTGCCGCTGCCCACGGCCCTGGAGTTGTGCGCCCGGGCCATCGACAACGCCTACCTGGCGGAAAAAATCCGCGGTATCCGCAGCGGCGTCGAGCGCGGCGAAGGGCTGTTCCATACCCACCTGGCCAGCGGCATCTTTTCGCCCCTGGTGCTGCAGATGATCACCGTGGGCGAGGAGAGCGGTCAGGTGGACGAACTGCTGATGGAGGTGGCGGGCTTTTACGAGCGGGAAGTGGAGTACGACACCAAAAAACTCAGCGAACGGGTGCAGCCGATACTGATTGTCATTATGGCCGGTTTCGTGCTGATACTGGCGCTGGGTATTTTCCTGCCCATGTGGGATCTCTACGCGGTGCAGTCCTGAGCCATGAAACGCCAGGGCGGACTGACGCAATTCGAGTTTGTTGTGGTGTCCGTGGTGATCTGCCTGCTGATCGGTACGGCGCTGTACTACTACGCGGCCATGACCCGCGAGGTGCGGCGCCTCGGGGTGGAGCGGCTGGCCAGCAATTTTGTGACCGCCACCGCCGCCGTGCGCGCCCGCTGGATTCTGGACGGCCGTTCGCCGGTGGCGCTGCACGATACCCACTGGCACCTGCAGCAGCTCGCCGGTGAGGCGGCGGAGTCGGTACCGGTCTGGGTGTACGTCAGTGAAGACGGCTGGCCCCTGGCCACGGAGCCGGTGGTGCCCGGCGAGCCCCAGACACCCGAGCGCTGCTATCAGCTCTGGCAGGCATTGCTCCATGGCCCGCCGGCGGCCACGGTGGCCGGGCGCGAAGCGGAGGGCTCCAGGCCTTACCATATTTCCACCGTCGCCGAAGGGGCCACCTGTCGCTACCGGCTGCAGGATGAACAGGGGCGCTACCATGTGGACTATACCCCCGCCAGCGGCGAGGTGTGGGTAGGTGGCCGGCGGCGCTGAGCGGCGCGCCGACGAAATGCGCAATCCGCGCCACAAACGGCGCAAAACGGGTAAAAAAGGGGAGTCGCCAAGTGGCGGCCCGTCATGCCATGGTCTATATTGTGGCTGAGGGTGTGACAGGATTTTGGCATTTGCGGTGGTGCCTCGACGGGGCACTGGTCACCGTCAAGGTTTACCAGGGAAGACCAACGATTGTTCCGCGTCCGGTAAGGCGGGCCTGAAGATACGGTTTTATCAATAACCTTTTTATTTCCAAGTTGGAGAGTCGATATGAAACAACAACAATCCGGTTTTACCCTGATCGAGCTGATTGCGGTGATCGTGATTCTCGGTATTCTGGCTGCTACGGCGGTGCCGAGGTTTGTGAACCTGTCTGCAGCGGCAGAACAGGCAGCGGCAGATGGAATTGCCGGTAATTTGGGCAGTGCTGTGGCTCTGAACTACGCGGCGGCGGTAGCGTATGAAGCGGGCATCACCGGTGCACCCACGCCCACGGCTATTGCCAACTGCACAGATGCCTCAGCACTGCTGACCACCGCTTTGCCCGCTGGGTATTCCATCACTGCGGCGGCTATTGATGCGCCAACCGGCACCACTGCAAACTGCACGCTGTCGGGTTTGGGCAGTGCCACGTCCACGTTTGTCGGTATCCATGTGGCAGACCCTTCTCCCTGATGACGCAGTGGAGTGAGGTGGTGGCTAACGGTGTGTCATCGGCAGCGGGGGTTTAGCCTGGTCGAACTGATCGCGGTGATTATTATTATCGGCGTGATCAGTGTGATGGTGTACCCCCGCTTTGCCACCTCCGATACCGCCGCAGTACAGACAGGCCGCGACTCTCTGGTCGCGGCCTTGTTTTTTGCCCAGCAGACGGCCATGGCCCGCTCCACCGATGATGCGGTAGTCGCCGTGGTTGACTCAAACTCGGTCACCGTAAACGTCAATGGTTTGCCCGCCAACACTCCCGGCCTGGAGAATCCGATAAATTTTCCCTCGGGCGTATCCGTATCGCCGCCAGGTCCCACCACCTTTACCTACGACAAGCTGGGCCGCATTGTCAGCCCATCGGTTCCCACAACCCTGACCCTCACCAGAGGGGGTGTGTCTGCCGTGGTGACGGTGGAGGCCAGTGGTTATGTGCATTACTAGCCACACCTCCCCCCGGCCCCCTCCGCTTGTGGAGGGGGAGTGCTCCCTCCCCTCTATGAGGGGAGGGGTGGGGTGGGGAGAGCCCGGGGAGAAGAGGAAGCGCGGCTTCAGCCTGATTGAGCTGATTGCCGGGCTGGTGGTGATCAGCCTGGCCATGGTGGGGGTAATGGCGGCCTACCAGCGGGTGGCCACCGGCAGCGTCGACCCCATAGTCCGGGTGCGCCTGCTGGAGTTGGCCCAGTCGCAACTGGACCAGGCTCTGGCGCAACCCTACGATGCTGCCACCCCCGCCGGCGGCGTGCCCGCCTGCGGCAGTATCGTGCCCGCCGACCAGCCGCCGGCACCGGCCTGCACCGGCGGCGGTGGGGTCAGCGACTGGGATGGCGTCACCGCCAATCCCTACCCGGGTTACAGCACCCAGGTTAGCGTGACGCCGGGTGCTGGCGGCGATCTGGGCATAGACCCGGCGGCGGCGCGTTTGGTGACGGTAGTGGCCACCGCACCCAGTGGTGAATCCCTGACTCTCAGTGCCTACAGGACCAATTTCTGATGGCCCGCCCGCTGGCCAGGCAGGGAGGCTTTACCCTGATCGAAGTGATCACCGTGGTGGTCATTCTGTCCATCACCGCCGTTATCAGCGCCCAGTTGGTGGTCAACGCCGTGCGCCTGCACCAGGTGAACCAGAGTCGGGGGGAGTTGATCAACGCCAGCCGTCCCGCGCTGGAGCGCATGACCCGGCAACTGCGCGGTGCCTTGCCCTACACCGTGCGGGTCACCGACGGCGGCGACTGCCTGCAGTTTTTCCCCATCGCCGGCAGCGGTCACTATCTGGGCTCGGTGATGTTCGGCGATCCGGTCACCGTCGGTCCGCACAGTGACGATGATTTTTGGTCCGCGCAATACATTTCCGTCGGTGCCCTGTCGCCGGCGGAGGTCTACGGCGGCTCACCTGCGTCCCTGGCCGCTTACGGCGGCGATGCGGCGGCGGCCATCAACGGCAACAACTGGTTGCGGGATTCCTTCAGTCAGCGTTTCTATCTGGTGGACAGCCCCCAGGCGTTCTGCGTCAGCAACGATCAGTTGCGTTTTTACGCGGGCCTCGATCCGACGGCCGCCAATGTATTGTCCCAGAGCGCCGCCAGTGACCTGCTGGCCGGCGGCGTGAGCGCCGTGGGCGCTCCCTTTGCGGTGCTCGATGGCGGTGCCACCAGTGTCAATCTGCGTGTGGTTATCAATCTGGCGTTCAGTCGCGGCGGCGAGCAGGTGACCTACAATCAGGAGGTGATGCTGCGCAATGTGCCCTGAAGCAATGTGCCCTGAAACATCGCCCATCGGCCGCCAGCGCGGCTTTCTGCTGCCCCTGGCACTGTTTATGATGCTGGTGCTGGGATTGCTGGCCCTGGGTCTGTGGCGCGTCAGCGCCCAGACCAATATCGGCGCCGTGCAGGAACTGATCAGCGTACAGGCGTTTTACGCCGCCGAAAGCGGCGCCCAGGAGGGCATGAGTCTTCTTTTTTACCCGGACGCCAGCAGCCGGGCCACGGTGGACGGCCAGTGCGCCGCCATCAATTTGCTGCGCGGCTATGACAATATCCCGGGGCTGAACAACTGCTCGGCGCAAATCAGCTGTGCCCGACAGGAGATGAACGAGACCAGTTTCTACACCATCACCAGCCATGGCCAGTGTCAGGCGGGCAGTCTGCAGGCCCAGCGTACCATAGAGGTATCGGCCCTGATGGCCGAGGAGTGAAGCCGGTGTGACCAGCGGACTTGAGTTGAACATGAATACAGCAGACCAGAAGCAGACAATACGGCGCCGCCCCGGATTCCGGAGCCTGGTCTTGTTTTGTCTGGGTGCCTGGCTGGCGGCGGATGTGGCCTTTGCCTGCACTGCCGTGGGTGGTGGTGGTCCCTGGAACAGCGCCGCCACCTGGACCGGTTGCGGCGGCGGCATTCCCAATGCAGGCAGCCATGTGGTGATCAACCGTACGGGAGGTTCACCCGAGCTCACCGACGTGGTGACCATTCCCGCCGGTTTCAGCGCCGTGGCGGCCAGCGTCACCCTGGGCAACTCCGGTACCCAGGGTAACCAGCGGGGCAACTCTCTGGTGCTGGCGACGGCCAGTTCCAGCCTCACCGTAAGCGGCGCCTTCACCATTTACAAACCCAGCGGCGGTGACAATCCCAATGTGCTGGCGGTCAATGCTGGCAGCGTTACCGTTGGCAGCCTGGCGTTGAGCAAGTCCGTGGACGCCTTCACCCAGCATGCCCGGGTGGAGATTACCACTGGCAGCCTGTTGATCAACGGCGCCTTGAGTGCGGACGGTGCCGCCAATACCGCCGTGATTGATATGACCGGCGGCGGCGGCACACTGCGTTTGAATGGTGCCTTCAACACCTCCGCCATGACCCTGGCGCCCGGCACCGCCAGCACTTTTATCTACGGCGGCGCCAACCAGACAGCGCTGTTGGGTGTCAGCGAGATCAACTACCACAACCTGACCTTTGCCGGCAGCGGCACCAAGAGTCAGACCACCTGGGCAACGCCCACCATCACCGGCACCACCACCGTCAACGCCGGGGTCACCTTCAATAATTCCGCGTCGGTCAATTACGCTGGCCCGTTCGTTAACAACGGCACCGTCAACGCCAGTGCCACGCACGATTACCAGGGCAATTTTGTCAACAATGGCACCTACACCAACAGCGCCGGCGGTGGTCAGAACTATCGCGCCAACTTTACCAACAGCGGCACCTTCAACGCCGGTGCCGGTCTGCACCGTTTCAACGGCAGCGTGCCCCAGGTACTGACCGGCGCCACGACCTTTCAGAATATGGAGGTGAACAACAGCGCTGGCCTGACACTCAACGCCGATGTGCTGGTGCAAACCCAGTTGAATCTGGCAACGGGTGTGGTGACCACCGGCAGCAATGTGTTGCGGGTGTCACAGACCGGCTGGTCTGGCGTCAACCGCACGGCGGGCTGGGTGGCGGGCAATCTCGGATTGTGGATGCCCACCGGCTGGCAGTCCCGGGTGTTCGATATAGGTGCGCCGGATGCCTATCGGCCGCTGAACGTCAGTCTGCCCAATACCACCAGCGCGGCGGGGTTTCTGATTGCCAGTATTTCCCAGAGCGCCGGTGATCACCCGCAGATTGGCTCCTCCGGCCTGGATGCCGCCCGCTCGGTGAATCGTTGGTGGACACTCAGCGGCGATGGTTTGGTGACCAGCAATATGGAAGTGACTTTCAATTATCTGGCGGGTGACATTGATGTCGGTGCCAATCCCCAGTTGTTTGAGATCGAACGGTTTGCCGGTGGCAGTTGGAGCCCGGTAACGGTGGGCGCCCGCACCGGTACCAGCACTCAGGGCACGGGCATCACCGGGTTTGGCCAGTTCGCTATCGCCGAGCCGGCCGTTGCGGTACCGCCCTCGGAGTGCCCGACGGGCTTTATTCCGGAAGGTGGCCTGCCTGGTGACTACTACAACTGGACCGGCGGCTCGCCGCCGACACCGCCCACCGGCACACCCGATGGCGTGCGCGTGGACGGCCCCATCGACTTCGATTGGGGTGCCGGTGCACCCGGTGTGCCGGGTATAGGTGCGGATCAGTTTTTTGTGCGCTGGGAAGGTTTTGTGCGCGTCAATTCAACCGGGAATTACCAGTTTCAAACGGTTTCCGATGACGGTGTTCGCCTGTGGGTCAACAACCAGTTGCTTATCGACAACTGGACCGACCACGCTGCCACCACGGATACCAGTGGCAGTGTCCAGTTGCAGGCTGGCGCGCTCTACCCGATACGCCTGGAGTACTATGAGAACTTTGGGCAGGCGGTAATCCGTTTGCGTATGGGGCCAACCGGCGGCCCCTTCCCGGCCATACCCGCCGGGCCGACACCGACCTTGGGGCAGGGCCTGTATCACTGTGTGCCGGAGCCCGATGCCAGCCTGGTGGCCCACTATCGCATGGACGAACCGGCCTGGACCGGTGCCGCCGGCCAGGTGGAAGACAGCAGCGGCAACAGCAATCACGGCACGGCGGTGGGCGGTGCTTCCACTGCCGGTGCTTCGCCGGCCATTCCCGGCGATCCCGGCACCTGCCGTTATGGCGAGTTCGACGGCGTCAACGATTATGTGAACGTACCGGGGTTGTCCAGCTACCTTAACGGCACCGCCAGCCTGGCGTTCTGGATCCGCACCACACAGGTGGGCAGCGACACCGCCTGGGTGGCCCCGGGCGTCGCTGGTGTTGAGCTATCCGGTGGTACCGACGATATCTTCTGGGGTTGGCTGGATGCATCCGGTCGCATTGGTCTGTCGGTGGGCGATGATTTTGCCAACTGGAAATCCACCACCAGCGTCAACAACGGTGCCTGGCACCACGTGGCCCTGACCCGGGACCACGACGCGGGCACCTTCCAGATTTTTGTCAACGGTGTGCTGGAAAACAGTGGTGGTATCGCCGGTGGCCTGATTGGTACGCCCTTTTCCAGCATTGGCCGGGTGGAGGATACCGGCGCGGGAGACGGCAACTACTTCCAGGGCAATCTGGATGAAGTGCGCATCTACGACGGGGTGCTGGACGGTGCCCAGGTGGTGGCCATCATGAACGAGACTCACCCCTGCGACGATTTTGTCGATCACTACACCATTACCCATGCCGGCACGGGCATCACCTGCGAAGCCGAACCCGTCACCATTGTTGCCCGCGACATCGATGGCAATCCGGTGCCGCCGCCGGCGGGCACCCAGATAGTACTCGCTACCAATCCGGCCAGCGGTGTCTGGGTGGGAGGCAACACTCACACTTTCAATGGCAGTGATACCACGGTAGTGCGCTCGTTGCAGCAGACCACGCCCGCGACGTTAATCATTGAGCTCTCCGACGGTACATTGTCCGCCGTGTCGGATCCGTTAACCTTCCTCGATACCGGCTTGCGGTTTTACGGCAACGCCGCTCTGGATCCCATTGCCCACCAGGTGGCGGCGGTGCCGGACAGCAATCCCATTCTGCGCGCCGTGCGCACCAACACCGATACCGGCGCCTGCGAGGGGCGGGTGCAGGGCAGCCAGACTGTGGGGCTGGCCTACGAATGCCGCAATCCCGATACCTGTGTGGCGGGGCAGAGCCTGACGGTGGCCGGCAGCCCGGCCCAGGCGAACAACAGCGGTGATGCCATCGGCTACGCGCCGGTGACACTGACCTTTGATGCCAACGGTGTTGCCGCCATCCCCATCAACTACTCCGACGTGGGGCAGTTGCGACTGCACGCGCAACTTGCACTGTCCGCCCAGGGCGACGACCCCGCCGTCACCCTGAACGGCACCAGCAACGAATTCGTGGTCAGGCCTTACACTCTGTTTATCAGTTCGGTGACTACTCCGGGCGGTACGCCCAACCCCGGCACCACCAGCGGCGGCAGTGGCTTTGTGGCGGCGGGAGAAAACTTCCACGCCCAGGTGGAAGTGCGCAATGCCGATGGCAATGTCACCCCCAACTTCGGCCGCGAGTCGGCGCCGGAATCGGTGGCCCTCAATTACGCGCTGGTGTACCCGTCCGGTGGCGACACCGGGACTCTGGGCGGCGTGAACAGCGGCGCTGTTACCGACGGTGTGGTCGCCTTTGAAAGTCTGGTCTGGGATCAGGTGGGCGCGCTGAGTTTACAGGCGCTGCTGGTGGGCGGCAATTATCTCGGCACCGGCAATATCGTGGCCGCGTCCAACAGTGTGTCGGTGGGGCGTATCTATCCGCACCACTACCATTTCCAGTCCTCCAGTGTGGTGACCAGTTGCAGCGGTTTTTCCTATATGGATCAGCCGGCGATGGAAGTGAGTTATCAGTTGCAGGCCCGCACCCTGGGCGGTGGCATCACCAGCAACTACGACAATATCGGCCTGGGCTACGCCCAGACGGCAACGGTGGGTTACGCCGCCGAAAACGATAATGAGGGCGACGGTGGCGACTGGGGCGGCCGCCTGAATATCGATCTGCCGGGCGGTTGGGAGCAGGGCATTCTTGAATTTTTTACCGACGAAGCCTACGTGGCCCGCGCCGCTGTACCCGATGGGCCCTACGACAACCTGCAACTGGGTCTCCTGCTCAGCGACGCGCTCGACGATCGTCCGCTGAACGGTCTCAATATGAACCCCGTGAGCGACGACGATTGCAGCGACGATGACAGTTGCACTCATGTTGCGCTGGGTGCTCCCTTCGAGTTGCGTCACGGCCGCCTGCGTCTGGACAGCGCCTTCGGCCTGGAAACCGATCCCCTGCCGGTGCGTTTTGTCACCCAGTACTGGAACAACGGCAACTGGAGCGACAGCGTCGATGACAACTGCACCCGGGTGTCGCGCAGCGCCATTACCTACCCGGAGGGCAGCATTGATATAGACGCCAACCTTGAGGTTACTGTGGGTGGCGGCACCAGCACCGGTGAATACACTCACACGGATATGGGCGTGGATGACGATATCGTCTTTTCCGGCGGCGATGCCGGCCACACTTTCACTGCGCCTGGCGCCGGCAATATCGGCAACTTCAATGTGCGCATCAATCTGCAGGATCTTCCCTGGCTGCAATACGACTGGAACCGCGACGGCAATCCCGACGCCGAAATCGATGCCATCTACGGCTTTGGCCGCTATCGCGGCCAGGACCGGATCATCTATTGGCGGGAAGTGTTGCAGTAAACAAAGGGAAAAGACGGGTAGAGGTTGACTATGTGGACTTTGCGGCGGCAGAGGCGGCGGTTGCGGGTGGAGCATGAGCCGGAGGCTATTGCCCGGCGTCTGGCCGATGGGCCTCGGCACAATTACCTGCGCGACTTCATTTACGGCGCCATCGACGGCGCCGTTACCACTTTTGCCATTGTCTCCGGCGTGGCGGGCGCTGGCCTGTCGTCGGGTATTGTCATCATTCTTGGATTGGCCAATCTTCTCGCCGACGGTTTCAGTATGGCGGTGAGCAATTTTTTGGGCACCCGGGCGGAGAACGAGTTGCGCACGAAACTGCGCGCCGAGGAGGAGCAGCATATCCGCCTTTACCCGGAGGGCGAGCGCGAGGAAGTGCGGCAGATTTTTGCGGCCAAGGGTTTTTCCGGCGAGCAGTTGGAGCAGGTGGTGGCGGTAATCACTGCCGACCGCGACCGCTGGGTGGACACCATGCTGCAGGATGAACACGGCATGAGCCTGAGCGGTGCCAGCGCCGTCAAGGCCGGCAGTGCCACCTTTCTCGCTTTCATTCTTGCCGGCAGCCTGCCACTGCTGCCGTTTCTGCTCAACTGGGGTTCGGCTGGATTGATCGCCCAGCCGTTTCTGGCCAGTGCGGTACTCACCCTGATCGCCTTTTTTGTCATCGGTGTCGCCAAGGCCACCCAGGTCAGTCAGAGCTGGTATCGCGGCGGTCTCGAAACCCTGCTCATCGGCGGCGTCGCCGCCGCCCTGGCCTTCGGTGTAGGCCTCGCACTCAAAGGCACCGTTTGATCGCTCCCTCCCCTCTACAGAGGGGAGGGCCGGGGACGCCCACAAGGATGTGGGCGGTAGAGCCGAGTCTGGAATGGAGGCCGAGGGGAGAAAGAGCTGCTGATCAGGGCTTGCGGAACTTGAGCGTCATGCGATGGGACTCGCCGACGGCACTCAGGCGCTCGCGCAATTCCGGGTCATCACCGCTGGTTCCCAGTGACGGCGGCAGCCGCCAGACGATATCGTCCTCGCCCGGTTGGTCGGCGGGGTTTTCGTTGATGTCACTGCTGGCCACCAGTTCGAATCCCGCCTCCTGCATCGCGTCGATAACAAACTGCTTCTTGAGATAACCACGGGCGCCGCTGGCCCATTCGTCCGTCTTGTCGGGCCGGGCTTCGTGTTGCACCACGCCGACTATGCCGCCGGGTTTGAGCACCCGGTGGATGTCCGCCAGCGCTGTCTGCAGATAACCGCCCTGATCGTCGAAACGGGCGAGATTGTGCAGGGCGCGGATCAGCAGCACCGCATCGGCCTGGCCCTCCATCCCGGCCGGCAAAGATCCGAACTCGAAGCCTTCTACTGTTGCACCGTCATCGCCCGCCCACTGTTCCATGGCTGTCTGCGGCCAGTCCTCGGTCCAGGTCGCCATGGAGTCGATAAATTCCGGATTGAAGAAGCCAAACAGCGGCCACATGTCATGAGGATAGTTGGCGCCGATCAGGCGGCCTTCGCTGCCCAGGTAGGGGATCAGTATCTGGGAATACCAGCCACCGCCGGGCAGAGCTTCCACTACCGTCATGCCGGGCTCGATACCGAAAAACGCCAGAGTCTCCTGGGGACGGCGACCGGCGTAGCGGGCCTGAAACTCCTCCGGCTTGGCAGCCAGGATAGCGGCCAGCCGCTCCGAAGAGGATGCAGTTACTTCCGATGCTGGTGTGGCGGGTGATTCATCGGCGGGTGGCGAGCGGTCGCAACCCGCGAGCATCAGCAAGCCAATGAGTATAGCGGGCAGGTATTTCATGGTTCTTCTCCGTTTGGTGGGGCCACTGTGGTGTACCGGCGCCAGTATAGCGGGGAAGCGGCTTATATAGCACTAAACCTTTTACTTGGTGGCCAGCCTGGATTGTGCGGTTAGGGGGAGTTCAGGCAGCCGCCCGCTGTTCGCTGGATAACTGCCGGTTTACACCGTTGATCAGCGCCTTGATGGCGGCGGCGACGATGTTCTTGTCGCGCCCGACGCCAAACAGCGGTTTGCCGTCGCCGATTTTGACTTCCACATAGCACACGGCGGTGGCGTCCGAGCCGGAGCCCAGGCCGTGTTCGTGGTAGTCCACTACGGTGATGTCGGTACCGGTGTGCCGGCTCAGCGCCCTGGCGGCGGCGTCGATGGGGCCGTTACCCGCGCCGGTCAGTTCAAGCGGGCTGTCCTGATACAACACCTTGACCAGTGTTGACACTTCGTCGTTGTCGCCGTCATCCACCCGGCTGCCGGCGTAGCGGTAGGGGGCATCCACCTGCAGGTATTCCTGTTCGAACAACTCGAAAATCTGCACGCTGCTGATTTCCTTGCTGGTGGCGTCGCTGACCTTCTGCACAATACCGCTGAACTCGATCTGCAGGCGGCGCGGCAACTCGAAACCGGCGTGCTGTTGCAGCAGAAAACTGACACCGCCCTTGCCGGACTGGCTGTTGACCCGCACCACGGCGTCGTAGCTGCGGTTCAGGTCCGCCGGATCCAGAGGCAGGTAGGGAATCTCCCAGAAACCGTTCGGGTCCTGCGCGGCAAAGCCTTTCTTGATGGCATCCTGGTGCGAGCCGGAAAAGGCGGTAAACACCAGTTCGCCGGCGTAGGGGTGGCGCGGGTGCACCGGCAGTTGATTGCACTCTTCCACCAGTTGCCGCACCTCGTCGATGCGGCTGAAATCCAGCCCCGGGTGAATGCCCTGGGAGTAGAGATTCAGTGCCAGAGTCACCAGGTCCACATTGCCGGTGCGCTCGCCGTTGCCGAACAGGCAGCCTTCCACCCGGTCGGCGCCGGCCATGACCGCCAGCTCCGCCGCCGCCACCGCCGTGCCCCGATCGTTGTGCGGATGCACGCTGAGCACAATGCTCTCGCGGTTGTGCAGGTTGCGGTGCATCCACTCGATCTGGTCGGCGTAGGTATTGGGGGTGGACATTTCCACCGTGGCTGGCAGGTTGAAAATCATCTTGCGTTCGGGCGTGGGTTGCCAGATGGCGGATACGGCGTCGCACACTTCTTTGGCGAACTCCACTTCGGTGCTGGAAAACACTTCCGGTGAATACTGATACACCCACTCGGTGCCCGGCTGGGCTTCGGTGAGTTCCTTCACCCAGCGGGTACCCTGTTCGGCAATCTGTCTGACGCCGGCCTGGTCGGTTTTGTACACCACCCGGCGAAACACCGGGGCTATGGGGTTGTACATATGCACTATGGCCCGGCGGGCGCCCCTGAGGGACTCCACCGTGCGCTCGATCAGGTCGCGGCGGGCCTGGGTGAGCACTTCGATGGTCACGTCGTCGGGCACCAGATCCTCTTCGATCAACCGGCGTACAAAGTTGAAATCGGTCTCCGAGGCGGAGGGGAAACCCACCTCGATCTCCTTGAAACCAATGGCCACCAGCGCCCTGAAAAAGCGCAGCTTGGTGTCGATGTTCATGGGGTCGATCAGCGCCTGGTTGCCGTCGCGCAGGTCGGTGCTCATCCAGATGGGGGGCTTGTCCAGCACGCGATCGGGCCACTGCCGGTCGGGCAACCGGATGGGCTCAAAGCGGCGGTACTTGCGGGCGGGATCGCTGATCATGTCTGGCTCCTGGGTGGATTCTCTGTTTGGCCGGTTGGGCCTGGCCGCTTGTGGCGGCCGGCCGGGCCGGGGGGCAGGGCGCTTTTGGCGCTCTGCCGGGCTTGTGGACAGTATAGGCCCGCAGCGGCGGCATTATATTGCGAATGTTTCTGAGAATTTACCGATATTGATATTTTATTTCCAATAATGTGTAATTGTTGGCATATTATGCTTTTGGGTGTGAAATGAGGGGCAGCCTGTGCCGGAGAAGCTGGACAAATACGACTGGATGATTCTGGACACCCTGCAGCGGCGGGGGCGCATTTCCAACCAGGAACTGGCCGACGCCATCAGCCTGTCCCCCTCGCCCTGCCTGCGCCGGGTGCGGCAGATGGAGGAAGATGGCCTGATCGACGGCTATGTGGCGCTGCTCAATGCCCGCAAGCTGGGGCTGACCCTGATGGCGTTGGTGCAGATCAGTATGGACCGGCACACCCCGGATCGCTTCCAGGCGTTCGAGAGCACCATCGCCAACTATCCGGAAGTGCTGGAATGCCACCTGGTCACCGGCCAGTCCTCGGATTATCTGCTCAAGGTGATCGTGCGGGATATGGACGCCTACCAGCAGTTCCTGCTCAACAAGCTCACCCGCATCGAAGGCGTCAGCGGCGTCCACTCGTCCTTTGTCCTCAAGTCCCCCATCAACACCACGGCTTTGCCCATAGGGTAGGAGAGTAAGAGGGGAGGGGGTCAGGGGGCGGTTTCGATACGGATATCCACCGCCAGTTGGTCGGCGATGGCGTCCAGTTGATCGTGCAGTTCATCCATATCCACGGTTTCGGGCACCTGGATGATGCCGGTGGCTTCGAACAGGGGTTCGCCGGACCAGGGCATGCTGGAACAGGCGGTTTCCAGCTCCGCCATGTTGATCTGCCGGCTGGCGAAGGCCTGGGCGATCTCGCGCACTATGCCCGGGCGGTCGTTGCCCACCACGCTGAATTCGAAGGTGCGGCTGGTGCTGTCTTCGCTGTCGCTGGCGGTTTCCACCAGGATTTTCAACCCCTGGGCCGACAGCGCCAGCAGCGCGTCCTGCAGTGCCTGCCGGTGTTCCTCGGCCACGGCCACCTGTACAATACCGGCGAACTTGCCGGCCAGGCGGGACAGACGGCTCTCCAGCCAGTTGCCGCCCTGGTCGCGGATGGTTCGGGCCAGCAGGTCCACCACGCCGGGTTTGTCGTCGCTGATTACGCTCAGCACCAGATAGCTGTTCACGCCGGTTACTCTCCCACTCTGGATTGGCTGTTACCGGGCAGAGTATAACCCGGGTGCGTTTTCCACAAGTGAGCATGTCATGATCATTCCACACCAACAGTTGTCCGCCGACGCCCTGCAGGGGCTGATCGAGAGCTTTATCGCCCGCGAAGGCACGGACTACGGCGCCGAGGAGGTGCCCCTGGCCAACAAGGTGGCCCAGGTGCGCCGGCAACTGGAACGCGGCGAGGTGGTGATTGCCTACGATGCCGCCACCGAATCGGTGAACCTGCTCACCCGACAGGAAGCGCGGGAGCTGTCCACTGGCGGCGCCGATGACTGACCACTGGCTGGAGGACATACCCGAGGGCACCCCCCGTGCCAGCCTGTTGCTGGCCCACGGTGCCGGCGCGCCTATGGACAGCGACTTTATGAACCGCATGGCGGCGCTGCTGTGTGAGCGGGGCATTGCTGTGCGGCGTTTCGAGTTTCCCTATATGGCGCAGCGGCGGCAGGGCGGCCGTCGCCCGCCGGATCGTCAACCGGTACTGCTCGATTGCTGGCGCCAGCAATTGGCCCGCTGGCAGAGCGAGCGGGGCGGGCCGGTGTTTATCGGTGGCAAATCCCTGGGCGGACGCATGGCGTCGCTGCTGTTGGCCGAGGAGCGGACGCGGGACGTGGCGGGGCTGGTATGCCTGGGTTATCCCTTCCACCCGCCGGGCAAACCCGAGCGCACCCGCACCGAACATCTGGCGGGGCTGCGCACACCGACGCTGATCGCACAGGGCAGTCGCGATCCCCTGGGCAACCGGCAGGAGGTGGCGGCATACACTCTGTCCGACGCCATCGTCTTGCACTGGCTGGAGGACGGTGATCACGACTTCAGGCCCCGGGTAAAATCCGGCTTCACCGTGTCGCAACACCTGGTGGCGGCCGCCGAGGCGGCGACGACCTTCATGATCAGACACACACCCGGGAGCACCAACTCTTGAATCATCTGTTTTTGCACTGCCGCGCCGGTTTTGAAAAAGAGTGTGCGGCGGAAATCAGCGAGCGGGCGGCGGACGCCGGTGTCTACGGTTACTGCAAAACCCGCGACGGCAGCGCCTGGGTGGTGTATGTCACCCAGCAGGAAGACGGCGCCGAGCAACTGATCCGGCAGTTGCCGTTTGCGGAGCTGACGTTTGTGCGGCAGTGGTTCGCCTCCGGTGCCGCGCTGGAATCCCTGCCCGTCAATGACCGCCTGACGCCGTTAATGGCGGCCGCCCAGGCCCTGCCACAGTGCCGCGAGTTGCTGGTGGAAACGCCCGACACCAACGACGGCAAGGAACTGCTGACCCTGGGCAACAAATTTCGGCGTCCCTTTGAAAAGGCGTTGCGCGAGCAGGGCAGACTCAAGCCGCTAACAGGCCCCTGGCGTCTGCACCTGTTGTTTCTCTCCGGCGACAGCGCCTATCTCGGCGTCAGCCCGGCCTACAATGCCGCGCCCTGGGCCATGGGTATTCCCCGGTTGCGCCTGTCCAGGGCGTCCCCCAGTCGCGCCACTTTAAAACTCGAAGAAGCCTGGCATCACTTTATTCCCGCCGACCTGTGGGATGAGCGCCTGGCCGGCGGCCAGAAGGCGGTGGACCTGGGCGCCGCGCCCGGCGGCTGGACCTGGCTGCTGGTGCAGCGCGGCATGTTTGTGGAGGCGGTGGACAATGGCCCCATGGCATCGGAGTTGCTGGAAACCGGTCAGGTGGTACACCGGCGCAACGACGGTTTTCTGTTCGAACCGAAAAAGCGGGTGCAGTGGCTGGTGTGTGATATTGCCGACAAGCCCGCCCGGGTGGCGGATCTGGTGGGACGCTGGATGGAAAACCGCTGGTTCGTGGAAGCGATCTTCAACCTGAAACTGCCCATGAAACAGCGCCATGCCGAAGTGGAAAAACTGCGTCAGCGGCTGTTGGCCCGGGCCGACACAGCCGGTCTGCAGGTGTCACTGCGCTTCAGGCAGCTCTATCACGACCGCGAGGAAGTCACCGGGCACTTGTGGATTCAGGGTTAGGTGGCAAGAGATCAACCCTGCAACAAGGTGACTTTTTCGAAGTCCGCCAGTGTCGGGTTGAGTTGATTCATGGCCTGATGGCGCTCGTCGCTGTAGTACCAGCGTTTCCAGTCGTGCAGGGAGCGCCACTTGGACAGCAGGTAGCGGTGATTGGGCCGCTGCAGATCCCGCAGCGCCTCGCCGCTGATAAAACCCGGCGCGCGATGGGCCGATTGCAGGGCCTGGCGGGCGACCAACTCATAGGTGCTTTCCATACCTTCGGCGATATGGCGCTCGACTAACACATGGATCATGGGTGTCCTTAACCAGGAATGCTCGCTGATGATTGTTTACCAGACAACGCATTATCCCATAATGTTCAACGGTATGGGAAAATGCAATCCCGCCGGAAAATTTCCCGCGGAATTACTCAGCGATTCCAGTGCAGCGCTGCGAAGAGGACTGTAGCAGCAGCCACTCGGCCAGTTCCGACCAATCCCGCACCAGGCCGTGGAGAATGGTGGCTCTGTCCGGTTGGTAAGGTTCGTCGGCCAATGCCTGCCGGATCAATCGCGTCAAGGTGGCGATAATGCCGCTGATGGCCTTGGGGTCCAGACACTCCAGCAGTTCCGCCTTGAGGCAGTCGCCGGGATGGTTGCCGGTCTGCACTGCGGCGAAGTGCCTGCGCAAGGCCCGGTGCAATTCCAGGGCCAGCAGCGGGTGATGCTCGTTGAGCAGGCGCAGGGTCAGCTCCAGGGAGCAGCGGGTGAAAACGCCGGTGGGGTAATGGCGGTTTGTGCTGGCAGTAGTTGTCAGTTGCTGGGACATCGAACACAGGTTCCCCAAGAATATTCGTATTGTGGTTCTTGTGACTACTGGAAGTGTAGCAGCGCCCGCGTTGGCTGCCGGGGGGTTTATAGAAGAGTTTCCACTATGAAAGCCGAAATTGATAAGTATTTGGACACAACCGGCCTGCTCTGCCCGGAGCCGGTGATGCTGTTGCACAAAGCGGTGCGGGAAATGGCGCCAGGTGCACTGATTGAGGTCACTGCCACCGATCCGGCGACCCGGCGCGACATCCCCCAGTTCTGTCATCATCTGGGCCACCAGTTGGTGGACCAGGAGGAAAGAGGACAGACTTATGTTTACTGGGTGAGGAAGAAGTCCTACTGATCCACCAGCATCGAAATCGCCGCCAATGCCTCCGGGTCTTCCGCCTTGATCTTGTTGGCGATCTGGTGCTGGAAGAAATAGCGGAACTGGTCGCTGTCCTGGGCCGGGTACAGGCAATCGTCGCCGGGCAGCACCGGTGTGCTGACCACGCGCTCCAGATCGGTGAGCATGCCGTAGACACGGCCGTTGTGCAGCAGCCGCCAACTGATCACCTCCACCAGCGCCAATTGGTTGGTGCCCGGTGTGGCCAGTACGGCGTGGGTGCCGATGGTGTCGGGAATTTCCTGCACCACGTCTTCGTCGTTTTCGCACTCCAGCTCGTAGTATTCCGCCGCCGTTTCCACCTCCACCACCTTGTGCATGGGCGCGTCGAAGAAAATCTCGTCGATGCCCGCGTCGTAGTAGCCTTCCCACTGGCCGTTGAGGGGGTCACAGATCTCGGTACAGGGAACTATATCGTTCAGCCAGGGCACCAGGCCCACCACGTCGCCGTTGGCGCGCAGGCCCCAGCAGAGAATTTTGACGCTGAACAGCTTTTCCGGGTGGGCTTCGTTGGAGTAGAGCATCTCCAGGCCGTCCAGCTCCGGCGCCAGGCGGACAAAGCGCTCGTCGTTGAGTTCGGTAAAGGATTTGCCGGTGAAGAAGTCCACCACATTGTCGGTGTTGTGGCCGGGTACTGAGGTCTTCATAATACTACCTCCTGATGAGGCTGGAGCCGATGGGACCGACTCGCGGTGCAAAATGACGGCAAACCAACTCCGTCACCACATAAAGTATAGGCTATGGCCGCAAAGCACAAGGGCTGGTGACGGAAAAATCTTTTTTACATCGCCGGGCCGACCTGGAGGCCGTTGTTGAGGAAAGCCCTGTTGTCCGTATTTCAAGACATAATTGCCCACGATTGCCGACATTTGGTGCAATTGTTTAATGAAGCCTTTATCCCCAGCGAGCGCACCTGTCTGCAGATGGGTGCCCCCGAGCCGGAGTACCAGCCCGCCGACCAGCCCGACCAGTTGCACTGCATACGCTTCACCCGGGATTACTTCGCCAGCGCCCTGCACGAAGTGGCCCACTGGTGCGTGGCCGGCGTCCGGCGTCGCCAGTTGCCGGACTACGGCTACTGGTACCGCCCGGACGGCCGCAACCGCGAGGAGCAGGCCCTGTTCGAGCGGGTGGAGGTTCAGCCCCAGGCCCTGGAGTGGCTCTTCGCCGTGGCCGCCGGCTACCGCTTTCGCGCCAGCGCCGACAACCTGGCCCTGGGCGAAGGCCCCAGCGAGGCCTTCAAGGATGCCATCCACCAGCGGGTGCTGGCGCTGTGCGCCGCCGGCGTCAACGCCCGGGCGGAGCGGTTTCTGCGGGCTCTCATGACATACTACGGCACCGCGTCGTCACTGGATGACCTGCTGCGGCCGGAACGTTTCGACAGGGGCAGCCTGTGACCCGCGAGCCGGCACCGATCTGCCTGATCGACGCCTCCATCTATATTTTCCGCTACTACTTTGCCCTGCCGGACAACTGGTTCAGCCGCGAGCAGGGCTACGGCACAGGCGCCGTCTACGGCTACAGCACCTTCCTGCTGCGCCTGCTGGAAGAGACCGGCGCCAGTCATCTGGCCGCCTGCTACGACGAAAGCCTGGGCGGCTGCTTTCGCAATGAGATCTATCCGGACTACAAGATCAGTCGGGCTCTGCCCGACGAGGCCCTGGCTTTCCAGCTGCGCGCCTGCCGGCAGGCGGGGGAGTTGCTGGGCATCGCCAGCTTTGCCAGCGACACCCACGAGGCGGACGACCTGATCGGCTCCCTGGCGCGCAAGCTGCGCCGGGGCAAAAAGCCCATTGCCATCCTCACGCGGGACAAGGACCTGGGGCAACTGCTGCGCCGGCCCCAGGACTACCTCTGGGACTACACCGGCGAGCGCCGCATCTACGGCCCGGATCTGGAGCAAAAGCTGGGAGTGCGCCCGGAGCAACTGGCCGACTATCTGGCCCTGGTGGGCGACAGCATCGACGATATTCCCGGCGTGCCCGGTGTCGGTGGCAAAACCGCCGCCACCCTCCTGCAGCACTACGGCGATATCGACACTCTGTTCCGGCAACTGGACACAGTGGCGACACTGCCCCTGCGCGGAGCGGGCAAACTGGCGGCCCGGCTGGGGGAGCACCGCGAGCAGATCGCCGTGGCGCGGCAACTGGCGCGCATTGTCGAAGACCTGCCGCTGCCGGTAACCACGGCAGACCTGAAACGCAGCGCGGTGAACTGGCCGGGGCTGGAAAGCTTCGCCGAAGACATGGGGTTTGGCCGGGGCTTTATGACGCGAGCCAAACGGGCATTACACGGGAAAGAAGCATGAAAATAATCGTTGACGAAAACGTCCCCCTGGCCGACGCCTGTTTCGGTCATTTGGGTGAGGTGGTACGCCTGCCGGGCCGGCAGATGCAACGCGATGACCTGGCCGGCGCCGGGGCGCTGGTGGTGCGGTCGGTGACGAGGGTGGATCAGGCGCTGCTGGCAGACACCCCCGTGCGCTTTGTCGGCACCTGTACCATCGGCGTCGATCATCTGGACCTGCGTTATCTGGAGCAATCTGGCATCGCCTGGGCCAGCGCCCCGGGCAGCAACGCCAACTCCGTGGTGGAGTACGTCTACGCCGCCCTGGCGGCGCTGAATATCGACTGGCTGGGGCTGCGGGTGGGCATCATCGGTTGCGGCAATGTCGGTGGCCTGCTGCACCGGCGTCTGCGCGCCCAGGGCGTGACCTGCCACTGCTACGATCCGTTTCTGACCCCGGAACAGAACCCCGACCTCTGTGAACTGGACGAGGTGCTGGCCTGCGATCTGATCTGCCTGCACACGCCCCTGACCACCGACGGCCCGCACCCCACCCGGCATATGATCGGCGCCGCCCGGTTGCGGCAGCTGCGCCCCGGAGCCGTGTTGCTCAACGCCGGCCGCGGCGAGGTGATCGACAACCGGGCACTGCGCGCGCATCTGGAAGCCGGCGCCGAGCTGACTGTGGTGCTGGACGTCTGGGAAGGGGAACCCAATCTGGACGCGGTGCTGCTGCAACGGGTGGCGCTGGGTACGCCCCACATCGCCGGTTACAGTTACGACGGCAAGATCAAGGGCACGGAAATGATTTACCGCGCCCTGTGCGGGCATCTGGGGGTGACACCACAGGCGCCGCCCGCCGGGGCATTGCCGGAAGTGGTCAACAGTGACCTGCGGCTATCGGGTGACAACGATGACTGGTCGCAGCTAAAAGCACTGCTGCCGCAGGTTTACGATATTGCTGCCGACGATCGGCGTCTGCGCCAACTGGTCATCGAGTGCGGCGAGGATGTCCAGGCCCTGGCCCGGGGTTTCGACCGGTTGCGCAAGACCTACCCGGTGCGGCGGGAGTTTTACAACTACCGGGTGCTGGCAAAAAAAGGGCCGCTCAGCCAACGGCTGGCGGCCATAGGATTTAGAGATAAACCATAATGCGATGACACGGCGCCATTATCGAGCGGCCGTGTTAAGACTTGATGACAGTCTGCAGCAAACCCAGCATGGTCGTTTCGATGGCCTGGGACGACCCGTTGCGCAACGCCTGGCGCAACTGCTCCACCCCGGACAGGTGGTCAGCAGGGTAACGATTGGCCAGCAACAAAAAGCCCGCCCGGGACAGGGTGGCCTGATCCAGCGCCTCCTGGCGGATGGTGTCCACGTAGGTTACAAAGCCGGACTCCGCCAGCCAGACCATGGTGCTGAAACAGGCCATGTGGCGGTGGCTGTGCAGCCCGAACTCGTCCGGCGTATCCACGCCGATAAAGTCCTCCACGCACAGCATGACGCGCCGGGGAAAACTGGCGTAGAGGCTCACCAGTATCCGCGCGGCGTCCTTGTGAAAGTCGGCGATATGAATATCGGCCACGGCGCTGCCTACTGCGTGTAGCGCTCGATAAAGTGACCGAAGCGCTGGATGGCCTTGGTCAGCTCATCTTCCCTGGGCAGGAACACAATGCGGAAGTGATCCTTCTCCGGCCAGTTAAAGGCCGTGCCCTGCACCAGCAATACCTTTTCCTGAATCAGGAAATCCAGCACCATTTTCTGGTCGTCCTGAATTTTGTAGCGGTCCAGATTCAGTTTGGGGAACAGGTAGATGGCACCCCTGGGCTTGATACAGGACACACCCGGAATATCGGCAATCGCTTTCATGGCCGCATCGCGCTGATCGCGCAGGCGGCCGCCGGGAATGATCAATTCGTTGATGCTCTGGTAACCGCCCAGGGCCGTCTGTACTGCGTACATGGCCGGCACATTGGCACACAGGCGCATGGATGCCAGCATCTCCAGCCCTTCGATATAGTTTCTAGCCTTGTGCTTGGCGCCGCTGATGATCATCCAGCCGGAGCGGAAACCCGCCAGCCGGTAGGACTTGGACAGGCCGTTGAAAGTCACGCACAGCAGATCCTCCGCCAGCCGCGCCAGTGGGACAAACTCGGCATCGTCGTAGAGAATCTTGCTGTAGATCTCGTCGGCAAACAGAATCAGGTTGTGCTGGCGCGCCAGTTCAACAATCTGCTCCAGCACTTCCCGGCTGTACACGGCACCGGTGGGATTGTTGGGGTTGATGATGACAATGCCCCGGGTGCGGCTGGTGATCTTGCTGGCGATATCGGCGACATCGGGAAACCAGTCCGACTGCTCATCGCAGCGGTAGTGTACCGGCTTGCCGCCGGCCAGATTCACGGCGGCGGTCCACAGCGGGTAGTCCGGCGCGGGTATCAGAATCTCGTCGCCGTTTTCCAGCAGCGCCTGCATGGCCATCACGATCAGCTCGCTGACGCCATTGCCGAGAAAAATATCGTCGATCTCCACGCCGGGAATCTCCAGGCGCTGGCACTCCTGCATTACCGCCTTGCGCGCGGCGAACAGCCCCTTGGACGCGGTATAGCCCTCGGCGTTGGGCAGGTTGTAAATCACGTCCTGGATGATTTCATCCGGCGCGGCAAAGCCGAACGGCGCCGGGTTGCCGATGTTCAGCTTGAGGATGCGGTGACCCTCTTCCTCCAGCCGGTAAGCGTGTTCCAGCACCGGGCCGCGAATGTCATAGCAAACGCCATCGAGTTTGCTGGATTTTTTAACCGTGTCCATATTGCAGTAAGATACCCAAAGTTGGAAACCCCCGATCATCCCGGTTTGCAGCCCTCACTGTCAAGGAGCAACCCATGAGCGACGATAAATTACAAGATGACGCCCACTGGCGGGACAAACTCACCCCCGAGCAGTACCGGATCTGCCGGGAAAAAGGCACCGAGCGCCCCTTCACCGGTGAATACTGGAACCTGTTCGAACCGGGCACCTACCTCTGCCGCTGTTGCGGCGAACCCCTGTTCGATGCCGGGACCAAGTTCGATGCCGGCTGCGGCTGGCCCAGTTTTTCCGCGCCGCTATCCGGGGAGGTGATCCAGGAAGAGTTCGACTCCAGCCACGGCATGCGCCGCACAGAGGTGCTGTGCAAGCGTTGCGGCTGTCACCTGGGCCATGTTTTCCCGGACGGCCCCGCACCCACGGGACTGCGCTACTGCATCAATTCGGCATCGGTGAAATGGGTGAGTGGCTGACGGCGCGTCAGTCGTAAATCTGCTTCTTTTTCCATAGTTGGTTCCCTTCCGAGAACTTCTCCCAGGCTTTTTGCGCTTCTTCTTCCGTTTCCTTGGGTTCGGTGGGGGCCTTGGGGGTCTCCGCACCGGACTGCAGTTGCTGCTGCAGTCGTGCCATGGTCTGCGCCAGTTGATCCAGTTGCGCGCTGTAGGCGCCACCGGCATTTTCCCGGGTGAGCAGGTTGTGGGCGAGGGTGTAGTAATGCAGTTCCAGCCGGGGTTTTTCCGCCTTGTGCGCCGCCTTGGCTTCCAGCAGGTAACTGTCCAGGGACACCTGAACCACCAGCCGGTGAATCTGCTGCCGATAGAGCAGGGCCTGGGGGGCGCTGATGGTGCCCCGTTGTTGCTGCTGTACCACATGGCGCTGCAGTTCCTGCAAGTGCCGCCGGATGTCCACCGCCAGCCCCGGGTTTTCCAGTCGCCCCGGTGCAGCGGGCTCCGCCTTCCGGGCGGCGGCCATCTGTTCCCGGCAGAGCTCGACGTCCTCCTTGTGGCGGCTGTTGCGGGGTTCCAGCCGCGCCAACTGCTCGCAGATCTCCAGCAGGGTCTGAAAGGCCAGGGTCGACAGGTCGCGGGTCAGAAAGCCCGGAGGGAAGCCGGTGGCCATATAACTGAAGTGCCGCTGCCGCTGCTTGAGCGCGGCAATCAGGCGCAGCCGCTGCTGCCGGCGCTTCTCCAGAGTCTGAGCCACCACCGCGTAGACCACCAGCAGGGCCAGCATGGCGAGAACGGCACTGGTTATATAGATGGCTGACATATCAAGGTCTTGGCAACATCCGGCCTGTGAGTGGGGCCTGCTCCGGCCGTTACAGTCCTGCTCCGAGTATAGCAGTTGCCGGCAATTCGGCCCGAAAATGGGGCACAGGGCCCAGGGGGCGCAAAATCCCGGAAAAGTGTTGACAGCCTGTGGCGGGCTACTTAGAATGCGCCCCACTTCCGGTCGGCGACCGGAAGGTCCACGGGTCCCCTTCGTCTAGAGGCCTAGGACACCGCCCTTTCACGGCGGTAACAGGGGTTCGACTCCCCTAGGGGACGCCACTGCGGGAATAGCTCAGTTGGTAGAGCACGACCTTGCCAAGGTCGGGGTCGCGAGTTCGAGTCTCGTTTCCCGCTCCAAATTTGAAAGGGTCGGTCTTCGGATCGGCCTTTTTTTGTGTCTTTTCGTTGTGCACTCTGTAGAGTGACGGAAAACGAGACGTCTGATTCACTCGGGCCGTCCCTGGCCCTCGCCCTCCGGGCAGCGCTGCGCGCTGTGCAAAATGGCAGTCCTGCCATTTTGTCACTCGGAAAACGCCGTCCATGGCCCTCGCCCCTTCGGCCGCTCTCGCGCATCCATGCGCTTCGCGACACTTGTACTTCCTGTACATCGGGCAGCCTTCGGCTGTGCCAAACGGCGCTCCGTGCCGTTTGGTCCCGCTCTCCCTCCCCTCTTTAGAGGGGAGGGCCGGGGAGGGGAGGAGTTTAGTTTGTTATCCGGAAGTCTGGGTCTAATTGGCGCCAGTGCTGCCGTAGGGCTGCCTGGTGGGGATCGGTTATGGGCAGGTTCTTTAGCGCGCTGGGCCACAGGGTGCGTGCTTTATCCAGTGTGTCCTGCAGGTGTGCCCGGATCAATCGCCTCGGAATGCCCAGGTTCTTTGCCCAGTGATCGAAATGCTCCATGGAGGTCGAATACCAGTCCTTGTTGCCCGCCAGTTTAAGGGCGCTGTGGCGCTCGTTCTCCATGTAGAGCTGAGTGGTCACGATGTCGTACGCCGGCGACAATCTTGGCGTTATCTGGTCGGCATAGATCAGACTCCAGTTTTTCAGGTGAGCATCGCCGTTAGCCAGCAGCAGGTTCACCAGCAGGCGGCGGGCGAGTTGTTGCAGGTCCGCCAGTCTGTCGCCGGAAAACTGGCTGATTATCCGGGCAATCTGATCGTAGTTGGCCGCGTCATATTTTTCGTGAGGGTATTTGACCAGTACCTGTGCAAAGTCCTCCGTATGGATTCGTCCATCTCCGTGCCGGTCAAAGCGCTTGATGGCGAAAGCCTGCTGCTCGTCGGGCAGGTTTATGGGCGGGAGGCTGTCCAACTGACCCAGGGGAACCAGCCGAATCTCGGGAATATCAACGCCCGCCAGTGCCGCGAGCCGCATGGCGCTGTATTCGTTTTGGGGAACATGCTTGTGGATAGTGGAGGGTGTCTTTACGATCCAGTCGCCCACATCTTCTCCCGTGGTTAGGGTGTAGCGGTCGCGCGCCGCTTTCACGGAGAATTTCATCTGTACCCCGGCCAACGAAAACCTGTTGGTTGTATGCGACTTGTCGAACGGAACTGGTCTGGCATTCGGGTTGACGTTAAGAACCGCCAGTGGTACCTCGTCCGGCGCCAGCGGTGTGGCTATCAGCGCACCGGGAAGGTCATGCCCCATATGGCTGAACAGGCGAAATTCGTTATCCGGGTGAACCTTCAACTGGTCAGCGATAAGCGCCCGCAAGGCCCCCTCCGGCAGCAAGTTGGACAACACCGGATGCAACCTTTGCGTTCGCACCCAAGGGGTGGAGAGCACCGTGGGCGCCTTGGGAAAAAGCGGGTGCGTGATCAGGCTCAAGGTGGGCCGGGCTGGGTCGGCTACAAATGATTCGGCAAAGGTCAGGCGGTTGCGACCGCTCCGGTAGCCCGCCAAATAGCCCACCAGGTGCTGATGCAGGGTAAGCTTGAGAACCTGCACTTCGTCCCGGGTGGTCATTCCTTATCCCCCAATAACCCTTGCCAGGGGTCTTCCTCCATACCCTGCTCGTCCCGGTCGGTGGCTGTGGCGCTTCCCAGCACGGCCAGCACCGCACCGACTTTCTCGGCTGGTATCAGCATCAATTCGCTGTTCAGGCCCGCCGCTACCAATGTCAGGGTGTCCAGTCTCGGGTTGCCCCCGGACTCCAGGCGCTGATACTGCTGGCGCGCCATATCCACACGGGGTGGCATGTCCTTTTGCTTGAGTCCCAGCGCCAGGCGGCGGGCCTTGATTTGCTGAAGTAGTGAATCGGACATATTAGGTGCTTGTGTTGAATTTGCCGAAAAAGCATCTTAATTGTTGCATTATTCTATTTCTATCGATATATAGCAATATATAAATTGCCAAATTGTCAGCAGGCTTCGTCCGACGGTAAGTGAGTGCTTGCGGCCGTGCGTTTGCCCGGCAAGATCCTGGCGCAGGCTCATCTGGATGTTTCAAGCCCCATCAGTATCAATGTAAAAGCGGGAAAAATCGTAATAGAAGGCGCCGAAAGGGCAGCGCCCAGGGTAAAGCTGCCTTTCTCCGAAGCGGAGTTGTTGCGGGGGCTGGACGCCCACGCGGCTCATGCCGATGAACTGGCAAGCCCTTCCGACAAGGAACTGGAGGCTTGATGTCTGGGTATATTCCGGAACGCAATGACATCATCTGGCTGGACTTCGAGCCTAGCAAAGGCAAGGAGATCGGGAAGTATAGCCCCGCAACAATGAAGCCGCCCTCAAACAAGTCCGCTGGCGACATTTTCTGGCCGACAGCAAACTCCTGCAGAGTAATCTCACCCAGGTCGCCGAACTGGAAGCGCAGGAATTGGCAAAGGCCGAACAATGGCTACGGCAAACCCATCAGGACATCATGACCAACTTTGATCCCAAGGTAGTCAAACTCAGGCAGAAACGCAAAATCGTAATGGCGCCCGGGGCGCTGGATGGGCTGTTGAAGGAGGATGAGGACGAATAGGAGTGCAGAAGACGCAGGAGCCAAAACCGCAGGGCTGGGGACGCCCACAGGGATAGTGGGTAGTAGAGCCGAGTCTGGAGCGGAGGCCGAGGGAGGCCAATTATGACTGTAAAAAGACTAAAATAATGATAAAAATGGGTTGTAAAATATCATTTTTCCGGCTAATCTCAAAATAATCAATCAGTTACTGGTTTCGGGGGCGGGATGAGCGCAACGCTGGAGCGGCGGGAATTAAAGTACCTGAAGGCCTGGTATGGCAGCGAACACCGCAAGCCCATGATCATTCGCGGGGCACGGCAGGTGGGTAAATCCACCCTGGTGCGGCAGTTTGCCGAGGGGCTTGGGCTGCGGTTGCTGGAGATCAATTTTGAGCGCAACCCCGAGTACCGCGAGGCGTTTTCAGCCAACGACCCGGCCCAGATTCTCGCCACACTTGAACTGCTGACCGGCATGGAGCCGGCTGCACGGCAGGCTATTCTTTTTCTGGACGAAATTCAGGCCGCTCCTGAGGCCATTGCCGCACTGCGCTATTTCTACGAGGAAAGACCGGATATTGCCATTCTGGCTGCGGGGTCCCTGTTGGAATTCACACTGCAGGATTCCGGATTCTCCATGCCGGTCGGTCGCATTGAATACATGCACATGGGGCCGATGGCCTTTTCGGATTTCCTGTTGGCAATGGGGGAGCAGGCCCTGGCGAAACACCTGGTGGCGATGTCGTTGCAGGATATCGAGCAGGCAAACATGTCGTCGCTCATCCATGAAAAATGCATGCGCTTATTCCGGCAATACTGTGTTGTGGGTGGAATGCCCGAAGCCGTTGCCCGCTTCGTCAAAAGTCATTCCTATGCCGAAGTGCTGAAGGTGCAAAGCAGCGTGCTTGCAACCTATCGTGACGACTTTAACAAGTACAGTCACGGTGCGATGACGCGCCGGGTGCAATTGGTGTTTGACCGGGCCGCAGCGTTGGTTGGCAATAAGTTCAAATATGTTCATGTGAGCAGAGAGCATCGCGCAGCCGAACTTCGGGATGCGCTGAACCAGTTGTGCATGGCCCGGGTACTTTACCGGGTACATCACAGTTCGGCGAATGGCATCCCATTGGGCGCGGAGCAAAAAGAGAACATTTTCAAGATATTGTTTATGGATGTCGGCTTGCTGTGCTCGATACTCCACATAAACGAGCTGGACATCAGGAACGACGGCCCCTGGCTCGTGAACAGGGGGGCAGTTGCGGAACAATTCGTCGGTCAGCATCTGCTCTATGTTGGCGAGTATTATCAGGACCCCGCTCTATTTTACTGGGTGCGGGAAGCCAAGAGCGCGGCGGCCGAAGTCGACTATCTTATCTCCTGCGGTCAGAATATTGTTCCAGTAGAGATCAAGTCCGGGGCCACGGGAACGCTTCGGTCTCTGCATCAGTTCTGTCAGGAAAAGCGGCGAAAGCAAGCGGTACGTTTCAACGGGGAGCCGCCTTCCGTTATCCAGGGAGCTACCGCTACTACCGCTAGCGGCAAAGTCGTCTACAATCTGTTGTCCCTTCCTCTATATATGGTGGGTGAGACCGGGCGCCTGGTTGCGGAATGGGGGTAGCCCCCTTAGAAGAGGCATTTAAGTATGGATTACACCACTCTGAAAGCCCGTCATCGCGCAGAGCGCGAGAACTACTCGAACAATCTCAGCCTGCGGGTGCATCGCTCGCTGAGCTGGTTGCAGCGAGCGGAGCAGGCGGACGATCCGGACGGGCGGTTCATTTTTCTCTGGATTGCCTTTAACGCAGCCTACGCCACGGAGATTGTCGACTGGCAGCGGAGCACCGAGCAGGAAGCATTCAGCGATTTTTTGGGAAAACTGGTATCGCTGGACCCGGAGCGGCTATTGGAGGAACTGACCTGGACCGCCTTTCCCAATAGTATCCGTGTACTCCTGGGTAACCAGTACGTCTTTCAGGGCTTCTGGGACTACCACAGTGGCCGTCAGCGGGAGCCGCACTGGCAGGAGCGGTTCGACCGCGCCAATGTGGCGGCCCAGAAGGCGCTGGGCCAGCGCGACACGCCCAAGGTGCTCAGTATTGTACTCAGCCGCATCTACACCCTGCGCAACCAGATCATCCACGGCGGCGCAACCTGGAACAGCAGCGTCAACCGGGACCAGATACGCGATGCCGTGGCCCTGATGCAGCGCCTGGTGCCGGTGGTCCTGACCATCATGATGGACAGCCCCGGCACCTTATGGGGCGACGCCTGTTATCCGGTGGTGGATTGAGACAATACCACCCAAAGGGTTGCACATGCCCGTCAATGGGCTAATATGAACTCCATCACAAAAACAACACCTCCCCCCAACCCCCTCCGCAAAGCAGAGGGGGAGCATACTCCCTCCCCTCAGAGAGGGGAGGGTCGGGGAGGGGAGAGCAGGGGAGCACAGGAAGCCCATGGACAAATCCACCCCCGAACATCGCTACCGCTTTATCGAACTGATCGCCTGGTGGGAAGGCCAGGTCAACACCACCGACGTGCGCCGGCAATTCAACCTCTCCCGCCAGCAGGCCAGCGCCGACATTCACGCCTACAACGACAGCGCCCCCGACAACCTCCACTACGACAACTCCCGCAGGGCCTGGCTGCCCACCGACAACTTCCAGCGCCACTACATCAGCGACGACGCCGTGGAATACCTCAACTGGGTGCAAACCGGCTACTGCATACCCGCCCCGCCCCTGCTGCGCCACGAGGCGCTAAAGCTGCCCGCCCGGCGCGTATCTCCCGACGTCATGCGCGGCCTGATCGCCGCCATCCGCACCCGCCAGCGGGTGGAGGTGGACTATGTGTCCCTCACCAACCCAAACCGCGAAGGGCGCATTATCGCCCCCCACACCTTTATCAACACCGGCCTGCGCTGGCACCTGCGCGCCTGGTGCGAAAAAAGCGAAGAATACCGCGACTTTGTCCTCAGCCGCTTTCGCGGCACCCCGGAGTCCCTGGGCAAAACCGACCACACCATCGAACAGGACACCGCCTGGAACACCCGAATCACCCTGATCTTCGAGCCGGACCCCCGCCTGTCCAAACCCAAGCGGGAAGTGCTCGAACACGACTACCAGATGCAGGACGGCCAACTGCGCATCACCACCCGCGCCAGCCTCGTCCAGTACATGGTTCAGGAAATGCAGGTCAACACCAAAATGATCCACGGCACCCCCGAGGCGCAGCAACTGGTGCTCGTCAACCGGGATGACGTAAAGAAATGGTTATTCGAAGGTTGAGACGCCAAAACCGGGGAAAACCCCGATCAACCGTCAACCGGGTTGACCTGTGAAAATAAGCAGTATTGCCCCGGCGACCAGGGTGGCTAGAGTAGACAGACTACCACCACCAACCCGGAGGCAAGACCATGCCCAGCCGCAGAGCGCTGTTCAAACTGCTGGCCCTGACACCGGCGGCGGCACTGCTCGCCCCCGCCGCGCGGGCCAACGAACAAACACGACGCCCGCGCCATCGAGGTTTACTGGCAGGGTCACAAGATCGGCTACATACCCCGGGCCAATAACCGGCTTCTGAGCCGGCTGATGGATCAGGGCAAGCAGGCAGAGGGCGAGATTGTGCTGCTGGATGAGAAGGACTGGAGGCCGGTGGGGTTTGTGGTTAGGGTGGTTGTGTAGACTTCGCAGAACAAGAAACAGTGCGCAGTGTCCCGGAACTTACAGATGTTGCTGAAATACTGGATGAGCAAAAAATGCTGAGAAGAAAACAAGAACAACCAGTAGCATGCGTAAAGTACCAAGCGTGTCCGGCCAAAACCTACCGAACGCCGGATGGCGATGTGGTAGGACGCAGTGTATTCAACCACTGTCAAATCGTTGGCGAAGTGGCCAAGGAGCTGATCCGGCGAATAAGCTGCGCCAACCTGAGGTCGCTTTTTCCCGAGGGGTCAGCATTCACCGCTGCGAGCCATGATATTGGCAAAGTAAGTCCAACCTTCTACAACAAGATCATGCATGCCTGTTCTAGGGATTTGATCCCTAACGTGAACTTTGAGCTCGAAAGAACATGGAATGGTCATGCAGGTGTTAGCCAAGTAGCTGCTAAGGCAATGGGCGCTCCAGAGTACATACCAGAAATTCTTGGACAGCATCATGGATTTTCCCCGGCAGTTACAGGAATGCGGGCAAATGATAGCAACTTTGGCGGAAAAGCATGGCAGGACGAAAGGGAAAATCTGGTTGCCGCCTTGCAGCAATCCTTGGGAGAGTCCTGGCCCCAGGTGGAATCAGTCGCCCAGGCCCGTTTGCTCGCGGGGTTGACGTCCGTCTCTGACTGGATTGGCTCGGGCTACCACTTTGAAAACCCGGGTCAACCTTGGGAAGACAGGATTTCGATGGCCGTGGATGATGCGGGTTTTGTGCCCGCATCTTATCGCTCGGGGCTGAATTTTGAGGATGTGTTTGGCTTCTCTCCACGCCAAACCCAGTCAATGCTGATAGAGCAGGTTTCGTGCCCCGGTGTGTATGTATTGGAAGCACCCATGGGGCTGGGGAAAACGGAGGCATCTTTGTATGCCGCTTACCTGATGCTGGAGAGTGGTCAGGCGAGCGGTATTTATTTTGCGCTGCCCACCCAATTGACTTCCAACAAGATTTACGAGCGTTTTCAGTGTTTTCTGGAGCAGGTGCTGGCGGAGGGTTGCCGCCACCGTTCCTTGCTGTTGCATGCCAATGCCTGGTTGTTCGAGAAAGACATGGGTGAAGAAGGGCGCCCTGGCGGGGCTTGGTTCAACCAAAGCAAACGCGGTCTGTTGGCGCCCTTCGCGGTAGGCACCATTGATCAGGCACTGATGGCGGCCATGAATGTGAAGCATGGATTTGTGCGGGCATTTGGTTTGGCAGGCAAGGTGGTGATTCTCGATGAGGTGCATACTTACGATGCCTATACCGGCACCTTGCTGGATGCGTTGATTGAGCTACTGCGACAACTGGGTTGTACCGTAATCATTCTCAGCGCTACCTTGAATCAGGAGCGGCGCAAAACAATGCTGAAACGGCCATGTATATCCATGGATTACCCGTTAATAACCGCCAGTCCTAGCAAAGACGAACAAGCGGTCAATGAAGTCAGTGTCCCGGCAGGTGAGAACAAGCCGTACCAAATCGTATTGCAGTCAGATGATAAGTTGGCGGTTGAGCAGGCACTGCTGCGGGCCGAACAGGGCCAGCAGGTAATATGGATAGAAAACACCGTGAAGGAAGCACAGCAGCGATACCTGGACATGGCTGCCCGCGCAACGGAGCTGGGCATAGCCTGTGGCTTGCTGCATTCGCGCTTTACCGTGGATGATCGCCAGCGTATCGAAGACCAGTGGGTCAACCTCTATGGCAAGGCCGGGTGGGAGCAGCGCCGTGAGCGGGGACGGATTTTTTTTGGCACCCAGGTGCTGGAGCAATCATTGGATATTGATGCAGATTTTATGGTTTCTCGCTTTGCGCCAACCGATATGCTGTTGCAAAGACTTGGCCGCCTTTGGCGACATGATGAAACGCCCCGTTGTGAGGGGGCCAAGCCGGAAGCTTGGTTGTTAGCGCCGAAACTGGAAAAAGCGATTGAATCGCCCCCGCAACATTTCGGCGATAGTGCCTATGTGTACAGCCCCTATGTGTTATGCCGGAGCCTGGAGGTTTGGCAGAACATAGAAAATATTAATTTGCCCAGTGACATTCGCACTTTGATTGAACAGACCTACACCAGTAGGAACGAACAGGGCAGCATGAGCCGCTGGTTGCATGAGCTTGATCATGGCAATCGCCATCGCAAAGGGCGAATCGCGTTGCAGCAACTGGCCAGAATCGGATTGGCAGAAGATGGCAATACCTTGCCGGAAAGCAAGGCGCAGACCCGTTACAGTGAAACCGACAGCCGTGAAGTGCTGATACTGCGGGGTATTTACCAGGATTCGGAGAAAGCGCTGCTGACCTTGCTGAATGGCAGCCAGGTGGAGTTGCCTTTGCAGCGGCACAAGCTGGAAAAAAGCGAATGGCGAAAGCGCGCCGCTACTCTGATGCGCCAGATTGTTCATGTGCCACCCGGCGACAAACCTAAGTCCGTGCCGGTGGATACCTTAAAGCGCTTTGCGTTGCATCACTGCTTTTATCTGGGTAATCCGGACTGGCAGGATAAGGACGAAAGCATCTTGAGTGTGGTGCTAGTAGATGATACTGACAGTTTGCGCGGCATTGAAAACGCTCAAATTCATGATAAGCACGCCCTGGAATACCGTGATGATTTGGGCTACCGGGTCATAAAACATCAGGAACTATAACCATGGAAAACCGTTTCAATTTGATTGACGAGCCCTGGATACCCGTGGCCGATCACGGAAGGGTCAGCCTCAGACAGCTATTCAGTAACCCCGAATATCGCAGCCTGGGTGGTAATCCGGTGCAGAAAATCGCCTTGCTGAAATTGCTGCTGGCGATAGCCCAGGCAGCCACCACGCCAAAGGATGAAGCCGAGTGGAAGGCCCTTGGCGCTGAAGGCTTGGCCGAGCGCTGTCTGGCCTATCTGGAGCAGTGGCATGACCGGTTTTATTTGTATGGGGATAAGCCGTTTTTGCAGATACCAGCAATCCGTGCGGCGAAAGTTCAGCCCTTCGGGGCGGTTTTGCCTGAGGTTTCTACGGGGAATACCACAGTACTTAGCCAAGTACAAGTACAGCGGGATCTGGATGATGGAGCCAAAGCATTGTTGATCGTAACCCTGATGGGATTTGCTCTTGCAGGTAAGCAAACTGACAATGATGTGGTATTGACGCCGGGATATACGGCGAAAACAAAATCAGGAAAAGCAGGCCCTTCGGTTGAATACAAAGGGTTGTTGCATACTTTTCTTCTTGGTCAATCAGTTTCTGAAAGTCTTTGGTTGAACTTGCTAACAGAGAGACAGCTTGAACAGATGAATATCTACCCGAAGGGTATTGGTTGTGCGCCATGGGAGGCTATGCCAGCCGGGGAAGACTGCGAAAAAGCGGGAAGTCTTAAAAGGTCGCTAATGGGGCGTCTATTACCACTTTGCCGATTTTGCCTTCTTTCCGATAATGGCTTGCACTATTCCGAAGGTATTGTGCATCCAGGCTATAAAGAAGGTGTGGTTGACCCCAGTATGGCCATCAATAACACAGGAAAGGAACCCAAGGGGCTATGGGTTAACCCGGAAAAGCGGCCGTGGCGAGAATTGACAGCACTATTGGGTTTCTTTGATCAGTTGGATGCTCAGGGTTCTGAGTGCTGGCTGATACGCAATGGTTTGGATCGGGCACGCGATGCGGTTGATAGTTTTTCAATCTGGTCTGGCGGTTTAAGTGTTAGCAGCACAATGGGAGAGCAGAAGGCATCAGGAAATGATGATTATGTAGAGTCAAATGTTAGGTTGGAAAGCGAAGTAATAGGGCAGCGTTGGCTTATACAACTAAAACATGAAATGGACGCGCTTGACACATTGTCGAACACTCTTTGGGGGAAAGTGCGTTCCTATTTTTCCGCCTTAAAGGCGGATAATGGTAAGGATATTAACAAGACCCACGCCGGGAAGATGGCTAGAGACGCTAAAGGGTTGTTTTGGCAGCTTTGTGAAAGGGACTTTCAAGAACTGGTCTATCAGTGTGATCAAACTGAAGAAGCGGCGGCCCATCGCCAGAAGCTGCGCCAGCGCTTTGCCAGTTACGTTAATCAAGCCTATGACAAGTTCTGCCCCCGCGAGACAGCCAGGCAACTGGATGCCTGGGCCAAGTGTCGCCCCAATAACAGCAAATACCTGAAACAGGAGGCCTGAGGCCATGCAAGAGAACCAATCGCCTGCGGTGCCAGGCAATGAAAAGAGTCGGGATCAGCGTTTCGTTGAGACGGTGATTGAGTGTTGTCAGAAGGATAAGGGGATGGCTGCCAGGCTTCGCCGAGCCGATAACCCGGCAATGGAGTATCAGAGCTGGGAGCTGTTGGGCTGGTTTGGCGTGGACATTGAAAATGATTATGAGCGATTGCCTTTTGTTACCGTTGCAGCCGCTATTGCCAAATCCAAGTCTGAAAGAAACGGTTCTTTACGCTTAGGGCAAGCCATTGCCCATTGCTATAAAGACAGCAATAAAGATGATCAGGCAAAAGCGCGTCTCCGTCGCCTGCTGGCATGCAATGACCTGACCGAGGCGTGTCGTATTCTGCGTCCGGTTTTGACCTTGATTGATAGTCGGGTAGGCCGGCCATTGGACTATGAGCGTTTACTCCGTCAGTTGCGTTTCTTCGGTTTTGAATCAGGCCAGCGCACCAAAACGCAATGGGCTCAGGAGTTCTATGGACAGACTATCCAAGCCGAGAATGAGGAGGGAACCGTATGACCATGATTGCCAGCGTATTGCATTTGGATCGCAGGGCGGTGAAGGCATTGCGTATTACCGATGCGTATTCCTTGCACCGAGTCGTATACAGTCTCTATGAAGATGTGCGCGATGCGGAGCAAAAGCAGGCCAGCGCAGCCAGCGGAATTCTCTATGCCGATCAAGGCGGTGATGTACGAGGTCGGAAGATTCTGATGCTCGCTAATCGCGAACCGATGAACGCGGTGGATGGGCGGCACGGCGAAGTGCTCAGTAAGCCGATACCGGATGATTTTCTGGAGCACGATATGTATCGCTTTAAAGTGATCGTCAACCCAACCCGTCGTGATAGTGCCAGTCGCAAACTGGTGGCCGTAAAGAGGCGTGAAGATATTGCCCAGTTGTTTATTGAGCGTTCGGACAAAAGTTGGGGGTTTACGGTTTCTTCTCACAGCTTACAGGTCGACAAGGTCGAAGTACTGCAATTCAAGGACAAACACCAACGCAATATCACCATCGGCCAGACTCATGTTCAGGGCATGTTACGTATCACCGATAAAGAGCAGTTTGCCAAAAGTTTCACTCAAGGCATCGGCCGTGCCCGTGCCTATGGCTGCGGTTTGCTACAGATCGTTCCCGTTATTGAAAACCTGTTTGACTAATTTCACTTATTTGAAAAAAAGGAAAATCAACATGACTAACAGCTATACCAACACCCGTATTGAGTACCATATCTTGCAATCCTTCCCGGTCACCTGTTTGAACCGGGATGATGTGGGTGCGCCAAAATCTGCCATTGTCGGCGGTGTGCCTCGTGCCCGCGTCAGTTCCCAATGCTGGAAGCGGCAGGTTCGCCTCGATATGCATGGTTCAGGGTTGATTATGGGGGTTAGAACCAAGCAGTTTGAAAAGCTTGTTGCAGAAAAGTGTGTTGAGCTTGGTGCTTCAGAGGATCAGGCGAAACAGTGTGGAAAGGTAATTGCCAGTGCATTCGTTAAGGAGAGAAAGGGAGCCGATAGCGCAGCAGAGTCATCAGGAGATGACGATAATGACACGCTGCTTTTTTGGAGTCCGAAAGAAATCCAAGCCATTGCTAAGTCATTTAAAGAAAAAGAGTTCGAAACAGATGGATTTTTCAAGGCAAAGGAAAAGAAGAAATGGCCTGCTGAGATCTCTTCTTTAGTAGGAAAGCCTAAAAAAGGCGATGGTATGGATGCTGTTGATATTGCAATATTTGGGCGTATGGTGGCAAAGGCCGCTGATATGAATGTTGAGGCGGCAGCTTCTTTCTCTCATGCAATATCTACGCACAAGGTCAGCAATGAGGTGGAATTTTTTACTGCGTTGGATGACCGTAGGGAGGGTCAGGAGTCGGCTCATATGGGTAGTCTGGAGTATAACTCAGCGACCTATTATCGCTACGTCAGCTTGGACCTCGGTCAGTTGGTGGAAACTCTGGGTAATGTTGATCTTAAGGAAGTTATTGCCGTCTTTACCAAGGCTCTATTTACGGCGATACCAAATGCCCGTCAAGCAACGATGTCTGGTGCCAGTGGCTGGGACTTTGCTCGCGTTATGGCTCGCAAGGGGCAGCGTCTTCAAGTTCCATTTGAAACTCCGGTCAACAAGGGGGTAGAGGGTGGTTACCTTGAGGATAGTATCAGCAAGTTAAAAGCCGAATTGAACAAGAAAGAAAAGCTGGTTGGCTCTTTATTTGGAAAACAAGGAAGTTATGAGTGGGGTGAAAATGAAAATTATAGTATCGACGATTTGATCCGTGACCTACAAAGCCATGTACAGTAAGCGAGGTAAACCATGAGTGATCCTTATTTGCTGTTATGGCTGGAAGCACCGCTTCAGTCATGGGGGCATGATTCCAAGTTTGGGCGTCGGGACAGTCTCGATTTTCCCACCAAGTCCGGTGTGTTTGGTCTGCTTTGCTGTGCTCTGGGGGCAGGAGGCAAGCAAACTGAGTGGCTGAAAAAATGGGCCGACCGCGATATGCAGGTGCAGGCATTTGTCCTTGCTGATCGTCACGGAAAGCCTTCGCCTCGACAGCCCTTGATGCGGGATTTTCATATGGTGGGCAGTGGCTATGACGATAAAGACCCATGGCAGAATCTGCTGATTCCGAAAACCAGCGAGGGAAAGAAGCCTAATGGTGCGGGCACCAAAATGACTTACCGCTACTACCTGCAAGACATGACCTTTGCGGTTGCTTTGCAGGGTCCGCAGGCGGAATTAACCGTGCTGGAAGCTGCCTTGCATAACCCGGTGTGGGATCTGTACTTGGGGCGGAAAAACTGCGTGCCGACCGAGTTTATTGCCCAGGGTATTTATGCGGGCGCGGAACAGGCAATGGACAAAGCGTTGCAACTGGCTAACTCCGAGCGACCTAATTCCAAGCGACGCGTGCCCGTATTTAGGGTATTGCAGGGCGAGCATGATGGCGAGGTGTTGACCCTCAATGATGTCCCGCTGCAGTTTGGTGAGCACAAGCTCTACCGTGATCGCCGTGTCACTGTTCTGCCGGTGGGCTGATCATGACCGCCGAGCAGCGCCTGTTTGTCAAGGTTACTCGTGACTCACTGCCTCAGGTGAAGGACAAATACCCCTTTCTTTATTTGGAGCGGGGCAGGCTGGAAATTGACGACAGCAGCATCAAATGGATTGACTCCGAAAACAATGTCGTACCCTTGCCTGTAGCAACGCTTAACGCTCTACTGCTTGGGCCGGGAACCAGTATAACCCATGACGCAGTAAAGACCGCTACGGCGGCCAACTGCTCAGTATGTTGGGTGGGTGAGGATAGTTTGCTGTTTTATGCAGCAGGTTTCTTGCCGACGGCCGACACACGTAATCTAAAGCGGCAAATTGAGCTATCCGAAAATCCGAAAAAATCATTGGAAGTGGCTCGAAGGATGTTCGCCCGCCGATTTCCGGGTGCTAACCTGGAAGGCAAGAGTTTGAAAGAAATGATGGGTATGGAAGGCCATCGTGTTCGCGCCCTGTATCAAGCAAAAGCCGAGGAGTATCAAGTCGGCTGGAAGGGCAGAAAGTTCGTACCGGGTAAGTTCGAAACTAGTGACTTGACCAATCAGGTGCTTACCGCCAGCAATGCAGCACTGTATGGCATACTTTGCTCGGCCGTTCACAGCATGGGTTACTCACCTCATATAGGTTTTATACACTCGGGCAGTCCTTTGCCATTTGTTTATGATTTGGCTGATTTGTACAAAGAACATCTCTGCATAGACCTCGCCTTTGCGCTCACTCGTGATATGGCGGGTCGTTACAATAAACACAAGGTCTCGTCTGCTTTTCGAGAACGAGTAATTGAAATGAATCTTATGGCTAAGCTGGGCGAGGATGTGGCCGACGTGCTGGGGGTGAGCCGTGCTCGTGGTTCTGGCAAATGACTTGCCGCCCGCTGTTCGCGGGCGCATGAAGCTTTGGTTTGTAGAGCCTCGTCCCAATGTGTTCGTGTCAGGTATCAAGGACTCGGTCGCAAAGACAGTCATTGATTACCTGCACAAACACTGCCCAGCCCAATCGGGTATCGTGATGTTCCGCTCCTTGCCTGGTCCCCCTGGCTATGAAGTTCGCACCATAGGACCAACCAGAAAACCGCTGACGGAGATCAGCGGTCTGCAGTTGGTGGTCGAAACCCTGAAAAATTCGTAAGCCTAACATCTTGTATGTTGGCTACAGTTCTTTAACAATATGTTGGTGTCTTCCCCACGCACGTGGGGGTGTTTCCAGCGCTATTTTCGCTCCCTAGAAATTCCTTCAGTCTTCCCCACGCACGTGGGGGTGTTTCCGAGGTTATCCGCTCAACCTCGGCAGGTTTGAGGTCTTCCCCACGCACGTGGGGGTGTTTCTTACAGGGGTAGACCATAACCATCTATGGGGTTGTCTTCCCCACGCACGTGGGGGTGTTTCTTGGCATAGGCGGGTAGTGGACCTTGGGCCTGAGTCTTCCCCACGCACGTGGGGGTGTTTCCAAGCATAAAGGGGGTGCGAATGTCTCGGAGAAGTCTTCCCCACGCACGTGGGGGTGTTTCCTTAACGACACTAAAAACTTCCCCCGCCTGGAGGTCTTCCCCACGCACGTGGGGGTGTTTCCGGAACTGTCTCCGGGGGCTGGTCTGCTGGTGGGTCTTCCCCACGCACGTGGGGGTGTTTCCGTGGCTACAACCCGAGGTGATCATATGTACAGGTCTTCCCCACGCACGTGGGGGTGTTTCTGTTTTTATCGATTCCATGGCCCTGATAGGTTTGTCTTCCCCACGCACGTGGGGGTGTTTCCATGCCCGCATCGTTTCTGTCGCACCTGAATAGGTCTTCCCCACGCACGTGGGGGTGTTTCCCTGTTGACTGCGGGCGGTATCGCCATTTTGGCGTCTTCCCCACGCACGTGGGGGTGTTTCCAGGTTCCACATGTTTTGGTTCATAAGCCACCCGTCTTCCCCACGCACGTGGGGGTGTTTCTATAGGTATTCAAAGCAGCAGCACGGCGGAACCGTCTTCCCCACGCACGTGGGGGTGTTTCTGTCACGCCCGGCGGGCAGGTGCTGCGCGAGAAGTCTTCCCCACGCACGTGGGGGTGTTTCTGTTGGCAGCATGAGTTCAGGCGGTAGCGGATCGTCTTCCCCACGCACGTGGGGGTGTTTCTGGCTTAGAGGTTGAGCTTGCGGACACCGTGATGTCTTCCCCACGCACGTGGGGGTGTTTCTAATGCCGGCTGGATCGTCTTCATACGCCACCCGTCTTCCCCACGCACGTGGGGGTGTTTCTGACTGGGCGTAGAGGTGATAGGGTAGCGTGGGGTCTTCCCCACGCACGTGGGGGTGTTTCTGAGACTTCTTCTGGTGTGGCAGGAACGAGAACGTCTTCCCCACGCACGTGGGGGTGTTTCCTGGCGGCACTCTGGCCGGTTTCCCGGTCTATGGTCTTCCCCACGCACGTGGGGGTGTTTCTATCCCCGACAGTCACAGACCCGTCACCCGTCAGTCTTCCCCACGCACGTGGGGGTGTTTCCCTTCGGCCCATTTTGGATTACCCTATCGACACGTCTTCCCCACGCACGTGGGGGTGTTTCTACTCATAGTGCTGCGTTGTCGGTATGAGATTAGTCTTCCCCACGCACGTGGGGGTGTTTCTTGCAGCGGGCGCGTGATTGGCTGGCGTCAAAGGTCTTCCCCACGCACGTGGGGGTGTTTCCCAGAAGTGAAAGCGTACTGATCGCGTTCGGATGTCTTCCCCACGCACGTGGGGGTGTTTCCAATCCAGATCGAGTTAAGGCCCGAAAAGAGTAGTCTTCCCCACGCACGTGGGGGTGTTTCTGCTCGAAGATAACCCTGTCGCCTTCAGCGTAGGTCTTCCCCACGCACGTGGGGGTGTTTCTACTTTACCAAACGCAACTGGCCAGAATGGCGGGTCTTCCCCACGCACGTGGGGGTGTTTCCCTGGCAGGTTCACCCGCCCATGCGAGACGCGGGTCTTCCCCACGCACGTGGGGGTGTTTCTTGCAAAGATTGCTGGGAGAGATTCCCGGCGGTGTCTTCCCCACGCACGTGGGGGTGTTTCCTTTGATGGCCTGTTTTGGATTATGTCTGGTCGGTCTTCCCCACGCACGTGGGGGTGTTTCCAACTCGCCTTGTTCTTTCTGCTCCTTGCGGTAGTCTTCCCCACGCACGTGGGGGTGTTTCTGATGCGCATGACAGATACGCAGTATGCCAGCCGTCTTCCCCACGCACGTGGGGGTGTTTCTGTCCACAACTTTCACAGCGGCCTCCCGGTGGCGTCTTCCCCACGCACGTGGGGGTGTTTCTATCGCCAGACTGCGCAAGTGATGCCCCGCTCCGTCTTCCCCACGCACGTGGGGGTGTTTCCATCATGTCGGGATTTGGCATAGCTGCAACAGAGTCTTCCCCACGCACGTGGGGGTGTTTCCCTTTGCGCCCTCAGCTATTTGCCTTGATGTGAGTCTTCCCCACGCACGTGGGGGTGTTTCCGCCTGGTGCAGTGGATACACGACAGAAGCATAGTCTTCCCCACGCACGTGGGGGTGTTTCTGATATTGAGATGGTTGGCGATGTGCTTATCTCGTCTTCCCCACGCACGTGGGGGTGTTTCTATGATGCGCTGGTGAAGTCAGGCTTTACCGAGGTCTTCCCCACGCACGTGGGGGTGTTTCTCAGATTTTGCCCGGAAAGATGCGTGTCGGATCGTCTTCCCCACGCACGTGGGGGTGTTTCCACCGATGGGCGAGGCTCACCGAGGCAGTGAGAGTCTTCCCCACGCACGTGGGGGTGTTTCCTCCACGGCGATCTCGCAGTATTCCGGCCTGTAGTCTTCCCCACGCACGTGGGGGTGTTTCTTCCCATGGGCGATACGGCGGCAGCGATTGGTGGTCTTCCCCACGCACGTGGGGGTGTTTCTGTGTCCGGGGTGACATAGCTATTGATTATGCCGTCTTCCCCACGCACGTGGGGGTGTTTCTGTGTCCGGGGTGACATAGCTATTGATTATGCCGTCTTCCCCACGCACGTGGGGGTGTTTCCTTGTAGAGGTTGGGGCGCTTGTATCGGCCCTTGTCTTCCCCACGCACGTGGGGGTGTTTCTGTAGTGCTGGTCTAGGTTGTCCCACGGCTTTAGTCTTCCCCACGCACGTGGGGGTGTTTCCAGACCGAACGTTTTGCGGAGTTTGCCAGGTCGGTCTTCCCCACGCACGTGGGGGTGTTTCTCAAACTTGATAATGCGTGACAGCCCGGAAAGAGTCTTCCCCACGCACGTGGGGGTGTTTCTCGGTTTTATTGCCGTGGTCGTACAGCCTTGCGGTCTTCCCCACGCACGTGGGGGTGTTTCCCATTCCTCACTTGTCAGCTTCAGTGCTTGCACGTCTTCCCCACGCACGTGGGGGTGTTTCCGGCCTGCCGTCAATCTCGATAGAATCGATGGTGTCTTCCCCACGCACGTGGGGGTGTTTCCAAATTTTGGAACTTGCTTTTTTTGGTAATCGGGTCTTCCCCACGCACGTGGGGGTGTTTCTGCCGCATTGCCATTCTTTGCCGTGCTCCAGATGTCTTCCCCACGCACGTGGGGGTGTTTCTTCCTAAGTCCAGCTTATCTTTATTCAGCGCCTGTCTTCCCCACGCACGTGGGGGTGTTTCTAGCCAGCATCGTAGCTTTTACTCTTGCCGGACGTCTTCCCCACGCACGTGGGGGTGTTTCCAAATGTGCCGTTAGAGTCTGTGGGCGCATAGTGTCTTCCCCACGCACGTGGGGGTGTTTCTACCGATCAGCCTGATGTTGGGGCTGCTGCCGAGTCTTCCCCACGCACGTGGGGGTGTTTCCAACTCGCCTTGTTCTTTCTGCTCCTTGCGGTAGTCTTCCCCACGCACGTGGGGGTGTTTCCCGTCAAGCTGGAAATCCGGGAGGTGAACGGGCGTCTTCCCCACGCACGTGGGGGTGTTTCTTATTGCCGCTGGAGGGAAAATAGAGGTTGTCGGTCTTCCCCACGCACGTGGGGGTGTTTCTGTTCAGTCGGTCGATAAACTTGGCGTTTCTCTGTCTTCCCCACGCACGTGGGGGTGTTTCTCATCATGTCCGCCAGACGCTTTTTTGTCTTTGGTCTTCCCCACGCACGTGGGGGTGTTTCTTATGAGCTCTAGCTTATTGATTGCCATGCGGGGTCTTCCCCACGCACGTGGGGGTGTTTCCCGGGGGCTTCGGCCCCCTTTATTTATGAGGGGGTCTTCCCCACGCACGTGGGGGTGTTTCCGCTCCAAATGCCGCCTTCGTCAACTGCCCGCTGTCTTCCCCACGCACGTGGGGGTGTTTCTTGCTGCTCAGCTCTTTTGGCGTCTTGCAGCGCGTCTTCCCCACGCACGTGGGGGTGTTTCTGGGTTTATAAGTTCTGACCCTTGGAGCCCATCGTCTTCCCCACGCACGTGGGGGTGTTTCCGTGGGCTGAAAGCACACAGATTGAAGGCTTCGGTCTTCCCCACGCACGTGGGGGTGTTTCCGTGTGTTAGTGGGTGGTTTTTGGTATAATTAAGTCTTCCCCACGCACGTGGGGGTGTTTCTATCGCCGGACGGGTTAGCCCGAGAACTGGGCGGTCTTCCCCACGCACGTGGGGGTGTTTCTCAGGAAAGCAGTCAGGGCGTGTGGATCGTTTGGTCTTCCCCACGCACGTGGGGGTGTTTCCTATCAGATGTACTAAATCGAGCCTACGACCAGGTCTTCCCCACGCACGTGGGGGTGTTTCTACCTCACTGTCGTGTATCGCTTGCAGTTGAGAGTCTTCCCCACGCACGTGGGGGTGTTTCCCTCTAAGGGCTGGATAATAGCCAACGGTTTGGGTCTTCCCCACGCACGTGGGGGTGTTTCTGACATGGGCTTGTCAGTGCCCGAAACCCGAGAGTCTTCCCCACGCACGTGGGGGTGTTTCTAACGGCGCCGGCTTTAGCCGGGTACAAGCCGAGTCTTCCCCACGCACGTGGGGGTGTTTCCCAAGTCAGGATTTTTTGATCTGCCAGAGACTGGTCTTCCCCACGCACGTGGGGGTGTTTCTCAGCCCGGCATCCATGATGCTTTGCAGGGTCTGTCTTCCCCACGCACGTGGGGGTGTTTCTGACTCGACGGAGCTTCTTTTGTCCTTGCGGATGTCTTCCCCACGCACGTGGGGGTGTTTCCAATCCAAGCGACATCACTTTTCGATGGGTAAAGTCTTCCCCACGCACGTGGGGGTGTTTCTAGTAATACAAGGTGAGATATAATGCGTCAAACGTCTTCCCCACGCACGTGGGGGTGTTTCCCAGTGCGCCCCCGTCGATAGTTGTTGGTGGAGGTCTTCCCCACGCACGTGGGGGTGTTTCTGGAGGTGTTCTTCAAAGGAAAAACTGTCGGTCGTCTTCCCCACGCACGTGGGGGTGTTTCTTGGTATGGGCATTATGCTTCCCTCGCCGATATGTCTTCCCCACGCACGTGGGGGTGTTTCCATCCCCAGGTTGCGGCGCAGCGTCTTCGTTTGGTCTTCCCCACGCACGTGGGGGTGTTTCTGCTGACACTTGCTGTGCCTGTATCAACATTAAGTCTTCCCCACGCACGTGGGGGTGTTTCTTTGTGATGGACTTGTGGTGTCAGCAACCTCAAGTCTTCCCCACGCACGTGGGGGTGTTTCTGCTGGAGCATGAAATCTTTGGCTCGTACCTGAGTCTTCCCCACGCACGTGGGGGTGTTTCCACAGCGAAAAGCTGGACGAGAATCCGCCTTGGGTCTTCCCCACGCACGTGGGGGTGTTTCTAAGGTCGCGGTACTGGATGTCTGGGTAACGAGGTCTTCCCCACGCACGTGGGGGTGTTTCTCATTGCAGTGATTGATGTCCGGCTCTATTTCGGTCTTCCCCACGCACGTGGGGGTGTTTCTAGGGCTGGCTCCGGGGTTTGGGTGCTGCAACGGTCTTCCCCACGCACGTGGGGGTGTTTCTCTCGCCAGCAGACTTGCCGGTATAGTCCTTGTGTCTTCCCCACGCACGTGGGGGTGTTTCCCAGCAGCATGCCCCAGAAAAACAGCCACGGCTGTCTTCCCCACGCACGTGGGGGTGTTTCTAAACTCTCTCCCAGAAATTGCATGTAGATCGAGTCTTCCCCACGCACGTGGGGGTGTTTCCTCGTGACACTGCTTCCGCGTCTCGTCCTCAAAGTCTTCCCCACGCACGTGGGGGTGTTTCTGCCTATGCCTGATGGCGTTCTGGAGCTATTTCGTCTTCCCCACGCACGTGGGGGTGTTTCCACCGTTGAGCTTTGGGCCGAGTCTAGCGCGGGGTCTTCCCCACGCACGTGGGGGTGTTTCTGGATCAAAGAAAAGCTGTTGCTATGCTTGAGCGTCTTCCCCACGCACGTGGGGGTGTTTCCACGGTAACGGATTCTACGCACTCGGGCCAGACGTCTTCCCCACGCACGTGGGGGTGTTTCTAGTGTGGGGCATTGACCCAGATGCCGAAAAGTGTCTTCCCCACGCACGTGGGGGTGTTTCTTAATCCGAATTGCTGATTAGGCATAAAGCGTCGTCTTCCCCACGCACGTGGGGGTGTTTCTAGTGTGGGGCATTGACCCAGATGCCGAAAAGTGTCTTCCCCACGCACGTGGGGGTGTTTCTTGATTGGCCATCACGTCTTCGATGCTCACCAGGTCTTCCCCACGCACGTGGGGGTGTTTCTTTCAACTAAACTCATAAATATCTCCCATTGGTGTCTTCCCCACGCACGTGGGGGTGTTTCTGTCTATTCAGCGGGTACTGGACAGCTTGTTTCGTCTTCCCCACGCACGTGGGGGTGTTTCTTATCATCCCGCTCAATCCTGATGACCGTTAAGGTCTTCCCCACGCACGTGGGGGTGTTTCTGCGCATATCGCTAACCGGGCTGACTATCGACTGTCTTCCCCACGCACGTGGGGGTGTTTCCAAGCACGTATCATTTACTTATTCAGCATAATGGTCTTCCCCACGCACGTGGGGGTGTTTCCGACTTGGTTCTACCCTCAGCCTGTTGCGCAGTGTCTTCCCCACGCACGTGGGGGTGTTTCCACAAAGCCAGAGAGCAAGCGCTTAACGAGCTGGTCTTCCCCACGCACGTGGGGGTGTTTCCGGAAAAAGAGCGCTCGGAAAACGGCAAGCGAGGTCTTCCCCACGCACGTGGGGGTGTTTCCGCCTACATATCCGAAATTGCCAAAGAGCGCAAGTCTTCCCCACGCACGTGGGGGTGTTTCTGAGTAAGACTATTGTAGTAGGCCCTGTAGTTAGTCTTCCCCACGCACGTGGGGGTGTTTCTGGTGCGGTTAGATTGTTTTGTTATCACAATGCGTCTTCCCCACGCACGTGGGGGTGTTTCCAAAATTGCGTTTACTATTGCTGCTATTGCTGCGTCTTCCCCACGCACGTGGGGGTGTTTCTGCGCGTAGGTCGCTGCCAGCAGGCCCAGGTTGGTCTTCCCCACGCACGTGGGGGTGTTTCCCACGTCCGCCACCTCGTTACGTATGACGCGATGTCTTCCCCACGCACGTGGGGGTGTTTCTCCGGGCCATTTCGACGTAGCGGCCATGCTGACGTCTTCCCCACGCACGTGGGGGTGTTTCCCTACAACATAAAGTCGTTTGTTGAACTAACTGGTCTTCCCCACGCACGTGGGGGTGTTTCTGACCATTGACCCGGACTTGATAAAAAGGGTTAGTCTTCCCCACGCACGTGGGGGTGTTTCTGGCTTTGCTGCCAAGCCTTCTACAATGTCTCTGGTCTTCCCCACGCACGTGGGGGTGTTTCTGAATGATCGGCTTTCTGGAAAATCCGACATGAGTCTTCCCCACGCACGTGGGGGTGTTTCCAGATCCCAGTCGGCCCAGAGCAGACCGGATTCGTCTTCCCCACGCACGTGGGGGTGTTTCTGTCGATATAGACCGGTTTTTCGATGACCCGGGGTCTTCCCCACGCACGTGGGGGTGTTTCTGTCGTGCGGAGTCATTGCGCGCCCCAGGGGGTGTCTTCCCCACGCACGTGGGGGTGTTTCTCTGATGGCTTTTGATTTATCCAGCGCAAGGCCGTCTTCCCCACGCACGTGGGGGTGTTTCTGCTGACTTCCCTGCCCACTTTTCCAGATTCTGGTCTTCCCCACGCACGTGGGGGTGTTTCTCAGCGGCGAGATTCTGGACGAGCCCCAGTTTGGTCTTCCCCACGCACGTGGGGGTGTTTCCTTAGAGAGCGCAAGCGCTCAAACAACGGGAGAGTCTTCCCCACGCACGTGGGGGTGTTTCCCTCCCACCCCTGATTGAAGTCACCGTTAGTTGGTCTTCCCCACGCACGTGGGGGTGTTTCTGGGCAAAGGCTGAGGTTGTCAAAGAGGGTGACGTCTTCCCCACGCACGTGGGGGTGTTTCTTACCCTTATGTGTGGGCGGGAGGTTTACAGACGTCTTCCCCACGCACGTGGGGGTGTTTCCACCCAAGGAGCCGGAGCCACGAGAAAAGCAGCGTCTTCCCCACGCACGTGGGGGTGTTTCTGGATTGCAGGGTGTGGCCGTCGTCTTCGTAAAGTCTTCCCCACGCACGTGGGGGTGTTTCTGATCGGGACCGGGTTTCCTCCAGCCTGAATGAGTCTTCCCCACGCACGTGGGGGTGTTTCCTGCACCCGCTGAAGGTTGTGCATTAGTAGGCAGTCTTCCCCACGCACGTGGGGGTGTTTCTGTTGCAAGCGCTACAGCAAATGACGGCTGGGAGTCTTCCCCACGCACGTGGGGGTGTTTCTTTGGCGCATCTTGCGTACATGCTCAGCCCAAGGTCTTCCCCACGCACGTGGGGGTGTTTCTGTTGCGAGCACATAGTCACCCACCAAAGCCGCGTCTTCCCCACGCACGTGGGGGTGTTTCCTCTGGAAAAGCTATACCCGCCGAGATCGAACAGTCTTCCCCACGCACGTGGGGGTGTTTCCATTGACCAGGATCTTGCCGGCGGTGCCCGCTGGTCTTCCCCACGCACGTGGGGGTGTTTCCCCTTACGCCCGTAGGCGCGGCCAGGAACTCCCGTCTTCCCCACGCACGTGGGGGTGTTTCCCTCTCGTACGGTTGCGTGCAGGCGACGCAGGCGTCTTCCCCACGCACGTGGGGGTGTTTCCTCCAGGAGATCGTATTGCAGGGCCTCTATGTAGTCTTCCCCACGCACGTGGGGGTGTTTCTATGTACGTAAAGACGCTGGAGGATGGCACAGTGTCTTCCCCACGCACGTGGGGGTGTTTCTGTCCCAGCATTCCCTTTGCTGAGGTGATCAAGGTCTTCCCCACGCACGTGGGGGTGTTTCCAATCAAGAGGTCTTTGCTATAGGTCGGGTGGAGTCTTCCCCACGCACGTGGGGGTGTTTCCCAGATCGAAAGCCGGTTCGCGCTTGTGTCGATGTCTTCCCCACGCACGTGGGGGTGTTTCTGTTACGCTATAATCGTGAAATGCCAGGCTGGGGTCTTCCCCACGCACGTGGGGGTGTTTCTGCGGGCCTTCTCTTCCGGGTTAGCGTCAAAGTGTCTTCCCCACGCACGTGGGGGTGTTTCCTGATGATAGGCTACGGGAAACATGCCACCATTGTCTTCCCCACGCACGTGGGGGTGTTTCCGAGGCGCGAGTGTTTGAGGTGGCAACGCCGAAGTCTTCCCCACGCACGTGGGGGTGTTTCCGGGTCGCACATGACTTCTGATAGCTCGATCGGGTCTTCCCCACGCACGTGGGGGTGTTTCCCCGGTGACCGTCATCAAAACGCGCTTGGGTCCGTCTTCCCCACGCACGTGGGGGTGTTTCCCAGGACGAGTGTGCGCAGTACGGCGGCCAGCGGTCTTCCCCACGCACGTGGGGGTGTTTCTGAATCACCTGGCGTTGGTCTCCCGTGCCCGTGGTCTTCCCCACGCACGTGGGGGTGTTTCTGAACTGGCCCGCATGGGGCAGGAAATGGGGGAGTCTTCCCCACGCACGTGGGGGTGTTTCCACCTCCATTTCGTCGTTCTTACTCTTTACTGCGTCTTCCCCACGCACGTGGGGGTGTTTCTTTTATTCAGCGCTTGGCGGTGGTTAAGCAGGTGTCTTCCCCACGCACGTGGGGGTGTTTCTCTGCAGACCCTCTGCAAAAAGCACAGCGACGAGTCTTCCCCACGCACGTGGGGGTGTTTCTGGTTCTAGTTTGGCTAGACTCTTGTAGCCGTAGTCTTCCCCACGCACGTGGGGGTGTTTCCAAGGGGGCGCCTGACCAGATTACCTGCCTTTCGTCTTCCCCACGCACGTGGGGGTGTTTCTATCTTCGTCCCCGCCTTTCGCATCCTTGGTTGGTCTTCCCCACGCACGTGGGGGTGTTTCCTGATGGACCCGGCCCGGCCCCTGTTGCGGCTGGTCTTCCCCACGCACGTGGGGGTGTTTCCAGTGAGTATTTCACGGTCAAACCCTCTTGTAGGTCTTCCCCACGCACGTGGGGGTGTTTCCGGCAACGGCACCGCCCGGATTATTAAAACGCGGTCTTCCCCACGCACGTGGGGGTGTTTCTACACGTTGACGCACAAGCCGACAACGGCGGTCGTCTTCCCCACGCACGTGGGGGTGTTTCCAGTTTTGTGTGAAGTGGAGCAGGAAAGAGAGCGTCTTCCCCACGCACGTGGGGGTGTTTCCAGTTTTGTGTGAAGTGGAGCAGGAAAGAGAGCGTCTTCCCCACGCACGTGGGGGTGTTTCTATATCCAGCCCCACAGGAAGTCATTTTGCAGCGTCTTCCCCACGCACGTGGGGGTGTTTCTTCCTGTTCCATTGGATTTGGGAGAAAGGGAAGGTCTTCCCCACGCACGTGGGGGTGTTTCTTACATCCAGGATACTGATGGTTGCGTCGTCGTGTCTTCCCCACGCACGTGGGGGTGTTTCCCGAGCCGACTACGTATCCAAGGTCCCGTTGCTGTCTTCCCCACGCACGTGGGGGTGTTTCTCGGTGCAGATAGATATTCAGGATCCGGTTGCGGTCTTCCCCACGCACGTGGGGGTGTTTCCGGAGATCGTCAGGTGTTCACGCTCACGACGGCGTCTTCCCCACGCACGTGGGGGTGTTTCCTGATTGACCAGCACTACCGCCGGTCCATGAGCGTCTTCCCCACGCACGTGGGGGTGTTTCCTTGGAGATTATGCAGTTCGTCATTCATGGGGTGTCTTCCCCACGCACGTGGGGGTGTTTCCACCGGGCGCGTTTGGTTGTAGAAGCCCACATGGTCTTCCCCACGCACGTGGGGGTGTTTCTTTTAAACGCCGGCACATCACCCGACTTGAGACGTCTTCCCCACGCACGTGGGGGTGTTTCCAGGTTATTACCATCACACCAGACGGCGGTATGGTCTTCCCCACGCACGTGGGGGTGTTTCTGCCCTTGGGTAGCGTCTGCTCATCATTGAGCAGTCTTCCCCACGCACGTGGGGGTGTTTCTACGGCGCTCCCAGTGCTGCTCGCACAAGCTCTGTCTTCCCCACGCACGTGGGGGTGTTTCCAGGCCGTCGCACTGGCGGCCGGATACCTGGTCGTCTTCCCCACGCACGTGGGGGTGTTTCTCGGCGTATGCCCCGCCTTGTGGTCGGCGTTGGGTCTTCCCCACGCACGTGGGGGTGTTTCTATCTGTTTCACGCGGTCGGACAGGCGGGCCATGTCTTCCCCACGCACGTGGGGGTGCTTCTTTTGTACCAGCACAACCCGCCCGTGTCTTTGTGTCTTCCCCACGCACGTGGGGGTGTTTCTTCCTCAGCTTTGCTTCAATTTGCCCAACGTAAGTCTTCCCCACGCACGTGGGGGTGTTTCCATCGGTTTGTTTTGCCTGTGGCGGATGGTGGGGTCTTCCCCACGCACGTGGGGGTGTTTCTGGTATTGGAGTTGGCGGCGGCTCAAAATATCCGTCTTCCCCACGCACGTGGGGGTGTTTCCAGGGTCGCCCGGGCCGGGATGGTAACCTTTGGGTCTTCCCCACGCACGTGGGGGTGTTTCCCACGTGTGGCAGATAGATCCATCGCTGTGCGTGTCTTCCCCACGCACGTGGGGGTGTTTCCCCTGACCGCGTGTGCCGGTGGTTCCGGGATAAGTCTTCCCCACGCACGTGGGGGTGTTTCTGTATCGCAACATCGGCCACGCTGCCGGTGTTGTGCCCTTCGCGGGCGCGTGGATTGAAATAGCTCGCGAGCTTTTTCAAGTCCGCAGCCTGCCCCGGGATCGTTACAAGCTACTGACCGTTGTGATGTGGTGAGAAGGAGTGGCGGAGGACTCGAACCCCATCATAGCGACCATACGGTCCCTAACCTTTACCGCTAGGAAACTACCACTCCTCTCACCAAGTGCATTGTAGGATGTATTCATGGTCGGCGCCAGAATCAAAGTTGAAGTGAACGGTGTCGCCCGCAGCAGGATCGCTCACCACCTTGTATATTCGATTCCTGAGGAGAATCCGGACCGTCCGAGGATCTTTTGGTCAAAGCAGGGAATTGAGGTTTGTCCAGCAACTTGACGGTATTTTCCAGGTTATTCGTAAAAACGCTGTCGATCGAAATTGCCTCGACAACTGGCTTGACGTGTGTGTTTGTACAGCGTTGCTGTTTTATCCGTTTGCTTCCAGTATCCAAAGTGTCAACGTGAATGAACTTTGGAGAAGACTATGAAAAATCTTGTGGTGTTATTGTTGTTGTGCGTTGTTGCCCCCTGGACCTGGGCGGATCAACGGGGTTTTTACGTGGGTGGTATCTTTGCGAACGCCAGCAATGTGGATTGCGATGAGTGTCGCAGCGTGAATATGGCCGGTGTGGATTTGGGTGTGGATTTTACCAGCGTGGTGGGTCTCAACGGTCGGCTGGTGCTGGAAGATGAAGTGGCGCAGGTGTACTTTGGCGCGGATCTGGGCCATGACTTTAATACCCGTCTGTTTCGGTTGTATGGCAAGGTGGGCTTGATGTATCTGCGCGAAGACCTGGCACCCGGTGATGGCTATGTGTCGGATACCAGCCTGGCATTGGGTATTGGTGTGCGCTTTACGCCCATGGGGAATCAGGATGGCCTGTATATCAGGCTGGAGGCGCTGGCCGCCGAGTTTTACGATGAGGGAATTGGCACGGCGTCTGTTGCCGTGGGCTACAAGTTTTAGCAGGCCGGGGGCAGATCCTCGGGGCGTTGCCAGCGGGTCGACAACGCCAGATGCAGTGACCGGTCGGCGCTGATGCGCAACTCCCGCCCGGGGGCATTGCCCCACCGGTGAAAGGGCTGGGGCTCGCTGACCAGGGCCTGGTGGTCGATTTGCCAGCTGAGGCCGGCCTTGGCCTGTTGCAGCAGGGCGATTTGCTGTTCGATGGTGTGGGTCGCTTTAGCCGTCGGGGATTTCCGGTTCCACCAGCTTCGCCAGCAGTATCAGCGATTCCTGCCAGCCCAGGTAACAGCCGTCGGGCGGAATCACGTCGGGTACACCCTCCTGGACGATGCTTAGCTCGGTGCCGCAGGATACCGGCTTCAGGGTGATGGTGACGTTCATGGTGCCGGGCAGGTTGGGGTCGTCGAAGGTGTCTGTGTGCCGGATCAACTGGTCGGGCACCAGTTCCACATACTTGCCGCTAAAGAAATGGCTGTTGCCCGTGGTGAAGTTGGTAAAGGACATGCGGAAACCGCCGCCCTCCCTGGCATCCATTTCGTGAACCTTGCCGGTAAAGCCGTTGGGGGGTATCCATTTGGCCAGGGCGTCCGGGTCGAGAAAGGCGCGGTACACCCGCTGTGGGGGCGCCTGGAGGACACGATGCAGCTTGATGGTGTTGGGCATAATCCGGCTCCTGTCGGTAATGTGTGTTGTTCGGGTACCATGTAGTCGACCTGGAAGGGTGGATTTCGACATCTCCCCGGCACCTCCCCCCGGCCCCCTCCGTCAGGCGCAGGGAGAGGGGTTATTGAAGTATCGACACAGGAGCTGAGTTATGAGTTTCAACACAGAACACCACCCCGGCGTGGCCGCACAGGCGCCGGAAGAGACGCGGGGTTTTCGTTTCAATCACACCATGCTGCGCGTCGTGGACCCCGAGCGGTCGCTGGCGTTTTATACCCATGTGCTGGGCATGCGGGTGCTGCGGCGGCTGGATTTTGAGGAGATGCGCTTTTCCCTGTACTTTCTGGCGCGCCCGGACGAAGGCGAGTCGATTCCCGGGGATGTGCCCGGGCGCAACCGCTGGACTTTCAGTCAGCGCGGCATCCTGGAGCTGACCCACAACTGGGGTACCGAGAGCGACCCCGAGGCCCGCTATCACGACGGTAACAGCCAGCCTCAGGGCTTTGGTCATATCTGTTTTTCGGTGCCCGATCTGGGCAAGGCCATCGCCTGGTTTGATGCCAACGGGGTGAGCTACGTCAAGCGGCCCGAGGAGGGCAAGATGAAAAATATCGCCTTTATCCGGGATCCGGACGGCTACTGGATAGAAATCGTACAGGCGGAGTTGATGGCGGGCGCCTGACCCGGGCTTCCCGGAGGGTTGCATTGTTCCCGCTCTTTGCGCATACTGTATATAAATACAGTTATTGGGTGCGCCATGACAGGGACGAAAGCCACGGAAAACATACCCCACGACTCTGGCTACAAGTTGTTGTTCAGCAGTCCGCGATTGGTGCGGGATTTACTGACGGGTTTTGTCAAGCCGGAGTGGTTGGGCTCAGTTGATCTGGAATCCCTGGAGCCATGTAAGTCCAACTTTGCCAGTGATGACCTGCGGCAGCGTCATAACGATGCCATTTGGCGGGCTCGCTTCAAGGGGGAGGCCAATCGCGGTTGGCTGTATCTCTATTTGCTGATCGAGTTTCAGTCCAGCGACGATTACTTTATGGCCAACCGGGTCATGACCTATGTGGGGCTGCTTTACCAGGATATTGTCCGCAATCAGGGGCTGAAACAGGGTGACCGGTTGCCGCCGGTAATGCCCATTGTCATCTACAGTGGTACCCGTAACTGGAGCGGGCCGGTGGACGTCAGGGACCTGGTGGATCCAGTGCATCCGGCCCTGTTGGCCTTTACCCCCCAGTTGAGTTATTTCCTGCTGGACGAGCGGGTGGTACCAGAGGATTACAGCCACCGTCATCCGGATAATCTGGTGGGGCATCTGATTGCCCTGGAGTTCAGTAGCAGTCCCGAGGACATGCGCCGCCGAATTCAGGCGTTGCATAGGGCTCTGAACAGTCCCAAATACCAGCATATCCGGCGGGCCTTCGCCATTTGGCTTAGTCGGCTGTTGAGAGTAAAATTCAAGGCAGAGAGTATTCCCGAGTATCAGGAACTGAGTGAGGTGGACGCCATGCTTGCCGAATCATTGACCGACTGGACTGAACAGTGGAAGAAGCAGGGTCTGGAGGCTGGTCTTAAAGAGGGACGGGATAAGGGGCTGAAAGAAGGACGGGATAAGGGGCTGAAAGAAGGCCGGAAAGAGGGCCGGAAAGAGGGCCGGAAAGAGGGCCGGAAAGAGGGCCGGAAAGAAGGCCGCAAAGAAGGCGCCCTGGCCGTGTTGACACGCCAACTGGAGCGCAGGTTCGGCACCCTGCCGGATTGGGCTCTTGATCGCCTGGGGCAGGCCGACTCCGAACAGCTTGAAGCCTGGGCCGATCGGCTCCTGGAGGCCGACTCCCTGGAGGCGTTCTTTTCTCAATAGGCTGTCTGATCGGCGGCAATTGGCCCAATTGGGCCGTAAACTTGCTAGACTGTGCGGCTTTCCACAGGCCACCGGGCGACGCCCGGTTGCCGGGTTCCAGGTTAATAGTCTGCGAGGTAGCATGACCGCCGCACTTTCCATTTCCGACCTGCGCAAGGTGTACGACTCCGGCCTGGAGGCGCTCAAGGGGGTATCCCTGGAAGTCCAGCCGGGGGACTTCTTTGCCGTGCTGGGCCCCAACGGCGCCGGCAAATCCACCACCATTGGCATCATCTGCTCCCTGGTACGCAAGACTTCGGGCCGGGTGACCATCTTCGGCCACGATATCGACACCGACTTTCCCCGGGCCAAGCAGTGCCTGGGGGTGGTGCCCCAGGAATTCAATTTCAGCATGTTCGAAAAGGTGGAGGACATTCTGCTCCAGCAGGCGGGCTATTATGGTCTGCCCCAGGGCAAGGCCATGGAGCGGGCGGAGAAGTACCTGCGCCAACTGGGCCTGTGGGAAAAGCGCCGCACGCCGGCGCGCATGCTCTCCGGCGGTATGAAGCGGCGGCTGATGATTGCCCGGGCTCTGGTGCACGAGCCGAAGCTGCTGATTCTGGACGAACCCACCGCCGGGGTGGATATCGAACTGCGCCGCTCCATGTGGGACTTTCTGCGGCAGATCAACGCCGAGGGCACCACCATCATTCTCACCACCCATTATCTGGAAGAGGCCGAGAGCCTGTGCCGCAATGTGGCCATCATCGATCACGGCACCATCATCAAGAACACCAGTGTGCGCAGCCTGCTCAAGGAACTGAACAAGGAGGTGTTCATTATGGATTGCGGCGGCACTCTGGACGCGGCGCCCCAGGTGCAGGGTTATGTCACCCGCCTGGTGGACGACCACTGCTTTGAGGTGGAAATCGAGAAAGGTCAGTCGCTGAACGACATTTTTGCCGCGCTGAGCGAGCAGGGGGTGAATATCGTCAGTATGCGCAACAAGGCCAACCGCCTTGAAGAGCTGTTTGTCAGTATGGTGGGCAACAACCTGCCGGAGCAGAAGCAGGAGGCGACCCATGGAGCTGCGTGAACAGTGGGTGGCCTTTTGCACCATTCTGCGCAAGGAGGTGAAGCGCTTTACCCGTATCTGGGTGCAGACACTGATACCGCCGGTGATCACCATGGCGCTGTATTTCGTGATCTTCGGCAAGCTGATCGGCGCGCGCATCGGTACCATGGACGGCGTGCCCTACATGCAGTTTGTGGTGCCGGGGCTGATCATGATGGCGGTGTTGACCAATTCCTATTCCAATGTGGTGTCGTCGTTTTTCAGTGCCAAGTTTCAGCGCAGCATCGAGGAGATACTGGTGTCGCCCACACCCAACTATGTGATTCTGCTGGGTTTCACCGTCGGTGGCATGGCCCGGGGGCTGACCATCGGCGTGCTGGTGACGCTGCTGTCCATGGCGTTTGCCGATTTGCATGTGCATAACTGGCCGGTGACCATTGCTATTGTGGTGCTCACCTCCATGCTCTTTTCCCTGGCCGGACTGATCAATGCCGTGTTTGCCAACACCTTTGATGACATTTCCATTGTGCCCACCTTTGTGCTCACGCCCCTGACCTATCTGGGGGGCGTGTTTTTCTCTATCACGCTGCTGTCGGATTTCTGGCAGGCCGTGGCGCAGCTGAATCCCATTCTGTATGTGGTCAATGCGTTTCGGTACGGGATGCTCGGCATTTCCGATGTGAATATCGTCGGTGCTTTTGCCGGCCTGCTGGTGTGTGTGCTGGTGCTGTTTGTGTTGGCTCTGCACCTGCTCAAGTCGGGTAAACGGTTGAGGGCCTGAGTCGTGGCAAATAATTCCACCGGTCCCCTGGGGCAGACCACCGAATACATCAGCCGGTATGCGCCGGAGCTGCTGTTTCCCATTGCGCGGCAGGAGTTGCGTCAGCGCCTTGGAATTGAGGCGCCCTTGCCGTTTGTGGGGGTGGATATCTGGACGGCCTATGAGGTGTCCTGGCTGTTGCCCGGCGGCAAGCCGGCGGTGGCGCTGGCCGAGTTTCAGGTGCCCTGTGAAAGCCCGTACATGGTGGAGTCCAAGTCGTTCAAGCTGTACCTGAATTCATTCAATCAAACGGCGTTCGATGGGGTGGAGCAGGTGCGCGATACCCTGGCGTCGGATCTCTCCCGGGTCTGCGGTGCCGCAGTGCAGGTGCAACTGCAGTCGCTGCAGGCGGCAGCGCGGCAGCAACCGCTGAGCGCGCTGGCCGGTGCCTGCCTGGATGACATTCCGCTACGGGTAGAGCGCTACACGCCCGCGGCTGAGTTGCTGTCTCTGGACGACAGTGGCGCGGTGGTGGAGGAAACCCTGTACAGCGACCTGCTCAAAAGCAACTGTCCGGTAACCGGCCAGCCGGACTGGGCCAGTGTGCAGGTTCACTATCGCGGCGCGGCCATCGATCGCGCCAGCCTGCTGCGCTATATCATTTCCTTTCGCGAACACCAGGATTTTCACGAGCATTGTGTGGAGCGGATGTTTATGGATATTCAGGCCCGATGCCGGCCCGAATCGCTGGCGGTGTATGCCCGCTATACGCGCCGGGGCGGGCTGGATATCAATCCTTTCCGAGCCAGCGAGCCAGGGCTTGTGCCCCAGCCGTGCCGCTTGCTTCGTCAGTAGCGCCCGTCTACCTGGCGCGGTGATCAGATGATGGTCTTTTCCTTGAGCCGATCCGCCGCCCGCTGCAGCGCGCGGATAACTTTTTCCTTGTCGTAGTTGCGGATCTTGTCCAGATCCATGTACATGGCGAAGCCTTCGGTGCGGTCTTCGAAGTAACTCTGGTTTTTGCCCAGATCCTTGCGCAGGTCGGCCACCTGGTACACCTTAACCGGTTGGTGGAAACCCTTGACGGTGATTTCGCCCTTGTCGCGGCACATCACCGAGTCCTTCACCAGTGACCAGGTTTCGTGGGAGATGAGAATTTCATCCGGCGCCGCTGCCGATTCCAGGCGGCTGGCGAGGTTGACGTTGGTGCCGAGCACCGTGTAGTTCAGGTGGCTGGAGGTGCCGAAGGTACCCACGGTACAGTAGCCGGTGTTGATACCCATGCGAATTTGCAGTGGATTTTTGATGCCCTGGTTGTACCACTCCTGCTGCAGGGATTTCATTTTCTTTTTCATGGCGATGGCCATGGACACACAGCGCAGGCAATCGTTCTTGACACCCTGACTGTTGCTGTCGCCGAACAGTACCATGATGGCATCGCCCATGAATTTGTCGATGGTGCCGCCAAAGTGGATGATGATCTTCGACATCTCGGTAAGGTAATGGTTGAGCAGTTCGGTGAGAGCTTCGGCGTCCATTTCCTCGGAAAGCTGGCTGAAGTTTCGGATATCGGAGAAGAATACCGTAATCTTTTTGCGCTCGGTCTGCAGGGCGTCGTCCCGGCCCTGGTTGATGGCGTGCCAGACAGTGGGCGGCAGGTAGCGCGACAGTTTATAGGCGCGAATCTTGTGCCACTTTTGCTCGTTCTCCAACTGTCGCTGGGTAAGCGTCAGTTTGCGAAAGCGTTGATGCATATAAAGGGCGTAAACCAGAAAGTAGGTAATGATGCCGATGAGGCTGGCGCCACTGATCTCAATATTGCTGGTAAACACCCATTGCGGGCGGTGGATCAACAGGCTGAACAGAACGCCTGCCGCAAAGGCGGCATTGTCCTCCACCCACTTGCGCAGCCCGCCGCTGAGCAGGGCGTTGAACTGGATCATGGTGAGGAACAGTACCGTGGGCAGCAGGCTGAAATGGATCAGGCTCAGCACCAGACCAATCAGGGCGGCGTCGGTGTAGGAAAGCCAGCGACTGACTTTGGCCAACTGTTCGCCTTCGAGTTTTTGCGTGTAGTGGTAGGTGCCGTAGGCGTAGATCAGCAAAAACAGTATGGCGCTGGCCAGCAGGAGGCTGAATTGCTCCCAGTCGATATAGGACGCCAGCGTTCCCGCTGCGGCGAAACAGACGATGGCCCGGAAATAGTACTGCTGCAATGGCGACTCCACATGGGGAGCCACGCCGATGACGTCTTTTTTCATGTGCCTGGAAGCCCTTGTTGGCCCAAAGCCGTTGTTGTTATGGGTCTCGCTCTCAATCGCCCTGTACCCGTTGACGATTATCTTATAATTTCAGCCAGGATGCGAACAGTGTCCTAGAACGGAATGCTACAATCTGCCGTTGTTTATAACAGAGGTGAATTTATGGATGCCCTGGATGTTCTGCAACGGCGGGTTTCCGCGCCCAGGCTGACCCAGCCGGCACCCACATTGGCGCAGCGCGACGCCATTTTTCGCTCCGCGCTGCGGGCGGCGGACCACGGACGCCTGCAGCCCTGGCGTTATCTGGTCATCGAGGGCGATACGGCTCTGGCTCGCTTTGGTGAACTCCTCTGCCAGGCGGCCCTGGTGGACGACCCGACCCTGAGTCAGGCCGCCCAGGACGCCCAGCGGCGCAAGCCGTTCCGCGCACCCATGATCGTTGTGGCCATTGCCCGGGTGGTGGAGCACCCCAAGGTGCCGGCGCTGGAGCAGTTGATCGCGGTGGGCGCCGGTGTGCAGAACATGCTCAACGCCGCCTATGCGTTGGGGCTGGGTGCCTACTGGCGCACCGGAGCCATGGCTTACCACCCCCATGTAAAGCTGGGCTTGGGTTTGGCGCAGGAAGAGCAGATAGTGGGTTTCCTGTATCTGGGCACCCCGGCCACCCCACTGCAGGCTGCTGAGCCCGCGAGCCCCGGGGAGTTTTTCTCCACCTGGCCCCAGCAGCCATAGTGCGATTGCGTTTATCGGGGCACTTGTGTACATTAGCGCCCCTCCCGAGCGGCCCACCGCGGCCCCGGTGACAAATCTCCGGTGAGGTGTCCGAGTGGCTGAAGGAGCACGCCTGGAAAGTGTGTAAGTCGAAAGGCTTCGAGGGTTCGAATCCCTCCCTCACCGCCATATACGCAAAAGCCCGGCACTCGCCGGGCTTTTGCGTATATGGCGGACTATCCCCAAAACAGCTCCTGCTCCACCAGATCCACCGCCCCCCGCGTATGCGAAATCACCCGCTGCACAGCCTCATTTCTGCCCAAATGTCCCAGCATGGTGGTCAGCAGCATCAGTGTCTTGTCCAGTGTTCCCAGGGCGTCCAGTCGCAGAGAGCGCTCCAGCGCCGGGTTTTGACACAGCTCCAGGGTGCGTCGATGCAACTGGTCCAGCAGGTCCACCGCCTCCCCCCATCGCTGTCCGGTGCACAGCTCCAGAGCCAACTGCCGGCTGGCATTGACCAGGGAAACCAGCAATGTGGACAGATTGCCGCCTCTGGCCGCGAACTGCTGGCTGACGGCTGTGTTCAGGGCGGCGTCGTAGAGCCGCGCAGCCCGGCGCAACTGCCGGTGCCGTTGGGCGCACTGGGCCTGAAGGATCAAATGTTGATACAGCACCCCGTCGCAGTCTGAATCCGCTGATGAGTCGGGTATTGCGTGGGTAGCGACCGTCATACAGGCGTCTCTATGTAAATGATAATCATTATTAAATAGAATTTGCCCCTCGCTGTCAAATTCTCCCGTTCTCCCTTGACTCCCTTCGGGTGGGTCACTAATATACGCGCCTCTTCACCACGCACTCGTAGCTCAGCTGGATAGAGTACTCGGCTACGAACCGAGCGGTCGGAGGTTCGAATCCTCCCGAGTGCGCCACATACAAAAACCCCACCTCGCAAGAGGTGGGGTTTTTTTATGTGCCGTATTTGGTCGGGTGAGAACCTCCCCAGGTTCGACCGAATGCCCGGAGCATTCGGTACCGCCGAAGGCGCCCGCAGGGCGGCGCACAGGGAAGTGCGCCGGTACATCCTCCCGAGTGCACCTCCCACCTCGCAAGAGGTGGGGCTTTTTTGTCTGTTCGCCCTAAACCGGGTAACCTTGTCTTTCACCACCCAACCCGAATATCTCAATGGAGTAGCCAAGCCAATGGTCTCAAGGCAACCACTTCTGCTGCTGATACTTGTCGTTTTGTGCCTGCCCGCCTGGGCCGACATGCCCGGCTATGCCGCCGTCACCGCCGATGGCAAGGGTGCGGTGGCCACGGTGCAGCCCCGGGCTACCGAGATTGCCCTGACAGTGCTGGAAAACGGCGGCAATGCGGTGGATGCGGCGGTGGCGGCGGCTTTCGCGCTGGGGGTGGTGGACAGCCACAATTCCGGCATCGGCGGCGGCAGTTTTGTGCTGGTGCGCTGGGCTGATGGCACCGTGGAAGCCATAGACGGGCGCGAGGTGGCGCCGGCGGCGGCCCATCGGGACATGTATGTGCGCAATGGCGAGGTGGTGCCGGAGTTGAGTCGCGCCGGTGCGCTGGCGGTGGGGGTTCCGGGTGCCGTGGCCGCCTATGAATATATGCTGAAAAAGGGTGGCAAACGCAGTTTCAAGGAGTTGTTGCCGCCCATTGCCGATCTGGCGGAGCGGGGCTTTGAGATTGACGGCATTTTTCACAGTCGCCTGGCCCGTCACGCCGGGGAGTTGCGTCGTTTCCCCGGCAGTGCCGAGGTGCTGTTGGATGCCCAGGGTCAGCCCTGGCCGGCAGGGCATACCCTGGTGCAAAAGGACCTGGCCAACACCCTGCGGGCACTGGCGGAGCAGGGTGCCGACTACTTTTACAAGGGCCCCTTTGCCCGCGTCACGGCCGCCTGGATGAAGGATAACGGCGGCATTGTCACCGCCGAGGACTTCGCCAACTACCGGTTGGCTTTTCCCGAGCCGGTGGTCAGCGATTATCGCGGCTATCGCATCTACGGTTTCCCACCGCCGAGCTCCGGCGGGGTTCACGTGGCCCAGATTCTGAATATCCTCAGTCACTTTGATTTGCGCGAATTGTCAGAGGCGCAGCAATACCACCTGATGGCCGAGGCCATGAAACTGGCTTTTGCCGACCGCGCTCACTGGCTGGGCGATGCCGCTTTTGCCGATGTGCCCCGGGGGTTGATCAGCGCGGACTATGCCAAAAAGCTGGCCGGACGCATCGATCTGAAAAAAGCCACGGCGGTGGACGGCCACAGTACGCCGCCGGGGGCCGAGGAGGATCTGTTCGGCCGCCACACCACCCATATCGCCACTGCCGACAGCGACGGCAACTGGGTGGGCATCACTGCCACTGTGAATACTAACTTCGGCGCCAAAGTCATTGTGCCGGGTACGGGCGTTGTCCTGAACAACCAGATGGACGACTTTTCTGCCCAGCCGGGGGTGCCCAACATTTATGGCCTGATGGGCACTGAGGCCAATAGCATCCAGCCGGGCAAGCGCCCCCTGTCCAGCATGAGCCCGACGCTGGTGCTGCGGGAGGGTCAACCGGTGCTGGCCCTGGGGTCCGCGGGTGGACCGACCATCATTACTCAGGTGGTGCAGACTTTGGTGAATTATCTGGCGCTGGGCATGCCGCTGGATAAAGCCATGGCTCATCCCCGGCTGCATCATCAATGGCGTCCGGATGCCCTGTGGTTGGAAGTCACTGCCACCGATGAGTTGCGTGGGGCCCTGGAAGCCAAGGGGCATGAGCTGCGTCAACTGGGGGACTTTGGCTCTACCCAGGCGATTGGACTGGATGCCGACGGCGGTTTTGTCAGCCTCGCCGAGCCGCGTTTGGCAAGGCGCAACCGCCCGCGCTAGCCGACTGACGGGTTTCGACTTGTAACCTTCTGAAAGATAAGAGAAAATACGCGGCCTTTTGCGCCCTGGTTGCCTGTGACCGGTATTCCGGCTACATTGGCTGGCCCATTGCGTGAAGCAGCGCCAAACGCCACAACCTGACGGGTGCTTCCGGGTCAGGGGCGATTACCAACCACCGATCACAAGCTAACGCAGGCTGGATGATGGATGAAGTACTGATGCAACAAGGCCTGGACCTGATGCTTTATGGCATGGGGTCGGTGTTCGCCTTTCTGACGGTACTGGTGATTGCCACGGTGTTGATGTCCGCCCTGGTGCGCGGTCTGTTTCCCGACCCCGAGGAGGTGTCCTCTGCGGCCCCTGCCGGCGGTGCAGCGGCGGATACTCGCCCGGACCCCAAGACATTGAAGATTATCAAGGCTGCCCTGGAGCAGCACCGCCAGCGGTAATTCCGCGATTTTCTGCGATTCTGGTATTAAGGTAAAAGACGCTTATGAGCGAGGTAAAAAAGCCGCTGGGTATCACGGACGTAGTTCTGCGCGACGCGCACCAGTCCCTGTTCGCTACCCGGATGCGTCTGGATGACATGCTGCCCATCGCCGAGAAGCTGGATCAGGTGGGCTTCTGGTCCCTGGAGTCCTGGGGCGGTGCCACCTTTGATGCCTGCATACGCTATCTGGGCGAAGACCCCTGGCACCGCATCCGCGAGTTGAAAAAGGCCATGCCGAAAACCCCCATGCAAATGCTGCTGCGGGGGCAGAATATTCTCGGTTATCGCCACTACGCCGACGACGTGGTGGCAAAGTTTGTCGAGCGCGCCGCCCACAATGGCGTGGATGTGTTCCGTGTGTTCGATGCCATGAACGACATGCGCAATCTGGAAACCGCTCTCAAGGCGGTGAAGCAGGTGGGCAAGCATGCCCAGGGCACCATTTCCTATACCCTGAGCCCGGTGCACAACATCGACCTCTGGGTGGATCTGGGCAAGCGGATCGAGGACATGGGCGCCGACTCCATTGCCATCAAGGACATGGCCGGACTGCTCAAGCCCTACGTGGGCCATGAACTGGTCAAGCGTCTCAAGGCGAGTTGCGCCATTCCCATTCACATGCAGTGCCACGCCACCACCGGCCTGTCCACGGCCACCATCGTCAAGTGCGCCGAGGCCGGTATCGACAACGTGGACACGTCCATTTCCTCCATGTCCATGACCTATGGCCACAGTCCCACCGAGTCGGTGGTGGCGATCCTGGAAGGCACTGGGCGCGACACCGGGCTGGATATCGGCCTTTTGGAGGAAATTGCCGCCTATTTCCGCGAAGTTCGCAAAAAATACGCGAAATTCGAGGGCTCGCTCAAGGGCGTGGACTCGCGTATTCTGGTGGCCCAGGTGCCCGGCGGCATGCTCACCAATATGGAAAACCAACTGCGCGAGCAGGGCGCCGAGGACCGCATGGACGAGGTGCTGGCGGAAATCCCCCGGGTGCGCGAAGACCTGGGCTATATTCCCCTGGTCACGCCCACCTCCCAGATCGTCGGCACCCAGGCGGTGATGAATGTGCTCAGTGGCGAGCGCTACAGGACCATCACCAGGGAAACCGAAGGGGTGCTCAAGGGCGAATACGGCGCCACGCCTGCGGAGGTCAACGCTGAGCTGCGCAGCAAGGTGCTGCAGGGCGCCGAACCCATCACCTGCCGGCCGGCGGATCTGCTGGAGCCGGAGATGGAGCGCCTGAGTACCGAACTGAAAAAGCAGGCAAAGGAAAAGAGCATTGAGCTGACCCCGGGCGAGGGTGAGATCGACGACGTGCTCACCTACGCGCTCTTCCCCCAGGTGGGTCTCAAGTTTCTCCAGCATCGCGGTGATGCGTCCGCCTTTGAACCGGCGCCCACCGGCAAGGAAAAAGGGCTGGTCACCACCGATGCCGGCGAGGAAATCTACACCGTTGAGGTGGAAGGGCAGAAATACACCGTGACCGTGAGCAACGGCGGAGACATTACCGGCCTGGCGCCGGTGGGCGGTGGCACCGGTGCGGCGCCTGTTGCCGCCGGCGGTGAAGAGAAAGCCGGTGAGCCGGTCACCGCGCCTCTTGGCGGCACCATTGTCAAACTGCTGGTCAAGCCCGGCCAGTCAGTGCAGGAGGGCGACAACCTGCTGGTGCTGGAAGCCATGAAGATGGAATCCGAAGTGAGCGCGCCGCGCGCTGGCATTGTGGCCACCATCAACGTGGATACCGGCGACGCGGTGTCGTCGGGCGACATTCTGCTGACCATAGCCTGAGTGGGGCGCCTTATCCATGCATAACTTTCTTCGCTTGTGGCAGGAATCGGGGCTGGCCCAGATGGACTGGGGCCAACTGATCATGATCTTCGTCGGCCTGGGGCTGCTGTATCTGGCCATCCGCAAGCGCTTTGAACCCCTGCTGCTGGTACCCATCGGTTTTGGCTGCGTGCTGGCCAATATTCCCGGTGCCGGCATGGCGCTCTCGGCGGTGGACAGCGCCCTGACCGCCGGCGACCCGCAGACCCTGGCGGCACTGGCTGTCGCTCTGGGCGCCGATACCGGCATCAGCGTCGCCGAACTGTCCGAACTCTATCGCGAGGCCACCGGCGCCAGTCGCGCCGCGGCTCTGTCTCTGGTGCAGGACGCAGGCTATGGCAACGGCATTCTCTACAGTTTTTACAGCGTGGCCATCGCCACCGGTATTGCGCCCTTGCTGATTTTTATGGGCGTGGGCGCCATGACCGACTTCGGTCCGCTGTTGGCCAATCCGAAGACCCTGTTCCTCGGCGCGGCCGCCCAGTTCGGCATCTTCGCCACGGTGCTGGGCGCGGTCCTGCTGTCGGCCTATGGCATCATGGATTTCACCCTGGCCGAGGCGGCGGCCATCGGCATCATCGGCGGCGCCGATGGCCCCACGGCCATCTATGTGTCCAGTATGCTGGCGCCGCAACTGCTGGGCCCCATCGCCGTGGCGGCCTATTCCTACATGGCGCTGGTGCCTATCATTCAGCCGCCCATCATGCGCGCGCTGACCACCCGCAAGGAACGTGAGATTCGCATGGAGCAACTGCGCGAAGTGTCCCGCCGGGAAAAGATCGTTTTTCCGCTGGTGCTGCTGACCCTGGTAGCGCTGTTTCTGCCCACCGCCGCGCCGCTGATCGGCATGTTCTGTTTCGGCAATCTGATGCGCGAGTGCGGGGTGGTCAACCGCCTGAGCGACACTGCCCAGAATGCGCTGATCAATATTGTCACCATTGTTCTCGGTCTGGCGGTGGGCGCGCAGCTGGCGGCGGCAACCTTTCTGGATACCCGCACCCTGGGCATACTGGTACTCGGTATTTTTGCCTTCGCCATCGGCACCGCCATGGGGGTGCTTGTCGCCAAGGTCATGAACCTGTTTTGCCGTCACAAGGTCAACCCGCTGATCGGCTCCGCCGGTGTGTCGGCAGTGCCCATGGCGGCACGCGTCTCCAACAAGGTGGGCCTGGAAGCCAACCCGCAGAACCACCTGCTGATGCACGCCATGGGCCCCAATGTGGCCGGGGTGGTGGGTTCGGCCATTGCGGCGGGCGTCATGATCTCCATGGTGTCTGGCCTTTAGGGCCGTGCGGTTCAACGGACATGTTGAGCCTGGGCGCGCTTTGGCGAAGTCTCGGACGCCGACGTCTGGCCCGGCGGTTGCAGCGCCACGCTATCGCCGATGAGGACTGGGAGCCAGTCTTTGCCCGTCTGCCTTTGCTGCACCGCCTGGACGCTGATGAACGACGTCGACTGCGGGAACTGGCGACGCTTTTTCTTGCCGAAAAGCGCTTGGTGCCTCTGCAGGGGTTGCAACTGACCCGCGCCATGGCGGTGACCATTGCCGCCCAGGCTTGCCTGCTGATTCTGCATTTTCCCCAGGGTGCCAGAGGTGGCATGGAATGGTACCGGGGGTGGGAGACAGTGCTGTTGTACCCCACCAGTTTCCGTGTCTCCCGCACCGAAGTGGATGAATACGGCGTCGCCCATGAACTGGACGAGGAACTGGCTGGCGAGAGTTGGGAGCAGGCGGGGGTGATCCTCTCCTGGGAAGACACGGCACAGGCCGGACAGCTGGACGGCTACAATTTGGTCATCCACGAGTTTGCCCACAAGCTGGATATGCTTACCGGCGATGCCGACGGTTGCCCGCCGCTGCCGGCCGGTCTTGATCCTGCAGACTGGTATCGCGTTTTCAATAAGGCGTTTGAGGCTTTCAATCAACAGGTGAGCGCTCTGGGCGAGGATGCCGCCATGCTGGCCATTGACCCCTACGCGGCGAGTGCGCCGGCAGAATTTTTTGCGGTGCTGAGCGAATATTTCTTTGAATGCCCGGATATAGTTCAGGGTGAGTTTCCCGATGTTTACCGGTTGTTGGTGCAGTACTACCGTCAGTCCCCTCTGCCTTTGGGGTAGCGGGCCAGGATGCTCCAAATCTCCTCTCCCCCTCTGGGAAGAGGGCCGGGGTGAGGGGTGAAAAAAGTTTTTATTTGACCTGGGGAATCAATCGGCTTAGTATCTTTGCAAGGGACACAAACATCTGTTCCTTACAAAGGTTGTCAACGTTTCCTGTCACCGTGCAGTTTCCGGCGACGCCTGCCAGAGTCACCTCTCCATTCACCATCCACGGAGGCCAGTACTTCAATCTTGCGTAATTCGAGGGCAGCTTGTCGGCAGGGTGGTATTGTCCGAACGATGCCTGAACCGTGCCCCGAGTCGTGCCATGTCAACTTTGAACCTTCAGGGGATTATTACCCATGGCGAAAAGATCTCATGCAAGACGCAACGCTCAACACCACAACCATCAGGATGAAGCCAACTACAAACACTCTCGAAAAAATTCACGCAAACAGAAACACGATGGCAACATCGTAGAAATCAACTCCCGCTCCCAGCAGCTCGAAACCGCCTACGCTCCCAGGCGCGCTACCCAACCCCTCTCTGCCCGCACTCAAGCCCAGCAACAGTACATCAACGCCATCAAGACTCACTCTTTGACGTTCGGTATTGGCCCGGCCGGTACCGGCAAGAGCTACTGCGCCGGCGCGCTGGCGGCGGAAGCGCTGGAGTCGGGTCGTATCGAACGGATCATCCTCACCCGGCCGGCGGTGGAAGCGGGGGAGCAACTGGGTTTTCTTCCCGGCGCTTTGGATGAAAAGTTTTCGGTCTACATAGATGCCTTTCGGGACATTCTCAATGAGCGGCTGGGGGCGGGCACCGTTGACTACTGCCTGCGCCACGGTCGCATAGTGGCGGCGCCGCTGGCGTTCATGCGCGGCAAAACGTTCAATCACAGTACCTTTGTGGTGCTGGATGAAGCGCAGAACACCTCGCTGGCGCAGATGAAAATGTTTCTGACCCGCATCGGCGATGATTGCAAGGTGGTGATCAATGGCGACATCGAGCAGAGCGACGTGCGCGGCCCCAACGGCCTGGCGGATGCGGTGTCGCGGTTGCAGGATCTGCCGGATGTGTATGTGCATCGCTTTGAGCGCGAGGACATAGTGCGCAGTGGCCTGGTCAGAAGCATTATCGACCGTTACGAGTTGGATTAACCTTTCCTTGTGTTACACCTCCCCCCAACCCCCTCCGCTTAGCGGAGGGGGAGCCAAACTCCCTCCCCTCCAGGTGGTAGGGCGACGCAGGAGCCAAAGCCGCAGGGCCGGGGAGGGGAGTCCTCGACCTGCTCGCTTAGCCCACGTTGAACAACCGCCCCGGCTTGAACTTGAGTATCGGAAACCAGCGTCCCAGACGCGCAAAGATGCCGTGCCGTTCGATGTATTTGGCGTAGGCCACATAATCCGGATCCCAGGAAAGATGCCGCTCCTCGGTGCGGGCGCGCATAAAGTAGATCAGGTTCACCAGCAGCAGCAATAGACTGTGGCGCAGGGCTTCGTCGAAACCGGCGGTGGAGAGAAAGGGCATTGATATCATCCACCAGGACAGGTTTTTGCTCACATAGGCAGGGTGCTTGGTGTAGCGGTAGGGGCCATTGGTGAGGATGCCACGGTGGGTAAGGTTGGAGAAGCGAATGCCGAACGGCAGGCTGGCGGCGACGTAAATGCCGATCAATAGAATGATACTTCCCCCCCAGATGGCCATCATCACCGGGTCCTGAATCCAGAAGTGCCAGTCGTTACCGTCGTTGTAGCGCAGATAGTTGCCGGAGATGGCACCCCAGAACGGCTGATAGCACATGAGCGCCACAGCCCAACCGAGGAAGCTGGGTTCGGTGGTGCGGATGTGGGCGTCGAACAGGCGAATGGTGCAAGCGTAGCCCACGGTGACGATCAGCAGATCGATGTAATAAAGGAAGGTGTAGGCAAAACTGGCCAGGGCGTCCCGATCGGTGAGCAGGGTGCTGAAATCCACCGTGCGCATGGTACCCAGATTATTTGAGACGTAGACGAACATCAGCGGCAGAAAGTACAGCTTTACCAACCAGCCCAGCAGATGCTGACCAATAACACTGCCTTGGACCTGCTTCAGTTGGCCGGTCAGGCAGCGGCCAAATTGCCAGTAGCTGTCTTTGGGCTTGACCATGAACCGGTCAATGATCAGAAAGTAGGGTACGGCCACCACCAGCAGAACAGGCAATACCACTCGCAGCGCGTCATAGTAGCGGTTGTAGAAACTACCGTGGTATTCCGGCAGCGCCCAATAGACCAAGGCCACCAGGCCGATAGTGGCGTAGAAGCCGTAGAGCTTGACGAAGGTTCGGCCAAAGTTCCAGCGGGTGTTCTTCCAGTCAAATTTCAGGCCGGCTGACGCGTTGCGGTAGGGTTTCAGGAAAACCCACTCCAGCACAATGATGGGCAGGGCGTAGGCAAAGCAGAGTAGTACCACGGCAGCGGTATTCGACAGGGATTGGCCGTATTCACGTACCCACAGCAGTGCCAGCAGGGACAGTAGCAGCCCGGTGAGGTTGATCCACATATTGGTGACGGAACGGGGAGGCGCGGCCGGGCTGGATGGTTGCTGGTCTATCTTGGTCATGGGTGTCCTGTTATTCTCTGGGTTGTTGACAGGGCGCTTCTGCGAGCGTTGGGGGTCATTGTAGCCTATTGTGCGAATGTGAAACGCTGCTCACCGGAATAAATCCCCGCAGAATTACTGTGAACTGGATCACAAAATGTTGCTTCCCGGCGCGGCTTTCTGGTAGTATCCGCCCGTTGAAACAGGTGACATTGGAATACAGGTGACATGGAAGGTTGCCGTATCAGGGAAACCCGACCGCCGCTGTCTGTTCGGTCCGTCGCAGTTGCATAACGAGAAGTTCCCGCCTTTACCTGTCCGTCGTAAGTTGCCTGTTGGGCGTGTGCGTACCGATAACAATACGAAGGGTGGTGACGATGAATTTGGCTGGCAAATTTCGCTCCCGTGCCTTGGGCATGGGCGTTTTTCTGTTTGTTTCCGCAAGTGCTGTTTGCGTACAGGCCGACACGCCACTGACGGTGCGCGATGTGGCGCTGCAGGCCGTGGAATACGATCCGGGCGTACAGGCCAGTTGGCACGCCTATCTGGCTGCCGGTTACGAGCGCGATACCGCCAGGGGTGGCTACCTGCCAAGCGTTGACCTGGGTGTCAGCGGCGGCCGTGAGTACCGCGAGTACGACAACCGCGGCAGCTATACCCGCACCCAGGCGCAGATATCCCTGACCCAGATGCTGTTTGACGGCTTTGCCACCCGCGGTGAGGTGGCCCGCCTCAAGGGTGCGCAACAGGTGCGCTACTTCGAGTTGCTCAGCAGTGTGGAGCAGACCGCGTTTGAGGCCGTGCGCGCCTACGAGGACGTGTTGCGTCACCGCCAGTTGCTGGAACTGGCCAAGCAGAATTACGCTCAGCATCAGAGCGTATTGCGGCAAATTGAAGAGCGGGTGACTTCCGGCGTGGGTCGACGTTCGGATCTTGAGCAAGTGACCGGGCGCCTGGCGCTGGCGGAAACCAACCTGCTGACGGAGGCGTCCAATCTGCACGACGTTACCGCCCGTTATCTGCGTGTGGTTGGGCAGTTGCCAGCGGCGCAACTGGTGCCCAGTAACTTTCGCGATCAGTCGCTGCCCGGTGATATTCGCGAAGCTCTACACTTGGCCTATCAGGGCAATCCCGGCTTTCACGCCGCCATCAAAAACATCAGCAGCGCCCAGGCCACGGTTTCTCGGGAGCGCAGTGGCTATCTGCCACGTCTGGAGTTGCGCGCTCGTCAGGCGACTGCACGCAACTCTGATGGCTTTGACGATCGCTTCGACCCCAACCGTTTTGGTGATGAAGGCGTGGTGGAGTTGGCGCTGACCTACAACCTTTATCGCGGTGGTTCCGACCGCGCCGCCGTGCGCCGTGCGCTGGCGGAAGTCAATCAGGCCAAGGATCTGCGCGACCAAGCCTGCATCGATCTGCGTCAGACCACTCAGGTGGCGTTCAATGACAGCCGTCGCATTCGCGAGCAGCTGACACCACTGCGCCAGCACATGGAGTCCAGCGATCGGGTAAGAGCAGCCTACCGGGAGCAGTTTGACATTGGCCAGCGCTCACTGCTGGATTTGTTGGACTCGGAAAACGAACACTTCCAGGCCAGTCGCGCCTATGTCAACGCGCGGGGCGATCAAGCCATTGCCAACGCCAGAACCCTTGCCGCCATGGGCCGCTTGCTCGCCTCGCTGGATATAGTGCGGGACCAGGTGTCGTCGCTGGAGGCTGCCGGCACCCATGAGGCACCCGAAATTCGCTCCGACGCCGTTTGTCCGGATTTGACCCCGGTGGCATTGACTCGCAGCGACCTTGTCTCCGAAGTGACACCCCTCAGTGCCGATACCCTGTTCCGGGTTGGCAGTGCCGATCTGTCTCCCGGTGCGCTGGACCGGTTGAACCGCCTGTTGGACGACATCCAGGCCAAGCCCAATGTGGCAAGTATCATCATTGCGGGCCATACTGACAGCACCGGTACCGACATGATCAACCTGCCCTTGTCCGAGGCGCGGGCCAGCAGTGTTCGGGACTACCTGGTCGCCAACGGTTTGCGCGGCGTGAACATTGAGGTGGAGGGTCATGGCGCCAGCCGTCCGGTGGCCAGTAACGCCACTGAACAGGGGCGCGCTGCCAATCGTCGGGTTGAAATCATTGTAACTCGCTCGCGGAACTGATTGACGCCCAGTGGTGCCCTTCATTCCGTTGGCGGTGCCGAGCGCAGTTGCGAGGAGAGGGTCATGAGCAGCGCAACCCACGCAGACAATAGCGCGGCGTCTTCCGGCGGCCCCCTGCTGGAGTGCCTGCTGTTACTGGCCAGATCGCATGGGCTTTCGGCGTCGAAGGAATCGCTGCTCGCGGGCCTGCCTCTGGAAAACGGAGTCTTGCCGCCGTCCTTGCTGAGCCGCGCCGCGCATCGTGTGGGTTTGGCGAGCAACACAGTCAAGCGTGACCTGGAACATCTCAATACCGCGCTCTTTCCTGTCATTCTTCTGCTCAACAAGAATCGCGCCTGCCTGTTGCTGGAGTTGGATACGAAAGAAGGGCGTGCTCGCATCGTGCACCCGGAACTGGGTGAAGCCATCAATACGGTATCGCTGGACAAATTGCGACAGGTTTACACCGGTCGCGCCATTTACGCCAGGCCCGAACAGCGTTTTGATGCCCGTAGCCAGGAAATCGTCAAGGGCCGCCAGGGACATTGGTTCTGGAGTGTCATGGCTGAACACCGCAGCCTGTATCGCGATGTTCTGGTGGCGGCGCTGCTGATCAATACCTTCGCCCTGGCCATGCCGCTGTTCGTCATGAACGTTTACGATCGGGTGGTGCCCAACCACGCCACGGATACCTTATGGTTTTTGGCAGCCGGTATCTTTTTGGTAATCTGCGCCGACCTCGTGTTGCGCATCATGCGCAATTGGTTTGTGGACCTGGCGGCAAGTCGCATCGACATCACCTTGTCCGCCACCATTATGGAGCGTGTGCTGGGCATGAAAATGACCGAGCGGCCCGCTTCGGTGGGCTCATTTGCCTCGGGGTTGCAGGCGTTTGAATCGGTGCGCGGTTTTATCAGTTCCGCCGTGGTGGTGGCGCTGGTGGACCTGCCGTTTGTGTTGCTGTTCGTCCTGGTGATTGCATTGATTAGCTGGCCGCTGGCCATTCCCGTTTTGATTGGTGTTGTGATGTTGTTGCTCTACGCCGTGGCGGTGCAAGGCAAAATGCACAGCCTGACCGAGAGCAATATGCAGGCCTCCGCCCAGCGCAATGCGGTGTTGGTGGAAAGCCTGTCCGGCATGGAAATTCTGAAAAGCCTGGGCGCCGAGGGGCGCATGCAGGCGCTCTGGGAAAAAACCACCGTGTTTCTGGCGCGCAATATGGCCCGCTTGCGTCTGCTGTCCGGCTCGGTGAGTGCCGGTGCCAACTGGTCGCAGCAAACGGTGGCCGTGGCGGTGATTGCGCTGGGTGTGTACCAGATCATGGCGGGCAACCTGACTCAGGGTGGGTTGATTGCCGCTTATCTGTTGTCCTCCCGGGTGATGGCACCGATCGGGCAGACCGCGGGTTTGCTGATGCAGTACCACCAGGCGGCCACGGCCCTGGAAGCGCTGGACGGTGTGATGCAAAAGCCCGTGGAGCGTCCGCCGGGTAAACACTGGATCAGTCGCCCCCGCCTCCAGGGGGCCATCGAATTCAACAATGTTGTCTTCCGCTACCCGGAAACCGAGCGGGATGTGTTGCGGGGCGTCTCGTTCAAGATTGAACCGGGTGAACACGTGGCCATTCTCGGCCGCAACGGGTCGGGCAAGACCACGCTGGAAAAATTGATTGCGGGTCTATACACGCCGGTCACGGGAAGGGTGATGATCGATGGTGTGGATATCCGTCAGCTGGATCCGGCGGAGTTGCGGCGCAATATCGGTTATGTGCCCCAGGACGTGAATCTGTTTTACGGCAGCCTGCGGGAAAACATTCTTCTGGCAGCGCCCCAGGCAGACGACGAAACTCTGCTGGAGGTCGTGCGCCTCAGTGGCCTGGCCCCCTTTATCAGCCAGCACCCTGCGGGGCTGGAGATGAACGTCGGTGAGCGCGGCGAGCTGCTGTCCGGTGGCCAGCGGCAATCGGTGACCGTGGCCCGCGCGCTGATCAAGGACCCTCCCATACTGTTGCTGGATGAGCCCACCGGCGCTATGGACCACTCCACCGAAGAGGAATTCAAGAAGCATATCAGCGAACTGGACAAGGCCAAAACAATGGTGGTGATCACTCACCGCACTTCGTTGTTGGAGCTGGTGAATCGCATCATTGTGATCGATGCCGGCAAGATCGTGGCCGACGGCAATAAGGAACAGGTGGTGGAGGCCCTGCGTCAGGGGCGTATCGGGAGGGCCAACTGATGTCCTCCGGTGAGCAAAAAGCGTTCGACCGCACGGGTCGCGGTCTGCAACGGTTGTCGCGGCCACTGACCCGTTACATCGACTTTTTGTTCAGGCGGCAAATGTCCGCCCGCCCGGGGCCCAGCCGCGACTGGGTGGTGGATGCCGATTGGGCGCGCATTCAACAGGAGCCGGTGCGTGCCCGGCGTTTGCTCTACGGCGCCTTGATCACTGTGTTGTTGTTGTTGCTCTGGGCATCGGTGGCCACCTTGGATGAAGTGGCGCGGGGTGAAGGCCGGGTGATTCCGTCCCGGCAGTTGCAGGTAGTGCAGTCCTTTGATGGCGGCGCGGTGGAGGAGATTCTCGTGCGCGAAGGCCAGGTGGTGGAGGCCGGAGAATTGCTGATGCGTATCGATCCCACCCGGTTTCTGTCGACTTATCGGGAAAACCGTGTCCAATACCTGGCGTTGCGGGCCAACGAAGCCAGGTTGCGGGCACAGATCGGTGCCCGCGAGTTGAATTTTCCAGACGAAGTGTTGGGCGAGTTGCCGCAGGTGGCAGCGCAGCAGAGGGATCTCTATGAGTCCGGCTTGCAGGAGCTGGAAGAACGGCTGGCCATCGCCCGGGAGCAAGTACAGCAGCGCGAGCGGGAGCTGGAGGAAGTTCAGGCTCGCTTGCGGCAGGCCGAACGCACTTACAGTCTGGCTTCTCAGGAGTTGGCACTGACGCGGCCCCTGTTGGCCAGCGGCGCCATTTCGGAAGTGGAAGTATTGCGCCTCGAGCGCGATGTCAGTAATGCCGAAGGTGAGCGGGAGCAAGCCCGGGCGCAGATCGCCAGGCTGGAATCAGCTATTGCTGAGGCCCGGAGCAAGATTCGCGAAGTGAACCTGGCCGTGGCTAGCGAATGGCAGCGGGAACTCAGCGACACCCTGGCGCAGTTGTCCAGCCTGTCGGAAACTGGGGTGGGACTGGCCGACCGCCTGCGGCACTCGGAAATTCGCGCCCCAGTGCGGGGGACAGTGCAACGGCTGTTCGTCAATACTGTTGGTGGCGTGGTACAGCCGGGTCGCGAGGTACTGGAAATGGTGCCGTTGGAGGATCAGTTGTTGATCGAAGCGAGAATAGCTCCCAGGGATATCGCTTTTTTGCGACCCGGTCAGCAGGCAATGGTCAAGTTTACCGCTTATGATTTTGTCGTGTACGGAGGTCTGACCGGTGAGGTGGAACACATCAGCGCCGACACCATTACCGATGAACGGGACAACACTTTTTATCTGGTGCGCGTGCGTACCCACGAGTCCGGGTTCGACCAGGATCTGACTATCATGCCGGGCATGACCACCCAGGTGGATATTCTCACTGGCAAAAAGACAGTGTTGGCCTATCTGTTGAAGCCCGTATTGCGCGCCAAACAGAATGCCCTTACGGAGCGATAATGGAGCAATGGTTTGTCACTGGTCCCGAAGTCTACTCGCCGCGCTGGCGGGAGGCTTTTCCCTGCGCCCGGGTTCAGAGTTTCGCTCAGTTGGACGGCGCCGAGGCTGGGGGGATCTATTGGCTGCTGTTGGCGGATGAAACCTGGCCTGCGCAATTGCAACAGCTGGCGCCCAGGGGCGCGGTTGTGGCCATGACTCTCAGCGAACAGGTGTCGGAGGCGAGAAAAGCCCTGGCCCTGGGGGCCGTGGGTTATGTCCATGCGCTGGCAACCGCCGATGTCCTTCGTCGGGTGAGTGATGTTGTGGCCCGGGGTGGGCTCTGGCTGGGCGCTGACCTTATGCGACAACTGGTTGTCGGCAGCGCGGGCGCTATCGCCAGCCCGGTTGCTGGCGTCGACCTGTCTGGGTTGACCGGCAAGGAGCAGCAGGTGGTCAGTGCTGTCGCCCAGGGCAAGACCAACAAGGAAATTGGTCATCAACTGTCCATTACCGAGCGTACGGTCAAGACTCACTTGGGTCATATTTTCAGAAAACTGGGTGTGCGGGATCGGCTGCAGTTGGCTCTGCTGCTGACCGGCTCTACCGCCGGTCGCCAAAAGGTGACCGGTCAGCTGTAAGCCTGTCGGAAATTTGCGTTTCTAGTACCTAGGTATTATGGCGGTGACGTCAAACTCTGCCTAAAATTGTGACGTATCTAACAGTATTCGTCTTTTTACCCCACTTTTGTTCTTGAATCATGGGAAAAGCCCAAGCTTTTCCATTAGAGGATGTTTGTATGAGTTTTCCGATCGCCACCGTTACCTTCCTCGAGGGGAAAGCCTGGGCCAAAGGCCCCGACGGCAGTTTGAGAGCGCTGGTTGAGGGGAGCACTTTGGCCGGTGATGAACAATTGATTACCGCCGAAGGTGCCCGCATCGAACTGGATTTCGGTGATGGTCGGCCGGTGCAACTGGACGGTGCTCAGGAAGTGGCAATGAGTAGGGATCTGTGGGAGGCGACAGCCACGGGCAATGACGAGGCCGCCGTTGAAGACGACGCCTTTGTGGCCCAGGCGCTGACTATTCTGGAAGGTGACGGAGATCTGCTGGAAGAACTGGAAGCGCCCGCTGCGGGCGGAGACGCCGGTGGTCAGGAAGGGCATTCATTTGTACGCTTGGGTCGAGTGGACGAGAGCGTGGGTAATCAGACCTACAGTTTTGCCGAGGCTCAGCGGGCCGGCAGTTCAGAAACGCAAGGCAGTAGCGTCAGCGATGCCCCAATTGCGGAAAATGCACCGCCGGTCACCTCTGACTTGAGTATTTCCACGGAGCAGGGCAGTGCCGTTACGTCGCGCATCGTCGCCTCGGATCCGGACGGCGATCCACTGACCTACAGCGTCGGCACGCCGCCCCAAAACGGTACGTTGATCATTGATCCCTCAACGGGCGAATTCACTTATACCCCAGATCCGGATTTCAGCGGTCCCGACGGATTTACGATCATTGTCACGGACGGCAACGGCGGCAGTGTCACCAGCACTGTAACCATCGCCGTGGAGCCGATTGAATTGGAAGAGCCGGTTGATCCCACCGACCCCACAGACCCCACAGACCCCACAGATCCCACAGATCCCACAGATCCCGTGGATCCTCCAGAGCCGGAAAATACCCCTCCTGTGACATCGGACATCAATCTAACGGTTGAACAGGATTCATCGGTTGGTTCCCAGGTTATTGCCAGCGATGCCGATGGCGATACGTTGACGTACAGCTTGGGAGCCCAGCCGGGCAATGGTTCTGTGACATTGGATCAGAATACGGGAGTCTTTACCTATGTACCTGATTCTGGTTATACGGGCTCCGACAGTTTTACCGTGATAGTGGACGATGGCAATGGCGGCACTGCCATCAGTACCGTGACCATCGGGGTAGTGCCTGTTGAGTTGCCGATGGGCGACATTACGGTGAGCATGGAGGACGCCAACAGCGCCAATGTTGCAAACGTTGCTATCAATGGGCAGACAAACAACGTGCCGGTAGGTGCGACGGTTACGCTGGTGATCTCGGATTCGGATGCCGGTACCGCCAATGTGGTGGTGACCGCTATTGTTGCAGCGGGAGGTAGTTATTCTACAACGGCAGACTTGAGTAGTCTGAGCGACGGGACCATTACCGTGCTTGCGAGTACGGTGGATATAGGTGGCAACACTGTGGCGTCACTGAACTCGGCGACATTGAGTACTGCGGAAGGCGTTATCACTGTCAATCTGGATGACCAGAACTCATCCTCTGTGGAAACAGCCCAGATCAGTGGTACCACCAGCGATGTGCCGGTGGGGAGCACGGTCACTCTGGAAATCACCGATGGCACCAGCACGGTATCCACCACTGCCACGGTTCAAGGCGACGGCAGCTACAGCACCACCGTAGACTTGTCCACTCTCGCTGATGGTGTTTTGACAGTTACGGCGACCGTTACCGACAACAATGCCAATAGCATTGATGCGACCGATACGGCCAACCTGGATACCTTGGCTGAGATCACCGTCAGCCTTGACGATGTGAACAGCGCTAATGTAGCCAATGCCCCGATCAGCGGCACCACCAACGACGTGGAAGCCGGTCAGCAAGTTACCCTGGAAATTACTGACGGTACCAACACCGTTACCGTAACCGCCACTGTGCAGGGAGACGGCACCTACTCGACTACTGCTGACCTATCCTCCCTGGCTGACGGTCCCCTGACGGTCACTGCTACGGTTCAGGACCAGGCCGGCAACGAGGCCACGGCTACCGACACCGCCACCTTGGCCACGGCCGAAGGCAGCATTACTGTCAGCCTGGATGATCAGAATTCTTCCACTGTGGAAACAGCCCAGATCAGTGGCACCACCAGCGATGTACCGGCGGGCAGCACAGTCATCCTGGAAATCACCGATGGCACCGACACAATTAGCACTACCGCCATTGTGCAGGGCGACGGCAGCTACAGCGCCACCGTAGACCTCTCGACTCTGGCCGATGGCACTCTGACGGTGACTGCGACCGTTACCGACAACAATGCCAACAGCATTGATGCCACCGATACGGCCAATCTGGACACCTTGGCCGAGATCACGGTATCTCTGGATGACGTCAACAGCGCCAATGTGACAGCTGCTCCGATCAGCGGCACCACCAGTGATGTGGAAGCCGGTCAGGTGGTGACGCTGGAGATCACAGATGGCACTGACACGGTTACCGTAACCGCCACCGTGCAAGGTGATGGTAGCTACTCAACCAATGCCGACTTGTCGTCCCTGGCTGATGGACCTCTGACTGTCACCGCCACCGTACAGGACCAGGCTGGCAACGAAGCCACGGCTACCGACACTGCCACCTTGGCCACAGCTGAGGGCACCATTACCGTTAACCTGGACGACCAGAACTCCTCCACTGCGGAAACAGCCCAGATCAGTGGTACCACCAGCGATGTACCGGCGGGCAGCACAGTCATCCTGGAAATCACCGATGGCACCGACACCATCAGCACCACTGCCACGGTTCAAGGTGACGGCAGCTACAGCGCCACCGTCAACCTGTCGACAATGGCCGATGGCACCCTGACGGTGACCGCCACGGTCATCGACAACAATGCCAACAGCATTGATGCCACCGACACGGCCAATTTGGACACCTTGGCCGAGATCACCGTCAGCCTTGATGATGTGAACAGCGCCAACGTAACCACTGCTCCTATCAGCGGCACCACCAACGATGTGGAAGCTGGCCAGGTGGTGACGTTGGAGATTACCGACGGTACCGACACTGTGACCGTGACGGCCACAGTGCAAGGTGATGGCACCTACTCAACCACCGCCGACCTGAGCACATTGTCGGATGGTCCCCTAACTGTAATCGCCACCGTGCAGGATCAGGCTGGTAACGAAGCTACGGCCACTGATACCGCCACCTTGGCCACAGCTGAGGGCACCATTACTGTTAACCTGGGCGATCAGAACTCGTCCACTGTGGAAACAGCCCAGATCAGTGGTACCACCAGTGACGTTCCGGCGGGCAGCACAGTCACCCTGGAAATCACCGATGGCACCGACACCATCAGCACCACCGCCATTGTGCAGGGCGACGGCAGCTACAGCGCCACCGTAGACCTCTCGACTCTGGCCGATGGCACTCTGACGGTCAC
>JBJHDF010000014.1:0-105102 GCA_050486405.1 Marinimicrobium sp. | reverse complement strand
TGGTCGGCCAGTGAAGTCGGTAGCGCCTTTGGCAAACGCGGTGAATACATCCCTGTAGCTCCCGCGCGTCATCCCTCGGCAACTGCTCCTGCGTTGCTCTACCTCCTGCATCCGTGCAGTCGTGACGCGAGGGTTGCCAAAGACGCTCCCAACTTCCCTGTCCTCAGGGCTGACTGAAACACTGGCGCTCTGTTCTTATAGTTTCGAAGTACCGATGTTAGAGGAGGTTGGGGTAGTGCTTCCGGGACCGTACACCGCATGGACGACCCACAGGGAAGTGGGAAGTGTCCCGAAGCGCCGGGAGCGCGTAGGGGCCGCGGTGTGCGAGCCCCCAGGGATGGGTTCACGGCGAGTCCCGGAAGCACTGCGCCAACCTCCGCCGATGGCACCTGAGGTCATCAAGGCGTAAAAACGAAAGAATGTAGAAATGAAAAAGTGGAAAAAGTTATGAGTGATATCAAAACCATTGAAGGCGATTGGACGTCCGTCAAGGGCAAGTATGCGTTGCTGGTCAGCCGTTGGAACAGTTTTGTGGTGGACAGCCTCAAGGCCGGTGCCCTGGATACCCTGCGTCGTCACGGCATCGCCGACAAAGACGTTGCCATCTACTACGCCCCCGGCTGCTTCGAGCTGCCGCTGGTGGCCAAGCGCGTGGCGGAGAAGAAACAGTACGACGCATTGATTGCCCTGGGGGCGGTGATTCGCGGTGGGACGCCCCACTTCGAATACGTGGCCGGCGAATGCACCAAGGGTCTGGCTCAGGTATCGCTGGACGCCGGGCTGCCCATCGCCTTTGGGGTGCTCACGGTGGACACCATCGAGCAGGCCATCGAGCGCGCCGGCACCAAGGCCGGCAACAAGGGCGCGGAGGCTGCGGCCACAGCGCTGGAAATGGTCTCTCTGCTGGGCAAAATCTGATTATGAGCGACAACACCAAGGGCGTTTCCCCCGGGGCGCGGCACAAGGCGCGGCACTTTGCGGTGCAGGCTCTGTATCAGTGGCGCCTGGGCGGCAGTGATCCGCTCACGGTCGAAGCGCAGTTTCGCGCCGACAACGATATGAAAGGCAGTGACCTGGATTATTTTCACGAACTGGTGCAGGGCGTGCCGAAATGCGTGCCCGAACTGGAAGACCTGTTTGCGCCGTTTCTGGTGGAACGCAGTCTGAAGGAATTGGACCCGGTGACCGAGGCGGTATTGCGCATGGCCAGCTACGAGTTGAAGTACCGTATCGATGTGCCCTACAAGGTGGTGATCAACGAGGCGGTGACGCTGGCGAAAAAGTTTGGCGCCGCGGACAGCCACAAATTCATCAACGGGGTTCTGGATCGCGCCGCCGGTGTGGCGCGGTCGGCGGAATGCACGAATTCGAACTGATTCAGCGCTATTTCTCCCGGGCGCCACACGGCGAGGGTGTGATGCTGGGCGTGGGCGATGACGCCGCCCTGTTGCAGGTACCACCGGGGCAAACCCTGGCGGTGTCGGTGGATACCCTGGTGGCCGGCGTGCACTTTCCCGCAGACGCGCCGGCACAGGAGATTGCCCAGCGCGCCCTGCGGGTGAATCTCAGTGATCTCGCCGCCATGGGCGCAAAACCGGCGTGGTTTACCCTGGCGCTGACGCTGCCCGAGGTCAACGAGCCCTGGCTGGCGGATTTCAGTCGCGGACTCTACGCCGCAGCGGATGAATTTTCCTGTGCGCTGGTGGGTGGCGATACCACGGCGGGGCCGCTCAGCGTCACGGTGCAGGTGATGGGGTTTGTGTCCGCAGAGCGGGCTTTGCGTCGCAGCGGAGCTGGTGTCGGCGATACGGTGTTTGTTACCCACTGCCTGGGGGACGGCGCCGCCGGGCTGGCGGTAGTGGAAGGTAAAATGTTGCAGGGCGCCACCGCACTGGACGAGAACCACAAGGCTTATTTGCGCCAGCGTTTTTATCGGCCCCAACCCCGGGTGCGGGAGGGGCAGTTGTTGGCGGGGCTGGCCAGCGCGGCGCAGGATATTTCCGACGGTCTGCTGGCGGACCTGGGGCATATCTGCAACGCCAGTGGCGTGGGTGCGGAACTGGAGCTGACGTCACTGCCCCTGTCACCGGCGCTGCAGGCGCTAAACGATTCATCGCAAGTGTTGCCCTGGGCGCTCAGTGGCGGCGACGACTACGAGTTGTGTTTTACCCTGCCCGCCGCCAGACTGGCGCAACTGAATAAAATGATCACCGGCGGTCTGCTGCAGGCCACGGCCATTGGCAAAATCGTGGCAGGCTCCGGCGTGCGTTGCCTGTCCTCGGGTCAACCGGTGACGTTTGATGCTCGCAAGTACACTGACGGCTACAGGCATTTTTCATGAGCGACAAGAATACCCCCAGCTTTCGTGAACTGCTGCGCAACCCCGTGCATTTTATGGCGTTTGGTTTTGGCAGCGGTCTGGCGCCCTGGGCGCCGGGCACCTTTGGCACCCTGGCGGCGATTCCCATTTTCTGGCTGATTCAGGATCTGTCGCTGCCGCTCTATGGCCTTTGGCTGGTGGTGACCTTTTCCCTGGGAGTATACTGGTGTGATCGCTGTTCCCGGGATCTGGGGGTGCACGATCACAGCGGCATTGTCTGGGACGAGATGGTGGGCTATTGGCTGACCATGCTGTTGGCGCCTGCGGGTATCGTCTGGATGCTGGTGGGGTTCGTGTTCTTTCGCATCTTCGATATCCTGAAGCCCTGGCCCATTGGCTGGCTCGATCGCAAGGTGGGCGGCGGTTTTGGCATTATGATCGACGATGTGTTGGCGGGTGTGTACGCATTGATTTGTTTGCAACTGCTGGCCTGGTGGCTGGTTTGACAGCGCGGCGATGACGACAGACGCGGAGGATCGGGATGAAACGCCTTTTTCCCTTTGCTTTGTTGGCTCTACTGTGGCCGGTAGTGGCCGATGAGTTCGATGAGGCGGTAGCCGAAGCGCAGGTGGGGGCAGTGGCGGCGGATGTTGTCGCGGTCGACACCGAAGCCGAAGCGCCCGACGAGCCACTGCAGCTGGAAGTCGGTTTATTGGCCAATGGCAGCGCCGTTCTTATGATTGACGGCCGACGCCAGCGATTGCGCGATGGTGAGACCAGCCCCGAGGGTGTGCGGTTGATTCGCGCCACCCGCCAGGAGGCGCTGGTGGAGTATCAGGGCGAGCAGATGACGCTGACCTTTGGCAGCACCATCGCGTCGCGATACAACTCCCGGGCGGCGGCGACTACGGTTCGTATAGCGGGCGATGGCCGCGGACACTACGTCACCCAGGGCAGGATCAACGGCCACTCGGTGACGTTTCTGGTGGATACCGGGGCCACCCATGTCGCTTTGGGACGCCGCGAGGCGGAGCGTCTGGGTATCGATTATCGCCGTGGTGTGCTGAGTCACAGCATGACCGCCAACGGCATCACCCAGGTGTATCTGGTGACGCTGGATCGCGTCGCTGTGGGTGGTATCGAAGTGAATCACGTTCAGGGGTCGGTGTTGCTCAACCACTCGGATGATCTGATTCTGTTGGGCAACAGTTTTTTGCGCGCCGTGGATATGAATACGTCCGGCAATACCCTGGTACTTACCAGCCGTTATTGATGAATGGCTGACAGCGAGGCAAATGCGTGACCGTTCGTTTTGTGGAATCCTCGAAGCTGCCGACGCCCTGGGGTGTGTTTGTGATGCACGGCTTTGCCGACGATGGCACGGAGAAGGAACACTTGGTGTTGACCATGGGTGACGTGCGCGGTCCCGAACCGCTCTTGGCCCGGGTGCACTCCGAATGCCTGACCGGCGATGCCCTGTTCAGCATGCGTTGCGATTGCGGGCCGCAGTTGCAGGCGGCCATGCACCGGATTGCATTGGCCGGGCGCGGCGCCATTTTCTATCTGCGCCAGGAAGGACGCGGTATCGGACTGCTGAACAAGATCCGCGCCTACCATCTGCAGGACTGCGGTGCCGACACGGTGGAGGCGAACGAGCAGTTGGGTTTTGGCGCTGACATGCGTGACTACAGCATCCTCAAGCCGATGATCGATCACCTGCAGATCGACAACCTGAAACTGATGACCAACAACCCGCGCAAGGTGCAGGCCCTGCGGGACATGGGTGTCAAGGTGGCGGAGCGGATTCCGCATCAGACCGGCCGCAACCCGCACAACATCCGTTATCTGGAAACCAAACAGGGCAAGCTTGGGCACCTGTTTGAAGAAACCGACTGTGATAACGCCGACAATGACAATGCATCGGACACACCAACCCGCAAGCCGCAGGACTGATTTATGACAACACGTATTACCATCAGTGGCGCGTCTGGTCGCATGGGCCGCGCCCTGGTTCAGGCCATTCTGGCCGCTAAGGATACCGAACTGGCTGGCGCCGTCGACCGGCCGGACAGCACTCTGTTGGGCGCCGATGTCGGGGAAATCGCCGGTGTCGGCAAGCTGGGGGTGCCGCTGATCGGGCAGGCCGCTGCCGCGATGGAAAACTGTGATGTGCTGATCGACTTCAGTACGCCGGACGCAACCCTGTCGCTGGCGCAATTGTGCGAAAAAAACGGCGTGCCCCTGGTGGTGGGTACCACCGGTTTTACCGAGGCGCAAAAACAGACACTGCGTGAATTATCTGCGCGCATTCCCCTGTGCGTGGCGGCCAATTACAGCACCGGCGTGAACCTGTGTTTCAAATTGCTGGAAACCGCCGCCCGGGTGATGGGCGATGATGTGGATATCGAAATTGTCGAAGCTCATCACCGGCACAAGGTGGACGCGCCCTCGGGCACGGCCCTGCGCATGGGCGAAGTGGTGGCCGATACCCTGGGTCGCGATCTGCGGCAGGTGGCGGTGTACGGCCGCGAGGGTCAGACCGGTGCGCGCGAACGCGATACCATTGGCTTTGCCACGGTGCGCGGCGGCGATGTGGTGGGCGATCACACGGTGATGTTTATGGCCGAAGGGGAGCGGGTGGAAATCACCCACAAGGCGTCCAGCCGCCTGTCCTTTGCCAACGGCGCCGTGCGCGCCGCCCGCTGGCTCAGCCGGCAAAAGCCAGGCTACTATGATATGCAGGATGTCCTGGGTTTGCGTTAGGCAGGGCTGTTGATGTCGGCTGGCCAGCGCAGGGTGAAGCGGGCGCCGCCCAGGTGGGAATCGGTTACGGCAATGTGGCCATTGTGCCACTGGGCAATACGCGCCACTATGGCCAGGCCCAGGCCGAAACCGGCGGCCTGGGACTCGGTCTGGCGCAAGCGCACGAACGACTCAAAGATGCGCTGCCGCTCGGCGTCAGGCACACCCGGTCCGTCGTCCTCCACCTCAATCACAAAGTCACCATCGCGTTTGTCCAGTGCGACCAATACCTGGTGCCTGCCGTAACGCAGAGCGTTCTGGATCAGGTTGAGCAGGGCTCGTTCCATCAACGGCCAGTCGCAGACAAAGACGTTTTCCCGACAGACGATGGTTGCGGATTTGCTGCTGTGCTCTTCCTGCAGTCTTTGTATTATCTGCTCCGCCAAACTTTCGATATCGCCGGCTTTCATTTCCAGCGGCGGCCGGTCCTGTTCAAAGCGGGCGTAGTGCAGCAACTGGTTTACCAATTGATCAATCTCGGCGACATCGTCGCGCATGCCCGCCAGTCGCTGACGGATGCACTCCAGATCCTCGCTGTCGCCGATCATTTCCAGGGCAAACTTCATCCGCGCCAGGGGCGTGCGCAGCTCGTGGGAGACGGCGTGGGTCATTTCCTTCTGGATCTGCAGCAGTTGCAGAATGCGGTCGGCCATGCGGTTGAAAGCCTGCGCCAGGGGAAAGGCGGTGGAGCGGTTGGGCAGCGACACCCGCTGGTGGCGGTAGTCGCTGCCGAGCGTTTGCACGCCGCGTTCGAGCTTGCCCAGATCCCGCCCTAGCGGCCAGACCCAGATCAATACCACAGCGGCGATGGCGACAAAAAACAGCGCCGCCAGCAGGGTTTCCAGCCCCCGGCCGCGGGGTTCCTCGGCGAAAGTTTCCAAGGCGATGGCGTAGGGCTGTCCCTGCAGTTGCTGGTAGAGAAAGTAGCGGCCCCGATGGTCGGCCAGGCGCAGGGTCTCCCCCTGTTGCAAGCGATCCAGCAATGTTTGGCCGGACAGTTCCGACAGGGGGAGCAATTGTAGGTGCGCGTCGGTTTGCTCGTTCAGTTGTCGGATCAGCGCCGTGGGATCACTGGTGTGGGCCGTTTGCTGAATGACCTGCAACAGAGCCTGCTCGGCACGAATGTCCGCCGGCTCCTGCTGGTAGGCCTCCCAGAGCCGGTCCAGCCCCCAGCCGATGGCCAGGATGGATAGCACCAGCACCAAGTAGAGCGAGACAAAGGCGCGCCTCAAGACACCTCCCGCTCCCAGGCGTCGGGTACGAATAGATAACCCCGGCCCCACACGGTCTTGATGCGCTGCGGGTTGTCCGACAGATCACCCAGTTTGCGACGCAACTGGGAGATGCGCACGTCCACCGCCCGGTCCAGGCCGTCGTAAGGGCGGTTGTACAGCTGCTGAAACAGATAGTCGCGGCTGATCACTTCGCCGGCCTTGTGGGCCAGCAGCCAGAGCAGGTCGAATTCGTGGCTGGACAGGTGCACGGCTTCGCCCTCCAGGTTCACGGTGCGGCAGGCGCCGTCTACCTGCAGGTCACCGAAACTCAGACTCTGGCTGGCAGCGCTGGGGGCACTGTCCAGGCGGCGCAACAGAGCACGGATGCGGGCCAGCAACAGGCGCGGCTCGGCGGGTTTGACCACATAGTCGTCGGCACCGAATTCCAGGCCCAGAATCTGATCGGCGTCCTCGTTGCGTGCGGTGAGCATCAGGATGGGGCCGCTGTAGCTCTGGCGCAGTTCCTGGCAGATGCTCAGTCCGTCGCGGTTGGGCAGCATCAGGTCGAGAATGATCAGGTCCGGTTGGCCGGTCTGCACCCGCCGGCAGACCTTGGCGCCGTCGCCCTCCACAGTGACGCGAAAGCCGTTGGCTTCCAGGTAGTCCCGAACCAGTGCCGCCAGACGACCGTCGTCTTCGGCAAGCAGTATATGGCGCATGGCGATGTGCTCCTAAACCTTAAAAGAAGTGCCAGGGGCGGCGGCGGCGCTGCCGGTATTGTATCTGTTCCCGGGTCACGATGAACTCCTCCTCCGTGAGCAGGGTGCCACCATTGGACAGGCGCAGTTGAAAACGTAGGCTCTGGGCGATGGGGTCTTGATAGCGGTGTTTACCGAGGCGCTCCTGTTCCCAGCAGGCCAGGGGACCCGGTCGGGCTTCCAGGTAGAGACAGAGATCGGAAGCCGGTTCTGCCCGCCACTCCACCTGTACGGGTTCGGGGCAGTGCTCCTCAGTGTTGGCCAGGGCGCAAAGCTTGGGCTGCAGGGACAGGGTGGCGCTGACGGCGGTTTCTTCCGCCATCAAGGGGCTCGCCGGGTACAGCGCCGCGAGGAGCAGTACCGACCACAAGAGTCGGGTCAACCCCAGACCGGCTCCGTGTAACAGGCTAGAAGCGGTAGACCACTCCCAAAAATATCTGTGTAACGCCCCTGTCCTCAACAAGCGGACTCCTGTAAATTTCGGTGCTCAGGTGTTCGTGCTGAACCGCGCCGAGCCAATACCAGTTATTGTTGATCTGCTTTCTCCAGCGCAGTCTGGCGAAGGCCGTGGCGCCGCCCTCCGCCCGGTAGGCGGGGAAGCGTCCGCCGGCTTCGTCAGCGGCTACACCGTAGTAGTAATCCAGCAGCTTATCACTCTTCCAATCCAGCCCCACAGTGGCGCCGATGTTGTGTGTGCCCAGCCAGGTTTCAGTTCCCAGAGCGACGCGGGCGGTCCAGCCCTGATGCACGCCGGTGACATCCTGCAACAGTTTGGTCTGCCACTCCATGGGACCCAGGGCGCCGGAGATTTCGAGACCGGCCATACCCGCTACCCGGCGGCTGTGCAGTTTTGGCTGCTCCTGGTCAGTGCTGCTGAGCGGGGTCGTTGCACTCAATTGCTGCAGGTTGGGTGTCGGTGCTGCCACGGGCAGGCCTGGATTCTGATTGGCCTGACTCTCGAAACCCGGCCGCAGGTCTGGGTAGCCCAGCGAAAACAGGGGGGGGGAAACGGGGGAGTCACCGCCGTTGCCGTTGTGTTCCAGCAATGGTGGCTCGGCAAAGTCACCGTGGCGGTCGCCGCCGGGGGGCGGTGTACTGACTACGGGGCCGCCAAAACCGCCGTCCAGGACAAACCGGCTGAGGCCGTCGCGGAAGAAAAAAAGGCCGTCACCGTTGGGGGTAATCAAGGCATTGATCATAAGCTCCGGCGTTTCCACCAGGGTGTAGCCCAACTCCAGGTTTTCCAGAAAGAGTCGTTTGCCGTAGTAACTCACCTGGGGGATTACCACCAGGGGTATGTCGTCGCTGTCCAGCAGGGGGTTGGTCCGCACGCCGGCACCCAGCGCCATTTGCACCTCCCAGGTGCCCACGGCCACGCAGTGCTCCGATGCCTGGGCACAATTGCGCTCCGCCAGCGCCGGGGTGCATCCGAGGATGGCGAGCCAGACGAGAGCGGTAAGGGCGTACTTGCGTTGGGTCATTGCGTACCTTGAGTTCTGCCAGCTATACAAGTGCATTGTGGACCAGTTTTGGACTGGTTACAGTAGCGCTTTTGTGAGGAAGTGTAACAAGTTGTAAGACCCGCTGGCCGTTGGCCTGCCGGGCCAGCGACCTCATGCACTTACAGAAACTTACAATATTTCGCAATTTGACAACAGAGTCGCAACTGGCACCAGAGTAGAGTGGTCCAAAATGACATCCATCTATGAGGAGTTGGAGCATGGTTCGCGTGTCCGAAAACAAAGGCCGGGTAGCGGCCCTGGCTGCCCTGACGCTGATTCTGACTGCCTGCGGCTCCAGTAGCGGCAGTTCCGGCGGCGGCCCGGGAGATTTCAAACCCACCAGCAACCCCACCAAACCCCTGAAGTTGAGCGATGACCCTGAGGTGTTTGCCAGTTACCTGCGCAATGGTGTGCAACTGATGCTGGACCCCCAGAGTGGTCGGGTGTCGGATAGTCCCCAGATGGATTTGGCAGCCGCACCACCGGTCGCCGAGTCCGCCGACAATGCCAACCTGGCCAACGCCGCGGGGTTTTCCGCCACCAATGTGCATGTCCAGGGGGTGGACGAAGCGGACCGGGTCAAGTACGACGGTCAGTATCTCTATGTGGCGGAAACGATGCAGCACTGGTTCTACATGCCGATGCCGGTGATCTGGGATGATGAAGGTGGACAGAGTGATGGTTCGGATCCGGGCTCGCCCGAGCCCGGATCCTCGCCCCAGGCGCCGGAAGCGCCCGGCATCCGCATCCTGGAAACCCATCCGCAGCAGGCCGGAGTGCAGGAGGTTGCCCGCATCCAGTTGCCGGAGCGCCAAGGCACATCCATGGCGGAGCTTTATCTGGTCGGCGATGAAAGTGGCGCCACCCAGGATCTGGTGGCGTTGACTTCTGGCTGGGAGTGGAGTCAGTCCGGTTTCTACCATTACATGGGAAAGGCCAGGACTCATATCGACCTGTACGACGTCAGTGTCCCGGCCAGTCCCCAGGCGGCCTGGACATTGGAATTGGACGGCTCCCTGGAGCACAGCCGCAAAATCGATGATGTGCTGTACCTGGTCACCTACTACAGCCCCTATCTGCCCGAATTGATGCTGCGCGAGGGCAATTCCACCTCGGCCCGCACGAGCAATGCCCAGACAGTGGCCAGCACGCCAGTGGAACAATTGTTGCCCAGGTACAGTGTGAACGGCGGCGCCACCCAACCGCTGGTCAGCAGCAGCAATTGTTACCTGCCGGAGGAAGTGGAGCCGGGTGAGGGCAATGCGCAACTGGTTACCATTGTTGCCCTGGATCTCTCCAGCCGGCAGATACTCTCCTCGGTGTGCCTGAACACCATGATCAGCGGCTTCTATATGTCCACCGAGAGCCTCTATCTGGGCAGCTCCGGTTATGTGGACGGTGACTGGGTGACGGGCGTGCACAAGTTTGCCCTGAATCAGGGGCAGGTGGATTATCGCGGCAGTGCCGGTCTGCCGGGGCGAATTGGCTGGACCGCCGCTTCCTTCCGTCTGGATGAACACAACGGCTATCTGCGCGCCGTGACCACCGACTTCGACATGAATACCGGTATTGGCGACGACAACGGGGATGTAGCCTTTCCGTTCTGGTGGGGGCCACAGAACATCACCCACTACCTGACCGTTTTCCGGGAGCAGCCGGGCAGTAATCTCCTGCAGCAGGTGGCGCAGATTCCCAATGATCAGCGCCCCCAGGATATCGGCAAACCCAACGAAGACATTTACGCGGTGCGCTTCGACGGCGACAGGGCCTATATCGTCACCTTTGAAATGATCGATCCGCTCTACGTCATCGATCTGAGCAACCCGGCGGATCCGTTGATTGCCGGCGAGTTGGAAGTGCCGGGCTTCTCCACTTATCTGCACGCAGTGGGCGACAGCTATCTGCTGGGTGTTGGCCACGATACGGACGATAATGGCTGGGTCAACGGCCTCAAGGTGGAGCTCTACGATGTCAGCGACATGAGCAACCCTCAGGCCATTGGCACCGAGATTATCAATAACGCCTGGAGCAATGCCGTCTACGATTTGCGTGCCCTGAGCTTTTTTCGGGCCAGTGAGAACCAGTTGCGCTTTTCCTTGCCGGTTACGGTCAATCAACAATACCAACTGGATCACGCCGGTTTGTATCTCTACGAGATCAACGGTCTGGCGGGTGCTGCGGCGACGCTGAATTCTGCGGGCAAGGTGGTGGCCAGGTCCGGTGACGATCAGCAGTACTATTACGGTGACAATGGTCGCAGTCGGCTGCACGGCGACACCGTATACTACGTCCACGACAACGAGGTCTGGGCCGGTTTCTGGCAGGCTCCCGAATCCGCTTCCGGACCCCATTGATGCCTTCTGCGCATTGGCGGTCGCTCAACGCTGCCGCCGATGCAATCTTCAGCACCGTCTAGCGTTGCATTGGTCCGGGCACCGTATCCCGGTATTGGAGTAGTAACAATGAAGTTGGCTTTTGCGTTGTACCGATACTTTCCTTACGGTGGATTGCAAAGAGACATGTTGGCAATGGCCAGGGAGGCGCGAAGCCGCGGACACCAGGTTACTATTCTGTGTGGTCGCTGGCAGGGTGACAAACCCGAAGGCATTGAGGTGGTCACCCTGAGTGGTCGCCCCTGGTTTGATGTGGCGGGAGTTCGCAGTTTTACCTGTGGTCTGCGCGACTACCTCCAGCAGCGCGAATTCGACCTGGTGGTGGGTTTCAACAAGATGCCCGGTCTGGACGTCTACTTCGCGGCCGATTCCTGTTTTGCCAGCAAGGCCCACCGCGCACGGCACCCGTTCTACCGGTTGGCACCCCGTACCATGGTCTACCTCGCCTATGAGCGCGCGGTTTACTCCGAGCGCAGCACCACCCGTATTCTGGAACTCTGTGACCGCGAACGTCGCGATTTCCAACACTATTACGGTGCCAGTGCCGAGCGCTTCCACCCGCTGCCCCCGGGCCTGGAACCTCGCCATGTGCTGAGCGATAACCCGGCGGCGGCCCGCCGCCGGGTGCGCCAGGAATTGGGTATCGGCCTGGAGGAAAAAGTGCTGCTCTGCCTGGGTTCAGGTTTTCGTACCAAAGGCCTGGATCGCAGCCTGCGCACCCTGGCGCTGTTGAAGCAAGCGGACCCCGGGGTGCGGCTGCTGGTGGTGGGACAGGATCGCCCGGGGCGATACTGGCGTCTGGCGCGCACGCTGGGCGTACTGGGCAGCGTGCATTTTCTCGGTGGTCGCGACGATGTTGCGGATATTCTTCAGGCGGCGGACTTGCTGTTGCACCCGGCCTACCGGGAAACGGCCGGCAATGCCCTGCTGGAAGCCATGCTGGCTGGCAAGCCGGTGGTGGTCAGTGACTCATGTGGCTACGCCGATTACGTTACGCGTCACGGCATGGGCAGGGTTATCTCCGGTGCCTGCTCTGCGGACGAACTGGCGACTGCCGTTGCCCAGTTGCTGGAAGTCGATCCGCTCTACTGGCGTGTTCGAGGCAAGCGCTTTGCCGAGAGTCAGGAGATCTATGCCAGACCCGGTCGGGCATTGGATCTGCTGGAACAGTGGTGCGCGGGCGAGGACAATGTCGAGAAACTTCCATCGTGGGCTCCGTCACCTCGCCGCGCTGTGGCGAACAGCGGTGTGTACGCCAGTGTGACAACGGATTGAATCTCAACCACTTGGATTGCCACCGATTATCAGGTAGGGTAGTTGCTCGAGATAACGAACTCCAACCCGCAGAGTTGCCGCCATGGATAAGCAACCGGTACTCGGTATTGATGTGGGCTCCACCACCGTCAAGCTGGTGGCGGTGGAGCCGGATAACAACGAGATTCTCTGGAGCAAATACCAAAGGCACGAAACCCGCCAGGCGGAAAAAGTGCTGGAGATGCTCGAGCAGGTCACGGCGGACCTGTCGCAAATAGACTTACAAAAAACAAGGATATTTATCACCGGTTCCGGTGCCGGCCCCATCGCCCCCCACCTCAACGCCAAATTCATTCAGGAAGTCAACGCCGTGACCATGGCGGTGGAAAACCTGCACCCGGATGTGGGCAGCGTGATAGAATTGGGCGGCCAGGACGCCAAGATCATCATGTTCAAGGAGAACGAAAAAACTGGCGAAAAACGCGCCAGCACCTCCATGAACGACAAGTGCGCCTCGGGCACCGGCGCCACCATCGACAAGTGCATTATCAAGGTGGGCATGGCCCAGGCCGATATCGCCGCGCTGCAATTCAATCCGGACAAACTGCATCATGTGGCCGCCAAATGTGGCGTCTTTGCCGAAACGGACATTGTCAATCTGGTCAAAAGCGGCATTCCCGCCGAGGAAATCATGTGCTCCCTGGCCGACGCCATTGTCGGTCAGAATCTCTCGGTGCTCACCCGGGGCAATACCCTCAAGCCCAAGGTGCTGCTGCTTGGCGGTCCCAATACCTACTTGTCTTTTCTGCGTGAATGCTGGCGCTACCGCATTCCCGAAACCTGGCGGGAGCGCAACTTCGACTACCCGAAAGACATTCCCCTGGAAGAATTGATCTTCGCCCCGGACAACGCCGAGTACTACGCCGCCTACGGTGCCGTGCTGTTCGGTTTTCACGAAAAGAATGTGGCCTGCTGTGCCGGGCTGGATGCACTGCGCAACTTTATCCGCGACGGCCGCAAAAGCCAGTTGGGCGCCAGCGCCGGTCCGCCGCTGGTCAAGCCCGAAGAGAATGTGGTGGATTTCACTGCCCGCTATCAGGTGCCCGACTTTTCTCCAAGAAAATTGCAGCAGCCGGTACTGGAGGGCTATATTGGCCTGGATGGTGGCTCCACCTCCAGCAAGTGCGTGCTGGTGGACGAGCAGGGCGAGATTCTGCAAAAGGTCTATCAGTTGTCCAAGGGCAACCCCCTGGAAGACATGAAGCAGATGTTCCGCCAGTTGAAAGACTGGGCCAGCGATGCGGGCATGCAGTTGTCGATTCGCGGCTTCGGCGTCACCGGTTACGCCGGCGACGTCATGGAGTCGGCCCTCAAGGCCGATGCCAATATTGTCGAAACCATCGCCCACATGAAAAGTGCCCAGCACTATTTCCCGGATGTGGACGTGATCTGCGACGTGGGCGGCCAGGACATCAAAGTGCTGTTCATGCACAACAAAACCATCCGCAACTTCCGCCTGTCCAATTCCTGCAGCGCCGGCAACGGCATGCTGTTGCAGGCCATGGCCGACCAGTTCGGCGTACCGGTCACCGAATACGCCGATCGCGCCTTCAAGGCCGAGCTGTCACCGGAATTCAGCTACGGCTGCGCCGTGTTTCTCGATTCCGACCGGGTCAACTTCCAGAAGGAAGGCTACAACGGCGAGGAACTGCTGGCGGGACTGGCGCTGGTGCTGCCAAAAAATATCTGGCAGTACGTGGTGCAGATTCCGCGCATGGCGGAGCTGGGCCGGGTGTTTGTACTGCAGGGGGGCACCCAGAAAAACCTCGCCGCCGTCAAGGCCCAGGTGGACTACATTCAGGAGCGGGTGCCCGAGGCGGAGGTGCACGTGCACCCGCACACCGGCGAGGCCGGCGCCCTGGGCGCCGCCTTCGAAGCCATTCGCGTGGTCCAGCGCCGGGGGCACTCCACCTTTATCGGTCTGGATCAGGCCATCGATCTGCACTACACCACCCGCAACGATGAGAGCACCCGCTGTCACTTCTGCGCCAACGACTGCTCGCGCACCTTTATCGACGCCAAGGTCAGCGAAACGGAAACCGCGCGCTATATCTCCGGCTTCTCCTGCGAAAAAGGGACGGTGGAAGACCACGACGCCCTGCGCAAATTGAACAAAGAGCGCAAGGAACGCATGCGGGTCTACCCCAACCTGGTGGACTACGAGGCCACATGGTGCTTCAAGCCCCTGTACAAAACCGAGCCGCTGCCGGAGGCGGGCGCCCCGGTGCAGGACGTCAAGGTCAAGCGCACACTGTTTGGCGGCGTCAAACGCAAGCCTTTCCAGCGCGGCTTTCTGCGCTCCGGCGACGACGCCCGGGCGCTGCGCAAGAGTCTGCGCATCGGCATGCCCAAGGCACTGAACATGTGGAGTACCGGCCCCTTCTGGCGCGCCTACTTCGAAGCCCTGGGCATTCCCTCGCGCAATCTGGTGTTCTCCGACGACACCAGCGAAGAACTCTGGCAGGCCGGCGGCAAGTACGGTTCGGTGGATCCCTGCTACCCGGCCAAGGTGGTGCAGGCGCACATTCACAACCTGCTGTTCACCTACCACGCCAAGAAGCCGCTCAACTATATTTTCTTCCCGTCGCTCACCCACATCCCCACCTTTGTGGAAGGCGTCATGGACACCGCCTGCTGTCCCATTGTCGCCGGCACACCCAAGGTGATCGGCGCCGCCTTCACCAAGGAGAGCGACTACTTTGCCGACCGTAATATCACCTATCTTGACCCGGCCCTGAGCCTCAACGAGCCGCTGCTGCTGAAACAGCGCATGTTCGAAACTTTCGGTGAGCGACTGGCCATTACCGAAGACGAAAACAACTTTGCGGTGGACCAGGCTTACCAGGCCCTGGATAACTTCGATCGGGTGCTGCAGGAAAAAGGCCGCGCCGTGCTGGAAGCGGTGACCGAGGAGAACCGCATGGCCATGCTGATGATCGGCCGGCCCTATCACAACGACCCGGGCATGAATCACGGCGTGCTGGAAGAATACCAGGCCATGGGCTACCCCATACTGTCCATGCGCTCGCTGCCCAAGGACCCGGAATTTCTGCGGCCGTTTTTCGCCGAAGACCTGCGCAAGGGCCATGTGGAATCGCCCCTGGAAATCCACGATATCTGGCCCGAGAACTACAGCGTCAACAGTGTGCAGAAAGTCTGGGCCGCCAAGCTGGCCGCGCGCCACCCCAACATCGCCGTACTGGACCTGTCCAGTTTCAAGTGTGGCCACGACGCGCCCACCTACGGACTGATCGACCGGGTCATGGGCGCCACCGACACCCCCTACTCGGCGCTGCACGACATAGACGCCAACAAGCCCTCCGGCTCCATCAAAATCCGGGTCAAAACCTACGGCTACACCTTGAAGCTGGCCGAGGAAAAACTGGAAGACCGAGACAGGAAGCAGCGCGCCCTGGAACTGGCCAGGGTGGAAAAACGCCTGGCTCTGCTCGAAGCCGCGCCGGAAAAAATCAGGGACGACGAGCGGTTTGTGCAGGAGCTGAACAAATGCCGTGAGCAAGTACAGGAACTCATTGACACCGTGCAACAAGGAAACACTCTACGCAAAGCGGTGCAAGCTTTTGAACCGGCCGCCAACGACAATCTGATTGCGGCAGTAGAGGTAGAAGATTGAAGATACAAGTTTCGGAGTGCAGAGCTTGCTGAGTGGCACAAGTCTGGGCCGGGGATACCCTTCCGGGACCGTACTCAGCAGGGATGCTGTGTCCGAGCCCCCGAGCGGAGCGGTATAGACCTTACGGCGTGTCCCGGAAGGGTATCCCCGGGCCAGGCTCCCAAGATCGAAGCTCGAAATGCCAGCCCAACGAATGTGGGAGAAGACATCATGAACCAGAAAGTTGATATTCAGCCCGGCAAAGTCAGCAACGACATCGATAGCGCCGATGACTACCTGCGCTATGTGGACAAAAGCCTGGAAGACTTCGAGCAACAGCAGGCCCCCGAAGCGGACGCCACCGAACACTGGTACGACCCGGTGCCCAGCACCTTTACCGCCGAGCAGCGCGCCCACACCACCATTCTGCACGCCGGCCTTACCGTGGCCCACGACCTGTTTATCCAGTCCGCCTTTCGCGGCCTGGGTTACAAGGTGCAGGCCATGGACGTGCCGGACAACCGCGCCCTGCAGTACGGCCGCGAATTCGGCAACCGGGGCCAGTGCAACCCCACCTATTTCACCGTGGGCAACCTGGTCAAGCAACTGAAAAAAATGGAAGCCGACGGCCTGAGCAAGCGCGAGATCATCGACAACTATCTGTTCGCCACCGCCGGCTCCTGTGGCCCCTGCCGTTTCGGTACCTATGTCACCGAATACCGCAAGGCGCTGCGCGATGCCGGCTTCGAGGGTTTTCGCGTGATCCTGTTTCAGCAGACCGGCGGCGTCAAGCAGGCCACCGGTCAGGAAATGGGCCTGAAGATCGACACCACTTTTTTCCTCACCATGACCCGCGCCGTGGTCATCGGCGATATTCTCAATGTGCTGGGTTACCGCATCCGCCCCTACGAAGTGGAAGCCGGCAGCACCGACCGGGTATTGGCCAACGCCAAACAGCGCATTGCCAAAGCCTTCGAAACCCGCAAGGGATTGTGGCGCGCCCTGTGGCAGACCCGGCGCGAACTGGCGGCGCTGCAGGTGGACCGCACCCGGGTAAAACCCAGGGTGGCCATTATCGGTGAATTCTGGGCCATGACCACCGAGGGCGACGGCAACTACCACATGCACCGCTTTCTGGAAAAAGAGGGCGCCGAAGTGGATATCCAGTTGGTGATCAGCTGGTGCCTGTATCTGCTTTGGGGCGCCCGCTACGATACCCGCGAGCGCGCCCGCCTCAAGGGTGTGGACAAGGGCGGCCAGCAGGGCAGCAAGTTCGCCCTGGAAAATGTCAACGTCGCCAAACGGCTCTGGGCACTGGCGGCGGCGGATCGTTTTATCCGGCTGCTGTTTGCGTTCTACGGCCGCCTGCTGGGCCTGAAACAATTCCACCTGCCGGATATGGAGCATATCGCCGAAATCAGCCACAGCTTTTACGACAACAATCTGCGCGGCGGCGAAGGCCATATGGAAGTGGGCAAGCTGATCCACAATGTGGTGGACCAGAAGGTCAATATGACCCTGAGCATCAAGCCCTTCGGTTGCATGCCCTCCAGCGCCGTGTCCGACGGCGTGCAGTCGCTGATTACCGAGCTTTATCCCTCGGCGATTTTCCTGCCCATCGAAACCAGCGGCGACGGTGCGGTGAATGTCTACAGCCGTGTGCAGATGCAGTTGTTCAAGGCGCGCCAGGTGGCGGAGCGGGAATTCAACGAGCAGTTGCAAGCGCGCGGCTGGACACCGGAGCAATACCGGCAGTGGGTCGACGCTTCCCGCCGTCACCGCAGTGCCCTGCACCAGAATCCCCACGCCGGCGCCTGCACGGCCCTGGATCAACTGGAAGATGTCGCCCGCCGCCGTCGCGGCTCCCTGACGCGCCTGGCCGGTATCTGCCGCAGTCTCGGCAACCGCGCCGCCCGGCGCAGGCAGCACACCCTGGCCGCCGTGCAGAAAGCCGCCAGCTCCTATCGGGAGAAAAAGCAGCAAAGCCGCGAGGAAATGGCCGTCAGGATTGTCGAGCCGTCGTCGTAACTCCCTCCCTTCTTCAGAGGGGAGGGCCGGGGAGGGGAGCACCTCCCCCCAACCCACCGCGGCTATGGCTCCTGCGTCGCACTATCACCTGCATCCATGCAGGCGTCCGCAAAGCGGAGGGGGCCTGATGAGAGAAAGCCGTATGAAAATTCTGCAATTCCAGGTAGACGCTTTTACCGACCGGCTGTTTGCCGGCAACCCGGCGGCGGTCTGCCCGCTCGACAGTTGGCTCGATGACGAACTGCTGCAGGCCATTGCCGAGGAAAACAACCTGTCGGAGACCGCCTATTTTGTGCCCTGTGAGCGGGGGTTCGAGTTGCGCTGGTTTACGCCGACGACCGAGGTAAAACTGTGCGGCCACGCCACCCTGGCCACGGCCCATGTACTGTTTCGACACCTGGGCTATGACCAGCCGGAGATTCTGTTTGAAACCCTCAGTGGCGATCTGCGGGTAAGCCGCGAGGGCTCGCTGCTGACCCTGGATTTCCCGGCCCGCCCGGTGGAGGCCGTTGCCGCGCCGGAAGCGTTGCTGCGGGGGCTGGGGGTTGAGCCGGTGGAGGTCTGGGCCGGCGACGACTATATGGCCGTGCTGGACAGCGAGGCCCGGGTGCGCGAGTTGTCCCCCGATCTGGCCCAACTGGTCAGGCTGGACCGGCGCGCGGTGATGGTTACCGCGCCCGGTGACCACTGCGATTTCGTCAGCCGCTTCTTTGCGCCCAAGCAGGGCATTCCCGAGGATCCGGTCACTGGCTCCGCCCATTGCACCCTGACGCCTTACTGGGCGCAAAAGCTGGGCAAGACCACGCTGTCTGCCCGCCAGTTGTCCCGGCGCGGTGGTGATATCCAGTGTCGCCTGGAGGGTGATCGGGTATTTCTGTCTGGCAGAGCCGTGACATTCCTGGTGGGTGAGCTGCACCTTTAAAAGGCCTGCTGCGCCAAGAGGTTAAAAAATAGCCAAATTCGATAATAGACACCCGCCCGCCTGTGCCGTAAAATGCCGGGTCAGGTCAGATTGTACCGCGCCGACGGCCGCACAGATGTCAGAAAGCGAGATGAAGCAGCCGTTTCATCTCGCTTTTTTACAACCTGGGGCCGGGCTTTTCACCCTCGCAGCTCGCCACGATTGAACGTTTCCGCACCTTCCGGGTCCGTGCGGTTGCCGTCTTGAGCCTGCGAAAAGCCGCTTGGCAACCCGCTTGGCAACCCGACTGAGGAGAAATGACTTGACTACCGGGCTATTGAACAAAACACTGCCGCCCGCCCTGCTGGTGCTGGAGGATGGCAGCGTCTTCCGGGGTACCGCCATCGGTGCCGAGGGGCTGTCCGTGGGGGAGGTGGTGTTCAATACCTCCATGACCGGCTATCAGGAAATCCTCACTGATCCCTCCTACGCCCGACAGATCGTCACCCTCACCTACCCCCATATCGGCAACACTGGCGTCAACACCGAGGATGAAGAGTGCGCCACTGTCTGGGCCGCCGGCCTGGTGATCCGCGATCTGCCGCTGCTGGCCAGCAATTTCCGCAGCGAGCAGAGCCTGTCCGATTACCTCAAGGCCCGGGGCGTGGTGGGCATCGCCGACATCGACACCCGCCGCCTGACCCGCATTCTGCGCGACAAAGGCGCCCAGAACGGCTGTATTGTCGCCGGGGATGCCATTGACGAAGCCGGAGCCCTGGCCGAAGCCAGGGGCTTTGCCGGCCTCAAAGGCATGGATCTGGCGAAAGAAGTGAGCACTAACAAACCCTACGCCTGGAGCGAGGGCGTCTGGCAACTGGGCCGGGGGCACCGGCCGGTGACCGGGAACAGGCCCTTCAAGGTGGTGGCCTACGACTACGGCGTCAAGCGCAATATCCTGCGCATGCTGGCCGATCGCGGCTGCGACATCACCGTGGTGCCGGCCCGGACGCCGGCATCCGAGGTGCTGGCCATGCGGCCCGACGGGGTTTTCCTGTCCAACGGTCCCGGCGACCCGGAACCCTGCACCTACGCCATCGACGCCATCCGCGAACTGCTGGCCGCCAACCTGCCTATTTTCGGCATCTGCCTGGGCCACCAGTTGCTGGCGCTGGCCTCCGGCGCCAAAACCGTCAAGATGAAGTTCGGCCACCACGGCGGCAACCACCCGGTGCAGGAGTTGGACACCGGTCGGGTGATGATCACCGCCCAGAACCACGGCTTCGCGGCGGAGGAGTCCAGCCTGCCCGACAACCTGCGCGCCACGCACCGCTCGCTGTTTGACGGCACCCTGCAGGGGATTCACCGCACCGACAAGCCGGCGTTCAGTTTTCAGGGGCACCCTGAGGCCAGCCCCGGCCCCCACGACGCCGCGCCCCTGTTTGACCATTTTATTGAATTGATGGGAGCGGGTTCCTCCCCCTCCGCCCAGTGAGAGCGATATGCCAAAGCGTACCGATATTGAAAGCATCCTGATTCTCGGCGCCGGTCCCATCGTGATCGGCCAGGCCTGTGAGTTCGACTATTCCGGCGCCCAGGCCTGTAAGGCGCTGCGCGAGGAGGGCTACCGGGTAATCCTGGTGAACTCCAACCCCGCCACCATCATGACCGACCCGGCCATGGCCGATGCCACCTATATCGAGCCCATCGAGTGGCGCACGGTGGAGAAAATCATCGAGAAGGAGCGCCCGGACGTGGTGCTGCCCACCATGGGCGGCCAGACAGCGCTGAACTGCGCCCTGGATCTGGCCCGCAACGGTGTGCTGGAAAAATACGGCGTCGAGTTGATCGGCGCCAAGGAAGAGGCCATCAACAAGGCCGAAGACCGGGATCTGTTCGATCAGGCCATGAAACGCATTGGTCTGGAGTGCGCCCGGGCGGTCATCGTGCACTCCATGGACGAAGCCAAGGAAGTGCCAAAGCAGTTCGGCTTTCCGGTCATCATCCGTCCCTCCTTCACCATGGGCGGCTCCGGCGGTGGCATCGCCTACAACTGGGAAGAGTTTGAAGAAATCTGCGCCCGGGGGCTCGACCTCTCGCCCACCAACGAGTTGCTGATCGACGAGTCCCTGCTCGGTTGGAAAGAGTACGAAATGGAAGTGGTGCGGGACAAGAACGACAACTGCATCATCGTCTGCTCCATCGAGAACTTCGATCCCATGGGCGTGCACACCGGTGACTCCATCACCGTGGCGCCGGCCCAGACCCTCACCGACAAGGAATACCAGATCATGCGCAACGCGTCGCTCGCGGTGCTGCGCGAGATCGGCGTGGAAACCGGCGGCTCCAACGTGCAGTTCGCGGTGAACCCGGATGACGGGCGCATGGTAGTGATCGAGATGAACCCCCGGGTGTCGCGCTCCTCGGCGCTGGCCTCCAAGGCCACCGGCTTCCCCATTGCCAAGGTGGCCGCCAAACTGGCGGTGGGCTACACCCTGGACGAGTTGCAAAATGAAATTACCGGCGGCGCCACTCCGGCCTCGTTCGAGCCGAGCATCGACTATGTGGTCACCAAGGTGCCACGCTTTACCTTCGAGAAATTCGGCGACGCCGATGCGCGCCTGACCACCCAGATGAAATCCGTGGGTGAAGTGATGGCCATCGGTCGCACTTTTCAGGAGTCGCTGCAAAAAGCGCTGCGCGGTCTCGAAGTGGGTTCCGCCGGTTTCGAACCGCGCCTGGATCTGACCGACGACAACACCCCGGCGCGCATTCGCCGCGAACTGGGCACCCCTGGCGCCGAGCGCATCTGGTTCCTGGGCGATGCCTTCCGTCTGGGCATGAGCGTGGACGAGGTGTTCGAGGCATCCGCCATCGATCGCTGGTTCCTGGTGCAGATCAAGGAGCTGATCGATATCGAGCAGGCGCTCACCGGCCGCGCGCTGGATACGCTCGATGCCGATACCGTGCATCTGCTCAAGCGCAAGGGTTTCTCCGACAAGCGACTGGCGGTACTGCTCGGCGTGACTGAAACACAGGTGCGTCGTCACCGCCAGCAACTGAACGTACGCCCGGTCTACAAGCGGGTGGACACCTGCGCGGCGGAATTTGCGTCCGCCACCGCCTATATGTACTCCACCTACGACGAAGAGTGCGAAGCGGCACCCAGCGAGCGCGAAAAAATTCTGGTGATCGGCGGTGGCCCCAATCGCATTGGTCAGGGCATCGAGTTTGACTACTGCTGCGTGCACGCAGCACTGGCCATGCGCGAAGACGGCTACGAGACCATCATGGTCAACTGCAACCCGGAAACCGTGTCCACCGACTACGACACCTCCGACCGCCTTTTCTTCGAGCCGGTAACCCTGGAAGACGTGCTGGAAATCGTGCACAAGGAAAAACCCAAGGGTGTGATTGTACAGTTCGGCGGCCAGACGCCACTGAAGCTGGCCCGCGCACTCGAAGCCGAAGGCGTGCCCATTATCGGCACCAGCCCCGACGCCATCGACCGCGCCGAAGACCGCGAGCGCTTCCAGCAGATGATCAACACGCTGGACCTGTTGCAGCCGCCCAACGCCATTGTCCGCTCTCTGGACGAGGCGCTGGCCGTGGCGGAGCAGGTGGGTTACCCGCTGGTGGTTCGTCCCTCCTATGTGCTGGGTGGTCGCGCCATGGAAATCGTCTTCAAGGAAGACGAACTGCGCACCTATATGAACACGGCGGTGGAAGTGTCCGAAGACGCACCGGTGCTGCTGGATCACTTTCTCAGTTCCGCCATCGAAGTGGACATAGACGCTGTGTCCGACGGCAAGAACGTGGTGATCGGTGGCATCATGCAGCACATCGAGCAATGTGGTGTGCACTCCGGCGACTCCGCCTGTTCGCTGCCGCCCTATTCACTGCCCGCCGATGTGCAGAACGCCATGCGCGAGCAGGTAAAACAGATGGCATTGGAACTGGGCGTGGTGGGACTTATGAATACCCAACTGGCCTACCAGGATGGTCAGATCTACGTGATCGAAGTCAATCCGCGCGCGTCGCGCACCGTGCCCTTCGTGTCCAAGTGCATCGGCGTGTCCCTGGCCAAGGTGGCTGCCCGCTGTCAGGCCGGCTCTACCCTGGCCGAGCAGGGCTTTACCGCCGAAATCGTACCCGACTACTACAGCGTCAAGGAAGCGGTCTTCCCCTTCAACAAGTTCCCGGCGGTGGACCCCATTCTCGGTCCGGAAATGAAGTCCACCGGCGAAGTGATGGGCATCGGCGAGACCTTTGGCGAGGCCTATGCCAAATCCCAGTTGGGTGCAAACAACCGCATTCCCACCAGCGGCACCGCTTTTATCAGCGTGCGCGACGTGGACAAGGGCGGCGTCGTGCTGGTGGCCAAGGAACTGTCCCGGCTGGGTTTTGAGCTGGTGGCCACGCGCGGCACCGCCGCAGTCTTGCAGGAAGCGGGGCTGAAGGTGCAGACTGTGAACAAGGTGGTCGAAGGCCGGCCCCATATCGTCGATATGATCAAGAACGACGAAATCGACCTGATCGTCAACACCACGGAGGGGCGGCAGGCCACCAAGGACTCGGCCTCCATACGCCGCAGCGCGGAAAACCATCGGGTTTACTACACCACCACTCTCGCCGCCGGCGAGGCGGTCTGCATGGCGCTGCGTTTTGGACAACAAACACAAGTGCGGCGGCTCCAGGAGCTGCACGGGAGAATAGGCTCATGAGCAAGGTTCCCATGACGGTAGAAGGCGCGGAGGCATTGCGCAAGGAACTGGACGACCTGAAAAAGGTGCAGCGGCCGCGTATCGTCGCCGCCATTGCCGAAGCGCGGGAACATGGCGACCTGAAGGAAAACGCCGAATACCACGCCGCCCGTGAGCAGCAGAGTTTTTGCGAAGGCCGCATTCAGGAAATTGAAGGCAAGCTGAGCAACGCCCAGATCATCGACGTCAAAACCATTGCCGCCACCGGCAAGGTGATTTTCGGCACCACGGTGACTATCATCAACCTGGAAACCGACGAGACCAAAACCTACCGCATCGTCGGCGACGATGAAGCGGACGTCAAAGCCAGCAAAATCTCCGTCAGCTCACCCATCGCCCGCGCCCTGATCGGCAAGGAAGAAGGGGATGTGGTGTTGGTCAAGACCCCGGGCGGCGATGTTGAGTACGAGATTGATAAGGTGGAGCATATTTGAGGGAAAAGGGAAAAGGGAAAAGGGAAAAGGGAAAAGGCGGTGGTACCGCCTTTTACTTCCGCAAAAGATTGGAGAGCTTGGGGTTGGGGTTTTTGTTGGGGCGGTAGAGCAGGGCGATTTTGCCTACGGACTGCACCACCTCCAGCCGGGGCAGGGCGTGCAGTTGTTGTAGTAGCGCCTGGCGGTCCTCCCGCTCGCTTACGGCCAGTTTGACCTTGATCAACTCGTGGTCGTCCAGGGCGCGGTTCAGCTCCGCCAACACGCCGTCCTCAAGACCGCGTTCGGCCAGGGTCACAACGGGCTTGAGCTTGTGGCCCAGGGCGCGGAATTCTTTCTTGCGGGCGGCGGTCAACGTCATACACATGCCTTATGATCAAAAGGCGCCATTGTAGCGTATTTTCACCATGGCCAGATCCAAAAGCAGCGGCCGCTGGCTCGACGAGCACTTCAGCGACCGCTATGTCAAACAGTCCAAGCAGGACGGCTACCGGTCCCGGGCCAGCTACAAGCTGCTGGAACTGAACCAGAAGGACAAACTGATCCGCCCCGGCATGACCGTGGTGGACCTGGGCTCCGCGCCCGGCGGTTGGTCCCAGGTGGCGGTGCAACTGGTGGGCGACCGGGGTCGGGTGCTGGCGTCGGATATCCTGCCCATGGACGGCATGGCCGGGGTGGACTTTATCCAGGGCGACTTTACCGAAGACGCCGTGCTGGGGCAGATACTCGCCACGCTCAACGGGGCCCCCGTGGACCTTGTGATTTCCGATATGGCCCCCAACATGAGTGGTATGGACGCTGTTGATCAGCCCCGGGCCGTGTACCTGGTGGAGCTGGCCCTGGATCTGGCCCGCCAGGTGTTGAAACCCGGCGGCGATTTTGTTGCCAAAGTCTTCCACGGCGAAGGTTTTGACCCGCTACTGGCCGAAGTCCGGCGCGATTTTGGCCGGGTGGCTGTGCGCAAACCCGATGCCTCCCGGGCTCGTTCCCGCGAGGTCTATCTGGTAGCCCGGGACTACCGGGCCTGACCCCGGTCCGCTTTCGGGCTACAATGTTAAGCCCGGTCCGACAAATGACGAGGACGCCTCCTTGAACGAAATGACCAAGAACCTGATTCTCTGGCTGGTGATAGCCGCCGTGCTGTTCACCGTGTTTCAGAGTTTCAACCAACAGCCGGAACCCCAACCTCTCACCTACACCGAGTTTGTGGGCGAGGTGCAGCGCAATCGGGTGGAAAGTGTCACCATGCAGGGGCAGCAGGTGCGCGGCGTCAAGCGCGACGGTTCCCACTTCAGCACCATACTGCCGCCAGTGCGCGACGAGGGTCTGATGGCCGATCTGCTCAACAACGGCGTCACCGTCGTGGGCAAGGAGCCCGCGCAACCCGGCAGGCTTTGGCAACTGCTGATCGCCATTTTGCCCATTATGATCATTCTCGCCGTGCTCATCTTCTTTATGCGCCAGATGCAGGGCGGTGCCGGCGGTCGCGGCGGCCCCATGAGCTTTGGCAAGAGCAAGGCGCGCCTGCTCAGCGAAGACCAGATCAAAACCACCTTTGCCGACGTGGCCGGGGTGGACGAAGCCAAGGAAGAAGTGCAGGAACTGGTGGAATACCTGCGCGACCCCTCCAAATTCCAGCGTCTGGGCGGCCAGATTCCCCGGGGTGTGCTGATGGTCGGCCCGCCGGGAACGGGTAAAACCCTGTTGGCCAAGGCCATTGCCGGCGAGGCCAAGGTGCCCTTCTTCTCCATTTCCGGCTCCGACTTCGTCGAGATGTTCGTCGGTGTGGGCGCCTCCCGGGTGCGGGACATGTTCGATCAGGCCAAAAAGCAGGCCCCCTGTATCATCTTTATCGACGAGATCGACGCCGTGGGTCGCCACCGTGGCGGCGGTCACGGCGGCGGTCACGACGAGCGCGAGCAGACTCTCAACCAGTTGCTGGTGGAGATGGACGGCTTTGAAGGCAACGAAGGTGTCATCGTCATCGCCGCCACCAACCGCCCGGATGTGCTGGACAAGGCGCTGCTGCGCCCCGGCCGCTTTGACCGGCAAGTGGTGGTGGGTCTGCCGGATATCCGCGGCCGGGAACAGATTCTGAAAGTCCACATGCGCAAGGTCCCCCTGGACGAGCGCGTACAGGCCTCGGTGATTGCCCGGGGTACGCCCGGCTTCTCCGGCGCCGATCTGGCCAACCTGGTCAACGAGGCGGCGCTCTTTGCCGCCCGCGGCAACAAGCGCCTGGTGACCATGGAAGAATTCGAAAAGGCTCGGGATAAGATCATGATGGGCGCCGAGCGGCGCTCCATGGTGATGAGCGAGAAGGAAAAGGAAAACACCGCCTACCACGAAGCCGGTCACGCCATTGTCGGCAAACTGGTGCCCGAGCACGACCCCATTCACAAGGTCACCATCATTCCCCGGGGGCGGGCGCTGGGTGTCACCCAGTTCCTGCCTGAGGGTGACAAGTACAGCATGAGCCGTCGCTCCATCGAATCCATGATCTGCACTTTGTTCGGTGGGCGGATTGCCGAAGAGATGACGCTGGGGGAAGACGGTATCACCACCGGTGCCTCCAACGACATCGAGCGCGCTACGGATCTGGCCCGCAATATGGTGACCAAGTGGGGTCTGTCGGAAAAACTCGGCCCGCTGCACTACGGCGAAGATGAAGGCGTGATGCCCGGCACCGGCAAGGTGAACTATTCCGGGGAAACCTCGAAGATGATCGACGAGGAAGTGCGGGATATCATCGACCGCTGCTACAAGCGCGCCGAGCAGATACTGCACGACAACCGCGATATTCTCGAAGCCATGAAAGACGCCCTGATGGAGTACGAGACCATCGACTCCGAACAGGTGGACGACCTGATGGCCCGCCGTCCGGTACGTCCGCCCCGGGACTGGCACGACGACGATTTCAACAGCCACCTGCGCGGCAAAGACAGCTCCGGACCCTCCACGCGGGAAAAGGAGAGCGGTAAAAAGCCCGGCCCCATTGGCGGCACTGCCGAAGAGCATTGACCCAACGGGCGGCGAGGCGCCACAGCCTTGTCGCCCGCACCTGCCCCCGGACTTCGCGACCATGCAACTGCGCTGCGGCAAACAGCTTCTGGATCTGTCCAGGCCCCGTATCATGGGGGTGCTGAACGTCACTCCCGATTCCTTCTCCGACGGCGGCAGCTACTACCGCGCCGGCCGTGTGGATCTGTCACTGGCCCTGTCCCGGGCGCAGGGAATGCTGGACGAAGGCGCCGCCATCATTGACGTGGGTGGAGAGTCCACCCGCCCCGGCGCCGCCCCGGTGGGGTTACAGGAAGAAATGGACCGGGTGCTGCCGGTGGTGGAACTGCTGGTCCGGGACACCGACACCATTGTTTCAGTGGACACCAGCAGTCCGGAACTGATGACCGAAGCGGCCCGGCTCGGCGCCGGACTGATCAACGATGTCCGTGCCCTGCGCCGGCCGGGCGCCCTGGAAGCGGCCCTGGCCACCGGGCTGCCCGTGTGCCTGATGCATATGCAGGGCGAACCGGACACCATGCAGCAGGAGCCCCGCTACCGGGATACTGTGCTCCAGGTGCGCGAATTTCTCCAGCAGCGGGCCCAGGCCTGCCAGGCGGCGGGTATGGCCCCGGAGCGGATTCTGCTGGACCCGGGCTTTGGTTTTGGCAAGACCTTGGCGCATAATCTCGCTCTGCTGGCGCGTTTACCGGAGTTGGCCGGGCTGGGCTATCCGCTGCTGGTGGGCTTGTCCCGCAAGTCCATGCTGGGCTCACTGCTGGGCCGGGAGACGAATCAACGCCTGCCGGGCAGCCTGGCGCTGGCCATGGCTGCCGTCCAGCGCGGTGCCGCCATAGTCCGGGTGCACGATGTGGCTGCCACCGCCGATGTGCTCGGGGTGCTGCAGGCCCTTGCTGAACACCAACAGGAGTAAACCATGTCACGCACCTATTTTGGCACCGACGGCATTCGCGGCCAGGTGGGCGAAACGCCTATCACTCCGGACTTCATGCTCAAGCTGGGCTGGGCCGCCGGCTGCGTGCTGGTCAACCGTTTTTCCGGTCCCAACCTGATACTTATCGGCAAGGACACCCGCATCTCCGGCTACATGTTCGAGTCCGCCATACAGGCCGGGCTGATCAACGCCGGTGTCGACGTGGGCCTGCTCGGCCCCATGCCCACCCCCGGTATTGCCTACCTCACCCGCACCTTCCAGGCCCAGGCCGGCATTGTCATCAGCGCCTCCCACAACGGCTACCAGGACAACGGCGTCAAGTTCTTCGGCGGCAATGGTACCAAGCTGGCCGATGAGATAGAGCGGCTGATCGAGGAACAACTGGACAAGCCCATGATCACCGCCGAGCGTCTGGGCAAGGCCCGCCGGATCGGTGACGCCCCCGGTCGCTACATCGAATTCTGCAAGGGCACCATGCCCTGGGGTTTCAGCCTGCAGGGGCTGAAAATTGTGGTGGACTGTGCCCACGGCGCCACCTACCACATAGCCCCGGAAGTGTTCGGCGAGTTGGGTGCCAAGGTGATTCCCGTTGGCGTGGAACCCAACGGCACCAATATCAACCGCAGTTGCGGCTCCACCAATCCCGAGTTCCTCAAGGAGCAGGTGCTGGAGGTGGGCGCCGATCTGGGCATTGCCTTCGACGGCGATGGCGACCGGGTAATCTTTGTGGATGACAAGGGCGAGATCGTCGACGGCGACGAGCTGCTCTACATCATCGCCTGTTACCAGAAGAACTACGGCAAGGGCTGCGATGGAGTGGTGGGCACCCTGATGAGCAACTACGGCTTCGAGCTGGGCCTTAGGGAACAGGGTATCCCCTTTGCCCGGGCCAAGGTGGGCGACCGTTACGTGCTGGAGGTGATGCGCGAGAAAGGCTGGAAACTGGGGGGCGAATCCTCCGGGCATATCGTCTGCGGCAATGTCACCACCACCGGCGATGGCATCATCTCCGCCCTGCAGGTGCTGCTGGCCATCACCACTATGGGTGCCAGCCTGCACGAGGCCCGGAAGAGTATGCACAAGCTGCCTCAGGTGATGATCAATGTCCATATGGATCGTCGGCTGGATATATCCGCCAACAAGGCCGTGCAGGCCGCGTTGGCCGAGGTGGAAGCCCAATTGGCGGGCCGAGGTAGGGTGTTGTTGCGGCCCTCGGGCACCGAACCCGTGGTCCGGGTCATGGTGGAGGGCGAGGACAAGGCCCAGGTGCGCGAGCTGGCCCAGGGTCTGGCCGAGGTGGTAGAAGCCGCTGTTTAGCGCCAGGCGCATTGCGTCCTGGGCGGTTCTTCGCTACCATTGGCGCCCCTCATCTAGGGAGCTGGAATTGTGAGCGACACAGCCAACACCAAACGCCGCCCTCTGGTGGTCGGCAACTGGAAAATGAACGGCAATCGGGCGGCCAACGCGGCCCGGTTGGAGCAGCTGGTGGCCCTGTGGCAGGGCGTGCACCAGGCCGAGGTGGCGGTGTGTCCGCCCTTTCCCTATCTGTCGGAAACGGCCGTTGCCTTAGACAGGTCCAATATTCTGCTGGGCGCCCAGGATGTGAGTGAGCATCCGGACGGTGCCCACACTGGCGATGTTTCCGCCGCCATGCTGGCGGACCTGCACTGCCACTTTGTGATCGTGGGCCACAGCGAGCGGCGCAGTGATCACGGCGAGAGCAGCCGCAAGGTGGCCGCCAAGTTTGTCGCTGCGCTGGAGGCCGGCCTGGTACCGATTCTGTGCGTTGGCGAAACGCTGGAGGAGCGGGAAGCGAACCGCACTCTGGAAGTGGTGGGCCCCCAACTGCAGGCGGTACTGGAGCAGGTGGACCCGGCGGTATTGAGCCGCACGGTAGTGGCCTACGAGCCGGTCTGGGCCATAGGCACGGGCAAGACCGCCAGCCCGGAACAGGCACAGGAAGTACACGCGTTCATTCGTTCCGAACTGGGCGCGGCTGGCAGCGACATGCGCATTCTTTACGGTGGCAGTGTCAAGGCCGCCAATGCGGCGGTACTCTTTGCCCAGCCCGACATAGATGGCGCTTTGGTGGGCGGTGCGTCTCTGGATGCAGAAGAATTTTTCAACATCTGCCGCGCGGCCGAATAATCCGCTGCGGCAAATACGACAAGCTGAAGAGCAATAGTCATGGCAACACTAGTACTGGTTTCACATATCCTGATCGCTCTGGCCATCATTGGCCTGATCCTGCTGCAGCAGGGCAAGGGTGCCGCAGCCGGCGCTTCCTTCGGTGGCGGCGCCTCGCAAACTGTATTTGGCAGTGAAGGCGGCGGCGGTTTTCTCACCAAGGCCACGGCGGTGCTGGCATTCCTGTTTTTTGTCACCAGCTTCAGCCTGGCGATCTTCGCCAAGAACCGCGCCGACGTCGACGACGCCAGCATCCCGGAAGTCATCACCGTCCCGGCCGACGCCTCCGAAATCCCCGTGGTGATCGACCCGGCTGACGATGATTTTATCCCGGTGGTTCCGGACGAAGACTGATAACCCCGTTTATGCCCAAGTGGTGGAATTGGTAGACACGCTATCTTGAGGGGGTAGTGGCGTAAGCCGTGCCGGTTCAAGTCCGGCCTTGGGCACCATTAACTAGGAAGGCGCTGCAACGCAGCGCCTTTTTTTATGTGTGCCAGGCCGGACCGAGGTCCGGCGTTCACTCGCCCCATCCATGGGGCTCGGCCTACGGCCAGCTACGCTGTGCCAATTTGCTCCGGGCAAATTGGTGGGCACCATTAACTAGGAAGGCGCTGCAACGCAGCGCCTTTTTTTATGTGTGCCAGGCCGGACCGAGGTCCGGCGTTCACTCGCCCCATCCATGGGGCTCGGCCTACGGCCAGCTGCGCTGTGCCAATTTGCTCCGGGCAAATTGGTGGGCACCATTAACGAAGAAGGCGCTGCATTACAGCGCCTTTTTTATGTCCGTTTCGTGACACTTTTGTGGCTTCTGCGTAAAATCCCTCCCCGGCCATGGCTCCTGGGGAACCTCTAAAAATGTTGGCGAGGCAGTAAGCGCAAATGATTTTTCAGGGGTTTCCTTCGAGAGCGGTGGCCCGAGTGGCACCACAGGGCAGTTGCTCAGGCGGTACCAGACGACAATACAAAAAAGGAAGCTTAGGATGAAAACAAGATATTCGATGGGTTTTGCTCTGGCCGCTCTGCTGTCAGTGGGCGCTTATGCTGACAGCTATAGGGCTGAAGTGGGGTTTGACTACCTCTATATAGACATTGACGACTCGCCCAAATTTGATACTTACCGGCTTCACGGCACTTACTACTTTGCTCCGGTACGGACCGGCGGCCTGCCTCTGGCTGAAGCCGCATTTTTGAATCGTGCCAGCAGCGTCCAGCTCGGAGTACATGAAGATCTGGATGCCGTCACTGTGCGGGCTGACTATTTTATTCCCAATACCCTGTTCTATCTGGGAGCCATGGCGGTTCGCACGGATACTGTTTTGGGAAGCGATACGGATTGGTATTTTTCTGTGGGTGTGACGCCATTTGATGGACTCTTGTTCAGCACCTACATTACCGATGACGGCTACGATATTAACTTCTTCGCCAAGTACGTCACCACATTCGGTGCAGGCAATGGCTTGAATGTTGAGGCTTACTATGAGGAAGATGATGATTTTGGCGACAGTTGGGGTGCCTTGGCCGATTACTTCATCACGCCGAGATTAAGCGTGGGTATCGGGTACAGTGATCATGATGGAGATTCTGACATATCGCTAAGATCCCGCATGTTCTTTACCCAAGCGATCAGTGGTGAGCTGATATACACCGATTACGATTGGGGCAATGGCGTACAGGCGGGCATAGCCTTTCGCTTCTGATACTGCCAGAGAAGATTTCTGGCCTGGCCCCACTGGGACAGGCCAGAATGCGTAGCCCCTCGTTCTACTTTCAACCCCAGAATGGTAAGCCGCCGTAGTCAAGCCATCCGGCGCAGATACGGCGGCAGCTTGTCCAAGGCCTCCTCCCCCTTCCGCTTGATCCAGGTCCCGCGAAAGCATAAAACTTAAGCAAATGCTTGACAATTAATGGTCTCAGCTTAATGCTTAAGCATATGCTTAACTTAAAGTCTGGTTGCAGGAGGTCTTATGTCCCAATCCACCCAAAACACATCCACCGTCACCCACAGCACTTTCGTGATCGAGCGCGAATACCCGGCTTCCCCGGAAAAGGTCTTCGATGCCTTTGCCGACCCGGCCAAAAAGCGCCGCTGGTTTGCCGAAGGGGAGGGGTTTATCGTCGACGACTACGGCCTGGACTTCCGCGAAGGCGGTCGGGAATACGGTAAGTTTCGCATGGGCGAAAACACGCCCCTGGAGGCCGGTACGCCCATCAATAACGAAACCCGCTACCAGAATATAGTACCCAACCAGCGCATCCTGTTTGTCTACACCATGTCCTTTGGTGACCAGTGCTTCTCCGCGTCTCAGACCACGGTTGAGCTGCTGCCGACCAAGCAGGGCACTCGGCTGGTATACACCGAGCAGGCCGCCTTTTTCGAAAACGCCGACGGGCCGAAGCTGCGAGAGCAGGGTTGCCGCTCGTTGCTGGAACAACTGGCCCGGGAGCTGGCCGATGAGCAGTCTTAATATTGATGCCATCTTCCATGCCCTGGCGGACGGCAATCGACGGGCGATACTGGAGCAGCTCAGCGAGTCCCCCCGCTCCGCTTCCCGCCTGGCCGAACCCTTGGGAATCAGTCTGGCGGCGGTGGTGCAGCACTTGAAGATTCTGGAAACCAGCGGTCTGGTCACAACCGAAAAACTCGGTCGGGTACGCACCTGCCGGGTGGAGCCCCGGGCTCTGTCCATGGCCGAGCAATGGATCAACGAGCGCCGCTCACTGTGGGAGAGACGGCTGGATCGATTGGGGGATTTACTGGCGGACTGACGCTCCCTTCGAAAAAAAAGGCGCTGCAATGCAGCGCCTTTTTTTCGAGCTTTCCCTGACTTACTCGCCCATTTCCCGGATATATACCACCAGATCCCGCAACGCCTGGTCGTCGGGCAGTAAGTTGGCGAAGACGGCCATTTCCTGGCCACGGGGGTCGCGGGGGTCGCCGCCGCGGGCGCCGGAGCGGTAGTTTCTCAGCTGCGTCAGCAGGTACCAGTCCGCCTGGCCGGCCAGTGCCGGGGCTTCCAGGTCCCGGTTGCCCTGGCCCTGGGCGCCGTGGCAGGCGACGCAGGTGGCGTAGTGCTGTCTGCCGCGCTCGGCATTTCCTTCCACCGTGGCCGGCTGCGGAATACGCTCCAGACTGGACAGATAGTGACCCAGGTGAGAGATGGGCCGATTGGGCTCGGGCTCCGCATCGAGAAAGCCCATGGCGGCACGCATGGAGATGCCGTCCGGGTCCCGGAAGTGGGTGCCGCGCACACCGGCGTAGAACTTCTGCAACTGGGTCTGTACGTACCAGTTTTCCATGCCGGCCAGTGGCGGTGCCGCCTGGCCCCGGTCGCCGCTGGCGTCGCCGCCGTGGCAGCCGGCGCAGTGCAGGCGGTAGATGTCCCGGCCATCGGGCACGGCGACGCCCCAGCCCCAGACGTGGGGTTCGAAGACATGCTGGGCATGGTATTCGGCGTAGGCCTCCTCCTCGACCTTGCCGAAAGTCAGCTCCAGCCCCGGTGAACGCAGCTTGAGCGCCATCTGGGATTCGCTGTCGACGCGGTCTACCAAAGCCTGGAAGGCGCTCAGTTCGGCCTCGCTGGGCTCAGCGGCGCGCTCGCGCCAGATATCCAGCGCGGGTGCGCTCATCAGGCCCAGTCGCTCGGCGGGCAGGTTGGCCAGCCCCTCCAGGGCCTGGCTCAAGTCACCTTCCTCGGCAGACAGAAAGCGCTTGCTGACCAGATACTCGGGAGTCTGCTCCAGGCTGGCAAAGTGTTCCTGCAGCTTGCCCCCGGTGGTCAACTCAGCGTTGTTGAGCGCCTGCCAGTAGCCGGCATCGTGGGTCAGGGCGGCCAGGCTGAATGCCTGCGCGCTCCATTGGTCAACGGGCAGCACACTGCGCAGGCGCAACAGTTGCTCACCCACTGCCGCGTCGGGTGCCTGACCGGCTAACGCCAGGGTGGCCCAGAGACGAGTGCGTGGATCACTGTCTTCCACAAACCCGGCGGCCAGGGCCAGATCGGCGGGCTGGCCGTTGTCGACCAGTGCCTGGACGGCGTTTTTGCGGGTCGCGTCCGAGGGGTGCCGCAGAGCCTGGCGCACGGCCTCGGCGGAGTCCTCGTTGTCGGCACTGAACAGGCCAAGTCCCTGCAGCGCCCAAATGGCGTGGATGGAGGCCACGTCCAGCCCCAGGCTGTCCTGACGGGGTGTGCCGGTGAGAATCGCCCGCAGTGCCGGTGCGGCGTCGCTGCGCTCTTCGGTGACCAGCAGGCGCTGGGCAGTCAGGCGCCAGAACATGTTGTCGTGGGAGAGGGTGTTCACCAGAGTCCGGGTGTCGGCCTCGCTCAGGTCCAGCGGCTGATACGCGGGTGCATCCTTGGCGACCAGGCGGTAGATGCGGCCCAGAGTGCTATCGCGCAACGGATTGACATGAGCGTTGCCTCTGCCCGCTTCGGCGGCGAAGCCGGCCGATTCCTCGGTGGGAATGGGGTTGTGCTGGATGATGAAGTTGTACCAGTCGGCTATCCAGATGTGTCCGTCCGGGCCCACTTCCATATGCACGGGCGAGAGCCACTCGTCGGTGCTGCTCAGAATGGAGCCACGGTTTTGGGCCACGTATTCGACGCCCTCGGGCTTGCGCTCGATAAAGAACTGGCCCATCAGGTGCGCAGTGGGTTCGCCCATAAAGGCGCCGCTGTTCCAGAACCGCTCGGGGAAAGTCCGCGCGGTGTACAGGGTAAGCCCGGAACCGGCGGTGTACTGACCGTGGTAGTCCACCTGCAGGAAGTTGTAGGTAGAGGGGAAGATGTGCGCGAAATCGTCGATGCGCGACGTCAGCCCCGGCGCCACCTCATCGTGGCGGCCGTAGACGTAGTTGCGCCACAGGGGCATATGCCAGACGGGAGCGCCGTTGGCGGTGGAGCCGAACACTTCGAAGTCTTCGCTGAATGCCATGCCCCAGGTGTTGTTGTTGAACTGACCCACCGGCTGGATATTGGTGCCGTCCAGGTTCATGCGGTAAACGCCGTTCTGGAAAGAGTGGCCGTCTTCATCTTCCGGCGTGGCGGAGTAGCCCACCGTGCCCCACAGGCGGTTGTCGTGGCCGTAGTTCAGGTTGGAGGGGCCGGCGTGGGTGTCGAAGGTGCCCCAGCCGCGGTTGAGCACTTCGCGCAGGTCGGCTTTGCCGTCGCCGGTGGTGTCCTTGAGGAACAGGAACTCGGGTCCGTGGGCCACCACAAAGCCGCCGTTCAGCGGCATGATGCCGGTGGGGATGCTCAGGCCGTCGGCGAATACCTCGCAGCCGTTGGCCCGGCCGTTGCCGTCCGTGTCCACGCACATACTGATACGGTCACTGCCCTGGCTCAGATCGTGGGGGTAGTCCACGGATTCCACCACAAACAGGCGGCCCTGCTCGTCCCAGGTAAAGGCCATGGGGTTGACGATGTCCGGCTCGCCGACAAAGAACTGCAACTCGAAGCCGTCGGGGATCATGGTCAGTGCCAGGGAGTCTTCCACGCTCAGGGGGAGCTGGAATTGTGGCGGTGGATCCACCCGACGGTAGTTGGGAATGGTGCCACGGTCTTCGTAGTCCGGCTCGGGCAGGTTCGCCACCAGGGCGCGGTTGGCGTTCCGCTTGGCGTCACCCACGGCCCACAGGACGCCGCGAACCAGCAGGTCGTGAAAGGCCGGCTGGCTCCAGGTGCGCTGGTCGTGGCCGTAGGCGGTGTAGAACACCCGACCCTTGCCCTGCTCGCGTACCCAGGTCCAGGGTTCGTCCTCGCGGTACATGAGTACCGTGCGGCCCTCTTCGTTGTGGTCGGCGTGAATGTAGGTTTCGTCCCAGGTTTCGAAAACCTCGAAGCCGTCCATGACGGGGTGGTTTTCCTGCCCCGGCGCGATGGTGGCGGTAAAATAGCCGTCGCCGTGACTTTCGAAGCGCGCACCCACCAGCTTGACGTAGGTACTGGAACACCCGAAACAGGCGCTGGCGCTGTGTACGGGGATAAAGGCGCCGCCGCTTTCCACGTAGCTTTCCAGCAGCGCTTCGTCCAGCTCGTTGTAGTTGGCGTACATCATCACCGCGTCGAAATTGGCCAGTTCCTCTTCCGTCAGGCGTTCGAGATCCTCTTCGTACTCCATAAAGATCTTTTCGCGGCCCAGCGCCTGGCTGAACAGTGAGGCATTACTGTAGGAAAAGTGATAGCCGGCGCCCTGACGGTGGCCGTGACCGATAAACAGCAGGCGGATAACGCCGTCGTGATCGTCAGCGGACCTGATGGCGATGGTCCTGGCGGGTGCCGTTGCCGTGGTGGTCGCGGCACTGTCGGACTCGGGTCCGGAGCAGGCCGACAGCAGTAACCCCAGCCCGGCCAGCGCGACAGCGCTCAGCCAGGGCCGCCGGGCGGCCCATGTGTGTTTGCGTGTGTTCATAATATTGTCGCTCTTGTAAGCACTGCAGGACGGTCAGTCGTTTTTCAGGGTGAACTCCGGCATGGCCATTACTTTTCCACCTGCCAGGGCGGACTCGTGGGCGAGAATGCCCACACAGGTGATATTGGCTGATTCCACCACGTTGGGATAGGCATTGTAGCCCTCCAGCACGGCGCGAATGAAATTGTGCGCCAGGTGCGGGTGCGAACCGCCGTGACCGCCGCCCTGGGTAAAGCTCAGGTGCTCGTTGTCCTTGTCGTAGACGCCGCGCCCGGTAAAGTGACGGATCTCTTCCGGCAGCAGGTGGGCGTAATCCGGTACCTTGACGCGCTCGGGCACTTCCGGCTCCGGCTTGCCGCGGGTGTGGATTACGGGATCCTCGCCCTCGATCAAGGGCCACTCGTAGGACTTCTTGGAACCGTAGGCATCAAAGCTTTCGCGATACTGGCGCGCGGTGTCGTACAGCGAGCGGTAGATGCGTGCGCCCACGTCGGAATCCTGCATCTGGATATGGCAGGACTCGATGGCGAAGGGCGAACCGTAGATGCCGATAAACTCCTCGCGGATGCGGCCGGAGCCGATGCACTGTACCTGACTGGCCAGCTTGCGCTCCAGGCCCAGCACCGGTCCCACGCAGTGGGTGGCGTAGTGCATGGGCGGCATGCCTTCCCAGTAACTGGGCCAGCCGTCCATATCCTGCTGGTGGCTCGCCTGCAGGAACTGGATCTTGCCCAGTTCGCCTTTCTCGTACAGCTCTTTTACGAACAGAAACTCGCGGCTGTAAACCACGGTTTCCATCATCATGTACACCTTGCCACTGGCGCGGGAGGCCTCGACAATCCGCTGGCAGTCCTCCACGCTGGTGGCCATGGGTACGGTGCAGGCCACATGCTTGCCCGCCTCGAGTGCCATGATGCTGTGCCGCGCGTGGTCGGCGATGGGGGTGTTGATGTGAATGGCGTCCACATTGGGGTCGGCCAGCATGTCCTCGTAGGAGGTGTAAAGCCCCTGCTTGATGCCAAACTTCTCTGCCGTGGCGTTCAGCTTGGCCGGGTCGCGCTGGCACAGTGCCGTCACCTCGGCCTGCGGGTGCGCCTGATAGATGGGGATGAACTCCGCGCCAAAGCCAAGTCCGACCAGTCCGATTTTCAGAGTACTCATTGTGTAGCCTCCCAATTTGGTAGTGGGCCGTTATATAGTAGGGTTCAGGGTTGCGCCCACCAGTGGCGCAGAAAGTCCAGGCCCTTGCGGGCGAAATCGTCCTGGGTGGCGGCAAAGCGCCGCCAGATGCACACCGCCGCCGCCAGGCTGGAGGCGTCGGGTGAAAAACTCTCGATGCCGATGCGCCGGTCGTAGCCCGCCGCCCGGAGTCCGTCGCGCAGGCCCGTCCAGTCGCTGTTGCCCTCGCCGGGCACTCCGCGATGGCTGTCCGAGACCTGTACATGCACCAGCCGCTCGCCAGCCTGCTCTACCGCGTGGCGGAAATCGGTCTCCTCGATATTCATGTGGAAGCTGTCCAGGGCAATGCCCAGGTGCGGGTTGTTGACGTCCGCCAGCATCCGCAGGGCGTCCTCCACGGTACACACCATGTCGGTTTCAAAGCGGTTGATGGGCTCCAGGCCCAGGCGCAGACCCCGTTCACCGGCCAGGGCGGCCAGGCGGCTCAGGCTCTCGGCCGAACGTTCCCACTCGGCCTGGCGCTCCGCTTCCGTGGCCAGCCGGCTCTTGCCCACCGGGGCATACATGGGGCCCAGTACGCAGTCCGAGCCCAGGGCCTCGGCCAGCTTGAGGCAGTCTTCGAAATAGGTCAGGGCGCTGCGACGCCGTTGGCCGTCGGCGGCACTCAGGTCCCGCTCGGCGGTGACCGCGGTGCAGATCACCGCCCCCAGGCCCAGATCGCGCAGGACGGGGTTCAGCTTTTCCGGGGAAATATGGCTGGGGTCTTCCACGGGCAGTTCGACAAAGTCGAAGCCCATGGCGGCGATTTTCTCCAGCAATTCTGTCTGATTGCCGGTGAACGGAGAGGTCCAAAGCCAAGTGCTGGCACCGAATTTCATAAGCGACAAGGCTCCCATTGGGATGGTTATTGTGGCCCCGGCGCCGATTGGGGCACCTATGGGGTAGGGGTGAAATCCATCCTATCGCGCGGGGCGGGGGTGGGCTTGTACCTTGTCGTAATAAAATTGTACTATTTCGACATGGACCCACAGGATCTCTGGTTGGCCCGGATCGATCCCGGCCGTTCTCCCGCGCAGCTTTTCGAGTACATTCCCCATGTGATGTACTTTGTCAAAAGCCGCGATGGGCGCATCATGACCGGCAACCAGGCCTTTGCCGAGCGCTGCGGCTGTCGCTCGCCCCGCGACCTCTACGGGCGCCGGGACGAGATGCTGTTTCCCCCCTACATGGCGGCAAAATTCCGGCGGGACGACGAGACGGTACTGCGCACCGCCTCGCCCCTGCTGGACCTTATCGAACTGTTCCCCACCCGGGATGGCAGGCCCGAGTGGTTTCTCACCCACAAGCTGCCCCTGTTCGATCGCAGCGGCCGGGTACTCGGGCTCTGCGGCGTGGTGCAGAATTACGAGCGGATGCACGACCACCCCCAGCACCCGGTCTTTCAGGTGGTGGAGTACATCCGCGCCCACTACGCCGAGCGTCTGAGTATCCCGGACATTGCCCGGCGCTTCGGGTTTTCCCAGCGCCAGTTGGAGCGACACTTCGCCAGAATTTTCCGCGCCAGTCCCCGGCAGTACCTGATTCGCCTGCGGGTGCTGATTGCCAGCGAGCGCCTGCGCGCCAGCGACGAGTCGATCGCCGACATCGCCATTGACTGCGGCTTTTACGACCACAGCAGCTTTATCCGCCATTTCAGGAAAACCCTGGGGCTTACCCCCCTGGCTTACCGCAAGCGCGACTACGTCACAGAGCAGAAGTGATTTGAACCGGCACACGGGCAGTTGCGACTCAGTAGAGTAGATGTGCAGTAGTTCTTCCACCAATTACCACTCAGGAACAAATTTATGAAGACCTTGATGAAATCCACAGTACTGCTGTTGTGCCTGGCGCTGGCCGCCGGTGTTCAAGCTTCCTCCAGCGACGAAGGCGCCAATGCTCCCCGGGTCCAGTTGGCCCAGACCAGCCGCAGCCAGGCCGATGATGACGCTCCGGCCCGCCCCACCCGGTCGCGGACTCCCCGGGCCCGGGAATTCCAGCAACATCTGGCAGAGTATCACCGCGGCGCCCGTTCCATCCCCGGCGCGCCCGCACAGAATCTGGCCAACCCGGAAAGCGGCCCCCAGAGATACGATATTGCCGATTGCGGTAACGGTCTGGTGTGCTGCAGCTACACGGGTGAAGGGTCCACCTGCAACCTGTTCAAGCTGTTGTGCAGTGCTCACGGCGGCACCGCCTCCGGTGACGGTAGCGAGGCCGTGTGTGCATTCTGATTTCCGCGTCAGTGGGATTGACGGGGCCAGGGATGGCCCCTTTTTTTGCCGCTAACCCTGTTGTCGGTGCGTTGCCAATCTTGCGGCCAGCGGGTAAGGTGGACGCCATTGCGCAATGGGTTGGGTGTCCCTGGTATGTTTCATATTGAGCAGGTGCGGTTCGGCAAAGCCCCGAATTTCAGTGTGCGTGTCGACAGGATAGGCAGTGAACGTGAACCTGTGGTTGTTATCGACAATTTTCTGGATCAAGCTTCACTGCTGGTGGATTATATTGCGGCTGCTCCCGCGTTTCGCGCCGCGCGCGGTTACTATCCTGGTGTGCGTGCGCCGGCTCCGGCCTCCTATGTAAACGCTTTGCATGAGCACTTGCAGGACATAGTGTACGAGGCATTTGATCTGCCCAGGGACGCCATTCGCGGTGTCGAGTCCGACTACTCCATGGTTACCGTCAGACCGGATCAACTCAAGCCCTATCAGCGTATTCCGCATTTCGACTCCAACAATCGGCAAGAGCTTGCCATCATGCACTATCTCTGTTTGCCGGAGTTTGGCGGCACCTCCTTCTATCGGCACAAGGCCACCGGTTTCGAGTCTGTCGACAGCTCCCGGGCGGAGCACTATGTACAAACCGTTGAGCAGCAGGCGCGGGAGCAAGGGTTGCCACCGGCGGCCTACATCAACGGCGACAGCGAGCTGTTTGAGCGGGTGGCCAGCTATGATGCCTGTTTCAACCGCGCGCTGATCTACCGCTGTACCAGTCTGCACTCAGGTAACATCGGCGCCGGGTTTGATTTCAATCCGGACCCTCGCACCGGCCGCCTGTCCCTGAATACTTTTCTGTTGGGGCATTGATATCATCGACCGCCATCAGGCCAGGATAATCCTGCCCGCTTCCGCCGCCAGAGGAATCGGTTTGCCATTGAGCAGTGCCTTGAAAAAGTGCGGGTTGGCCGCTTGGGCCGGGGGTTGATTCAGGGCGGCGGACAGGTAGTAGTCCTCACCCAGATGGTAGTGGTGAAACTGCCACCGCTGCGGATCCTGTTGCAGCGCTTCGTCCAGTGTGAGGCTGACGGCACCATCGGGTTGCAGTGACAGACACACCCGGTCCAGTCCGGTGGCGATGCCCGTGCCTACGCCTTTCAGCCAGGCCTCCTTGAGCGTCCACAGTTGATAAAAATACAGACGCTGCTGGTCACCTTCCAGCGTTTCCAGTTGCCGGATTTCGTCCCGATGAAAATAGTGCTGGGCGATCTGCAGCAGGCTGTGGCTGGTCTTGCGCGTAATATGCTCCACATCCACGCCCACCGGGTGCTCGGTAATGGCCATCACCACCCAATCGCCGCTGTGGCTGAGGTTGAACTCCAGCGCCATGTTGCTGTTTTCCAGTCGCGGCTTGCCGTTGTCGTCGGTGCCGAATTGCCAGTCTTTGGGGCCGATACTGTCCGAATACTGGGACAGGCAGTGCCGCGCTGTTGCCCGGGTTGCCAGGTAGCGCCTGGCCAGCCCCGGCTTTTTGTACTGAGCGAGTTTTTCCTGCTCTTCGTCGCTCAGCCACTGGCGACAGCTATTCAGGGTATCGTCACTCAGTGTTCGCTGGTCGACCAGCCAGAGGTGGAGGTGTCGGGGGTGGAGGATCAGCATGGGTTCGACCTCCTGCGTTAACCCTGCCGGCTCAGTAGCAGGCGGCCCTGGATCAGCAGAACGTCGTTCTGGCTTACGGTAAAGGGATAGATGGCGCCGGCGGGGCCGCTCATTTCGCATTGGCCGTGTATCTCCAGTGGCGAGGAACCGCTGGTGGTGGCTTGCAGGATGTCGAGGTTTTTCAGTGAGCCGAGATAGGCGGAGCCGGCTTCGCCCAGGCCGGTGCTGAGCAGCGCGGCGTGTACCGCGGCGGCCTGGGCGGCGTATTCCACCAGCAGGGTGCTGGGCAGGTCGCCGCCGTCGCGGCCTTCGGGCCACATGGCGTTGTCCGCCGCCAGTACCCGGCTGCGGCAGTGAATGCCGCTGCGATCCCAGGCCACCACTTCGTCCAGCATGCTCATGCTGGCGCCGTGGGGGATCATCTCCTGAATCTGTTCGCGGCTCAGGAGCATGGTATTCCCTCCACCGTCACCTGCAGTCCCTGCCGGTTGGGCGCGGCAAAGTGCAGGGCGCCGGATGCCTGCCGGGCCAGCAATTCGAGCAGCGGCAGGCAGCGGGCCGCCGGGTTGGCGGTGCGCAGTTGCTCCAGCGCCGGGTCCGCGCAGCGGCTGGGGGGTGTGGCCCGGGCGTCGATACCTGTGGCGATATCCACGGTCAGTTTTGCCAGACAGCCGTCTTCGGGGCTGGGCGTCAACAGCAACGCCACGCCAAAGTCGGCGCCCACCGGGCGCTTGCTCAGCAGCGGTTCCGGCGGGCGGATGTCGTAGGCGGCCAGCAGGGTGGGTTGCTGCTCCAGGGTGCAGAAGCTGGCGGCCTCCAGCAGGCCGGCGACAAAGCTGTCGTCCCGGGCCGAGATGCTGGTGGAGGCGGCGCGGCTGCCGGTGGCGATGCTCCAGTAGCCGGCGGCGGAGTTGTGCACCGAGTTGTGGAACTGGGTGGGCGACACCTGTCGCTCGCCGCCGCGCAGCACCCGGCAGATCTGGTCCATGATGGTGTAGTCGCCGCCGGAGGAGGCGAAGACCGCCGCGCAGCGGGTCAGGTCGGCGTTGCTGGCGTCGGCCAGTTCCTCGCAGACACGAAAGGCGGTGCGCACCAGTTGCGTGGCGCGGCGCCGCTCGTTGGGGGGCAGGCGCTGGGGTTTGTAGCGCTCCATCTCGGCGGCCTGGTAGGGCTGCTCGCCGCGCAGTACCGCTGCGGTTGCCGGCCAGTTTTCCAGGCCCGGACCGGCCACGCCCAGGGCTTGCAGATACACCTCACTCACGCGTTCTCTCCCAGCAGCAGACTGCAGTTGCTGCCGCCAAAACCAAAGGAATTGCTCAGCACTCTTTTAACAGCCAGCCGCTGCGCGGTGCGCGGCAGGCGGATGTCGATGGCCGGGTCCTGCTGCTCCAGGTGGAGGTTGGCCGGCACAAACTGGTGCTCCAGGCAGAGCAGAGAAAAACCTGCTTCAATGATGCCCGCCGCCCCCAGGGTGTGGCCGGTCCAGCCCTTGGTGGAGCTGACCCAGGGACAGGTGTCAAACAGGGCGTTGATGGCCCGGGATTCCGCCAGGTCGTTGGCCGGGGTGCCGGTGCCGTGCAGGTTGACGTAGTCCACCTGCTGCGGTGTCACACCGGCCCGGGCCAGGGCCTGGGCCATGGCCAGGCGCGCACCCTCGCCCTCCGGGTGCGGGGCGGACATGTGGTGGGCGTCGCCGCTTTCGCCGTAACCCAGCAGTGCCAGGGGGCTGTCGGCGCCCGGCTCCAGCAGGGCAAAGCCGCCGGCCTCGCCGATGGAAATGCCGGTGCGATTGGCGTCGAAGGGCCGGCACTTGTCCCGGGCCACCAGTTGCAGGGAGTGGAAACCGTAGAGGGTGGTCAGGCAGAGGCTGTCCACGCCGCCGACGATGGCGGCGTCGCACTGGCCGCTGGCCATGGCCCGGCGGGCGGAGGCGAAAACCTTGGCGCTGGAAGAGCAGGCGGTGGAAATCGACAGGCACAGACCGGTGGCACCCAGCGCCCGCTGTACAAAATCCGCCAGCGAGTAGATGTTGTGGGTGCTGGAGTAGATGTACCGGTCCGGCAGGGCGCTGAACGCCTCGTCGGCTTCGCGATAGGCCAGTTCCGTCTGGTGGATGCCGGAGGTGCTGGTGCCGGTGAAAATGCCCACGCGATTGGCACCGTAGCGGGCCACCGCGTCCCGCGCCCGGGCGATAAAATCGTCCTGTTGCAGGGCCAGCCAGGCCAGGCGGTTGTTGCGGCAGTCGTACTCGCGCAGCGGCTCGGGCAGGGTCTGTTCGTCGACGCCCGGCACCTCGCCGATCCAGGTTGTCAGATCCACATCGTCGAAGTCGCAGGGTTTGAGCCCGGACTCGCCCGCCAGCAGGCGGTCGCGGTGGGCCAGGCGCCCCAGCCCGAGGCTGCTGGTGAGCGTATAGTCAGTGATCGGCAGTGGCGTCATGGTGCCAGAAGTCATAGAAATTGAACCAGTTGTAGGGATGCTGCCGGGCGTAGTCTTCCAGCCGTTGTACGTAGCGGATCTGGCTGTCGCTCATGGCCTGCCGGCGCTCCTTGCGCGAGCTGCCCTCGGGCTCGCCGATCCGCTCAAAGTGCATATGATACCGCCTGCCGCCGCAATAGACACCGAAGCAGGCGATCACCGGCGTGCGCAGGGCCGCCGCCATTTGCCAGGGGCCCAGGGGAAAGTCGGCGGGTTCACCGAAAAACGGCAGTTGCACACGGGCTTCCCCCGGGCCGCTGCGGTCCGCCATGACGCCCACCAGTTCGCCGCGTTTGATGGCCTCGCCCAGGGTAATGGCCAGCGCCGGGCCGGGTGCGCCGGCATCGATGACGTCGGCGGCCAGCGCCGGGTCCATGCGCTGGATCAGCGCCAGGGCGTTGGCGTTGTGGGCCTTGTCCAGCAGGATGCGCAGGCGCAGGTCCCGGTCGTCGCGGCCGGTGACACGCAGAATGTCAAAGCTGCCAAAGTGCGCGGTGAGCAGCACCGCGCCCTGCAGGCGGCCCGGGTCGAACAGCTCGTCGCCGCTGACGCTGATCTCGAACTGGTCCCGGCGTCCGGCGAGAAACAGCAGGCGGTCGGTGGAGACAATGGCGAAGGTGAGCAGGTGGCGGTAGATCTGAGCGAGCCCGGGCTGCCGGCCCAGGGCCCGGGTCAGAAACCGGCGCGAGGCGCGCCGCGCCTTGCCGGCAAAGAGCAGGTAGTAAAAGGCGGTGGGGTAGAGAAACAGCAGCAGGGTGCGGCGCCCCAGGTGCAGCCCCACCCAGCGCAGAATACCCAGTGCCAGAGGGCTGCCTTTTTCCCGGTCGCTGCGCCAGGAGTGGCTCACGGATGGCACTCCAGGGAGCCCTTGCCCGCCGTGTGCCCGTTGCAGTAGAGAGTCAGGGGCAGGCGCGTGCCGGAGCGGCTGCCCACTTCCAGGCGCAGCCGGTCGCCGGGGCGCACCGGGTGCAGAAACTTGAACAGCCGCACCCCGGCCACGGCCAGCGCCGGCTGTTGGCGCTGCAACTGCTGCAGGCACCAGGTCAGCAGCAGGGCGCCGGGCACCAGCGGGTCGTCGGGAAAGTGTCCGGCAAAACAGGGGTGCTCGTCGGGCACGGAAAATTCAATAGCGGTGGAGGTGTCGGGTTCAGCGCTCACTGGTCTGTCTCCACAGCTCGGTGATGGTCGCCCGGGTCAGCTTGCCGGTGTCGTTGCGCGGCAGGGCGTCCACCCGGCGCAGGGGGCGGGGAATGAACTCGGCGTCCATCCTGGTGGCCAGTGCCGCCACCAGCTCCCGGCGGGACAGGTCGCTGACCACCAGGGCGGCGGGGCGCCCCACCGCCTGGCGCCGCTCATCGTCGGGCATAAAGATGACACCGTCGTGAACACCGTCGATATCCAGCAATTTCTGGGTCAGGTCTGCCAGGGAGGCGCGCTTGCCCGCCACGTTGATCATGTCGGCGTTGCGGCCCAGCAGCGCAAAGCGGCCGTCCGGTTGCAGTTCCAGTTGATCCTGCAGCGGCACCGTTTCCGGCAAGTGCGGCGCCCGGGCGCTGCTGCCCTCGGCATCGCTGTGCAGCTCGATGCCCTCCAGCGGTTGCCACAGGGGGCTGCGGTTGGTCTCCCGGGTGGCCAGGCTGCCGGTTTCGGTGCAGCCGTAGACTTCCAGCATGGCGGCCTGAAAGCAGTCGGCGGCGGCCTGGGCCAGGGCGCTGTCCAGGGGCGCGGTGGCGGAGACGATGGCGGCCACGGGCGGCATGGACAGACCGGCGTTGACCATGGCCCGCAGGTGCACCGGGGTGCTCACCAGCAGTACCGGCGCCGGCAGGGTCTGCAGCAGGTGCCGGATGTCCTCCGGGTAAAAGGGTTTGCCGCGGTGCAGAGTGCACAGCCCCTGCAGGGCCATCATCACGGTCATCTCCAGACCGTACATGTGTTGTGAGGGCACCGTGGCCAGTACGGTGGCCCGCTGCCCGGCCAGCAGGCGCGCCGAGAGCAGCCCGGTGGCGGCGGCCAGGGTGCCCCAGCGCTTGGTGTTGGGGTTGGGGGTGCCGGTGCTGCCGGAGGTGAAGGCCAGGGCTGCCACCCGGTCGGCGGGGATGTCCGGCAACTCGATGTCCGTTGCGTTGGGGTTGTCGTCGCCCACAGGCGCCGCTGCGGCCAGCAATTGGCGAATGTCGGTGCAGGGCAGTGTTGTGTCCAGGGCGGTGTCGGTCAGGCACAGGCAGCCGGGGTGGTCGGCGGCGATCTGTTGCAGAGTGCTGTCGTGACCGTTGGGCGGCAGCAGGTTGACCGTGCCGCGCAGCAGGTTGGCGCAGAACACCAGCAGAAAATGGTAGCGATCCTGGCACAGCACAAAGGCGCTGTCGCCGGCGGGCAGGCGCGGAATCAGGCGCTGCAGGTCGTGCAGGAAATCCCGCTGGGTGAGCACTTGCTCACCGTCGGCACCCCCGCCCACCACCATGGGGTGGTCCGGCTGGTACTGGCGAATCAGGGGAATCATGACTTCGTGACTCAGGTCGACTGAGTCTCGATGTGCTGGCTGAGGCTGCGCAGGCTGTAGAAGATGGCCTTGTTGTTGTCGTCATCGGCCTTGAGCTGGACTTTGTAGTGGGTGGCGATGGCCAGGGAAATCTCCAGGGCGTCGATGGAGTCCAGTCCCAGGCTGTTGCTGTTGCCGGGGTCAAACAGGGGCGCCTCGGGATCTATCTCCTCCGGGGCCACATCTTCCAGTTCCAGGGCGTCCACCAGAATGGCGGCCAGTTTGCGCTCTTGCTCGGTTTGCGGGGTCTGCTCGGTCATTGCGTGGCTAACCTGTCGATTATCGGGTCGGCTTGAGGCCGCTGTATTCGCTGAAAATGCCCATCACCCGGTGGCGCTGAGCGTCCTCCAGACCGGTATCCTGCAGGGCCTGGACGATGGTGTCGGGGGGTACGCACTGCTCGATGGTGTCCCAGTAGTAGCGCATCAATACCTTGCTGTCGGCGCTGCGGCGAAACACCCGCGCCAGATTGGGCACCACGCCTTTCATGTAGGCCTTGAGCAGGCCCCGGCCGATGCGGCTTTCGGGGCGGGTGATTTCCAGCAGCAGCAGTTTGCCGCCGGGCTTGAGCACCCGCTGGTACTCGGCAAAGGCTGTGCGCAAATCCGCTACATGGCGCAGGGCATAGCCCATGGTCAGAAAGTCGAAGGTATTGTCGGCAAAGGGCAGGGCTTCGCCCAGACCCAGAGTGGCGCGCTTGACGCCGGCCTGTACCGCCTCGCCGAGCATGCCGCGGCTGGGGTCCAGCGCTACCACCAGACCCTCTTCGCCGGTGATCTGCTGGGCCAGCAGGGACACAACGCCGGTGCCGGCGCCCACGTCCAGCAGGCGGTCGCCTTCGCGCACACCGGCGCGCAGCAGCGCCTGACGCCGGTACCAGCGCCCGGAACCAAAGCTCATGACACTGGTGATCCAGTCGTAGTGCTCGGCGGAAGAGTCGAACATGCTGTCCACTTTTTCGCGCCGGGCCCTGGCATCGGTATAGTAGTCTTCCAGCACTGGATGCGGTGCCAGCGGTTGTTGCTGATCCCCCTGGGGCATGGTGGATTTCCCGGATAATTGAACCCGCGTACTTTACGGGAGGGGCCTGGGCTAATCAAGACGGTGTCGTGGCGCTATCATGATGTTTATAATCCGCACGGGTCCAAATGGAGGTCGCGGTGCAGTCACGGGGTTTCAGTTGTCAGTATCATTTTTCGTCGAGTGAGTTGTCGCCCGAAGGGTGGCGGCAGTTGCAGGGTGACCCCCGGTTGCTGGCGCTGACGACCTTTGCCGGTCAGGCCGGGCCTGCGCCGGTGCTGGCCACCGGTCTGCCACTGCTGCATCCGGACCGGGCCGTCGAGGCGTTGTACCAGTGGTCGCCGGTGCAGCACAGGCCCCTGGACGGGGGCTTTGTGGCGCAGACCGACGACCTGTTGTTGGTGGTGCTGCGGGGCAGCGACGAGTCCATGACGCGGCTGTCGGAGCAACTCTACAGCCGTCTTCTGCAGCAGACCCGGGATCTGGGTTACCCCCACCTGGTGCGCATATGGAACTATCTGGCGGACATCAACCGTGAAGATGCCGAGGGCGAGCGCTATCGGCAGTTCTGCGTGGGTCGCCACAACGCCTTTGAGCAGTGGCAATTGGCAGACTGCCAGTACCCCTCTGCCTGCGCTTTGGGTCACGAAGGTGATGATCTGCTGGTTTATGCCCTGGCTGCCCGAGAGTCGGCCCTGCATTTTGAAAACCCCCGGCAGATGAGCGCCTACCACTACCCGCCCCAGCACGGCCCCCGCAGCCCCTCCTTTGCCCGGGCCAGCCTGTTGCAGCCCCCGGGGCGGCAGGGCACCCTGTTCGTTTCCGGCACCGCCAGTGTGCTGGGCCATGAAACCCGGCACCCGGACGACCTGCAGGGGCAGCTGTCCGTGACCCTGGAAAATCTTGACGCTTTGCTGGCCCATGTGGCGGAAGAGGCGCGGCTGATGGCGCCGCTGCGGGCGGAACAGCTGAAAATCTATTTGCGTCGGGCCGGGGATCTGCCGGAGGTGAAAGCGGCGGTAGCGGCGCACTTCGGGCCGGTGCCGGCGGTGTATCTGCGTTCGGACATCTGTCGTCGGGAACTGCTACTGGAGGTGGAGGGCACCTGGAGCAGCGGGTTGTGATCACCGACCTGTGGTGGCGCCTTTCCGCCAGCCGCGCCTGGCGGATACCCTTTACTGGTCTCGGGTTCGTGATTTTCGGCGCCGGTGGTCTCGCTCTGTCCCTGACGGTTTTCCCCCTGCTCTACCTGACTCCCATGCAGTCCCAGGTGCGACACCGCCTCACCCGGCGCCTGATCAGTCGTCTCTTCTGGTTTTACCTACAGTTGCTGCGGGGCCTGGGGCTGATTACCTGGGAGCTGCACGAGGTGGAGCGGCTGCGAGATCCCAACCAGTTGATCGTCGCCAATCACCCCACCCTGCTCGATGTGGTCTTCCTGATTGGCCTGAGCGATGGCGCCAACTGCGTGATCAAGGGCGCCCTGTGGCGCAACCCCTTCACCACCCTGACGGTACGGGCGGCCAACTACATCCGCAACGACGACCCCCGTCTCTTCCAGCGCTGTGTCGACGCCCTGGCCCACGGCGATACACTGATTGTTTTTCCCGAGGGCACCCGCAGTCGCCCCGGCGAACCGCTGAGTTTCCAGCGCGGGCCGGCCAATATCGCCCTGAGCGCGGGCCGGGACTTCACTCCCGTGCTGATCACCTGTGAGCCACCCATGCTGCTCAAGGGCCAGCCCTGGTACCGGGTGCCCGAGCGCCGGGGACATCTGACCCTGCGGGGGCTGCCTACCTTTGCCGTGGCCGACTACTTGCTGGAGGGGCAGATGCAGAGCACGGCGGCCCGACACCTGACCCGGGACCTGAAGGCCTATTTCGAGCAGTTGCTGGCCGAAGCCCGAGGGCGGCAGGGGGCGCAATAGTTTATGAGATGGCTTCTGGTCAAGGCTTCCCGCGCTCTGGTAAACTGGCGGCCTTTTTACACATTTTAACAACTGGAAAACCGTGCGACGCCGGCTTGTCCGGTGACGCCCCGGCACCCGCACCCGGGCGGGCGCTGACGACTTGAGTGAACTGCTTTTATGTACACAAAGGATAATATCTATTCCTATCTGAAGGAGACGCTGGTCTCCCTGTTCGAGATCGAGCCCGACGCCGTGACGCCGGACGCCAATCTCTACGAGGATCTGGACATCGACAGCATTGACGCCGTGGATCTGACAGTGAAGCTCAAGGAATACACCGGTCGCCGGATTCAACCGGAGGATTTCCGTCAGGTGCGTACCGTGCAGGACGTGGTGGACGCCGTCTACGATCTGCTGCAGCGGCCCGAAACAAGCCCGGAAAAGACTGCTCCGCCCGCCGACACCAACGGGGAGTGAATGATAGCCGTGGCCAGTGACGAACTGTCGCCCCGGCTGCAGTGCCCCAGCGTGCTGGAATGCCTTGAACTCGACGGTCAGGTGCGCTGGCGCCTGGCCATCACCGCCGACCTCAACTGCTTCCACGGCCACTTCGACCAGCTCGCCATAGTGCCCGGTGTGGTGCAACTGACCTGGGCCGCCAACTTCTGCCGCGATCGGTTTGGTCAGAGTGCGCCCCTGCTGCGTGTGGATCGCCTGAAATTCACCCGCCCCATGCTTCCGGGCATCGTAGCCGAACTCACTCTGCGCCCCGGCAACGACGGCCGGGTGGTGAGCTTTGATTTCCGCGACGCCCAACACCGCTATTCCGCCGGACAGCTTATCTATGGATGACAGCGCCCCGCAGCCCTGCGCCCTGATCCCCGTCTACAACCACGCGCGCAAGTTGCCGGGCATAGTGCAGAGTCTGCGCCAGGCCGGCTTGCCGGTACTGTTGGTGGACGATGGCAGTGAACCGGACTGCGCCCGGGTGCTGGATCAACTGAGCGCGCTCGAAGGCGTGAGCCTGATCCGTCTGCCGCAAAACAGCGGCAAGGGCGTGGCAGTGTGCCGGGGGCTGAGTGAGGCCATGGACGCGGGTTTCAGCCACGCCCTGCAGGTGGATGCCGATGGTCAGCACGACCTGGACGATCTGCCCGCCTTTCTGCAGGCCATGCGCGAGCACCCCGGGGCGGTGGTCAGCGGCCGGCGCAGTTACAGCGACATGCCGCCGGGCCGGCGGCGGGGCAGAAAGTTCACCGACATGTGGGTATGCATCCACACCCTGTCCCGGAATATTCACGACTCCATGTGCGGCTACCGGCTCTACCCCCTGGCCGCCACCCTGGCCCTGTTGCAGCGGCACAGTGTGGGGCGGCGCATGGATTTCGACACCGACATACTGGTGCGCCTCTACTGGCAGGGCCTGCCGGTGATGCACGTCGACACCCGGGTGCGCTACGGTGAGGATATGGAATCGCACTTTCACATGCTGCGCGACAACATCCGCATCACCCGCATGCACACCCGGCTGTTTTTTGGCATGCTGTGGCGGCTGCCGCGCCTGTTGCGGCGGCGCTTTTTACCTTACAACTAAATAGATCGTCCTGATCTATTTAGTTGTCGCCCTTGAAATACTGGCGCAATTACGTGGAATTACTGGTATTTCAAGGGCTCGCGACCGGGCTTCGCCCGGCGGCGGTACTTCCGTGTACCGCATTATTATTTGATTCATTTTCCGGGCAAACGGCACCATGTACACCACCGAGACCGACATCAGTATTCCGTTTCACGACGTGGACTCCATGGGCGTGGTCTGGCACGGCCACTACCTGAAGTATTTTGAAGTGGCGCGCTGCGATTTTCTCGATTCCCTGGATTACAGCTACCAGGCCATGGCCGACTCCGGCTACGCCTGGCCGGTGGTGGACACGCGATTGAAATTCATCAAGCCGTTGTTGTTCGGCCAACAGATCCGGGTGCAGTGTCGTCTGCGCGAGTGGGAGTATCGCCTGAAGCTGGACTACGTGATCACCGACAGCGCCACCGGCGAGCGTTACACCAAGGGCTACACGGTGCAGGTGGCGGTGGATATGACAAAGGGCGAAATGTGTTTCGAAACACCGGACCCGCTGCGTCAACAACTGCTGGCCAAACTGGGTGCACTGCCGTGAGCAAACTGATGCGCAGGTACATCCCGATGATGCTGTTCGTTGTCGCGTTTCCGGTTTGGGCCGAAACACCAGAGGAAATTGTCGAGCGCCTGGCTGCGCATCGTGTGGTCTACGGCAGCTTTGAACAACAGCAACAACTGGCGGATCTGGATTTCCCCCTCAACTCAGCGGGCGAATTCATTTTCTGGCGGGATCGCGGTCTCTACCTGGTGACCCGGGAGCCGTTTTTTCAGGCCCTGACCCTGACGCCGGACGGTGTAATTTACTGGGACGAAGACGGCACCGGCAGTCGCGACCAGCGCCGCGAAGGTCTGATTCAGCGGGAAACCGGCCGCACGCTGCTGGCGTTTTTCAGCGCCGATCTGGAACTGATCGACGCCCGTTTCTACAGCCAGTGGCAAATGGCGGACGACGAAGACGACGGCTGGCAGTTGGCGTTGACCCCGCGCCAGTCCCAGGTGCGGCGGCAGATCCGTCGCGCCCTGCTCCGCGGCAACGACACCATCACCGCGCTGACGCTGGAGGCGGCCAATGGCGACGTCACTGAACTGCATTTTTTCCGGGTGAACACCGCCGACGCACCCGGTCCGGAGCAGTGTCGCTGGTTCGCGCAGGATGACGCCCGGCAATGTCCGGCAGTGGAGGCGGAGTAGTCGCCGTGGTCGGGTCGCGCTCCTTCTGGCAGAACCTGTTTCGCGGGCTGCTGGCGCTGTTGCTGCTGGTGGTACTGGTGGGCTTGCCGCTGCAGTGTTCCCGCGGTCTGGTGGTGGACACGGATCTGCGGGCGCTGTTTCCCGAAAGCGCCGATCATCCTCTGGTGGAGTCTGCAGCCGCTCGGCTGCACGACACCTACGGACAGCGGTTGATTCTGGGGGTGCAGGCGCCGCAGCGCGATCAGGCGCTGGCCGCCGCAGCGCAACTGGCAAGCGTCATCGCCGACAGCGACCTGCTGTTGCCCGAGATCCCGGAGGAAGAACGCGATCAACTGACGGCGTTGCTGGACTACCGCTTTCACCTGCTGGATGCCGGGCAGCGCCACTGGCTGGAGCAGGGTGACTATCGCCCACTGCTGCGCCGGGCCGAGTCCGCCCTGTTTGGACTGGCCGCCCAGCGGCCCCTGTCGCCGGTGGAAGATCCGCTGGCGCTGGCGGCGGAACTGGGCCACCGCCTTCTGCCGGAACTGCCGGGAGAATACCTGGGCGACCGGCTGCTGATTCACGACGAGGCCGGTTACGCCGTGCTCTTTCCGGTCACCCTGGCGGGCGACACTTTCGGTCTGGAAGTACACGACCGGCTCAATGCTCTGGTGGCCGGGTTACCCTGGTCGCTGGAGACGGGCAGTCCCCGGTTGCTGTTGTCCGGGGTTGCCTGGCACGCCGCCGAGGCGTCGGCCCGGGCCAGGGCCGAAATGACCCTGATTGCCGTCGGCTCGATAACCGGTGTGGTGCTGCTGTTCTTTCTGGCCTTTCGCGCGCTTGGTCCCCTGGCGTTCAGCGTTCTCTCGGTGGCCTTTGGTGCCCTGCTGGCGCTGACGGTGGTACACGCCCTGTTTGGCCGGGTGCATCTGATCACTCTGGTGTTCGGCGCCAGCCTGATCGGTGTGGTGATCGACTACTCCCTCCACTACCTGTGCAAGCTGCAGGACACGCGCCCCGGCGACCGCACCGTGCTGGTGCGCATTCTGCCCGCGCTGGCGCTGGGTCTTACCACTTCCGTGCTCGGCTATCTCTGTCTGCTGCAGGCGTCACTGTCGGGTCTGCAGCAGGTGGCGGTGTTCGCCATGGTCGGCCTGGTGGGCGCCTGGTTGTTTGTGGTGGTGGTCTATCCCCTGCGCTTTGTTGATCCCATGGCGGCGCCGGTACCGCTGGTCTCCCGGGTGGCGTCGGCGCCGCTGTGGCTCCGGGGTCGTCTCGGCAGGCATTGGCCCTGGCTGGTGGCGGCGTGTGCACTGCTGCTGTTTGCCGGGCTGAGCCAGTGGCGCAGCGGCGCCGACCTGCGCGCCCTGCACCAGCCATCTCCCGGACTGATGGCGTCGGAGCAGCGGGTGATGCAACTGCTGCAGCCCACGGCGGCCAACCAGTTTTATCTGGTGCGCGGCGACAGCCCGGCGGAGGTACTGGCGGCCGAGGAGCGTCTGTTGCAGCGGCTCGACACACTGCGTGACGTGGGAGCACTCAGTGGCTACACCGCTCTGAGTCAGTGGTTGCCGTCGCCGGAGACTCAGTCCCGTCATCTGCGTTTGCTGGCGCCGCTCTACGAGCCCGACGGTGAAGTGGAGCGCTTTATGCGGCGGGCCGGCCTGCCCGCCGAGGCGGTGGAGCGCGCACGCGCGGCTTACCGGCGGGCGGCGGACAGGCCGCCGCTGACGCTGGACGCCTGGCTGAATGATGCCCGCAGCGACCAGCAGTTGCTCTGGCTGGGCCGCTACGACGCCGGTTATGCCAGTATGGTGGGGCTGCGCGGTATCAATGACACCGACGCCCTGCAATTGCTGGCGGCGGACAACGACAACCTGCTCTGGGTGGATCGCACTGCGGGCATTTCAACGCGTCTGGCTGCCCTGCAGAACACGGCGGCCTGGCTGCTGGCGGTGGCCTACCTGGTGGTGCTGGCACTGCTGTGGCTGGTCTACCGGCGCCCGGGTGCCCTGACGTTGGTGCTGGTTCCCCTGACCTCGACGGTCCTGACCCTGTCGCTGCTCTCCGCCAGCGGCGTGCCCATTGGCCTCTTCCATCTGTTGGGTTGCTATCTGGTGCTGGGGCTGGGCATGGACTACGCCATCTTTGTCTACCAGTCCGGTCGCCTGGACAGTACCCTGCGGGCCATACTGCTCTCCGCCGCCACCAGCAGTCTCGCTTTTGGCCTGCTGTCGTTCAGCAGTACCCCCATGCTGGCAGCGCTGGGCAGCGTGTTGTTGCTGGGCAGTCTGGGCAACTGGCTGCTGGCGCCGCTGTTGCGCCCGGCGGCGGGAGAGCCCTTGTGAAGCGCTGGCTGGTACTGTTGACAGCACTGGCACTGCTCGCCGGCTGCAGCGCGCTGCAGAGCGTGCCGCCGCTGACACCGCCACTGCCGGAACAGAGCCAGCAGGCCCGGCAGCAGTGGCTGCTGGACTATCGGGGCGAGACTCATCGCCTGCAGGCGGTGGTGGAGTCCGGCCCGGAGCAGATGCGCGTGTTGCTGTTGGACAGCTTCGGCCGGCGCCTGGCGATCATCCACTACGCTGGCGGACAGGTGCGGGTGGAGGCCAGCCAGCGGCACCCCACCCGGTCACTCTGGCCGCAACTGCCCCAGGCGCTGCAGTTGAGTCACTGGCCGCTGTCACTGCTGGAGCCGGCTGAGGATCCGCGCTGGCGGTTCGAGGCCGGGCCCGGGCATCGCCGGGTGTATTTTTCTGATATATTGTGGGCCGAGATTGAGTACGCCGATGACGGTTTTCAGCCCGGGAGCCCCTGGGATGTGCAACTGGTCTACCGGCAGGAGCGAGACCCCTTTGAACTGCGGATCCAGAGCATCCCGATAACCATAACTACAAAGTGATGAGCGCACCCGATACCCCCCTGTTCCACTCCGTCGAGGACCTGCTGCTGCACCGCCCTCCCATGTTGCTGATCCGGCGCATCAGCCAGTGGGACGACACCAGCGTGACGGCGGAGGTGGACCCGGCGGATTCGGGGCTGTTTGCCGACGACCAGGGCCGGGTGCCCTCCTGGGTGGGCATCGAGTATATGGCGCAGATGGTCAGCGCCTACGCCGGCATCGAGAATCTGCGTCGCGGCCGTCCGCCGCAACTGGGGTTGTTGTTGGGCAGTCGCAGTTACCGCAGCGCCGTGGAGTATTTTCTTCCGGGGCAGATGCTGCGGGTGGAGGGTCGTGAAATCTATCGCGACGAAGACAATCTGGTGCTCTACGACTGCCGCATTTTCAGCGGCGATACCGAACTGGTCAGCGCCGAGATGAAGGCGCTGCAACCCGAAGACCTGAGCGATATTCTTCCCCAATTGGCATGAAACAAGAGCGTATGACACAAGAGCACATGACAGGACAGAGAGTACTGGTCACCGGTTCCAGCCGGGGCATCGGCCGCGCCATTGCCCTGGCCCTGGCGGCCGACGGTTATCACATTGTGCTGCACTGCCGCAGCGGCCTGGCCGAGGCCGGCGAGGTGCGCGGGCAGATCGAAGCGGCCGGCGCCAGCGCCAGCATATTGCAGTTTGACGTTGCCGACCGGGCCACCGCCCGGGAAGTGCTGGAAGCGGATATGGAAGCCAATGGCGCCTACTACGGCGTGGTCTGCAACGCCGGCATTGTGCGCGACAACGCTTTTCCCGCCATGACCGAAGAGGAGTGGGACAGTGTCATCCACACCAACCTGGACGGCTTTTACAATGTGCTCAGCCCGGTGGTCATGCCCATGGTGCGCCGGCGCAAGCCGGGGCGGATTGTGACCCTGTCGTCGGTGTCGGGTATGATGGGCAATCGGGGGCAGGTGAACTACAGTGCCGCCAAGGCCGGCGTCATAGGCGCCAGCAAGGCGTTGGCCATCGAGCTGGCCAAGCGCAAGATTACGGTCAACTGTGTGGCCCCGGGGCTGATCGACACCGAAATGCTGCCGGAAGAGATGGTGGAGCAGGCCATGAAGATCATCCCCATGCAGCGCGCCGGCCGCCCGGACGAGGTGGCCAGCCTGGTGCGCTACCTGCTGTCCGAGCCGGCGGGCTATATCACCCGTCAGGTGATTTCCGTCAACGGCGGCATGTTCTAAGAGGTAGGCATGAAACGAGTGGTAGTCACCGGCATGGGCGCCGTCACGGCCCTGGGCGACAGTTGGGAATCTTTTTCTTCCGCGCTGGAGCGGGGTGTCAGTGGCATCCGCACCATGGAGGACTGGGCCCAGTTCAAGGATCTGAACACCCATCTGGGCGGCCCGGTGCCCGACTTTCAGGTGCCCGCCCACTACCCGCGCAAGAAAATCCGCTCCATGGGCCGCGTGTCCCTGCTGGCCACCCGGGCCACGGAGATGGCGCTGGAAGATGCCGGTCTGCTGGACGACCCCTGGCTGAAAAGCGGTGACGTGGGCATCGCCTACGGCTCCTCCACCGGCAGCACCGACGCCACCTTCGACTTTGCCATGATGATGAACAGCCGGGACATGACCGGTGCCACCGCCACTACCTATATCCGCATGATGGGCCACACCTCACCGGTCAACGTGGGGGTGTTCTTTGGCCTGCAGGGGCGCATACTCACCACCTCTTCGGCCTGCACCTCCGGCAGCCAGGGCATTGGCTACGCCTATGAGGCCATCAAATACGGCAAGCAGGTGGCCATGGTGGCCGGCGGCGCCGAGGAACTCTGCCCGTCAGAAGCGGCGGTGTTCGATACCCTCTATGCCACCAGCACCAAGAACGCCACACCCTCCGAGACGCCCAGCCCTTTTGATCGCGATCGCGACGGGCTGGTGATTGGCGAGGGCGCCGGCACCCTGATTCTGGAGGAGCTGGAGCACGCCAAAGCCAGGGGTGCCACCATCTACGCCGAGCTGGTGGGTTATGGCACCAACTCCGACGGCGGTCACATTACCCAGCCGGCGGCACCCACCATGGCCAAGGCCATGGAACTGGCGCTGGTTGATGCGGGTCTGGACAAAAGCGCCATCGGCTACATCAACGCCCACGGCACCGCCACGGATCGCGGAGACATTGCCGAAACGAAAGCGACGCAAGCGGTGTTCGGTGAGCGTATGCCCATCAGTTCGCTCAAGGGCAATGTCGGCCACACTCTGGGTGCCTGCGGTTCCCTCGAGGCCTGGGCCAGCATTGAGATGATGAACCGCGACTGGTATGCGCCCACTCTGAATCTGAAAAATGTCGACGAGCGTTGCGGCGAACTGGATTACATCATGGCCGAGCCCCGGCGCCTGTCTTGCGACTATGTCATGAGCAACAATTTTGCGTTTGGTGGCATCAACACCTCATTGATTTTCAAGCGCTGGCAATAAACCCAAAGAGTCCTGGCTCTACTCAGGTGGTTTGTCGTTTCTATCGCCTTGGGTGCCAACGGCGGAGGTTGGCGCAGTGCTTCCGGGACACGCCGTAAATACGTCCCTGTAGGCTCGGACACAGCGGTCCCTGCGCGCTCCCGGCGCTTCGGGACACTTCCCACATCCATGTGGGTCGTCCCTGCTGAGTACGGTCCCGGAAGCACTACCCCAACCTCCTCTAACAGTGACACTTCGAATCTACAAGAAAGCGGGTTTTCACGTTACTTGAATCCAAGATTGGTAGATTGAGAGGAATAGCAATGAAACTGCTGCAAGTTGCCTGCTTTGGTGTGTTGTTGGGTCTGTCTCCTCTGTTGTTTGCCCAATCCTTTTTTGAGCGGGTGGGCAATCTGGTCGACGGTGTGGGCAACGCTGTCGATACTGCCTCCCGCGTTCTGCACGGTGACCGCACACCGGAAAAATCCGACGCGAATGATGACTTTTCCGGCGAGTTGCCCGAAGGCTTGCCGGACGGTTGGCATGTGGGGTTTGTGCGCGAACCGGTATTCAGTTCGCAGATGCTGGTGGTGGAGGCCGGCGTTGAGCATCCGCATACGGTGGTTCTGGTGCACGGTCTCGGGCAGTACGCTTTTCGTCACTGGGAGCCTGTCATTGCCGCTTTGGCGGAGGACTATCACGTGTTGGCGTTTGACCTGCCCGGTTTCGGCTACTCGGAGAACCCTGGTGGTCGCTACTCTCCTACCAACTATGCCCGCGTATTGAGCTGGATCATCGAGAAAAACGATCGGCCCCAGGTGCACCTGGTGGGCCATTCCATGGGCGGTGCCGTGGCCCTGCGTTACGCGGCCAGTTATCCCGAGCGGGTGGATCGCCTGGTGCTGGCCGACGTGGCGGGCATTCTGCAGCGCACGGCCTTCACCAAGCACAGCAGCGGCTGGAACGTGGATGTGGAAGGCGTGCCGCGACCACTGCAGCGCGTGACCGCCACCGCCCAGCGCTGGGGCACCAACCTGGTGGAGACCGCCTCGGGTCTTCCGGACCTTATTGGCGTGCTGCGCGGTAGCGACAGGGCCTGGAATGCGATCCTCATCGACCGACCCAACGCCAACGCCGCTCTGGCGCTGATCGACGAGGATTTTAGCGGCGCCATCGCCGCCGTTGCCGCTCCCACCTTGGTGATCTGGGGCGACAAGGATACGGTGGCGCCGCTGCGTACCGGGCGCTTGCTGGCGGGGCGCATGCGTCACGCCGAGCTGCAGGTGATTACCGGTGCCGAACATGTGCCCATGGAGAGCCACCCCGACACCTTCAACAAGCTGTTAAAGGAATTCCTGGTCGGTCGCGAGTTGCAACCCTACGCGTCAGCCCCAGCAAAGAGCGAAGTCCAGGGCGATTTGCGCTGCAATGGCCGAACCGGAGATACCTACAGCGGTCGTTATCGAAAAGTGGTGCTGGAAAACTGTGTTGCCGTGGTGCTCGACGGCGTTGTTGCCGAGCAGATCGACATCAGGGGGTCACAAGTGTCGTTGTTTGATGTCCGGGTGGAGTCTGAATCGGTGGCGCTGCGGGCGGCGAACTCGACAGTGGCGGCCACCAACAGCGTCTTTGTCGGTGAGGTGGGGCTGCACGCGAGGAACAGCCGGTTGGATCTGGCAGGTGTCACTGTGCGCGGGCGGGAAACCGCGGTAGCAGCCTCGGGTCGCTCGCGTCTGATATTCTCTGTCAGCGACATCGACGATCCCGACCACACCGGTCCGGTGCACGGCAGCTTCCGGTTACAGGAAAGCGAGCTCAGCGAGAGTCTGGAGTAGCCAGCTTCCGGTCCAGCGAGCGACGTACCACACCACCGGCGATCAACAGGCCGGCCATCAGAATCAGTGGCATCAGGGTCCAGAAGTCCAGCGCGCGCTCAGCCTGGGCGGCGCTCACGGTGCCCTGAACGGCGGCGGCGTATACCGACCACTTGATGCTCAATCCCACCACGGCGGCGATCAGAAAGCCCGGCAGCGGCAGGCGCAGAATGCCACTGCCGAAGTTCACCAGGGCGTGGGGAAAACCGGGCAGGATGCGCAGGGCGCTCTGGGTGAGAAAGTCGCTGCGTCGCTCCAGTAGCCGAATGACCTTCCTGCCCAATTTGCCGGTTTCCATGGTTTCGCTCAGGCGATAGCTCAGCATATAGGCGCCCAGGGCGCCGGCGACGCTGCCGGTGACCAGCATGGCCACCGCCACCGGTGTGGTCTGAAAGGGGGCTATCAACCAAAAGCACAGGCTGCCGGGCAGGCCGAGGGTCATTGTGGCTGCCATCAGCAGTATGACGCCGGCAATGGCGACCGGGTGCTGGGAAATGGTCGCGCCCAGTTGCCAGATTTCATCGGGCTCAATGGGCGCCAGCGTCACGGCGACGATGGTGATCAGAATGCAACCGGCGATGATCATCGCCCGTCGCTGGCGTCGGGTCAGGGGTCTTCTTGGCATTTGTTTCCAACTTCAATGCGGATTGCCGCCCAGTATAACAAGTCCCCACTCCCGTGGGCGCCGCCGGGCTTGCCGGCGCCCTATTGACAACGTTGTCCAGTTGGCGTAGGATGCAATAGACAACGTTGTCTCTGGTTGTTTGGCGAGTCGCTCCACTTTCGTGACCGCCGTTGAGGCAAAAAATAAAGACGTGACAATCGCAAGGGATAAAACACATGAAAAGACCACTGTCTAATGCTATTCGTTATGCCAATAGAGCCGTTGCCAGTTGCGGCTCATTGGGCGCGCTGGCCCTACTCACAATGACCCCGGGCGCACTTGCCCAGGAAAGCATCATGGAAGAGGTGGTGATCACCGGTATTCGCAGCTCGCTGGAACAGTCCATCGAGGTCAAGCGCAATGCCAATGCCGTAGTGGACGCCGTAACCGCCGAGGATATCGGCAAGTTTCCCGACAGAAATGTCGCCGAGTCGCTGTCGCGCATTACCGGTGTTGGCGTCAGCCGCGAATTTGGTGAAGGTGAGAAAGTCACCATTCGTGGCGCCGGCCCCTCGGCCAACCGCACCTTGCTCAATGGCCAGACCGTGGCCACTGCCGACTGGTTTATCCTCGATACTCCGGCACGAAGCTTCAACTACACACTGTTGCCTTCGGTATTGGTGGGCAGTGTAGAGGTGCACAAGACGCCTGTGGCCAGCATGGATGAAGGCTCCATCGGTGGTACCGTGGTACTGCGTACCCGGAGGCCTCTGGATATGGACGCCAACTCGGTCAGCGTGGCGCTGGAAGGGCAGTACTCCGAAACCTCGGGCAAGTTGGATCCGCAGGTTGCTGGGATGTATTCCTGGAAGAATGCCGCGGGAACCTTCGGTTTCCTGGTGTCGGGCGTGAAGCAGGATCGTACCTTGGTGCGTGAAGGTGTAGAGATTCTGGGCTGGCGCGAAACCGAAGGCGAGCGCGTACCCAGTCATATCGGTGTTCCGCGTTTTGAACAGTCCCGGGAGCGGCAGACTCTGTTCGCCTCCTTGCAGTTTGCGCCCACTGATGAGTTGGATATTGTTTTCAATGTCCTCGACTCGCAAATGGATGCGGATAACCACAACCAGAACTGGTTGATCTTCCCCAACAACCAGGCGGTGGAAGGTAATCTGACCAACAAGACTGTGCAAAACGGCAATGTGCTGGCGGCCAGTGCGGTTGCGGGCACCACCGAGTACAACTTTATCAACCGCCGCTCCTCCACGGAAACTCAGTCTTTTGATTTGGATGTCAACTATCAAACCGACGCGTTTTCCCTGCATGCTCAGGTCGGTCATACCCAGGCCGAGGGTGGTACTTTCCGCGAAGCGTCTTACTCGGCGGGCCCTCTGGAGCCCACGGGCTACAGCTTCGATCTGACCGGCAGCCGCCCGGTGCTCAATACCGATGTGGATGCTTCCAGCTCCAACAATTTTGCACCGGGGTGGATCTGGGGTGGCTCCAAACCAACCACCGATGAAGAGACCTACGCCCAACTGGATCTGGAACTGCCGTTTGAAGTCGGGCCCTTTGTGGCGGTGAAAACCGGTTTGAAGTACCGCCAGGCCGAACGCACCCAGGATCGCATCGCCTACAGCTGGCACGGTCCGAACACCATTGACCCCAGCTCTTTCCCCGGTGTTGACCCCGAAGACGTGCCCGGCAGCTACCTGGATCACGTATTTGAAACCTGTACCACCTGGACGGCGTGCGGCTTTGGTGATAAGGGCAGCGTCACCATCGACGCTCTGGCTTCCGGCAATATGACGTCGCAGATTGCGCACGACCGGGCGGCCATGGAGGCGGTTGCCTTTGGTTCTCTCAATGGTGTTCCGGCTGACTTTGCTCAAAGCCGGGTTCTCGATGAAAGCTGGTCCGTAGAGGAGGATATTCTCGCGCTGTATGTACAGGGTGACTTCGGCGGTGACAACTATCGCGGTAACCTGGGTGTGCGCTACGTCGATACCAGGCAGACGTCGGGTGGTTATGAGTTCTCAGATGACTCCTGGGGCTTTTGGACCATTGATCGCGAGTGGCTGACACCGGAGCATCTGGCCTGGGTGGAAACCGACAACAATTACAGCGAAGTGTTGCCGAGTTTCAATATCGCCTTTGACGTGACAGACGATCAAGTCCTGCGGTTTGGCGCCGCGCGCGTTATGTCGCGGCAGAACTGGAACGATATCTCTGCCAGTGAGTCCTTCGGCTCCCTGAACCAGGCGGCACCGGCGGGTATTCGCAACAACCCGGAGCTCAGGCCGCAGATCGCCAATCAGTTTGACTTGTCCTGGGAGTGGTACTTTGCGGATGCATCACTGTTCTCCGCAACTTATTTCTATAAGGATATTGTCAGCTACAGAATCTACGCACCGTTCGTAGATCCGCGTTTCAACGAAGAAACCGGGGAGTACGTTGATGTTACCTTTAATCAGCCGATCAATGGCGCAGGTGGCACTACCGATGGTTTTGAGTTGAGCTACCAGCAGGACTTCAACGGACTGGGTGTTGTGGCCAACTATACCTACAGCAACGCGCGTAGCGACCAGGAGCGTGACTTGTCCATGGCAGGCTCAGGTCTTGTGGAGGGAACATCGCGTCATATGATGAACCTGACAGGTTATTACGAAACTGACAGGCTCAGTGCCCGCTTGATGTACAACTACCGGACCGAGTGGTACAAAGGGCTTCACTTTAACGGTGACGAGTTGTGGAACGACGACTACGGCCAGTGGGATGCCAGCTTCAGCTATAACGTGACTGACAATGTCACGCTGTCTCTGGAGGCGGTGAATCTGCTCAACGAGGAAGTGATTGAGTACAACACTGACAAGGCCAGAGTCATGTCTCTCTATGAAAATGGCCGTCGCTTCGTCTTTGGGGTCCGCATGAATTTCTGACCCGTTGCTGCGCCACGGATGGCGTTGTCGGCATCAGGGAGGAAATTTTGGGAGGTGGACAGCCAGCCTCCAATCATGAAAGTCTCTCCTTTTGTTTGGGGTGTTGGTCGGCGACCTCACCCCTTTTTTTAAGGGGTGGATAGAGTTATCGGATTTATATTGATTTGTCGAGATAGTTGGCCGAATGATTTACAATCTGACCACTGACCGAAGAGTCAGATTAGAAACATCGCCGGCAGGCGAAGCCGTTGATCTCGGTAGCGTTGATCTCGGTAAGGTTGTTACTTGCAAAGAATTAGGGGTCGTCCATGGTCAGTGTGCCAATTAACAAGATGTTTTATCTCGGTATTGATGGTGGCGGGAGTAAATGTCGCGCCAGTGTGGCCGACGCCGAGGGAAATATTATAGGTACTGGCGTGGCCGGGCCTGCCAATCCGCTGCACGGCGTTGAGCAGACGCTGGAGTCCATCGGTGACGCTGCTAAAAGTGCTTTGAGTGAAGCTGGTTTGCCGGACAGCACCCTTTCGACCCTGGTGGCGGGTGTTGGTCTCGCGGGGGTAAACCTGCCCAGCCTGTATGATGTTGTCAATCGTTGGCAGCATCCCTTCGCCGCCATGCACTTGACCACAGATCTGCACATTGCCTGTCTGGGTGCCCACAACTGGGACGATGGCGCGGTAATCATTACCGGTACCGGCTCCTGTGGTTACGCATCCGTCGGCGGCAAGGGGCACGTGCTGGGGGGCTATGGTTTTCCGTATGGTGACCAGGCCAGCGGCGCCTGGATGGGGCTGGAGGCTATCAAAGCCGTACTCTTGGCATTTGATGATCTGGGGCCGCAGACCCAACTGAGTGACGCCATAGCCGACCAGCTGCAGGCCCGGGGCGTTATGATTGTCGAGCGCATGGCCAAGGCTACCTCCAGAGATTTTGCCCGCCTGGCGCCACTGGTCCTCGCTGCGGCCGAGTCCGGTGATGCCGTGGCCCGCCGCATTGTGGAAGAGGGTGCGGCCTACGTCAGTGCCCTTGGCCGGAAACTGTTGGCGCTGGGTCCGCCCCGCCTGTCCATGTTGGGTGGGCTGGCAGATCGCCTGCGTCCCTGGCTTGATGCCGAAGTGGCGCAGCAGGTGTCCCCTCCTCTGGGGCCGCCAGAGGCCGGTGCGATCTATTACGCCCGGCAGCAACATCAACTCGCGCAGCCGGCCTGATTGCGGCTGGCGCCCGGGAATAACTAACTTGCAAGCAGGTGGGTCTGTCCAATGAGTATTTCAGCGGCTGCTGAGCAGCGTCAATCCAGTGCTTTTTTGCCCATGGTAATCATCGGCATACTGTTTTTTGTTTTTGGTTTCGTCACCTGGTTGAACGGTGCCCTGATTCCCTTTCTTATGATTGTCTGTGAACTCACCGAGTTCCAGGCGCTGTTTGTTACTTTTGCGTTCTATATCGCCTATACAGTGATGGCCCTGCCGGCCGCTCTTGTCTTGCGCCGGACTGGCTACAAAACCGGGATGGTGATGGGTTTGGCGGTGATGGTGGTTGGGTCTTTGGTGTTTATTCCAGCGGCGCAAACCAGCCACTACGGCATTTTTCTGATTGGCCTGTTCATACTCGGCACCGGTTTGACTCTGCTGCAAACCGCCGCCAACCCCTATATCGTCTGTATTGGTCCCCGGGAAAGTGCTGCCACGCGCATGAGCATCATGGGCCTGCTCAACAAGGGCGCAGGCATTGTTGCGCCGGTGGTGTTCACGCTTTGGGTGCTCACCGGCATGGACCAGTTTGAGGAGTCGGTGTTGCAGGCACTAAGCGCGGCCGAACGCGAGCTGCGCCTGGCTGAGTTGTCCGCTCGCCTGGTGGTGCCCTACCTGTACATGGCTGGCGCCCTGCTGGTACTGGCGCTGTTCGTTCGCTTCTCGGGGCTGCCCGAGTTAAAAGTGGACGACGAGCAGGATGACGATGTGGATGATCGCTGGGGGATTCTCAATCATCCGCAGGCGATTCTCGGCGCTCTGGCACTGTTCTTCTATGTGGGTGTAGAGGTGATTGCCGGCGATACCATCGGCCTGTACGGCCGGCAGTTGGGTGTCAGCCACTTTGGCTCCCTCACCTCCTACACCATGGCTTTCATGGTGCTTGGCTACCTGCTGGGTGTGGCGTTGATTCCGCGTTACCTGAGCCAGCCACGGGCACTGCAGGGGTCTGCAATCTTTGGTTTGCTCTTTACCCTGGGCGTGTTGATGGGCTCTGCCGAGAGCCATTTGATATCGGCGATAATGTTTGGCTGGATGGGTATTCCAACAGTACCGGACACTGTCATGTTTGTCGCCTTGCTGGGCTTTGCCAACGCCTTGTGTTGGCCGGCGATCTGGCCGCTGGCGCTGTCCGATCTTGGCAAGTATACCAGCGTTGGTTCCGCGTTGTTGATCATGGGGATTGCCGGTGGTGCCCTCTTGCCGCTGGTCTACGGCCACTTCGCCGAAACGGTAAGTACCCGTTCCGCCTATTGGGTCATGGTACCCTGCTACGCGTTTATTCTGTTTTACGCGACCAAAGGCTACAAGTTGAGAAGGTGGCGACGGTAACCTGGTTGATTGACGCGCTTGACTGATGCGTCTTGCGTTGCTGAAACCCGGGCTCGATGCCCGGGTTTTTTTGGCGGGGCTTTTTGCTCTGAGGCTATGTACCTTGAGGCAGGGGTTGACCGTGTATCCAGCTTTCCACCAGGTGTAATTGATCGTCCACCAGAATCAGGTCGGCCAGGTAACCGGGTGCCACGCGGCCCAGTTGATCGGAGAGCCCCAGCATTTGCGCCGGGTAAGTGCTCGCCATGCGCAGCGCCTCTTCGAGGGGGAGATTGAGTAGTTCCACCGTGTTGCGCACGGCCCCGAGCATATCGAGGTCGGACCCGGCCAGCGTGCCGTCTGCGGTGGCGCAGCGGCCGTTTTCGGCCCGGATGCGCTCACCCTTGAGCGTGAACTCCTTGCGCTCGGCACCCACGGTCGGCATGGCATCGGTGACCAGCACCATTTTGCCTTTGGCTTTGGCGGCCAGCGCCACCTTCAGGGTGGCCGGGTGGGCGTGATAGCCATCAACGATCAGGCCACAGTAACTGTGCGGGTCTTCCAGGGCGGCGCCCACCACGCCGGGCTCGCGGCTGGTCATGGGGGTCATGGCGTTGAACAGGTGGGTAAAGCAGCTCAAGCCGGCGTCCAGCGCCTGTCGGGTTTGTTGGTAGTCGGCGGCGGTGTGGCCGGCGGAGACCAGGATACCGGCCTGCACCAGAGTGCGAATGGTGTCCGGTGTTGTCAGCTCCGGCGCCAGGGTCACCAGCGTTATGCCCTGCTTCAGGGAGGTGAGCAGGGCGAGAGCTTCGGCGTCCAGACGGCGGAACTTGTTTTCGTCGTGGACGCCCTTGCGCGCGGGGTTGAGAAATGGCCCTTCCAGGTGAATGCCGAGAATACCGGGTACGCCCTGGTCCATGGCGTTGCGCACGGCCTCTATGGCGCGAGTCATTACGCTGAACTCATCGCTGATCAGTGTGGGCAAAAAGCCGGTGGTGCCAAAGCGGCGATGGGCAGCGCCCAGGGTGCGCAGCGTTTCGGCGTCGGGGGCGTCGTTGAACAGCACTCCGCCGCCGCCGTTGACCTGGGTGTCGATCAGGCCCGGCAGCAGCCGCAGCCCCTGCAGATCCCGGCGCTGAGCGTCAGCGGGAATATCGCTCTCGGCGCAAAGCGCCAGGATTCGCCCCTGATCGATCAGCACGGCGCTGTCGTACAGCCAGTTGTCGCCGGTGAATATCCGACCCTTGACCAGTGCCTGTTTCATGGCTGATGTCTCCCGCTTCGGCTACACGGTTTCGGTGACTTTCTTCAAATGTGGAGGTTGATCCGGATGATAGCCACGGGCGACGGACAGGGCGTTGGCCATGCGATAGAAACTCTGAATGGCCAGAATCGGCGCCACAATTGGGTCGCTGCCGGCCACCACAGGCAACTGGTCTGGATGGCCGTTGCCTTCACCAGCCACCAGTACCCGGGCGCCGCGCTCGCGAAATTCGTTGACCAGGGCGTTGCTGCCCTCCCGTGTTTCGTCGCGCTGGGTAAACACCAGCACGGGAAAATCCCTGCCGACCAGGGCCATGGGACCGTGCTTCACTTCGGCGGCGCTGAAAGCTTCAGCGTGCAGGCCACAGGTTTCCTTGAGTTTGAGCGCCGCCTCCTGGGCGATACCGAAGCCGAGGCCGCGCCCGATGACAAACAGATTGTTGACCGACGCCAGGGTGTCCACCGCAGTATTCCAGGGCAGTGCCCAGGCCTGGGCCAACTGGTCCGGCAGCGATTGCAGTAGGGGCGGCAACTCGGGCTTTTCCGACCAGGCCGATACCAAATGCAGTATCGCCGACAGACAGGCGATATAGGACTTGGTGGCCGCTACACTGCGCTCTTCCCCGGCGTACAGGGGCAGTACCAGATCTGCCGTCTGCGCCAGGGGTGAGTCGGCAACGTTGACCAGCGCCAGGGTCAATGCGCCATTCTCCTTGGCCTGCTCGACATTGGCCAGCAGGTCGGGGCTGCGTCCGGACTGGGACAGGGCGATGTAGAGCACTCCGTCCAATTGCTGTCGTGCCCGGTAGACCGAACTCACGGATGGCGCGGCCGAGGCGGTAATCAATCCCAGGCGGGTTTCGATCAGGTATTTGGCGTAGGTGGCGGCGTGGTCCGAGCTGCCTCTGGCACAGGTGACCACGGCTCGTGGCGCGGCAGCGCGCAGGCGGGCGCCGATGTCTGCAACCCGTTGGGCGTTGGCCTCCAACTGCTGTTTGACAGCGTTGGCGGCGGCGGCGGCTTCCAGGAACATCAGGGTTTGTTCGGGTTGTAATGGCTCTCGGCCGGCGTCGGTCATGACAGTACCTCTGTGGTGAACGCGTGTGCGCTGGTTAGACAACGTTGTCTCAGAGGCTATTTTCGCCGGATTGGCTGCCTTTGTAAAGCCCGCCGCGGGCGGTGATCAGGATCTGCGCCCGTGTGGCGGGCAGGTGGAATCCCTGACGATGAGCTGCGGGTAGAAGCCTTCGCTGTCGGGATTGGGTTCGTCGGCGTGGCGCCGGATCTGGCGGATCAGCAGTGCCGTGGCCTTGCTGGCAATTTCACTGTTCGGCTGCTGGGCCGTGGTCAGGTTGGGCCAGGCCTGACGCGAAAAGGGGCTGTCCTCAAAGCCGACGATGGACAGCTCTTTGGGAACATCCACTCCCGACAGGCGGGTGGCAAACAGGGTGCCGGCGGCGATTTCGTCGTTGCAGGCGAAGATGGCGCTCGGCTGCCGGGGCATGGTCATCAGCTTTTGGGTGCGTTTGACGCCTGACTCAAACGAGTACTCGCCGGGCAGCTGAAAGTCCTTGTTGGGTTTGATGCCGTTGTCCCGCAGCGCCTGGCGGTAACCCTCCAGGCGTTCGACGCTGGACTTGTGGGCCTCCTCGCCGCCGAGGAAGGCGATTTCCCGGTGGCCCAGGTCGATCAGGTACTGGGTTATCCGGTAGGCCGTGGTGCGGTCGTCGATAAACACACAGGGTGAACGCTGATCCGGCGGCTGGGAGCCGGAGAGTATACGCACAAAGCGAACGCCAGCATCTTCCAGCGCGTCGAGCACTTCGGGCATTTCCGAGGCGGGCGGGGTCAACACCAGTCCGCCCACCCGGCTGCGATTTACCATGCCGAGGACTTCGTCGATCAGCTCTGGCGACTTGGTGTCGCAGGGGTGAATCACCAGTTCGTAGCCCTCGCGCCGACATGTGTCCAGTATGCCCCGCTGCATGTCGATCACATAGTTGCTGTTGGGGTTGTCGTAGATAAAGCCGATGGACGAGGCTGTGCCGCGCAGGCCCCGTGCGGAGAGGTTGGGTTGATAATTGAGTTCCTCGACCGCCCGCCACACTTTGTCCTGCAGCGCTTGGCCCACAGTGGCTTCGCGATTGATAACGCGCGAGACTGTTTTGAAAGATACGCCAGCGCGTTTGGCTACATCTTTGATGGTGGGCTTCATGGCTCGTTTGACGTCTCTGGTTGCTTGTTCAATAACCGGGAACTATAGCACAGCGACCGGGATTGTCGTTAGATGCGGTGTGCCGGATCACTTCGTGGTGTCAGTCCGAACGAGCGCGCAGTATAATATCGTCTCCAATGCGCAATTCCCGCCACGTCGGCTCCTGCGGCGTAATGTCACCGGTGGTCAAACCCAGTGTTAGGGCATCGTGCTCCTTGTTGGTGCCGATACTGATGATGCCCATGGCGGTTGCTTTCCATCCGTCCTCGGCCGGGTGGAACAGCATGGCAGTATTCCACCACTCCCTGACCACGATCAGCACATATTCCGCTTGTCCGTCATTGTTCATGTCTGCGGGAATCAGATGCGCGCTCTGTACGTCTTGTGGATTCCTCAGGCTCTTTTCAGCCCAGTTCAATACGTGGTCGATCACCTCTTCGGGGATATCGCCGTGGTGGTGTTGTCGCAGCAGCAGAAGAAACGCCGGTCCGTCGAATTCGGCTTGCGGAATCCGGTGGCTTCGGTCTCTGTAGGTGCTGGTGATGCGCAATGCCACGTCGGGTTGTTCGTCTTTGATTTCTTCCCTGAGTTGTTGCAGCGCCAGATAACCCGGCCGCCCCAACTGGCGGCGAAAATGGAGCAAGTCCCATCGGTTCAGTTCAGATTCTCCGGCGTGGAAGCGATTGATCTGGCTGCTGGTGGTAATCTTGCGGAAATCGAGCAGCGGTGTGTTGGCCAGAGTGAGTCCGGCAATCAGCGCCAGTCCCATGCCGATATTGACGCGGCTGAGAAGTTCCAGCCAGCGATCGCGCAGGCGCACAATGCTGACCAGATAACCCAGGGAAAGAGCCGCCAGAAACGCCCAGATAAAGTAGCCCCAGAGTCGGCTCACCGTCCAGCCGTACTGGTCCACCCGCAGGCTCAGGCCGTAAAAGGAAATGGCGCTGTAGATTGGCAACAGGGCGATCCCGACATAGATCAAACGGTGCAGCCACAGCGGATAGGGGCGGGCCTCGGTATTGTCCTGATAAACACCGTTCAGCGTGAAGAGCATCAGCGCCTGCAGGCAGAGGATCAGGGTGCTGCCTTTTCCGGTGCCCCACAGCGGGGCCAGTCCGGTAAACAACAGCGTCGTCAGAAACAGTATGCCCACGATTACCAACAGCACCAGCAGAAACTTCATCAGCGCCTGCAGCAGTGCGGTAATGGTATCAATCACTGTTATCTGGCGCCGGAAGATCAGCACACCAAAGCCGTGGGACAGCGCCAGTGCCGGATAGTAAAACCAGGATTCCGTAAACAGATCATAAAAGAAATCGATATCGATGGCCTTGAATAGCGCCGCCCAAAGCATCAACGCGCCCCACACCAGCCCCATAAACAGCAGCGACAGAGACAGCGTGAAAAAATTGCGCCAGGAAAACCGGAACAGGGCGCTGTAGTGAAAGGTGGCGTGGGTGATGTGGCTTTGCGCGTGCAGCAGCACCTTGAAGGTGAGCAGGGTGAGCGTACTCACGTAGCAAAACAGCAATGAAAACGGATCGATGTACTCCCAGGGGGATGCCTGCCAGCCAATGTAGTAACCGAGCGTGGCTGCCAGTAACGTAAATGGCAGTATCCAGCTTATGAGCCTGAGCGTATTGCCCTTCTCCAGCGCCAGCAACAGCATCAGCGGCCCCACCACCGCCACACTGTAGAAGCTGAACAACCACTGCGGCTGGTCGTGCGGCCACACCTTGAATTCAATGGCTTGGTGCAACAGCAGCAGTGCCAGCCCCTGCAACAGAGCGATCAGTATCAACCATTGAGAGGGCAGTGTCCGGTCGGTGTCCTTGCTGTTCATGGTGAATCCTTGATTTGGGGGCTGCGCGAGCCTTTAATTATTCTGCTTGGACCAGCCGGTACAGCCGGTCCAGCTCTTCTTCCAGAGTGTTATCTGGCAACTTAGTTCCCGCCCGGCGATACCAGTAGGCGGCGTTGGCCAGATCGCCTTCCTGCCGGTGCAGCCAGGCGTGAATCAGGCACGACAGCCGGTCGCTGCCGTCTTGCACCAGCTCGTGAGCCTGATGCCAGTGGCCGTCGCGGGCCAGATTCAGTGCAGTTACATGATTGTCCGTCATGGCATGTTATTTTCGGCCTGAGCCGCCGTCGATGTGGTTTTGTGGTTTGGGCAATAGCTTTAGGTGCTTCGGCATAACGGAAAAATACGGGTGTTAGGGCCATTTACAGGCTCTGCCATTGAGTGTAATCTTCGGCGCTGAAATCACCATTAATAAGCTAGGGACGCTGCCCATGCATCACATTAGCGCTCTTCATACCAAGTGCCTATCCCTTTTTTTTACCAGTCTGTTTCTTTTTGCCTGTGGAAGTGAGTCCGGGGGTGAAGACATCCAATTGCGCAGTCAGGCGCCACTGACTTTTGCCCAATCAGCGGTCGAGATATTGATTTTTGACGAGCCGACGGCCAACCCTCTGTCCGGGGGTTCGGGATCGGGCGATATCACCTATACGTCCAGCAATTCGCAGGTTGTCGATGTGGACGCAGCCACGGGATCGATTACCATCAATGGCGCCGGATCGGCCACCGTTACGGCTATCAAAGCGGCGGACAATACCTACAGTAGCGCCCAGGCGAGCTACACGATCACCGTGCTCAAGGCCGAGCAGGGCGATCTGTCGTTCCAGTTGGGCAGTCTGAGTGTGTACATTGATCAGATGCCCGAGCAGAACCCCGTCTCCGGTGGCTCCGGTACGGGTGCGCTGGTGTATGCCTCGGAGGATGAATCGGTTGCGTCAGTGAACCCGGAATCGGGCAGCGTCGCAGTACACAGCGTAGGAACCGTGGTGATTACGGTGACTAGGCAGGAAGATTCACACTATCTTCCTGCCATGGCCCACTACTCCCTGACGGTGCAGAAGTACCAGCAGGACGAGTTGGTATTTGAGTTTTTGTCTCTGCAGGGAGCCATAGGCACCGTTGCTCCGGACAATCCGTTGACGGGCGGCTCTGGGCAAGGCCAGATTTCTTACGAGTCCAGTGACTCCGACGTGGCCAGCGTCGACCCGCTGACCGGGGAGGTGAGTCCGTTGACCCCTGGAACTGCGGTCATTACCGCGCACAAGGCGGAGGACGATATGTTCCTGGGGGCCAGCGCCTCCTACGAAGTGGAAGCCTACGAGGTGGTGGGAGGCCTGATGATCTCCTTGGGGCATGAAAGCACCGAAGTTGAGTGGAAAGCTCAGGATGGCAGCGTCGAAGTCATTCGCTATCAGTATCAAGGCTGCAATGTGGATACTTATCAAGGCTGTCCCAATTCACACTTGCGCACCATCAGTCAGCCGCAGCACACTCCATTTACTGACGGCTACCCGACGTTGAGCCAATCAGCGTACATGGTCATCCAGAATAGCGAAAAACGGTCACGTCCGATCCATCTCGTGGCCCCGGAAGTGTCGTTTAAGGGCAGGGCTGGGCACGCGCTGGCTTCCTACAAGCATCGCTTGTGGATTTTTGGTGGTCGGTACAGCAATGAGAATGCTTCCGATACCTATCTGTCGGATGTCTGGTCCTCAGCGGATGGCGTCAATTGGGTCCTCGAAACCGAAGAAGCGAACTTTAGACGGAGGGCTAGACACCAGGTTATGGAATTCGACGGGAAGCTGTATCTCTTTTCAGGAGAGCAGGGCCTCGAAGGTGGAGGCATTTTTGGGGCTTTCGATGTATGGATATCTGATAATGGCGTGGATTGGGAGGAGCTTTCGGTTAGCGCTTCCGCACAGCGTGGTTTTGGAGGAAATGTAGTTGAATTCAATAACAGGCTATGGAACGTGACGTACGAAGTATTTAATCACGATAGCGTTGTGGTTTGGTCCAGCGCGGACGGTGCTTATTGGCAGTTGGAGTTGGATGATCCCCCTTTTGCGCCACGATCCGGTGGCATTCTCTATACAGATTCAGAATATCTGTATCTCATGGGTGGAGAGTTTGGGAGTTATCCTGACGTCACTGTTTATCGCGATGTTTGGCGATCGTCTGACGGTGTTCACTGGGAGCAGGTTACGACTGACGGCGGGTATACATTGACCTTTCGTGCTCAAATTCAGTTTCGCGACGGTCAGTTTTTGCTGGCTACTGGAGTGCCCCACTGGAGTTCGCCACATTGGTATACGTCGACCGATGGCATCCATTGGAATAAAACGGATGTAGATTTCCCGAGCCTGTTTGGGTCACCTGAATCCGTATCCATCACCGAACACAAAGACGCCCTGTGGTTGGTTTCGGGGGAGGGGCTATTTGTTCCATCAAATCATGTCTGGCGCTCCCGCGATGGCCTTATTTGGCGAATGCCAGTTGATGTCAGTGATTTGCAGTGGGAAGCCAGGGAGTAAAGAGGGAGTAAGCGGTTCGCCCAACGATTTCCAGAGTATTTTCGGCTGACGTGTCCTTGATCGTAACCTCGACCACAAATATTCGGGAAGTATAGATGAGGCGCTCCGTTGCTTCTGTCATATTACGGTCATTGTTCTGTCATTCCCCGGTGCTATAACCCCTGCATTGCCGGCTGCGGCGGATTTGTCCGTTCGCGGTTGATCCTCGCCAACGGGTGTATCGCCAATGCTATCAGCCTCCACTACCAATCCCCTGGACATTGTTGCTCTGAGCAAATCCTTTGATGGCGCACAGGCGCTCCGGGGGATAGATCTGAGCTTGCCCAAGGGCAAGGTGCTGGCTTTGCTTGGGCCGTCCGGCTGCGGCAAGACCACCTTGCTGCGCTGCATCGCCGGTCTGCTGACACCCGATGCAGGCACCATTCACATGTCGGGCCGAGCGGTGGCAGCCGCGAAGTTCAGCCTGCCACCGGAGCAGCGCGGACTCGGCATGGTGTTTCAGGACTACGCGCTCTGGCCGCACATGACTATTGCTCAGAACGTCGCTTTCCCGTTGCGTATGCGGGGCGTTGGTGGCGCGGAGCAGCGTCAGCGCATCCGCTGGGCACTGAATTTAGTGGGACTCGAAGCCATGGCCGAGCGCTCGCCTGGCACGCTGTCTGGTGGACAGCAACAGCGGGTGGCCCTGGCGCGCGCCATAGTCGCGCAGCCGGAGTTGCTGTTGATGGATGAGCCACTGTCCAATCTCGACAAGGGGCTGCGCGAACAGCTGGCGCTGGATATTCGGGAGTTGATCGACAGCCTCGGTTTGACCGCCGTGTTTGTCACCCACGACCAGCAGGAAGCCTTTGCCCTGGCGGATCAGGTTGCCGTGCTGCAGCAGGGTGTGATTGCCCAGTTGGCACAACCGGAAGTCGTTTTTCGTGAGCCGGTCTCGCCGGCAGTAGCCGAATTTCTCGATGCGGGCACCTTGGTGGAGGCCCGGGTGGAAGAGGGCCGGGTGCTGCTGGGAGGACACAGGTTACCAGTGGATGCCAGCAACTGGCCGCCCGGTGTTGTCACCCTGTTGCTGCCCCGCTCCTGCCTGATACCGGCCGAGCGTGGTGAGTTGAGCGGCCGCGTGTGCGCCCGGGTCTATCAGGGCGAAAGCTACGGTGTTCAGGTGCAACTGACCGATGGCCCCCGGCTCAAGCTGGTGTGGCCTCAGTGCCCGCCCCTGGGCACCGAGGTGTGTCTCAGCCTGGATCACAGCCGTGTCCGGGCCTGGGGTGCGGACGGCCGGATTTTGCCATTGGCGGCATCGCTGTCAATGGCCTCTGTTTGAATAAATCCCGAAGAGGATACCCAGGATGTTGACGTTGTCCGCGCTGTGCCGGCGTTGCCCGGTACTGTCGGTTGTCGTTCTGCTTATCGGTCTCGCTGTGATGTCGGGGGTTGCACCTGCTGCTGCCGCTTCGCTGACCGTATACTCCGCCGGTCCCAATCGCCTGATCTCGGATCTGGCTGCGGATTTTCAGGCCAGCTCCGGGATTCGCGTTCAGGTGTTTCAGGGCACCACCGGTCAGGTAATGGCGCGCCTGGAGGCCGAACGGAGCAACCCCGTGGCCGATGTGGTGATCTCGGCGTCATGGGAGTCGGCAGCGGCACTCAAGGTGGCGGGCGACCTTTTGCCGCACACGCCCCCCGGCGCCGATCAGGTGCCGGACTTTTTGCGCGACAGTCACTTCATTGCCCAGGGTGCCGCCGCGCTGGCGCTGGTATGGAATACCCGCGGGCGGGCGCCGCGACCCTCAGACTGGGGTGATCTCACCGATCCAGATTACCGTCGCCAGGTATTGATGCCGGATCCGGCCCAGAGTGGCGCCGCGTTTGAGTGGTTGATCGGTCTGCTGACGCTTATGGACGAGGAGTCTGCCTGGGCACTGATCGCGCAGTTGCGCGGCAACGGCATGGTGGTGTCCGGCCCCAACGCCAGAGCTCTGAACCCCGTATTGCAAGGTGCCCGGTCGGTGGTGGTGGCCGCCGTGGACTACATCGCTTACGGCCAGCAGGCAGCGGGCGAATTCATCGAAGTGATCTTTCCGCCCAGCGGTACCGTGTTGGCGCCGCGCCCGATCATGATTCTCAAGTCGAGCAGACATCCAGAGATTGCCCGCGCCTTTGTGGATCACGTGCTGTCGCCCGAAGGGCAAGCCCGAGTGGCGGAAAGCTTTCTGATTCCCGCGCGCACCGATGTGCCCGCGCGCCGCCCCGGCCTGGATGAACTGACGGTGATTCCTGTGGACAGGGAAACCATGAGCGCCCGGCGCGAGGAACTGTTGCTGCGCTTTCGTCAGGAGACCCGCTGATGCCGTCGGCCGCCGCGACCTCGCGGTTTCGCCCCGGCAGCCGGTCCCTGGCACTGGTTGTGGCTCTGCTCGGTCTTCTGGTGCTGGTGGGTCTGCCGCTGGTGTTCGTGGTATTGCAGACGGTGTTCCCCGAATTGACGCGGGGCAGCCTGGCAAAGCCTTTTTCCCCCTTGATCGTCACCCTGTCAGACACCCGGTGGTTGGGCCTTACCGGCAACACTTTGGGCCTGGGTCTGGCGGTGGTGGCGTTGTCCGCTTTGGTGGCTGTACCTCTGGGTTGTCTGCGCGCGCTCACCCGGGTTCCCGGCGGTGCAATATGGGATCTGGTGTTTCTGGTGCCCTTTATGATCCCGCCCTATATCGCTGCCCTGGCCTGGATGATGACCCTGCAGTACAACGGTTTCAGCCAACAGTTGGTGGGAGTACACGGCGACCCCCTGATATTTTCCTTCTGGGGCATTGCTCTGGTGATGACGCTCAATGTGTTCCCCGTGGTGTACTTCGCCCTGTCGCGCACCCTCACGGCTGTGGGCGGACGCTACGGCGCGGTGGGCCGGGTCTGCGGCGCCACGCCCCGGGTGGCCCTGACCCGCATCACCCTGCCGCTGGCGTTTCCCGGTCTGGCAGCGGGTTTACTGCTCGCCTTTGCCCTGAGCATTGAAGAGTTTGGTACCCCCGCCACTCTGGGTCCCCAGGCGGAGTTCGACGTGCTGGTAACGGCCATACACCGGCGCTTCTCCGATTGGCCTCTGGACCTGCCTGGCGCGGCAGTTCTCAGCCTGGTTCTGGTGCTGTTGGCACTGGCGGCGTTTCAGGCCCAGAGCTGGCTGGTAAACCGGCGCAGCTACGTCAGCGTCACCGGCAAGCCCGTGCCGCTGGAGCCGGCGTCGCTGGGCGCCTGGCGCTGGCCGGTGCTGGGACTTTTTACCCTGGTGGCCTTTCTCGCCGTGGGTGTCCCGGTGCTGGCCGTAGTGGCCACCGCCAGCACCGGCACTCTGTCCGGGGGGCTGACGCTGGACAATCTGTCCCTGCAACACTTTCGCGCCCTGTTCGCTGATCGCGACGGCGCTCTGCAGGCAATGGTGACCAGTCTGTCCATGGCGCTGGGCGCTGCCCTGTTGAGCGGCCTGCTGGGCGTATTGGTGGCCTACCTGGTGGTCTGTTCCCGGGTGCCGGGTCGGCGTCTGCTGGATTTTCTGTCGCTGCTGCCGAACACTCTGCCTGCCGTCGTGGTGGCGGTGGGGCTGATTCTGGTCTGGAATCAGGGGTTCTGGCCCGTCAGTGTCTACAACACAGGGTTGATGCTGCTGTTGGCGTACACCTGTTTGCTGCTCCCATATCCGGTGCGCTACAGCGGCGCTGCACTCAGACAGATGGGCGATAACCTGGAAGCCGCCGCGCGCGTGTCCGGTGCCGGGTTCGCGCGCGCCTTCGTGAGTGTGGTGTTGCCACTGCTACTGCCGAGCCTGTTTGTCTCCATGCTGCTGGTATTTGCCATCGCTTCGCGGGAACTGGTGGCGTCGCTGATGGTGGCGCCGGCGGGGACGCAAACCGTATCCACTTTCGTGTTCGGTCAGTTTGAACAGGGATCACCAGGCGTGGGGATGGCCATGAGTGTGGTGGCCATCTTTACCACCACCGCCCTGCTGGTGGCGCTGACGGCTCTTGCCCACCGGCGGTTGCCGGGAATCGCTCAGCACTGATTTTCCGCTGTCATAAGTTCGTCACTCCGGGCGGCGTATTCTTTTGCCCGATGGTGGCAATGGCGGAGAACTCTCGTATGAACAAGCGTGTACTGGCTATTTTCGCAACGGTATTGGTGTTGACGGCCTGCGGCGGCAGTTCGGGCTCAGGTAGTACTGCTCCAGTAGACAACGGCCCGGGCAACGGTAACGGTTTGTCGCCTGAACCGGTACTGCCCATCGCCGGCGCCTCGGGAGATATCGCCATGTGTTTCCACAACCCGGAGCAGGTGGACTCCTGGGAAGCCTGGGCGGTGGCGGCGGGCGCGCCTCTGGGTGACGTGTGGGAGAATCCCGGCGCGGTGACAGCGGAGCTGTCCTTCCAGGACGGGAAACTGCAGATACTGCCCCGCTGGTTGGCGAACAACGATAATCTGGTGGTGAGTACGCTTGTGGATGGTCCCCTGCGCCTGGCCGGCAAAGCCGTGCGGGCGCGCTTGAGTGTCGACCCCCAGTATCTGGCGGACGATGAGTTCCGTGTGGGTTGGTGGTTTCAGGATGCGGCGGGTCGTACCGTGCTTGCCGCCACCGGCCCACTGTATGCCGAGCACAGTGAAAAAGTGGATTTGGTGGGGGCGGGTTTCAGTTACTGGGGTCCGGATCAGAGCGAATTTGACCAGGAGGATGTGCGTCGCGCGGGTCTGCTGATTCGCACCTTCGGCGCCGAGCCTCTGCCCGATGCTCCCCTGTGGATCGACTGCTACGAAGTTCGTGGTGCCATGGACAATCGTTACGAGATCGTTGCCAGCGGTTGGAGCAGTACCGATGCAGGTGGGCAGTCCGTGGGCACCATGCAATACGCATCCGGTGGTGTACAGTTCGAACCTACCGGTCCCAATCAGCGCCTGGAGAACACCGTTTACGGCAGTACGCTGCAGGCCGGTGGCGCCGATCTTTCGTCGGCGAAGCTGTATGCGGTGCTGCGCGCCGATGAGGCGTTGCGCGAGACCGGCACCGATCTGATGATGTTTGTTGAACCCTACTATTCCAGTTCATTCTCGGCTGATGATGCGGTTTACTGCCAGCTGGATCAGACTCAGTGGGCGGTGGGCGAAACCCTGGTGGTGTGTGACATTGCCCGGAACATTGTGTTGGCGGCGGATGATTTTATCCGGCTAGGTGTAGAGGTGCCCAATGCCAATGCGGGTACATTAGCGGTAAAACGGATTTGGCTGGAGTGGCCCTGAGACTGGAATTGCGCGGCGAACTTGATGCGGGGTTGCCACTCAGTCCATGGCGAAAATGGCCCGGAATCTAGCCAGGCAGTCCCGGCGGCCGCTTTCCGTGGTGGGATTCTGGGGCAGCATGGCGATGTCGCCCAGGGAAGGGCGGCGAATGGCGATGTCGCTGCGCGCGGGCATTAACCAGGCGTCGGCAGCGCAGTCCTGTCCTTCTTCGGACAGCAGGTAATCGATCAGTTGTCGGGCTCTGTCCGCAGCGCGGCTGGTGTTGAGAATCATCATCGGTCGCGGTACCAGTATCGTGCCGCTCCCGGGAAAGATCACCTTGATGGGAGCGCCGCGGGACACATTGGCGTAAGCCACATAATCCACGCTGCCGAACACCGCTGCCTTCTCGCCGCGCAGCACAGGTGCCAGCGCCTGGTCATTGGCGTCGCAGACCTGCAGGCCGTTGTCGCGCATGCGTTTCAGCAGATCCCAGGCCTGTTCACCGCGGGCCTGTTCCAGGCCCAGCAACAGATCCAGTGAGGCGCCCGACAGTGCGGGGTCGGGCATGGTCAGCCGGTTGCGAAATTCCTTTTGTGCCAGATCCTGCCAATCGGCCGGTTCGGGTGTATCGCTGCTGTGATTCCAGACGATCCCCAGCGCCGACACCGCCTGAGCGACGTAGGTGCCGGTTTTCAGATGCGGGGGCACAGCCCGGGCGTTGGGGCTCTCGTAGGGTAGCAGCCAGCCGCGCTCGTCCAGGTCCCGCGCCAGATCCCAGGACGCGGAGATAAACACGTCGGCCCGGGTATTGGCTGCCTCAGCTTCCAGGCGCGCCAGCACCCTGCCGGTGGTGGCCTGGAACAGATTGACACGGATGCCAGTGTCGCGTTCGAAGGCCGCCATCAGTGTTTTCATCAGACTGCCGGGGCCAGCGGCGTAGACGGTGAGCGGTTGATTGGCGTGGTCGGGCATTGCGTCTGGTCGTTGTTCGTAGAAAAAGCCCCCGCCAACGTGACGGGGGAACCATGGTACTTCATCGGATGGTCATTACCCAAGGGTATGTGGGGCAGTGCCGCCGATGTCGGCGCCATTGCCCCCACTTTCGGGCTAGAAGCTGAACTGAACACCCATGTTGTACTGGGTGCCGTAATAGGCAGCGCTGGTGGGGTTGTCCGGGCTGCCCTGATACAGAACCGTGGGCTCGTTGGTCAGATTCTTGATGTTGAAAAAGACATCGAAGTTCTCGGTAGCGCGGTACTTGAACGCCAGATCCCAGTGGGTGGATGCCGCATTGTAACGATCCAGCGCTGGCCGCCCACCCACAGCCTCTAGCCGCTCGGGCAACTTGTTCATGGAAACCCGGGCACTGAAGGGACCCTGAGCGTAAGAGAGAATGGTGTTGATGATGTAGTCCGGCGAGCGGATGAACGGCAGACTGTCGTCGCGGTTCGGGTATTTGCCCTCGGAATCCATCCAGGTGTAGTTGGCTTCCACGCCGAAACCGGAAAGCCAACCCGGCAGGTGTGAGAACTGCTGTACCCACACCAGCTCCAACCCCCGCACGGTACCGCCATCACCGTTAACCCGGGTGCGTTCGTCCACACCGTCAGAGGCGATGCGGCTGGTGCTGAACACAAAGTTGTCGATGTCCTTGTAGAAGAGGCCGGCCGAAATCACGCCCAGGGGCGGCAGATAATACTCGGCAGTCAGATCGATGTTCAGCGACTCGGCGGGAACCAGATTGGGGTTGCCGACCACTCGCTGGTTCAGTTGGGCGTTTTCCTGTTTGGAGGGAATCAGATCTCCCGGCGGTGGGCGGGAGATGGCCTTGCTGATGGAGCTGCGTAACACCAGACGGTCATCCATAGTCTGGTAGCGCAGGTGCAGGCTGGGCAGAACATTGCCGTAGTCACTCTTGTCGTTGACCCGGTTTACTTCAGTGACCTGGCCGTCGTCGATGACCACCTCGTTGGCTTCGGCATCAATGCGGGTGGTTTCGTAGCGCACACCGGCGAGCAGTGTCCACTGATCGATCTCCAGTGTGCCCATCAGGTAGGTGGCGATGATGTCCTCACTGATGGCGAAGTCGGCGTTGGCGATGGTTTCCTGAGTGTACAGTTGAGCGCCGGCGTTCTGAGTCAGATTGCCGGTGTTGTTGCGGTGCAGATCCGTGTACAGGCGCCAGTCTGGATAGAACCCGAGCAATTGTGCGCGCCCGCCAGACTCGCTCATGAAATCGGTGCTGCGGTAGTGTTCAAGCAGATCGGTGGCCTCAATGCCGGTCAGACCTGTGTAGCGGATCGTTTCCGGTTGCGCCTGTGACGACTCCTTGAAGCTGCCGCGCACACCGGTCTTGATGCTGCCCGATACCGGACCGGCATAGAATTCCCGCAGCAGGTTGGCATCCAGGGTAACCTCCTCTTCCAGACGCGGTACCTGGTTGGTCTGATACTGCCGGAACTGCAGGCCCGAAGGATCGGTGATATCCACGTTGTTATCGATGGCAAACGTGGGGAAGTTCCGGTTGCTGCGGTCGTAGGTCATGTCCACGTTGTTGAACGAATTGACAATCTGCACCGTATCCGGGTAATCCTTTTTCGCGCGCGAGTAGGCTGCCCGGGCGTCAAACACCCAGTCCTGCTGGCGATGCTCGCCACCGAGCGTATACATCTGAAACACGTTTTTCGGGTCGCGGAAGAAAACGATGGAATCAATACGACCGTTGGTGGAAGAGCCCGAATCCGGCGTTACGTCAAAACGTGTGTCCGGGTTGGGACGATAGTCGGTGCCGCGACGCCACAACTCCCGATAGTCGTAGTGGTAGATACCACGAAAATAAACGCTGGTGTCCGGTGTCGGACGAAAATCTAGGGCGAGCCCGGCACCGACCTTGTCCTTGGTTTCGTCGCGATCGTAGTAGAGCGAGCGATTGATAAAGTACTGGTCTTCGTTGTTGACGGTGTAGGCGGTATCGATCACATCGTAGCCCCGTTCGTCGCGAAAGTACGACAGGGTTGCCAGCGCGCCAAAACGGTCGCCGTCACCGAAGGTGTCGCCGAAGGTGATGCTGCCCTGTTGGTTCCAGGAGCCGCGGTTATCGTTGTAGGTAGTGCCGATATCCCCTTCGAGAATACGGCCGTCGCGGTCGTAGGCAGAGCGGGTAACCAGATCCACGGTGCCGCCAATGGCATCGGCGGACATGTCCGGTGTCGGCGCCTTGATCACATCGACCCGGGCCAGCATGTTGGCGGGAAAGCTGTCCAGAGCGATGTCCCGGTTGCCGTCCACGTTGGTCATGCGCAATCCGTCCACGGTGACGGTGTTGTATTGCGGCGCAAGGCCGCGAATGGTGGCAGTGCGCAATACGCCGGCACGTACCTCGACAGACATGCCGGGCAGCCGCACCAGCGCATCGCCGATGTTGCCCTCGCTGATATGCCCCAGCGCGTCGGCGGAAACCACGGTGCGCACACTCGGCGCATTGCGCTGGGTATTGATGGACGAGGCATAACCTTCGGCGCGTCCCAGCACCAGCATTTGTTCCACACCAATCGTCGGGCTGGAGAGGCGCACGTCCCGGCGCACGGCACCGGTTTCGACTTCCAGCGAAATTCGCTGGGTTTCCATGCCCTGGTAACTGACCACCAGGGTGTAGCTGCCCGGGGGTACATGGCTCAACAGAAACTGGCCGTCCCGGCCCGTCGAGGCCTCGCGATTCAGCTCCGCGATGCGCACGGTGGCGTAGGGCAGCAGGCTGCCGGTGGCGTCGTTGATGACCCGGCCGCTGATGCTTCCGCCTCTGAGCTGAGCCAGTTGCAGGGGTTGATCGGCGCCGGGGGCGGGTGTTTGAGCGTAGGCATGACCTACGGTGCCGGTGATGGCCAGTGACACGGCCAGCGACAGCAGGGTTTTGACGGGTTTCATGAGTGCTCCTTAACAGATTGATCGCAGGAATGATGCGCTTGGGTTTCCGTCAAGTCGGTGCCGAGCATACGACTGCCTGAAGTCGGGTCTGCACTGACCCTCTCCAGATAGGAGTGGTTGAGCTTCGGACTTGGGTGGAGGCGGACGCGCAGGCGAGCGCCAGCCGCCGCAGCGGCGGTGAGAGTTAATTTCACAGTTTGTATCCTCTTCGGGACTTGATCGGAATGGGCAGTCTAGCCGGGTATGACTACAGTTACGTGACACTTGCGGTGGGCTGAATTGGGTGCTGCTGGGCCGGATTAGTCCGCAGAGGTCCAGCGCGACCGAAGGGAGTGGTGGGCCCTGCTGGACTTGAACCAGCGACCAATCGATTATGAGTCGACTGCTCTAACCAACTGAGCTAAGGGCCCGAAGGGGATGGTGCGGCGGCATTATAGCGGCCGCTGCACCGGGTGGCCAGTGCGGCCTATTCGTCCAGGAAGCTGCGCAGGTGATCGGAGCGGCTGGGGTGGCGCAGCTTGCGCAGGGCCTTGGCTTCGATCTGGCGGATACGCTCCCGGGTGACGTCGAACTGCTTGCCTACCTCTTCCAGGGTGTGGTCGGTGTTCATGTCGATGCCAAAGCGCATGCGCAGCACCTTGGCTTCCCGGGCGGTGAGGCCGGCCAGCACGTCCCGGGTGGCCTCGGTGAGGCCCTCGGTGGTGGCGGACTCCACCGGCGAGATGATGGTGGTATCCTCGATAAAGTCACCCAGATGCGAGTCTTCGTCGTCGCCGATGGGGGTCTCCATGGAGATGGGCTCCTTGGCGATCTTCAGCACCTTGCGCACCTTGTCTTCCGGCATGTCCATGCGCTTGCCCAGCTCTTCCGGCGTGGGCTCGCGGCCCATTTCCTGCAGCATCTGCCGCGACACCCGGTTGAGCTTGTTGATGGTCTCGATCATATGCACAGGAATGCGGATGGTGCGGGCCTGGTCCGCGATGGAGCGGGTGATGGCCTGCCGAATCCACCAGGTGGCGTAGGTGGAGAACTTGAAGCCGCGGCGGAACTCGAACTTGTCCACGGCCTTCATCAGGCCGATATTGCCCTCCTGAATCAGGTCCAGGAACTGCAGGCCGCGGTTGGTGTACTTCTTGGCGATGGAGATCACCAGGCGCAGGTTGGCTTCCACCATCTCTTTCTTGGCGCGGCGGGCGCGGGCCTCGCCGATGGACATGCGGCGGTTGATGTCCTTGATGGCGGTCAGGGGCAGAGCGCTCTCTTCCTCGATCTGCTGCAGCTTGCGCTGGGCGCGGACGATATCGTCCTCCACGGCGCGCAGGGCGTCGGAGTAGTCGCGCTTTTTCTTGATGATGTCGGGAATCCAGGACTCGTTGGTCTCGTTACCCGGGAACTCCTTGATAAAGGTCTTGCGCGGCATCTGGGCCCGGCGGATGCACAGGGTCATGATGGTGCGTTCTTCCTGGCGGGCGCGGTCGAGGATGTCCCGCACCTGGTTGTACACCGGGTCGAACTGGCGCGGCGGCAGCTTGAAATACTTGAAGATTTCACCCAGGGCGAACAGTTCCTTTTCCGCCTGCTTGCTGGTGCGGCCGTGGCGCGACACGGCGCGCTCGGCTTTCTTGAGCTGCTTGGCCAGGGCGTCGAAACGGGCCCGGGCTTCTTCCGGGTCTACGCCGGAGGTGGTTTCCTCTTCCGGCTCGTCGTCCATGTCGCCATTGTCGTCATCATCGTCGTCTTTGGCTTTGTCCTTGGCCGGCTTGGCGGCGGGCGCGCTGCTGGTGGCAGAGGGAACCTCCTCCGTGGGGTCCAGCCAGCCGATGATGACGTCGGCCAGGCGGCGTTCTTCCTTTTCCACCAGTTTGTATTCGTCCAGCACTTGCTGCACGGCGCCGGGCCAGTAGGCCAGAGCGTGCATCAACTCGCGGATGCCTTCTTCGATGCGCTTGGCGATGACGATCTCGCCTTCCCGGGTGAGCAGATCCACAGTGCCCATTTCGCGCATATACATGCGCACCGGGTCGGTGGTGCGGCCGGCTTCGGTTTCCACGGCAGCCAGGGCGGCGGCGGCCTCGGCGGCGGCAATCTCGTCGGCGGAGGGGTCGCCGTCGGTCATCAGCAGGGTATCGGCGTCCGGCGCTGTCTCGTAGACCCGGATACCCATGTCGTTGATCATCTGAATGATGTCTTCCACCTGGTCGGGATCGGAGATGTCCTCCGGCAGGTGGTCGTTGACCTCGGCGTAGGTCAGGTAACCTTGTTCCTTGCCTCGGGCGATCAATTCTTTGATGCGGGACTGCTGTTGTTGATCGTTATCGGTCATTCGGGGTTCTGCTGCCGTCAGGGGGTGGAAAAATGCAAGCGCGGGATTATATCCCATATATAGCGGCATACTCCAGAAAATCAAACGTTTAGGGGCCTCACGGGCGGGTCATTTTGTCCGCCAGGGCGCGGCGGACCAGTTGTTCGCGCTCCTCCCGGGTCAACTGGGAGAAGTCGGTGGTCTTGAGTCGCTGCAGGGACTGGTGGCGCTCGGCGGCGTCCAGTTGCCGGCGCAGGGCCGTCAGGCAGTCGGCGAAGGCGGCGCGGGCGTCGTAGTCCGCCTTGGGCGGCTTGTCCTGCCGGGGGCTGGCAATATCCCGGGCCGCGCGCAGCAGGTCGTGGCCGGCGATGGCGGCCAGTTGCTCGGTGTCTTCGGCGCCGTGGGTGCCGCGCCAGTAGCCGATAATGTGGGGCATCTGGTAGTGGGGGCGCTGGTGCAGCAGCCGCAGCAGGCGGCCCAGGCGCTGCAGATCCGGCTCCGGCTGGTGCAGCCAGAATTCGTGGTCGGTCTCGGTGGCTGCCAGATCCGGGTAGGTCAGCAGCAGCGCCACCGCCTTGTGGGCGGGCGGCATGCGGTAGTGGCGTCGCGAGGGCGCGGTTGTGCCCGGGTCTTCGCCCGATTCACTGTCGTCGCCGGCGTCGTGATAGTAGTCGGGGTAGTCCGGTGGCGGTGTTTCAGCGTCCGGTGACGCTGGCGCGTTGCGCGCCTGTGGCGGCGCGCCTTCCTCCGGTCGTGCTTCTGGTCTCGGCGGCCGTTCCTGTCTTGGCGGCCGTTCCGGGGGCCGGCGCAGCAGTTCTTCCAGGCTCTGGCGGTTCAGGCCCGTGCGCCTGGCCAGGCTGTCGAACATCAGCTCGCGAAAGATGCCCTTGGGCAGTTTGTGCAGCATGGGCGCCAGGCGGGTGCTCATCTGTGCCCGGCCTTCCAGGGAGGCCGGGTTCAGTCCTTCGGCGGCGGCGTCGAACAGGTAGTCCTCCATGGGCACCGCGCGTTCGATCATGCGCTCGAACTTGTCCGCGCCTATGTCCCGCACCAGAGTGTCCGGGTCTTCCCCTTCGGGCAGAAACAGAAAGCGGATACGGCGGCCGTCCTGCATTACCGGCAGGGCGTTTTCCAGGGCGCGCAGGGCCGCGCCGCGCCCGGCCCGGTCGCCGTCGAAACAGAAAACGATCTCGCCGGTGTGGCGGAAGGCCCGCTCCAGATGCTCCTCGCCGCAGGCGGTGCCCATGGTGGCCACACCGTAGCGGATGCCGAACTGGGCCAGGCTCACCACGTCCATATAGCCCTCTACCACCAGCAGACGCGGCAGTTGCCGGTAGGCCTGGCGCGCCTCGTAGAGGCCATAGAGCTCCCGGCTCTTGTGGAACACCGGGGTTTCCGGGGAGTTCAGGTACTTGGGCTTATCATCCCCCAGCACCCGGCCGCCAAAGCCGATAACGCGGCCGCGCAGGTCGCGGATGGGGAAGATGATGCGGTGGCGGAAGCGGTCGTAGGTCTTGTTCTGCTCCGGCTGGTGGATCAGGGTGCCGCCGGCGATCAGTGCCTGGCGGCTGGCCTCGTCCTTGCCCAGGGCCTTGAGCAGATTGTCCCAGCCCGGCGGCGCATAGCCGATGCCGTAGTCCGCCACCACCTTGTCATCCAGGCCGCGCATCTTCAGGTAGCGCTGCGCCTCCTTGCTGGCGGGGTGTTCGCCGAGCTGCGCCCGGAACCAATCGTTGGTCTTCTCCAGCAACTGGTAGAGGTTGTCGCGCTCGCGGCCGCGCTGGCGATCGCGCTCGCTGCGTTCCTCTTCGGGCACCTTCAGGCCGACGTTGTGTGCCAGCAACTCCACGGCCGGGCGGAAGTCCAGCCGCTCGTAGTCCATGATAAAGCCCAGGGCGTTGCCACTGGCGCCGCAGCCGAAGCAGTAATAGAACTGCTTGTCCGGGCTCACCGTAAAGGAGGGCGTTTTCTCGTCGTGGAAGGGACAGCAGGCACTGTAGTTCTTGCCCGTTTTCCTGAGTTTTACGCGCTGATCCACCACCTCGACAATGTCGACACGGTCCAGCAGATCATCGAGGAAACTCTGTGGGATCATGGCGGGCGGACGGGTGATGGGTGGTTGTTGGGTATATGGTACTAGAAATTGGAAGTTGGGGGTGTCAACCCAAGCTAGGGAAAAGAAAAACGGGTCAGGTTAGCTTGGCCTTGAGGCGTTTGCTGACGTCGCCCATGTCGGCGCGGCCCTGGACCTGGGGCTTGAGCAGGGCCATGGCCTGGCCCATGGCGCGCATATCGGTGGCGCCGCTGTCGGCCAGGGCCTGATCGATCAGGCTGTCCAGCTCGGCGTCGGAAAGGGGGGAGGGGAGAAATTCCTGGATCTGCCCGATCTCGTACTGTTCCTGGTCGGCCAGTTCGGTGCGGCCGGCGTCCAGGTACTGCTGGGCGGAGTCTTTGCGCTGTTTGACCATCTTGTCCAGCACCGCCAGCACCCGGGCGTCGTCCAGCTCGATGCGCTCGTCCACTTCGATGCGCTTGAACTCGGCCATCACCATACGCAAAACCCCCAGGCGCGCCTTGTCTTTGGCGCGCATGGCGTCCTTGACGGCGTCACTGATGCGGGTTTTCAGGGCGGAAGCGGGCATGAAGGGCCTCTGGAGCCGGTCTGGGCCGGCTGTCGGCGCCGATCAGTACAGACGCTGGAACTTGCGAGACTCGCGCTGCACCTTCTTGGCGTGACGCTTTACCGCCGCAGCGGCATTGCGCTTGCGCACAGACGTGGGCTTCTCGTAGAACTCGCGGCTGCGGACTTCGGCCAGGATGCCGGCTTTTTCGCAGGCGCGCTTGAAGCGGCGCAGAGCAACGTCAAAGGGCTCGTTCTCTTTAATCTTTACTGAAGGCATGTGTTTACCTGTTGTTTGCCTTTGCGGCGGGTTCAAACCTGTCCGGGCCGAATTCTGGCGGTCCGGGGTCCAAGGGGCGCAGATTTTATACACTTCCGGTGATCGCTGCAACCTTGTCAGGTGTGCCGGTGCGGGAGCTTGTCCAGCCCGAGGCGAACGGCTATCCTGTCCGGGTTGCCGATGTTGGCAGGATAATAAGTGACCCGCCCCTTTAGCGGGGGTCGGCAGAGACAATGGAAGCTCGGCTTGATACTGGATACCCGCCTCTCTCTGGAAACGCCTGAAGGCGCTATGCTCCCCCTGGCCCCCGCCGGTGTGGGGGTGCGCATTATGGCCTTTCTGCTGGATTTTCTCATCAGGTTCGCCGCCACCGTGGTGGTGTACATTCCGTTGTCTGCACTCGGTCGCACGGGGTTTGGTCTGGCGCTGATTCTGGCTTTCCTGTTGGAGTGGTTCTACCCGGTGTACTTCGAGGTGTGGCGCCAGGGGCGCACCCCGGGGAAGAAACGCTACGGCATACGGGTGATCAACGACGACGGCACGCCGGTTACTTTCGCCCCCTCGCTGCTGCGCAACCTGCTGCGGGTAGTGGATTTTCTGCCACTGTTCTATCTGGCGGGCATAGTGACCAGTGTGCTGAACCGCCATTTCAAACGATTGGGAGACCTGGTGGCAGGTACCCTGGTGGTCTACGATACGCCGCCACCGGCGGTGCCGGACCTCGATATCAAGGGCCACCTGCCGGTGCCTGCCGATTTCACCACCGACGAGCAGCGCGCACTGCTGGCCTTTGCCGAGCGCAGCAAGCAGTTGTCGCCAGAGCGCCAGAGTGAATTGGCGGCCATACTGCAGCCGCTGTTGAATACGCCGGAGCCGGTCATCGCCATCAAGCAGATGGCCAACACCATGGTGGGTCGCCGATGAAGCAGGGGCAGTTTGAACGGCTGTACGGCAGTCAGTGGGAGGCCGTGGCGGAGCTGATTGAGGCGCTGGAAAAGAAGCAGAGCGGCAGCCTCGCCCCGGAGCAGTTGGCGGACTTTGCCAGCCTTTATCGCCGCCTGTGTCACTTTCATGCCCTGGCCCGGGAGCGCCACTATAGCAGCCATCTGGTGGATCGCCTGGGTGATCTGGTGATTCGCGGTCATCAGCAGCTCTACCAGCGCAAGCAGCCGCTGTTGCAGCAACTGCTGAAGTTTGTGGTGACCGACTTCCCCCGCCTGGTACGCCGGGAGCAGCGGTATTTCTGGCTGGCCACGGCGCTGCTCTACGGGCCGGGGCTGTTGCTGTTTCTCGCCATACTCCTGGAGCCGGAGCTTGCCTACACCCTGCTCAGCCCCGGCCAGGCGGATCTCTATGAGCAGATGTACCACCCGAACAACCAGGTGGTAGGCAGTGGCCGTGACGCGGGTACCAACTGGCAGATGTTCGGCTTTTATATCAGTAACAATATCGGCGTGTCCTTTCGTACCTTTGCCACGGGTTTGCTGTTTGGCCTGGGCAGCATCTTCTTTCTGGTGTACAACAGCCTGCTTTTTGGTGCCGTGGCCGGACACCTGACCCAGGTGGGCTATACCGAAACCTTTTTCACCTTCGTGATCGGCCACGGCAGTTTTGAGCTCACCGCCATTGTTATTGCCGGGGCCGCGGGCCTCAAACTGGGCTACCACCTGTTGAACCCCGGCAATCACACCCGGGTGGAAGCCCTCAAGCGTGCCGGGGCTGTGTCTATCCGTCTGATGTACGGTGTGATCCTGATGCTGGTGATCGCTGCCTTTATCGAGGCATTCTGGTCGTCCAGCAATCTGTTGCCGCCGCTGCAAAAATACGCCGCAGGCGCCTTTTTCTGGGTAATGGTTATCGCCTATCTGGCCCTGAGCGGCAGGAATCAGCGTGAATCTTGATCGGGTGACGGTGGAAATTCGTCCGCGCAGTCCCTGGGAAGCGGTGGATCTGGGCCTGCTGATGGCACGCCGCTGGTGGTGGCCCTTGACCCGGATCTGGCTGTTGCTCACCTTCCCCCTGTTTATGCTGCTGAACCTGCTGCCCGGCGACTGGCGCTGGCTCAGTCTCCTGGTGATCTGGTGGCTCAAGCCGCTGTTCGAGCGCCCCCTGCTCCACCTGTTGAGCCACGCGGTGTTTGGCGAACTGCCGGATACCCGCAGTGCCCTGCGCGCCTTTCCCGGCCTGGCCTGGCGGCAGTGGTTTGCTTCGCTGACCTGGCGGCGCCTGAGCCTCACCCGTTCCATGGACCTGCCGGTGTTGCAACTGGAGGGTATGGGCGGGTACGAGCGCAGCGAGCGGCTGTCGCTGTTGCACCGGAGCGGCACGGCGCCGGCGTCCTGGCTGACGATCCTGGGTGTTCACCTGGAGGGCTTGGCGGCGCTGGGTGTTGCTGTGGTGTTATTTGCTCTCTTGCCTGGCGATTGGGAACTCTACTTCTGGGAGTATATGTTCGCGGCGAGCGATGGTTGGGCGGCGTTTTTGAGTAATCTGATCAGTTACTTCTGCATGGCGCTGGTGGCGCCCTTCTATGTGGCCTGCGGCTTTTCCCTCTACCTCAACCGGCGCATCCAGTTGGAAGCCTGGGATATCGATATCGCTTTTCGGCGCATTGTTGGGAAAAGGCAGCCCGGGTCTGCAGTGAGTGTCCTGGCGGTGTTTGTGCTGGGCCTTTGTTTACTGGGGCCGGTGACAAATCAGGCCTGGGCGGAGAGCAGCGCCCAGCAGGCGTCAACGCAGCCCTATGATCGGGACAGCGCCAAGCGTTGGATAGAGGAAGTGATGACGGGTGAGGATTTTCAGGAAGTGATTCACTTTCGCTATCTGCGCTTCAAAAGTAACGAGGAAGACGAGCCCGAGGATAGCGCGGACAGATCCTTCCTCGACGTGTGGTGGGAACTACTGATGTCCATTTCGAGCAGAATGGGTGGGCTGGCGAGTTTCCTGCAGTGGTTGTTGTGGGCGCTGGTACTGGGGCTGGTAGTGGTGTTGATTCTGCGTTATCGCCACTGGCTGGCGGCCTATCTGCCCCAGCGGGTGACGCTGCCCAACGTGCAACGCCCGGTGACATTGTTTGGCATGGAGGTGACCCGGGAGTCTCTGCCGGAGGACATCAGTGCGGCAGCCGAGACGTTCTGGCAGCAGGGTGAACACCGGCAGGCTCTGGCGTTGTTGTATCGGGCCAGCCTGTCGCGCTTACTGGAGTCGGGGCTGGAAATTGAGGAGGGTTACACCGAAGGCGAGTGCCTGCAACTGGTCCGCGCTGCTGCCGATACGCAGCCCCGGCTTCCCCAGAAGTACTTTGCCCGGCTCACGCGGGCCTGGCAGCGCCTGGCCTATGGCCACAGCCCCCCGGACGCCGAGTTGGGGCAGGCCCTGTGTCGCGATTGGAACCCGGTCTGGCAGGCCGCCACCAAAGAGGTGACGCCCCGTGGCTAGGTCGAAGGCCCGCCTGTGGTGGATTCTGGCGCTGCTGGTGCTGTTGGCGCTGGGTGTGTGGCTGGCCACGCAGCTCACCTGGGAGGAAGAGAGCATTGAGGGCGGCTTTTCGGAGGCCGCGCTGCTGGACGATTACCTGGCTGCGGCCCAATTTCTGCAGCTGCAGGGTATCCAGGCCCACACCCTGCGCAGCCTGGCGGCGCTGGATCGAATGGGTTGGCGGGGCGAATCCTTTGGGCGGGAAGACACCCTGATTCTGGAAGGTGGCTACCGAACTCTGCGTGGCGAGCGGCTGAGCCGGGTATTGGATTGGGTGGACTCCGGTGGCACCGTGATTGTCTCCACCCGCAATCCGTTTATCGGCGTTAGTCATACCCCGGATCCACTTTTTGCGCGTTTTCAAATCATGGTCGATGAAGAGCGGCGTTGGCGCCGCGAGGCCAGTGGTGGCTCGGCCGCCTGCGCGCGGCCAGAGGAAACTCCGGAAAACGGCGCCGAAGAGCTGGTGCAGGATAATCAGGCAGTGCTTACCGAGGGCGATGCCCACAGTGCCAGCGATCTCGCCGATGAGCGCCAGGTTGACGACTCTTATTGCCACCCGCGCTGGGCGTTGCAGGAGACGGAACTTGGCGGCGAAAATCTCCTGGTGGATTACAGCCAAGGCAGACTCTTCGCCATCCACGGTGATCTGCCGGATCTGTGGGCGGGCAGCGATTGGGGTTTGTTTCTGGCGGCTTTTGCTCACGGCGAGGGTCGCGTTATCGTCAACAGCGACAACCGCATCTGGGGCAACCGCCGCATCGCCTGTCACGACCACGCTTACCTGTTGTGGCAATTGATTAACCCCCAGGGCCAGGTGTGGTTTCTGGTGAATCAGGATTCCCCCTCGCTGTGGGCCATGATCCGGCAGGGCAGTCCGCTGGGGGTCTGGGCGGCGTTGCTGGCTCTTTTCCTGTGGCTCTGGGCCAGCGCCGCGCGCTTTGGTCCGGTGCTGACCCGCGCCGCCGAGGGCCGGCGCAGCCTGGCCGAGCACATCCGGGCCAGCGCCCAGTTGCTCTGGCGCCGCCGCCAGCATCCCCATCTGGTTGCTCTACTGCGCGAGCAGGTGCAACGCGAGATTCAGAGGCATCTACCCGGTTTTGAACTCTGGGATCGGGAGCGGCAGATGCTGCACTTGACCCAACTGAGCGGCTTGTCCGTCGATCTGCTTGAGCGGGCGCTCTATGCGCCAGACCTGCAGCATCCCCACGATTTCACCCGGGCGGTTGCCTGCCTGCAAACCCTGAGGAAACAACTATGAGCGAAGAGACTTCTCTGGAATCACGACTGGAACAGGCCAGCGCCCTGGCCGATGGCCTGCGTCGGGAAATCAAGAAAGCCCTGGTGGGCCAGGACAGGGTGATCGAACAGGTGCTGGCGGCGCTGATTGCCCGGGGCCACGTGCTGATCGAGGGCGTTCCCGGTCTGGGCAAGACCCTGCTGGTGCGCTGCCTGGCCAAGTGCTTTGGCGGCGACTTCGCCCGGGTGCAGTTCACGCCGGATCTGATGCCCAGCGATATCACCGGCCATGCCCTGTTCAATATGGCCAAGCAGGAATTTGAAATTCGCCGCGGCCCGGTGTTCACCAACCTGCTGCTGGCCGACGAAATCAATCGCGCCCCGGCCAAGACTCAGGCCGCGCTGCTGGAAGTGATGCAGGAAGGGCAGGTCACCATCGAGGGCGAGTCCCTTGCCGTGGGCAACCCCTTTATGGTGTTGGCCACCCAGAACCCGGTGGAGCAGGAGGGCACCTACCCGCTGCCGGAAGCGGAGTTGGACCGCTTTATGTTGAAGGTGATGATCGACTACCCGGAGCAGGACGACGAAGAGCGGATGCTGCGCCAGATTGGCAGCCAGGGCGTCGGGAGCTTCGGCCTGGAAGGCGTGCGCACCCTGCTCAAGCCCGCGCACCTGCTCAGCCTGCAAAAAATTGCCGGCCAGATTACCCTGGACGATCAGGTGCTTGCCTATGTGGTGCGTCTGGTGCGGGCAACCCGTGAGTGGCCTGGTATTGCCCGGGGTGCCGGCCCCCGGGCCTGTATTGCTCTGCTCGCCTCGGCCCGGGCCTATGCCCTGCTCAACAGCAATGCGTTTGTCACGCCGGACGATGTCAAAGCCATGTACCTGCCGGCCCTGCGCCACCGGGTGTTGCTGGCGCCGGAGATGACCATCGACGGCACGGACCCGGACCGTGTGCTGGCGTCGCTGCTGCAGCAGGTGGAGGCACCCAGACATTGATGGACTTGTTCCGGGGTAAACGCTGGGTACCGGCGCCGCGCCTGTATGGCAGCCTGGCCGCGCTGGCCTTGATCGCCCTGGCGCTGGCGCTGCTGGGCCGCTACGGCGGCGTTGCGCTGGCGGCGCCGGGTGTGCTGTTGCTGGGCGCTTGGCTGTTGGCGGCGGCGCTGGATTTGGGCCTGTCCCGCAGTCTGCCACCGGTCAGCGTGGAGCGACGGGCGCCGGCCAGCCTGGCGGTTAATCAGTGGGCGGAGGTGGAACTCTGCCTGCACCACGGCTTTGACCGGCCGCGGGCGCTGCGTGTATTCGACGGCGTTGACGCCAGCGCCGAAATTCAGCTGTTGCCACAGCAAATCCAGCTGATTCCGGGGCAGGTCAGCCGCAGCCGCTACCGGTTGCGGCCGCTGCGGCGGGGCGATCTGCCGTTTCAGCCCGCCTGGGTGGAAGTGCCCAGTGCGCTGGGCTTGTGGCGTCTGCGCTATCGCAGTGGCAGCGCCGACACCCTGCGCGTGTACCCGGATTTTACCGCCATTGCCGGCTACACCCTCCTGGCCACCGACAATCACACCAGCCAGTTGGGCATTCGCAGAAAACCCCGCCGGGGCACGGGCCTGGAATTTCACCAGTTGCGGGAATACCGTCTGGGCGACAGCCTGCGGCAGCTCGACTGGAAAGCCACTTCCCGGCGCCAGCAATTGATTTCCCGGGAGTATCAGGACGAACGGGACCAGCAGATCGTTCTGCTGCTGGACAGTGGCCGCCGCATGCGCGCCCGGGACGACCACCTGAGTCATTTTGACCACGCCCTTAACGCCATGCTGCTGGTGGGTTATATCGCCCTGCGCCAGGGGGACAGTGTCAGCCTGCTGAGCTTTGGCGAAAGCCAGCGTTGGATTCCACCGCAAAAGGGGGTGGGCAGTGTCAAGCAGTTGCTCAACGGCGTCTACGATCTGCAGGCCAGTCAGTGCGCGCCAGACTACGCGGCTGCGGCGGAAAAGCTCTGTCTGCTGCAGCAGAAGCGTTCGCTGGTGATAGTGCTGACCAACTCCCGGGACGAGGACGTGGAGGAGTTGCTGTTGGCGACCAACCTGCTCAAGCGCCGCCATCTGGTGATGATTGCCAATATCCGCGAGTTGGTGCTCGATACGCTAGAGCAACGGCCAGTGAGAGAGTTTGACCAGGCCCTGGATTACGCGGGTACGCGGCTCTACCTGGAGAGCCGCGCCCGCATGCAGCAGCGCCTGGAGGCGGCGGGTTGTTACAGTCTGGACTGTACCGCACCGGAGCTGGCGGTGCGGTTGGCCAACAGTTATCTGGAGATCAAGCGGGCCGGGGTTCTGTAGCCCTGCTTTACGGCTGGCTCTGTTGGTGCTGTTGAGCGCGCTGAGTGTAATCGTAGTATGCCGGTATCGCTATGGCGGCGATTATGCCCAGGAAGAAAATAGCCGGCAGGGTCAGCCCCACAATCCAGTGCCAGAGCTGATTGGGAGGCGGCGGCGGGCCGTAATTGTTCCTGCCTTTGGTGCCGGGTGCCAACAGCACATAGAAGGCGAACACAATATTAACAAAGGGCACCAACATCAGCAGTGACCACCAGCCGGAGTGATTGAGGTCGTGCAGCCGCTGGATGAGCACGATAAACCAGGGCACATAGGCCGCGATGGTCAGCACTAAGGCGACCAAGCCCAGCCCCGCGGCCGCTGCGGGGCTTTCCATTAAGGAGGCCATCCCGAAAATCAGAATGGTCATAGCCAGGTACATGGCCAGAAAAATCAGAGCTGAGTGGGCCAGATAGCGCAGCCGGCCAATGCGGATCTCCGGTGAAAAAAAGCGGATTTCGCCGTACTCCTCATCATCGTCCCGGGTCAGGTCGCCGATGGGAGTCTGGTAGGGGTTGTTGACTGATTCCATGGGTTGTTCCTTGTTTTGCTTATTGTTTCGAATGGGTTCGAAGTAGGGCAATGACCGTCCAAGTGGCATTTTATCGCCTGCCGGCATCCGTGAACAGCGGGTGCGCCGCAAGCGGCTTGGTCCCCCGGCTTTGTCTCGACTTGGCCCCGACACCGGCGCCACGTATCATACGCGCTTCCTAATATAAGGTAGTGGTATAAGGTAGCGCCATGCGTGTACTGGGCATAGAAACCTCCTGCGACGAAACCGGCGTGGCTGTCTACGACAGTGAGCGCGGGTTGCTGGCGCATGCCCTGCACAGCCAGATTGCCCTGCACGCCGAGTACGGCGGCGTGGTGCCAGAACTGGCCTCCCGGGATCATATCCGCCGCCTGTTGCCGCTGGTCGAGCAGGTGCTGCGCGACGCCGGTCTTACCCGGGAGCAACTGGACGGCGTGGCCTACACCGCCGGCCCCGGCCTGATGGGGGCGCTGATGGTGGGCGCCTGCGCCGGTCGCGCTCTGGCCTACGCCCTGGGAGTACCGGCTTTGGGGGTGCACCATATGGAGGGCCATCTGCTGGCGCCCATGCTGGAGGAATCGCCTCCGACCTTTCCGTTTGTCGCGCTGCTGGTGTCCGGCGGTCACACCCAACTGGTGGAGGTGCAGGATATTGGTCAGTACCGGTTGCTGGGTGAATCCCTGGACGACGCCGCCGGCGAGGCCTTCGACAAGGCCGCCAAGATGCTGGATCTGGACTACCCGGGCGGCCCCCATATCGCCCGCCTGGCCGAGCGCGGCCAGTCCGGGCGCTTTGTCTTTCCCCGGCCCATGGTGGATCGGCCGGGGCTGGATTTCAGCTTCAGCGGTCTGAAGACCTACACTCTGAATACCGTTGCCCAACACGCCGGCGCCGATGGCTTGCCGGACGAGCAGACCTGCGCCGATATTGCCCGGGCCTTTGAGGAGGCGGTGGTGGATACCCTGGTGATCAAGTGCCGCCGGGCGCTGCAGCAGACGGGCCTGCGCCAGTTGGTGATTGCCGGTGGTGTGTCCGCCAATCTGCGCCTGCGCGCGCGGCTGGAAGAGGCACTGGCGAAGATTCACAGCCGGGTGTTCTACGCCCGGCCGGAATTCTGCACCGACAATGGCGCCATGATTGCCTATGCCGGCTGCCAGCGGCTGCTGGCCGGTCAGTGCGAAGACCTGGGGGTGAGTGTGCACGCCCGCTGGCCGCTGGACTCCCTGCCCCCATTGCACCGCGAGGACTGACCTTGGACATCGTCTATATCCGCGACCTGAGGGTCGACACCGTAATCGGCATCTACGACTGGGAGCGCGAGGTGCGCCAGACGGTGAGCCTGGATCTGGAAATGGCGTCTGACATCCGCCGGGCGGCGGCCACGGACAATATCGAACACGCCCTCAACTACAAGGCGGTGGCCAAACGGTTGATTGCCCATATCGAAAGTCGCCAGGCGCTGCTGGTGGAAACCCTGGCCGAGGAGGTGGCGCGGATTGTCATGGATGAGTTCCAGGTGCCCTGGCTGCGCCTGCGCCTGAGCAAGCCAGGCGCCCTGCGCGGCGCCCGGGATGTGGGGTTGATCATCGAGCGGGGCGAAAAGCCGGCATGACACGGGTCTACCTTAGCCTGGGCAGCAACATCGACCGGCACCGCCATATTCTGGCGGGGCTGGATGCCCTGGCGGATCAGTTGGGGCCGTTGCAGGTCTCCCCGGTGTACGAAAGCGAGGCGGTGGGGTTTGCCGGCAGCCACTTTTTCAATCTGGTGGCGGGGCTGGATACAGAGTTGCCGGTGGCGGAATTGTCCGCCTGTCTCAAACAGATAGAGGACGATAATGGCCGGGATCGCAGTGGCCCCCGGTTCAGTCCCCGGACTCTGGATATCGACATTCTCACTTACGGGGATTTTGTCGGCACGGCCTTGGCGGGTATGGAACTGCCTCGGGCGGAAATTCTTGAGAACGCATTTGTGCTCTTGCCATTGGCGGACATAGCCCCCGAAGAAAAGCACCCGGTGCTGGGTAAAAGCTACGCTGAACTCTGGCAGGCCTACGACAGGCGGCGGCAGCAACTCTGGCTGGTGGACTTTGTCTGGCGCGGGCGGACCCTGTCCCGGGCCGGAACCTGAACGGGTCAGCTTTCCTCACGCAGGCGGCGCAACTGTTCCACCCGCTGCACAAAGGCCTGCAGTATCTGCCGGTAGAGTTCGTCGCCGAGAAAGGCGTCCTCGACGCCGGCGTCGATACTGGGGTTGTCGTTCACTTCAATCACCGCTACCCGGTTGCCCACCTGTTTCAGGTCCACGCCGTAGAGCCCCTTGCCCACCAGTGACGCCGCCTTTACCGCCGTCTGGATCACGGCTCTGGGCGCTTCGTAGGTGGGCAGGGTTTCAAAACCGCCGGAAGATGTCCGGTCGCCGCCGTGGTTGTAGATCTGCCAGTGGCCCCGGGCCATGAAGTACTTGCAGGCGTAAAGCGGTTTGCCGTTGAGTACGCCCACCCGCCAGTCGAAATCCGTGTACATGTATTCCTGGGCCAGCAACAGCGCCGAGTCCTTCAGCAGTTCGATCACTGCCGGTTTCAACTGCTCGCGGTCGTTTACTTTGCTGATGCCGCGCGAAAAGGAGCCGTCGGGAATTTTCAGGATCAGCGGAAAGCCCAGCTCTTCCGCCAGGCCGTCCAGGGTTTTGCTGTCGGCGCCGGCGATCAAACGGGTGCGTGGCGTGGGTACGCCGCGGGCGGTGAACAGGTCGGCGAGAAACACCTTGTTGGTGCAGCGTATGATGGATTGCGGATCGTCCATCACCACCAGCCCCTCGGCCTCGGCGCGGCAGGCAAACTGAAAGGTATGGTGGTCGATGTTGGTGGTCTCCCGGATAAACAGCATGTCGTACTCCGGCAGCCGGCGCAGATCCTTGCGGCCGATAAAGTCCACATTGATACCGAGCCGCGCACCCTCGCGGACGAATTTCTTCAGTGCCTTGGGGTCGCTGGGTGGCAGCTTTTCATCCGGGTCCACCAGTATGGCCATTTCGTAACGGCTCACCTGGGGTGATTTGGCTTTGCGCCAGAGCTGGGCACTGAAGCGATCCAGGGCATTGGCAAAGGCCTCCTGCTCCGGTTCCGCCAGCTTGTGCAGGGGCATCACCTTGAGGCCGGTCACCTGCCAGCTTCCCTGCCATTGCAGCTCCACCCACAGTATGGGGCAGGGCTGCTGTTCGAACAGTTCCCGCGCCAGCTTCTGCAGTTCCGGCACGCTGCTCTCGCCAAAAAATATCCAGAAGGACAGGCGGTTGTCGTCCCGGGACTCGAGCTTCTTCAGCAGCTTTTCCGACTGGCTGTGCAGGTTTTCCCGGATGACGGCGAAGGAGCGCCGGTTGCGCAGGTCGTTGAGGGTTTTGACGCTGGGGATGACCGAATGGCCCCGGGCTTCGGCCAGCAGGGAGCAGTAGTAACCCTTGCTCAGGTAGCTGAACTGGCGGCAGAGGTTGATGACCCGGGTGCGGGCGCTTCCGGCCGGGGGTAACCCCAGGTAGTCGTCAAAGGTAATGACCTGTTCACTGGGAAAGTAGGGCGCCCAGTCTTTGCGGTTTTCGACAACGATGTGAAGCTGTGACATGGCTCGGGGAGCATCCGTGAAGTTCTGGCCCCATTATCGACAGGTTTGGTCCCGGTTGCCAGTGCTTGTCCGGGTGGCGGGCAAAAAAAACCGCCGGGTACCGGCGGTCAGTCGGGGGTTAAATCCCGGGCCCGGCGGGGAACACCGGAGCCAGGACTCAGTGAATCTCGATCCGGCGGCTGGCCGGTACCGGCTCTTCCTTGCGCGGTACCTCCAGGGTCAGCAGCCCGTCCTTGAAATTGGCCTTGATCTCTTTTTCCTGAACACCGTCGCCGACGTTGAAACTGCGCACGAAGCGGCCGTAGTGGCGCTCCTGGCGGATAACCTTGCCATCTTTCTCCTCCTTGTGCTCCTGCCGGGTTTCGGCGCTGATGGACAGTATGCCCTGCTCCAGAGACACCTCTATATCCTTCTTGTCGATGCCGGGCAGCTCGGCGGTGATCACGTAGCGGTCCTTCTTCTCGGTCACATCCACCCGAGGACTGAGCGCCGCTCCGGCCGAGCGCCCGGTGGTGGCCAACGGTGAGCGGAATACGTCGAACAAATTGTCAAAATCAAACAGGGAATTGCGCGGAATCAGGTTCATGACACACCTCCTCTGAATGTTTCTCTCACTTTCCATAATGGGGTCAAACAGGGTTATTTCAATTGATCCAGAGCAAGCGAATCAGGAATAAATACTGCGGCCGCCGTCCACGGCGATGATCTGCCCGGTGATATAGGAAGGGCCGCCAACCAGAAAGAGCACCGTCTGCACTATGTCTTCGGCCTCGCCCTTTCTCTGCAGGGGGATTTTGCCGAGTAACGTGCGCTGGCTGTCGTCGGATTCATCCGCAGCTTCCGGCCAGAGAATGGCGCCGGGAGCTATGCCGTTGACCCGCACCCCGGGTGCCAGCTCCCGGGCCAGGGATTTGGTGAGCATGGCGTTGCCCGCCTTGGCGGCGCAGTAGATGGGGTGCTTGATCAGCGGCCGGTCGGCGTGGATATCGGTGATGTTGATGACGCACCCCTGCCGCAGGCGCAGCTCATCGGCCAGTGCCTGGGTGAGAAAGAAGGGCGCCTTGAGGTTGCTGTTGATCAGGTCGTCCCACTGCTCGGCGCTGGCATCGCCCACTGGTGTGGGGTAAAAGCTGGAGGCGTTGTTCACCAGTACGTCCAGCCGGCCCCAGTGGGCCAGGGTATCCTCGGCCAGGGATTCGATGTCCGTGAGCCGGTCCAGGTCGGCCTTGAGAATAATGGCCGAATCCAGGCGCCGGTCGTTGAGGTCGTCCGCCAGTGCGCGCGCCTCCCGGTCCGAGTGGCGGTAGTGAATGGCGACCCGGTAATCGTGTTGGTGCAGACCCCGGGCGATGGCGGCGCCGATGCGGCGGGCGGCGCCGGTGATCAGGGCAACGGGGGAGTCGGTCATGGCGGTGGGCTCTCTGCGGATTTCAGTTGTTTTACGCGCGCCAGCCGCTGGCGGTTCAGTGCCTCGCCGAACGCTTTGCCGCTCAACCCTTGCGCGGTGATGGCCTGGACGTCCACCTGCTGACAGGCGGCCAGTACCCGGCGCAGATAATCGGCCTGGGGGTAGTCGCGGTTTTCCAGTCCGGTGCGCCCCCGGGCGTCCGCTTCGCAGCACAGCAGAAACTGCTCGAAGCGCTCCGGGCGGCGAAAGGCGTCGGTCTGCTGCAGCAGCTTGAGCAGGGTCGAGGGCTTCAGCTCCAGCGCCCGGTGGCAGTGGGTGTGGTATTGCGCCGCCAGCAGCGCCAGTTCGCGGTAGCGGTTGGGGGCCGTGACCCTCTGGCACAGTTGTTTCACCAGTGGCAGGCTGCGCGCTTCGTGGGCGATATGCCGGGGCCACTCGGCCGGCGGTGTGGTGCCCTTGCCCAGGTCGTGTATCAGGGCGGCAAAGCGCACCTCGGTGGAGGGGCTGAGTTTGCAGGCCTGTTGCAACACCAGCAGCGAGTGTTCGCCGGTATCGATCTCCGGGTGGTGCTCGGGGGTCTGCGGTACCCCGAACAGGGCGTCCAACTCCGGGTAGATGCGGGCCAGGGCGCCACAGTCGCGCAGTACGCGAAAGAACACAGCGGCGGCGTCTTCGCCCAGGGCGCTTTCGGTTTCCTGCCAGATACGCTCCGGCACCAGGTGGTCCACTTCACCGCTGTCCACCATCTGGCGCATCAGGGCCAGGGTTTCCCCGGCCACGCGAAAACCCAGAGGCCGGTAGCGGGCGGCAAAGCGCGCCACGCGCAACACCCGCACCGGGTCTTCCACAAAGGCGGGTGAAACGTGGCGCAGAACCTTGTCCCGCAAATCCCGTTGACCGCCATAGGGGTCGATCAGGGTGCCGTCGGCATCCTCGGCCATGGCGTTGATGGTCAGATCGCGACGGGAGAGATCGTCTTCCAGGGTGACATCGTCACCGCAATAAAAGGTGAAGCCGGCGTAGCCATGGCCGGTTTTGCGCTCGGTGCGCGCCAGGGCGTATTCCTCCCGGGTCTTCGGGTGCAGAAACACCGGAAAGTCCCTGCCCACCGGTGTGTATCCCTGAGCCAGCAGTTCCTCCGGCCGGGCGCCCACCACCACCCAGTCGTTCTCGCTGTGCGGATAGCCCAGCAGGCTGTCGCGCACCGCACCCCCCACCCGATAGATCTGCATATCGCCGTATTCATGACCCAAAAGACGAGTGTGACCCATCCACCCCAAAAAATCGACCACCGTCCCCCTTTATCCCTTTTCCCTATATTTTCCCTTGCACTCCCCCCTTGCTTCCCCTACAGTAGACGAATCAATCACCACCGTTTTCGCAACCCCATGATGCATACCAAACCCGCCTTTTATATTGTCGCGCTGCGCCCGGTCTGGGCAGTGGCACGCGTCGGCGTTGCTGCGGGGGTTGGTGATTAGATAGGGTTTTACTTTTCATCACAAAGGCCGCAGCGAGCTTCTCCTGCGGCCTTTGTTGTTTTTCTCCTCCCAAAACACACCGCCGCCGGAAAGCACTGCCCAACAGAGGACAGTTCGGTGCCCGTTTATTTTGCCTATATTCTGGTGGTGCTCATCTGGTCCACCACGCCCCTGGGTATTCAGTGGAGCAGCGACAGTGTCAGCTTTGTCGCGGCTGCGACACTGCGCATGAGTCTGGCGCTGGTGTTGGCACTGTTGATCAACGCACTGTTGCGCCGTGCGCTGTTCGATCGGCCCGGAGTCTGGAAAGTGTATCTGGTTGCTTCGCTGGGCATTTTTCCCAATATGCCGCTGGTGTACTGGTGCGCCCAGTTTGTGCCCTCGGGGCTGATGGCGGTGATTTTTGCGCTCTCTCCTTTCAGTACCGGTTTGTGGTCTCTGCTGCTGTTGCGGGAAAACCCGTTCAGCCTGCGTCGGGTGCTGGCTCTGCTGGTGGCGTTGTGTGGCCTGCTACTGGTGTTCCGGGATCAGTTGCACGTGAACGTATCGGCGGCGCTGGGCATGACGGGGCTGCTGCTGTCCTGTTTTCTCTTTGGCTTCAGCAGCGTGCTGCTCAAGCGGCTGGACAAGGGCAGTGATCCGTTCAACCAGACGGTGGGCTCCCTGTTGTTTGCCCTGCCCGGGCTGTTGTTGGTTTGGTGGCTGCTGGACGGTCAGTGGCCATCGGCAATGTCGGACCGGACTCTCTGGGGCATCGGCTATCTGGCTATCCTGGGTTCACTGGGCGGATTCACTCTTTACTACTTCGTGCTCAGCCGCACATCGGCCAGCACCGTGTCGCTGCTGACGCTGATTACGCCGGTGCTGGCCCTGATGGTTGGCGCAGTGGTTGCCGGGGAGCGACTGACCCTGCCGCTATTGGCGGGAACAGCCCTGATACTGAGCGCGCTGGTGTTCTACCTGGATTTTCCCCTGGTCCGGCATCTGCGGCGCTGGTTGACCTTGCGCCTGACGCGGGGCGAAAAGTTGGAGACGGGAAAAAACGCCTGACTATGGTGCACAAATGGGGTGGTGCACGGCACGACTCGCACCATGTTGGTGCCTACTGTGTCGTTGTCCCGGCTCTTCCGATACGAAAAAATGGTTAACTGCTTGTTTTGTATAGAGAAACCAAAATTGGCGCGCTATCTGCTATTCCCCGGGTACGCCACTTCGGTGGGCTATCGATAGCTCTTATATACAAACACACAAAGCAACACCATTACACATTTAGAGGAAGAACTCATGAAGATGACAAAAAAAGCTCTGGCCAGTGCCATCGCCGTTTCAGGTCTGGCCTTCAGCGCCGTGGCCCCCACTGCCCAGGCTGTTGAGGTGGATGCCGCTATCGGCGCCGCCAACATGTACTACTGGCGCGGTCTGGATCTGGGCGGCGGCGCGGCTGTTTGGGGCGAGCTGTCTCTCAGTGCAGGTGGTTTCTATGGTGGTCTGTGGACTTCGTCCGGTGATGAACTGGGTGGTGTGGAGTATGACCTTTTTGTTGGTTACGGCCAGGAATTTGGCGACTTCAGCGTCGATATCAGCCTCTGGACCTATGCCTATCCTTCTCCCAAGGTAGCAGATTCCGAGCCCGGGCTGCACCATGAATTCGCGGTCAGTCCCGGAGACTTGGTGGAACTGGTTCTGGGTCTGGGTTATGGCCCTGTGACATTGACCTATTATCACGGCCTGGAAGATCTGGAAGATTACTCCTATGTAACGCTCGGTGCTGAGTTCGGCCAGTTTGGCCTGCTTCTGGGCCACCATATGGATGAGGACGGTTTTGGCAGCATCGACGGCCTGACACACCTGGACCTGACCTACGCCTACAACGACAACTTGAGCTTCACCCTGGGGCTGGTTGTGGATGACGCCAAAACCACTGCGACTGTGGGTGGCGAAACTCTGGAGTCCAAGTTCAACAGCGAACCCAAGTTTATCGTTTCCTTCAGCCTGCCCATCGAGTTTTAATCCGAGACCTCTCCAAGTCAGGGCATGGGGCGGGCATGATGCCCGCCCTTTTTTTGTCTTATCGTACAGCGCCGGCTTCCAGCAACAGTTGGTAAACTGCCTCAGCCATAACCCGATAGCCCTGGGCGTTGGGGTGAATCTGATCTGCGCGCAGATTGCGGTCGTTGAGAACTCGTGTGACTACTTCAGCTTCCAGCGGCACCCCGGTGCGTTGCGCCACGTCCCGGTAGAGTTCGGCGGGTCGCAGCGGCAGAGAGCGGGCCGGCACGCCAATCAGCACCACCGGTATATTGCGCGCCTGGGCCATGGCGATCATGGCCTCCAGATTCTCAATCAGCTGTTCTTCACTCTGCCGGCGCAGCAAATCGTTACCGCCGTGGCAAAGCAGCAGCAGAGCGGGGCGTTCGCGATCCAGTAGCTCCTCCAGTCTGGCCAGGCCTGCCGCCGATACTTCGCCGGGAACGCCGGCGTTGATCACCTCGCGTCCGAGCAGATCGCCGAGCAGTGCGGGGTAGCTGTTGCGCGCGTCCGCGCCCGTGCCCCGGGTGAGGCTGTCACCAAAGGCGAGGATGCGTGCATCGGCGGCCAGCGGCGGTAGTGGTGCTGTCGGCTCCCGACCGCTGCAGGCAGGGAGCAACAGGCAGAGAAGCAGAAGGTATAGAAAAAGGGTGCAAGTGGTGGGTGCTCCTCTCGGAGAGGGGAGGGGGTACGTGGCGTGAGGCATGCTCAGTCCTCAGACTCGGTTTCTGGTTCCGGCTCCGGTTGTGGTGGACAGTGCAGGCTCTGCCTGATTTCGTTGTCTTCCAGTGAGTGCAGGTGCACGTCGAAGCCCCAGAGCCGATGCAGATGTCGCAACACCTCCTGGGCCGAGGGCTCGTGCAGCGGCTTGCGGGCGTGGCGGGTGTGGTGCAGGGTGAGGGAGCGGTCGCCGCGGATGTCGACGCTGTGCACCTG
>JBJHDF010000013.1:0-110862 GCA_050486405.1 Marinimicrobium sp. | reverse complement strand
CCAGATCCAGTTGTTCGCCTTTTTGCAGCAACAGGCTTTTGCTGTGCAGGTAGCTGCGCGGCAGCAGCCGCTGCAGCACCGTGGTGACGGGCACAATCAACAGCCCCTGGCGGGTGCGGGGCAGTTGGTAGAGGGTGCGCAGCCGCCCGGAAATGATGTCCTGGTGCGGCGAGATGGTGTCGTAGGGCAGGGTTTCCCAGTCCGGCAGGTGCAGCACCGGCAACTGGTCATCGCCGCCGGCGTAGAACTGCAGTTCGCTTTCCAGATTCAGGGCGCTGCTGGTGTCGGCGGTGATGACCAGGGTCAGGCCCGGATGGGCAGCTCCCGCATTGGCCAGGGCCAGGGCGGCGGCGGAACCGTGCAACTGTCCCCACTGCTGGCGGTTACCGGGGCGATCGTTGCGTGGGGGTGCAAAGGGAGAAAACGGGGTCATTGTCGGTGTCGCGGGTCCGGGGCGAAAACTGGGGCGCCATTGTAGCCTAATTGACGCAAACTCGTAGGTCAGTGGGTTGGCCAAGTCTTCGACAACCGGTTGCCGTAAAAAACCCCGGGTGCCTCTGGCCTTTGTGGGCCTTGATCTTTATAATTGCCCGCGTTTTCTGGGTGGGTATTGCCTGTGAGTGATGTATCGACACTGACAGCGGCCGTCTGGCGATAATTCCAAAGTTTCCAGTATCAGCACATGAGCAGTTGTCCGGCCCAGCGGTTCGGGGCCTCTGCTTGGCTGCTGGAAGCGAACTGCAAGCGGGGTTTCGGCACGGCCGGCCCGATTCTTCCAACGAGTGATTAGGCAGAGGCGTATGATTAAAATTCGTCGAGGATTGGATCTACCCATATCCGGTGCTCCCGAGCAGAAGATCGCCGATGGCCCCAGGGTGCGTTCTGTTGCGGTGATCGGTTTCGACTATCACGGCATGAAGCCCACCATGGAGGTCAAAGAGGGTGACCGGGTAAAACTCGGGCAGCTGTTGTTTACCGACAAGAAAACGGAAGGCATCCGTTATACGGCACCGGCAGCGGGTACCATTGCCGCCATCAATCGCGGTGAGCGCCGCGTGTTGCAGTCGGTGGTCATCGATGTGGATGGCGACGATGCTGAAACCTTCAAGAGCTACAGCTCTGCCGGCCTGAAAAGCCTCTCCCGCGACGAAGTGCAGGACAACCTGGTCACTTCCGGTCTGTGGACCGCGCTGCGCACCCGCCCTTTCAGCAAGGTGCCGGCCCTGGATGCCAAGGCCAATTCCATTTTTGTCACCGCCATAGACACCAATCCCCTGGCGGCCGATCCGGCGGTGATCATTGCCGAAGAGGCCGACTCCTTCAAGGACGGCCTGACCCTGCTGACCAAACTGACCGAAGGTTCGGTCTTTCTCTGCAAGGCCGGCGGCGCCGATGTTCCCGGTATCGACGACGAGCGTGTAAAAGTGCGCGAGTTTGGCGGTGTACACCCGGCGGGCAATGCCGGCACGCACATTCACTGCCTGGACCCGGTCAGTGCCAGCAAAAGTGTGTGGACCATTGGCTATCAGGACGTGATCGCTTTCGGCAAACTCTTCACTAGTGGCCGTCTGTATGTGGATCGCGTTGTCTCCCTGGCCGGTCCCCAGGTGGAAAAACCGCGCCTGGTGCGCACCCGTCTGGGCGCCGATCTGCACGCGCTGGTGGCCGGCGAAATGAAGCCCGGCGAAAACCGCGTGATTTCCGGTTCCGTGTTTGGCGGCCGTACCGCCAATGGACCCTTCGGTTATCTCGGCCGCTACCACACACAGGTATCGGTATTGCGTGAAGGCAACGACCGGCCGATGTTCCATTACCTGCGCGCCGGCTTCAATAACTTCTCCAAGATGGGCATCTACGTTTCCAGGCTGATGCCCAAAAAGCTGTTCGACTTCTCCACCACCACCAACGGCAGCGAGCGTGCCATGGTGCCGGTTGGCTCCTACGAGAAAATCATGCCGCTGGATATCCTGCCCACTCAATTGCTGCGCGCGTTGATTGTCGGCGATACCGAAACTGCCCAGCAGCTCGGTTGCCTGGAACTGGACGAGGAAGATCTGGCGCTGTGCACCTTTGTCTGCCCCGGCAAGTACGAATACGGGCCGATTTTGCGTGACAATCTCACCCGTATCGAGAAGGAGGGGTAAGCGATGAAGCCACTGCGCAATATTCTCGACAAGATTGAGCCGCACGTTCACAAGGGCGGCAAATACCAGAAGTGGTATCCCCTCTACGAAGCCGTGGACACCATTTTCTACCGCGATCCCGCCGTGACCAAAACCACCGCCCATGTGCGCGATGGTATTGATCTCAAGCGCATCATGATCACGGTCTGGTTGTGTACCTTCCCGGCCATGTTTTACGGCATGTACAACCTGGGTTTCCAGGCCAACACCGTTATGGCGGATATGGGCATTGCCGCCGTGGAAGGCTGGCGCGGGGCGCTGATCGGCCTGGTGGCCGGCTATGATCCCAACAGCATCTGGGACTGCTTCTGGCACGGCGCGGCCTACTTCCTGCCACTTTATTTAGTGGTGTTTGTAGTGGGCGGCTTCTGGGAAGTGCTCTTTGCCACAGTGCGCGGTCACGAAGTCAACGAAGGTTTTTTTGTTACCTCGGTTCTCTTTGCCCTGATCTGTCCGCCGGATCTGCCTCTGTGGCAGGCGGCGTTGGGTATCAGCTTCGGTGTGGTATTTGGCAAGGAAGTGTTTGGTGGTACCGGCAAGAACTTTCTCAACCCAGCGCTCACCGGCCGCGCCTTTCTGTTTTTCGCCTACCCGGGGGATATTTCCGGTGACGAGGTGTGGACTGCAGTGGATGGCTATTCCGGTGCCACGGCGCTGTCCGTGGCCTATCAGGACGGCATGGAAACCCTGCGCAACACCTTGAGCTGGTGGGATGCCTTCTTTGGCAAAATGCCGGGTTCCGTGGGTGAGGTGTCCACCCTGGCCATTCTGCTCGGCGGTGGTGTGTTGCTGGTTATGGGCATCGCCTCCTGGCGCATTGTGCTGGGCGTCATGCTGGGCATGATGGCCACGGCCTTACTGCTCAATATCATCGGCTCCGACACCAACCCCATGTTTGCCATGCCCTGGCACTGGCATCTGGTGCTCGGCGGCTTTGCCTTCGGCATGATGTTCATGGCCACGGACCCGGTGTCGGCGGCCATGACCGAAGTGGGTAAATTGTGGTTTGGCGCCTTGATCGGGTTTATGGTGGTGGTGATCCGGGTGCTGAACCCGGCATTCCCGGAGGGCATGATGCTGGCAATCCTGTTTGCCAACCTCTTTGCCCCCCTTATCGATCACGCTGTCATTCGGGCGAACATCAAGCGGAGGTTGGCACGTGGCTAATAACAATACCATTCGAAAAACCGTTCTGGTAACGCTGGTACTGTGTCTGGCGTGTTCCATCGTGGTGTCCACCACCGCAGTGGTGTTGCGCCCCATTCAGGTGGCCAACCAGGAACTGGATTTCAAACGCAACCTGCTTGCCGCCGCTGGTCTGCTCGAAGCCGATCGCGGTGTCGAAGAAGTCTTCAATGAGCGCATCACCCGCCGGGTGGTGGATTTGAACAGCGGCACCTATACCGACGCCCACGATGCGCAGACGTTCAACCAGTGGCGCGCCGCCCGGGACAGCAACCTGTCCACCAATCTGGATCGCCGCGAGGACATGGCCGGTATCAACCGTCGTGAAAACTACGCGGTGGTGTATCTGGTGGAGGACGATCGCGGAGAGCTGGAAAGCGTGATATTGCCGGTGCGCGGCTACGGCCTCTGGTCCACCATGTTCGGGTTTCTGGCGCTGGAAGCCGATGCCAGAACCGTGCGCGGTATCGGTTTTTACGATCACAACGAAACTCCCGGGCTGGGTGGCGAGATCGACAACCAGCGTTGGCAGGAGCAGTGGGAAGGCAAGAAGATCTTTGATGACAGCGGCAACGTAGCGTTCAGCGTGATCAAGGGTCGGGTTGATCCCTCGGCTAGCCAGGCGCAACACCAGGTGGACGGTCTGTCCGGTGCCACCCTGACCGGTCGGGGCGTGGAAAACATGATTCGGTTCTGGCTCGGTGAGCAGGGCTTCAAGCCGTTTTTAACCAATTTGCTGGAAGGGGAGGCGTAGACCATGAAAAACAAAGAGCTTCTGATTACGCCCATTTTCAAGAACAACCCCATCGCCTTGCAGATTCTCGGTATCTGTTCGGCGCTGGCGGTTACGGTCAACCTGGGTGTTACTCTGGTGATGTGTGCGGCGGTAATTGCCGTGGCGGCCTTTTCCAACCTGTTTGTGTCGCTGGCCCGCAATCACATTCCACCCAATATCCGCATTATCGTGCAGATGACCATTATCGCCTCGCTGGTGATCGTGGTGGACCAGGTGCTCAAGGCCGTGGCCTATGATATCAGCCGGCAGTTGTCGGTGTTCGTTGGTCTGATCATTACCAACTGCATCATCATGGGTCGCGCCGAGGCGTTTGCCATGAGCAACAAACCCTGGCCCAGCTTTGTGGACGGTGTTGGCAACGGTCTGGGTTACAGCGTGATTCTGATTGCCGTAGCCACCTGTCGCGAACTGCTCGGCTCCGGCAGCCTGCTGGGCTACCAGATTCTCGTACCCACCACTGATGGCGGCTGGTATGTACCCAATGGCCTGATGCTGTTGCCGCCCAGTGCGTTTTTCCTGATTGGTCTGATGATCTGGGCGCTGCGCTCCTGGAAGAAGGAGCAGGTGGAAGCACCGGATTTCAAAATGGCCACCAACACCAAACCCCAGGAGGCCTAAGCGATGGAGCAGTATCTGAGTCTGTTTGTCAGCACCGTATTCGTCGAGAATATGGCGCTGGCCTACTTCCTGGGCATGTGTACCTTTCTGGCCATTTCCAAGAAGATCGGGGCCGCCTTTGGTCTGGGTGTGGCGGTTATTGTGGTGCAGATCATTACCGTGCCGGTCAATAACCTGCTGTACGCCTACGTGCTGCAGGAAGGGGCCCTGGCCTGGGCCGGCTTTCCCGATGTTGATCTGAGCTTCCTCGGCCTGATCACCTATATCGGTGTGATCGCGGCACTGGTGCAGATTCTGGAAATGATTCTGGACAAGTTCGTGCCCACTCTGTACAACGCTCTGGGTGTGTTTCTGCCACTGATTACCGTGAACTGCGCCATTCTCGGCAGTTCGCTGTTCATGGTGGAGCGGGAGTACACCTTTACCGAGAGTCTGGCCTTTGGTGCCGGCTCCGGTGTTGGCTGGGCGCTGGCCATTACCGCGCTGGCCGGTATTCGCGAAAAGCTGAAGTACAGTGATGTGCCGGAAGGTCTGCGCGGCCTGGGCATCACTTTCATTATTGTCGGCCTTATGTCACTGGGCTTCATGTCCTTTGGCGGCATCGACCTGTAACCGGCGGAGATAACCCAACATGAACATAGAGATTATTCTTGGCGTCGTCATGTTCACGGTCATCGTGCTGGTGCTGGTGGCCGTGATTCTCGGCGCCCGGGCCAAGCTGGTGAGCAGCGGCAATATCGAGATCAATATCAACGACGAAAAAACCCTGACGGTGCCGGCCGGTGGCAAGCTGCTGCAGACCCTTTCCGCCAGCGGCCTGTTTCTGCCCTCGGCCTGTGGTGGTGGTGGTACCTGTGCCCAGTGCAAGTGCATCGTCAAATCCGGTGGCGGCGCCATGCTGCCCACGGAAGAAAACTACTTCACCAAGCGCGAAGCCCGTGAAGGCTGGCGCCTGTCCTGCCAGACGCCGGTCAAGCAGGATATGGTGATCGAAGTGCCGGAAGATGTGTTTGGTGTAAAGCAGTGGGAGTGCACTGTGGAAGCCAACCCCAATGTGGCCACTTTCATCAAGGAACTGACCCTGCGTCTGCCCGAAGGCGAAAACGTCGACTTCCGCGCCGGTGGCTATGTGCAGCTGGAATGTCCGCCGCACCACGTGAAATTCTCTGACTTCGATATCGAGGAAGAGTATCGCGGCGACTGGGAGAAGTTCGGTTTGTTTGAGTTGGAGTCCAGGGTCACCGAGCCGGTGATTCGCGCCTACTCCATGGCCAACTACCCGGAAGAAGTGGGCATGGTCAAGTTCAACATCCGTATCGCCACGCCGCCGCCGGGCAGCAAGGGCATACCGCCGGGCATCATGTCTTCTTACGTGTTCAATCTGAAGCCTGGCGACAAGATGAAGGTGTATGGTCCCTTCGGTGAATTCTTCGCCAAGGACACTGACGCCGAGATGGTGTTTATCGGCGGTGGTGCTGGTATGGCGCCCATGCGTTCGCACATATTTGATCAGCTGCGCCGCATCAAGACCAAGCGCAAGATGACCTTCTGGTACGGCGCCCGCTCCCTGCGCGAGCTTTTCTATCAGGAAGAGTACGACCAGCTGGCGCAGGAGAATGACAATTTCGAGTGGCACGTGGCGCTGTCCGATCCGCAGCCCGAAGACAACTGGGAAGGCCCCACAGGCTTTATTCACAATGTCCTCTACGAAATGTACCTGAAGGATCATCCGGCGCCGGAAGACTGCGAATTCTACATGTGCGGGCCGCCGATGATGAACGCTGCCTGTATCAAGTTGCTGCAGGATCTGGGCGTCGAGGAAGAAAATATCATGCTGGACGATTTCGGAGGCTGATTTGCACAGCAGATTTGCCTATACAAAAGCGAGGTCAGCCATGCTGGCCTCGCTTTTGTTTTTTGCGGTTCTGCTGTCCGCCTGCGCGCGGGAATCAGGCCCGGATGTGCGGCACTTTTCCGGCAACACCATGGGTACCACCTACAACATCACGGTGGTGTCCGAGCCGGGTGAGCGATTGACGTTTGACGATGAAACCCTGCAGGCAAAGATTGATGAGCAATTGCGTCTGATCAACCGGCATATGTCCACCTATATCGATGACTCCGAGTTGATGTTGTTCAATGCGGCGGAAGCGAACGTTTGGCATGCCGTCTCCGAGCCCATGGCCGAGGTGTTGCGTATCAGTCAGCAGGTCAGTGTTGCCAGCGGAGGCGCCTTTGATGTTACTGTGGGGCCGTTGGTCAATCTTTGGGGGTTTGGTCCGCTGTTCACCGACGATCAGGTTCCCGAACCCGAGGCAATCGCCGACATGCTGGGCCGGGTGGGCTACACCAAACTGGAGCTGGAAGGCACCTGGGCGCGCAAGAGCGATGAGCTGTTCGTCGACCTTTCCGGTGTGGCCAAGGGTTACGGTGCCGATTGGCTGGCGGATTTTCTGGCGCAGCAGGGGTTGCGTAATTATCTGGTGGAAATTGGCGGTGATCTTCGCGCGGTGGGGGTCAACCCGAGAGGCCAGCCCTGGCGCATTGCCATCGAGAAGCCGAGTCTGGCCCGTTCCGGAGTGGTGGCAGTGGCGTCTCTGGACAATCGCGGCATGGTGACCTCCGGCGACTATCGCAATTACTTTGAGGCGGATGGACGGCGCTATTCCCACACCATAGATCCGTCCACGGGTTATCCGGTGGATCACAATCTGGTGTCGGTTACAGTGGTGGCGGATACGGCGGCACTGGCCGATGCCTGGGCGACGGCACTGATGGTGTTGGGGCCGGAGGCGGGAATGATCGTTGCGGAACGGGAACAATTGGCAGTGTTTATGATTCTCAGTGAAGAGGGCGAGCTGATTGAGCGGCAGTCGCCGTCCTTTTCCCGTTATATGTAGACGCAGTAGAGGTGTGCTATGGGTATGTTGCTGGTGACTTTGGCGGTGATGCTGATTGTGGTGATTGCCATGTCTGTGGGTGTGCTTTTTGGTCGCCAGCCGATCAAGGGTTCCTGTGGTGGTGTGGGCAAGGCGTTGGCCGAACCCGATTACCAGTGCGAGATCTGCGGTGGCGATGAGGCCAAATGCGAAGCGGCGCAGCAGTCGGGTGATGGGTCTGATCTGGCTTTTGATGCGACTGAGAAGCAAGATCGGTAGGATTTATTTCGTATCGGTAGGGGGCTTCGTTAGGGAGTTGGCACGGGCTTGCGGTACAGGGGTGTGAGACACGCCGTGAACCCATCCCTGGGGGCTCGACTTCGGCATCCATGCCTCAGACGGTCTCACACCCCTGTCCCCCAATCCCTTAAGCCGGAAATTACTGCGCTCTTTTCAACCAGTTCGAAGCGCCGATGTTAAAGGAGGTTGGGGTAGTGCTTCCGGGACCGTGCGCAGCAGGGATGCTGTGCTCGAGCCCCCAGGGATGGGTTTACGGCGAGTCCCGGAAGCACTGCGCCAACCTCCGTCGATGGCACCCAAGGTAATTAGTAGGGAGTAATAACGTGGCCGATCACGTTTATGATTTGTTGATAATTGGTTCTGGCCCGGCTGGGGAGGCGTCCGCCATGGCGGCGGCCAAGATGGGCAAGCGGGTTGGTGTGGTGGAGAGTCGCTCACTGGTGGGTGGCAACTGCACCCATATGGGCACTATTCCTTCCAAATCTCTGCGGCAAGTGGTCCAGCAGGCCATACGGTTTCGCTCGGGAAGTCTGTTTCGGGAAATCGGCGATACCCGGCGCCTGACCTATCCACACCTGTTGCAGATGGCGTCGGAGGTGATTCCGAAGCAGGTGGAGATGCACACCGATATGTACGTGCGCAATCGCGTCAACCTGCATATCGGCTGGGCGCAGTTTGTGGATGCCAATACCGTGACGGTGGATATGGTCGATGGCGCCCAGGAGACCATCACCGCCGCGAACATTGTTATTGCCACCGGTTCCCGGCCCTACCATCCCGACGATGTGGACTTCTCCCATCCGCGGGTCTATGACAGCGACTCCATATTGGCCATGAAGCACTCGCCGCGCCATATGATCATCTATGGCGCCGGGGTGATCGGCTGTGAGTATGCGTCGATTTTTTCCGGCTTGGGTGTGCGGGTGGATCTGATCAACAACCGCGACAGGCTGTTGTCGTTTCTCGATGACGAAATTTCCGATGCGCTCAGTTATCACCTGCGCGACAGTGGCGTTACTGTGCGTCACAGTGAGGAATACAAATCCATTGAGCCGAATGAGCACAGTGTGACTCTGCACCTGCAGTCCGGCAAGCGTTTGCGTGCCGACGCCATTCTCTGGTGCAACGGCCGCACCGGTAATACCGATCGTCTGAATCTGGCGGCTACCGGACTGGAGGCGGATCATCGGGGTAATCTAAAGGTGGATGAGTGTTATCGCACCAAAGTGCCGAATATTTACGCGGTGGGCGATGTGGTGGGTTGGCCCAGCCTGGCCAGCGCGTCGTTTGATCAGGGGCGGGCGGTGGCGCATGCCATTTCAGGCGGTCCCTGCAAGCCGGTGACAGGTGTGCCCACGGGTATTTATACCCTGCCGGAAATCAGTTCGATTGGCAAAACCGAAACCGAGCTGACGGCGGCCAAGGTGCCCTATGAAGTGGGGCGGGCGCTGTTCAAGAATACCGCGCGCGGGCAGATCAGCGGCGAGGATGTGGGCATGCTGAAGCTGTTGTTTCACGTTGACACGCTGGAGATTCTGGGTGTGCATTGTTTCGGCTCCGAGGCGGCGGAGATTGTGCACATTGGTCAGGCGATTATGGCGCAGCCGGGGGAGAACAACAGTATCCGCTTTTTCCTGGATAATACCTTTAACTATCCCACCATGGCCGAGGCCTATCGTCTGGCGGCGCTGGACGGCATGAACCGGATCAACCGGCGTTAGTGCTGTCGGCGGTGTTTGGTGACGCTGTGCAGCACCAGGTCATTTTCGAAGTAGACCACGTAGCTGCCGTAGTCCCAGCTGCTGATGGGGGGCTCGCCCACCGGCCCCCGGCGGCTGTCCGGTTGGCCGAAGCGCTGCTCCACCTCGGCCTTTGTCATGCCGTTGGTGGGTTTGTCCTGGCGCTGCTCACCCGTTTGCTGCCCCACGGGAATTCTGACCACGTCGGCATGGCCGGCTGCAGCGCTGAGCAGAGTCGCGATAAGAACGAGGCAGGCGGCGGTTTTCATGTTGGGTGCTCCAATCAGTTTTCGGGGTAGAGGTCAGGGGGTGGTATCCGGCTTGCCGGCGTTGCCGGTGGTATCACTGGAGGTACCCTGGCGGCGTTTGGCGGCCAGCTGGGCGCGCATGATCTGCTTGCTGATCAATTGGCGCTGGGCGCTGTTGAGCCGATGGAATTTTGCCGCAATATGATGGTTGTCGTTGCGACCGGCTTCACATCTTATTACACGGGCAAAGAGGGTCACGCCGGCGTAGCTGGGCAAAAAGGTCAGGCGTAGCGCTATGAAACTGTCTTTGTAGATGGGTTTGATACTGTTGAAAGCGATACCGCCTTCGCTGAGGTTCACCGCCCGGGTGTCGCCACTGATGGACGGCGGTCGGTGTTCGGCCATGACGTGCTGGCCCAGGAGGTCAATCTTGCGGTTGAGGCCGTGCAGGTAGTCGGCCAGTTGCCGGTTTTGATTCTTGATTTGCAGCAGTAGCTGAGCGCCCTCGGCTTCTATGGCCTTGAGATCGGCATAGAGTTTCAGGGCTTCGGCACCGGGGAACAATTGGCTGGGGTCACCCCGATTGGCGGTGTCCTGATCTACCACCCGATATTCCAGGTGCAGGTTCTCGTCGATACGGAAGTGGCTGCGACGCTCGGCCACGGCAGTCCTCCTGGGCATTTTGTACGCTCACTATAGCACACCGGCTCTTGTGAACGGTCGGGTAATTAGGGTTAAATGCGCCCATGCCAACCAACCTTCCTCTGTATATCGGCTTGCGCTACGTCAGGGCCAAGCGGCGCAACCGGTTCATTTCCTTTGTCAGTGCCTTTGCACTGCTGGGTATGGCGCTGGGCGTCATGGCACTGATTGTGGTGCTGTCGGTCATGAACGGTTTTGACCGGGAGATGAAACAGCGTCTGCTCAGTGTAGTGCCCCATGGGTTTGTCGACCAGACACCGAGTCTTGGCGACTGGCGCGCTCTGGCCGGGCAACTCGAAGCGTCGCCACGGGTACTGGCCAGCGCGCCCTATATAAGCGGTTTCGGTCTGGTCAGCTATGCCCGGGGCGTGGAGGGGCTGGAGCTGCAGGGTATATTGCCGGAAGCGGAAGCCCGGGTGTCGGTGGTGGAGCAGCATATGTTGATGGGTTCGCTGGCCGACCTGCGCCCCGGCGAGTTCGGTATTGTCATGGGTTCGCTGCTGGCGCGCAGCCTGGGTCTGGCCCTCGGCGACCAGGTGACCATGACGCTACCAGATATTACGGTCACACCCGCCGGTGTCTATCCGCGCATGCGCCGCTTTACTCTGGTGGGCGTGTTTGAGGTGGGCGCCCAGGTGGACCAGAGTCTGGCCATGATTCATATCGACGATGCGCGTCGGTTGTTTCGCTACCGTGAAGGTGAGGTGCAGGGGCTGCATCTGAAACTGTCGGATATCTATCGCGCCGATCAGATCATGGCGGAGTTGGGCAGGCAATTGCCCGACGACCATCGGGTGTCCGACTGGAGCCAGACCCAGGGTAGTCTGTTTCAGGCGGTGCGCATGGAAAAAATTGTGGTCTCCACGCTGCTCAGTGTCATCATTGCTGTGGCGGCCTTCAATATCATTTCCAGCCTGGTGCTGATGGTGGCGGACAAGCGTTCGGATATCGCCGTGTTGCGCACCCTGGGCATGAATGCGCCGCAGATGATGTCGGTGTTTGTGGTGCAGGGTAGTGCGGTAGGCGCGGCGGGAACCTTTGCCGGCGTGGTGCTGGGTTGCCTGCTGGCGTTGTTTATCGGTGATATAGTGGCAGCGGCGGAACACCTGGTCGGTCGTCAGGTGTTCGACCCCAGCGTTTATTACATCAGCCATCTGCCGTCGGTACTGTTGTGGCAGGACGTGGTACGAGTGGCAGCCACGGCGCTGACGCTGAGCCTGTTGGCCACTTTATATCCGGCCTGGCGCGCCGCCAAAATCGAACCAGCTGAGGCGTTACGCTATGAATGATTCCGCCACGCCGACCGGCGTACTGAGCTGTCGGAATGTGACCAAGGTTTATCGTCAGGGGCCGCAGGAAGTGAGCGTGCTGCGCGGCGTCAATATGGAAGTGCGGCGCGGCGAGCGAGTGGCCGTAGTGGGTGCTTCCGGTTCGGGCAAATCCACGTTGCTGAACATTCTCGGCGGCCTGGACTTACCCTGCGGTGGCGAGGTTCGGGTGCAGGGAGAATTGTTGTCGGCACTGTCGGCGGATCAGCGCGGACGCCTGCGCAACCGGTCCCTGGGCTTTGTTTATCAGTTCCATCATTTGCTGCCGGAATTCACCGCGCAGGAAAACGTTGCCATGCCCCTGTTGATCGGCAAAATCGATGCGGCGCAGGCACGGGAACGGGCGGCGGGTATTTTGGCGAGAGTGGGATTGGCGGAGCGGATCAGTCACAAACCGTCCGAGTTGTCCGGCGGCGAGCGGCAGCGGGTGGCCATCGCCCGGGCGCTGGTGACAGAGCCGGCTTGTGTGCTGATGGATGAACCCACCGGCAACCTGGACGGCCACTCCGCCGCAGATGTGCAGGCGTTGATGTTGTCGCTGAACCGTGAGCTGGGCACCAGCTTTGTGGTGGTGACCCACGATCTGGCGCTGGCCGAGCGCATGGACCGGGTGTTGACGCTCAACGATGGGCGATTGGAGTAACGCCGTGTTCAATCGCACCACCTTGCTGTTGGGCACCCGCTACTCGCTGTCTCAGCGGCACAGCCACCTGGTCAGCTTTATTTCGTCGTTGTCCATAGTCGGCCTGATCATCGGCGTTGCGCTGCTGGTGCTGGTGATGTCCATCATGAACGGCTTCGACCGGGAACTGCGCGAGCGTATTCTGGGGATTCTGCCCCAGGCAACCCTGTATTACCGCGAGGGAATTGACGATCCGGAAGCGTTGATTGCCCGCGTCATTGAACATCCCCGGGTGGTGGCGGCAGCGCCGTTTGTGCAGGTGCAGGGTTTGCTTTCCCATCGGCAACAGGTGGCACCGGTCAGTCTCTACGGTATAGCACCGGAGCAGGAAACCCGTCTGTCTGTGCTGGAAGCGTACCTGCCCGAGGAAGCCTTTGCGCGCCTGTCGCAAAGCGATCAGGGTTTGCTCTTGGGGCAGGGCTTGGCGCAGCGGCTGGGTGTGGCCGCCGGTGACCGCATTACTCTGGTGGTGCCGCGTCGCGGTCAGGGACGCACTTCGCCCAATATTCGCATGCTGTCGGTGGTGGCGGTATTCGACAGCGGCACGGAAATCGATCATTCCCTGGCTCTGATGAATCTGCAGGCCGCTTCTAGCCTGACCGAGTATCCGGGGCGGGTGACCGGTATCCGACTGCAATTGGACGATCTGTTTACGGCGCCGGCGGTGACCCGGGAGCTGGTGCAGAATTTGCCGTTCGGTTATTTCAGCTCCAACTGGACCCGCACCCATGGCAATCTCTATCAGGCCATTCACATGTCCAAGCGACTGGTAGGCTTGCTGGTGATTTTGATAGTGGCCATCGCCGCCTTTAACCTGGTGGCCACTCTGATTATGGTGGTAGTGGACAAGCAGGGCGATATCGCCATTTTGCGTACCCTGGGTGCCAGCAGTCGGGAAGTCATCGGTGTCTTTATGATACAGGGCGGGCTGATCGGTGCAGTTGGCACGGCGCTGGGAGTATCTCTGGGGGTTTTATTGTCGCTGGTGGTCACTGACTTTGTGCACTGGTTGGAGCAGGTGCTGAACATTCGCTTTCTGCAGTCGGATGTGTATCCCATCAGTTACCTGCCCGCCGAGCTGCATTGGCCGGATGTGTTGCAGGTGGCGGGTGTGGCTTTGGCGCTGAGCCTGCTGGCCAGTCTCTACCCCGCCTGGCGGGCCAGCCGGGTGGAACCCGCCGAAGCCCTGCGCTACGAGTGATCCTGACGCGATTGCTTCGATGCCCGGCGCCGGCGGCGGATATTCCAGTTGCGCACCACTGTCCAGCGCCAGAAGAGGCGCATGGTGACATAGCCGAGAATGCCGAAGATCAGGCCGGCCACCACCGAGCCGGCCAGCAGTGGCATCCAGATCAGGCTGAATTCGTTGATCAACCAGCTCCAGGATAGCTCCAGTGAAACGGCAACCGGCGGCGTCCCCAGCAGCCAGCGGCCGAACTGATAGGTGGCGAAGAGCATCACCGGCATGGTGATGGGGTTGCTGATCCAGACCAGCGCCACGGCGATGGGCAGATTGCAGCGCACCACCAGGGATACCAGGGCGGCCACCGCCATCTGCATGGGAATGGGCAGAAAAGCCACGAAGATGCCGACCAGAAAGGCCAGGGAAACGGACTGCCGGTTCAGGTGAAACAGGTTGGGGTCGTGCCGCAGATCGCCGAGAAAGTGCAGGGCAGGGCTGGCCTTGATGGCGGCGGGGCTGGGAAGGTAGCGTCTGATGAGCTTGCGTGCCATGCCTGTGTCACAGTACTGCAGAATCAGCCGGCATTATGCCCGGAACGCCGGGCGAAAACTAGAAGCCATATCATAAACTACTGCACACACGTCTGGCGGCGGCCGGCGGTGCTCGGAATCCTCATGTATTGCCTATACACTGCGGTTCCTGCGCTCCGGCGGCCACCGCCAGCCGCGCGCTCGCTACGTTAATGAGATGGCTTCTTGGCATATGGTTCTGCGGGTTGTTGCTTTATGGGCGGGTCAGCTTGGGAAAGGTCACCAGGGTGGCCTGCAGCTTGTCGAACTCCTCGTCCAGCGAGAACAGGTGGGTGATCCGCTGCCGGCATTCGTCCACGGCGTTTTGCAGTACCAGTGTACTGGTTTCGCTCAAGTCGGCCATTTCCCGGAAATGATCCAGCTCCAAGGCAAAGTGGGTCATCACCCGATTGAGCTCCTCTCCCTGATGGGCCACTTTGATATCGAGGTTTTCCACGGTATCGATGGTTTCGTGCAGCCACCCCTGCAGTTTGTCGTCTGCGTCGGCCAGTAGTTGCTGACTTTCAAGGTGGCGAATATGAGTGGTGGTCAGGTCCACCACCGACTTGATTACCGATTCCGCCAGGCGCTGTTGCTCATCGTCCGAGAGTGGTTCCAGTTGCAACAGGTTGACGCGATTGGTGGAGAACAGAATGCCCTCGTTGAGGTAGGAAATGGGGGCATCCATTTCCACGCTGCGGATGATGTCGACCTCCCGTTGGCTGAAGCGCGACTTGGGTAGGTATTCGGCGCGGCCCAGAGGTGAGTAAAGGCAGAATCCGGCGGGAAACTGCATTTTTTTAATCACGGCCACAAGGCATTTGGCCAGCTCTTCCAGTGACTGCGACTGGATATGGGTTGCGGCAAAATTGATAAGCAGCCCGTCCAGATGGCGCTGATTCACAGCTTGCTCCAATTGCTTGGTCATGGCCTCAAGTTCGCTGCTTAGTAGTGCCAGGGTGGTTTCGTTATCACCGGATTCTCGCGGCGGTTGCAGCACGGCTTGGCTTTCTTCCAGCTGGGAGTGCAGCATTTCAACTTCGCTTTCCAGTGCCTGTATGCAGTGTTCGCATTCCTTGACCAGTCTCTCCAGGCGTGCCATTTCCTCCGAGCGGGACTGATCGCCGTCGTCGCCGCTTTCGGCGATGGCGTTGCGTATGGAATTTAGTTCTCGCTCCAGTTGAATGATCATGCGGCGCTGTTTCTGGTTGTTCTCCCGCAGTTGATTGATTTCCTCCAGTGTTCTCTTGTGACCGCCACCGGAGAGCCAGTTTTGATTGAGCGCGTCGACGTCGCGGGCCACGTCCTGTCTTATGACCTTGATTGTCTCCTCAATGTTATTTGCTTGTTTCTCTTTCTGTTCTTGTTCCTGCCTATGTTGGCCGCTACTGGTGTCCTCCCGAGCAGTGGTTTCGGCTTGCATGGCCAGGTACTTTATGCCCGAGTCGACGTCCTCCTTGGCGGCTTTCAGTTCCTGGCGAAGGTTCAGAATATGAGTGTCGGATTTGAGAATATCTTTTTCCAGGGTGTCGATATAATTCTGCATTCGCTCACGCTGTTGCAGGTCGGCGTGACTCTGGTAGGCGCCGATCTCTTCCTGCAAGCGATTCATCAATACCTTTTTCTGACTGGAAATGTCGTCGATACTGCCCAGCTGGCTTATGCCGCCGCTCCAGGCACTGTCGGCCTCGCGCAGATAGTCCTTGCTGTCATAGTTGTGCATGATGCCCTTGAGCTTGCTGTGCAGCTGGTTGGTATCACCGCCCACTGCCTGTTGCAGCACCCGGTTGATGCCGCGCAGTTTGTCGATGTTTTTCTGACTGTCCTTGAGTTGCCTTTCCAGGTCCCGGCGTTTGCGCTGGCAGTTAGTCAACTGATGCTCGAGATGGCGTAACCTGGGTTCGGCTTTTTCCAGGCTTGCCACTTGCTTTTCGAGGCGAAGCAGTTCCTTTTTGTAGGCCTTGTTGTCACCCTTGGAAGTTTTCGCTGGCGTTAAATTGGTCAACAGAGACTGGTAGCCGCGCTCCAAATATATCCAGGTGTCCTTGGCTGATTTTTTCCGGATCAGTAATTCCTTTTCCAGCCCCAGATACTGGTGGCGCAGGGCTGCGATCTTCGCGGGGTAGGGTTGCTCCGCCTTCAAATGAGGCACTTTGCTGCCGGTGAGATTGTGAAAGCGTTGGCGTGCTTCCTGGCGTTGGGCCGTAAGGTAGCGTTCAATGTGCTCCGCGCTTATCTGGTCGGGCTTTTCGTCGAGAGTCTGCTCCAAAGCAGCTTTCAACTCCGGGTGGGCGCGAATGGTGCGGCGCAGGCGATAGTATTCGGCCAGCAGGGCTTGGTGCAGGCGTCGCTGGCGCACAAAAGTGACGATCAGCAGGATCACCAGAATCGCCAGGGCGACTATGATCTCGGCCAGGATCAGATGTGACAGGGAAATGTTGTCCAGCATAATGGCGTCTGGGCGATGAGCGTCAGTCCTTTAATGTGGGGCAGCACACTAGAGGGTTCCGACCCCCCGGTAGTCGATGCCCTAACTATAGTTCAGCAGACAGCCATCCGTCGGGCAAAGTGCCGAAAAGACGTCTTGATATTGTAAATTTCGGCTCATTTGCAAATACTATAGGCTGTGTTGACCAGGGACGGTGTCATGTTTGTGCTCTTGTTGTGCTTCTGTGTTGGCATTCTCGCGGCCGGCTTACTGCCGGTTCTGCCCGCTGTGAGCTGGCTTCTGCTCCTGCTCCCCCTGAGTCTGTTGACTCGCCGATACTCCCGCCTGCGCTGGCCCCTGAGCTTTGTCCTGGGTCTTTGCTGGGGCATCGCCAGCGGCCACTGGAGTCTCCAGCAGCAGTGGCCAGAGCAATGGCACCGGGAGGACGTTGTCGTCAGCGGGCGGGTGCTGGATTTGCCCCAAAGCAGTCACAACCGGGTGCGCTTCTGGCTCGCTGTGGACGAATACCTGTATCTGCCGGGAGACCAGCAGCCTGAGACCCTGCCCAGGCGGCTACAGGTGACCTGGTACGGGTCGCCGGAGTCCCTGGCCACGGATCAGGCGTGGCAGCTTAGATTGCGTCTGAGTCGCCCCCGGGGCATGGTCAACCCCGCCGGTTTCGACTACCAGGCTTGGTTGTTGCGCCAGGGCATCGGGGCCGTGGGTTATGTGCGCGAGGATCCCGGCAATCGGTTGCTGGCAGAACTCCGACCGTATCGGGTGGGAACCTGGCGTCAGGGACTGCGCAGTTGGCTGCTGGATCGCTCGGGCAGCGAGCACTCGGACCTGCTGCTGGCCCTGCTGGTGGGAGACCGCTCCCTGATCGACGACGGACGCTGGGATCAGTTGCGTCGCACCGGCACCAACCACTTGATGGCCATTTCGGGCCTGCATGTGGGCTTTGTGGCGAGCCTGGGCTTTCTGCTTGGCCTTATTCCCGGGCGCCTGCTCAATCTGTTCTGGCACAGGCTACCCGCCAGGCTGCCGGCGCACCTGCTGGCCGCGTTTCTGGCGCTGGGCTATGCGGCTCTGGCCGGCTTTAGCCTGCCCACCCAGCGGGCGCTGGTGATGGTGCTGGTGGCCCAGTGGGTGCTGCTGTTCCGGCGCAGTGCCCGGGCTAGCGACGCCTGGGTCATCGCGCTGACCGCCGTTTTGCTGCTGGACCCATTGGCCGCCTGGGATATGGGGTTCTGGCTGTCGTTCGGCGCTGTGGCGGTGCTGCTGCTGGTCTTCGCCGGGCGCCGGCGCACTGGCTGGATTGTGGGGCTGTGCAAGGCCCAGTGGGCGATCTTTATCGGTCTGCTGCTGCCGTTGGCGCTCCTGTTGGGGCAGATATCCCTGCTGGCGCCTCTGGCCAATCTCTTGGCCATTCCCCTGGTGACCATGGCCGTAGTGCCATTCCTGCTGTTGTCCGCCGCTATTTACCCGCTGTGGCCCGGGGCCGGCACTCGGTCCCTGTGGGTGGCGGAGCGGGGCATGGACGTGCTGGTCTGGTGGCTGGACCGTCTGCTGGCTCTGGGCGGTGATTGGGCCATGCCGGCATTGGTGTTCACCCCCTGGAGCCTGCTGCTGGCGGCACTGGCAGTGTTGCTCATTCTGTTGCCCAGGGGCGTTTCAGGCCGCTGGTTGGGATACCCGGGTCTGCTGCTGGCCCTGATGTTGCCGGGTGCCCCCGCACCGCCGCTGACGATCACGACGCTGGACGTGGGGCAGGGCCTTGCCGTGGTGGTGCGCACCCCCAACCACACCCTGGTGTACGACACGGGGCCGGCCTACAGCGAGCGGTTCGATGCCGGCAGCGCCATTGTGGTCCCCTATCTGCGCCGGGCCGGCGTCAGATCCCTGGACAAACTGGTGATCAGTCACAGCCACGACGATCACGCCGGCGGCCTGACGGGGGTACTGCGGGCCATGCCGGTGACAAGCCTGCTGCTGGGCGAGCCGGAGGTGGGGCTTCAGGGTAACTATCTGGATCACTGGTACGATTGCCATGAGGCGTTTCCCGATTGGCAGTGGGACGGAGTAGAGTTTCGCTTTTTGCGCTGGCCACTGGCACCCAATGCCAGCGCCAATGATCGTTCCTGCGTGCTGCTGATCCGGCATGCAGATCAATGGCTGCTGCTGACCGGCGACATAGAGCGGGCGTCGGAGGCGGCTTTGCTGGCGACAGGGGAATTACCGGAAGATATCCAATGGTTGCAGGTACCTCACCACGGCAGCCGCACTTCGTCCACGGCGCCTTTTCTGGCCCATACCCGTCCCCGCTACGGTGTTTACAGCAGCGGTTACCGCAATCGGCACGGTCATCCACACTGGCAGGTGGTGGAGCGCTATCGCCGATTGGAGACGCGCATGTACAATACCGCCCACAGCGGAGCGGTGACCTTTATTTGGAACTCCCAAGGCGAGGTGCGGGTCTTGGAGCGGAGGGTCACGCACCGCCGCTACTGGTACGATTGACGTCCACTGTGCGCCACGCCATAAATCCGTCGCTGGCGCATGGTTTTTTATGCGGGCAATGAATATGCTATGGTCGCCGCCCTCTGGGTGGCTCACCCAAATAACCACAAGGGGAGAACCCGGTGTTTGAGATTCTTTCGGCAGGCGGTTGGATCATGATTCCCATCGCCATCTGTTCGCTGGCGGTTATGGGCATCAGCCTGGAGCGCTACTGGACCCTGAACCCCGCCAAGATCGCTCCACGGCATCTGCTGGCCCAGGTCTGGAGCTGGATAAAAAGCAATCAGCTGGACGCCGCCAAGTTGCGTGAGCTGAAGCAGTCCTCGCCCCTGGGGCAGGTGCTGGCGGCGGGGCTGAGCAATTCCAAGTACGGCCGGGAAGTCATGAAGGACAGTATCCAGGAGGCGGCGAACAAGGTGATCCACGATATGGAGCGCTTTGTCGGCGCCCTGGGCACCATAGCCGCCATTGCGCCCCTGCTGGGTCTGCTGGGCACGGTGTTCGGCATGATCAAGGTGTTCAACGCCATTATGCTGGAGGGCACCGGCAACGCCGGCGTACTGGCGGGGGGTATTTCCGAGGCGCTGATCACCACCGCCACCGGTCTGTGCGTGGCCATTCCCGCCATGATCTTCCACCGTTTTTTCCTGCGCCGGATCGACTCGCTGGTGGTCACCATGGAAGAGGACGCCATCAAACTGGTGGATGCCCTGCACAGCGATCGCCGTGTTGACGTCAAGCCGGTGAAGGACTGAACCCGTGCAGTTTCGTCGCCAGCGCAAGGAAGAGGACACTGTCAATTTGACGCCACTGATCGATGTGGTGTTTCTGCTGCTGATCTTTTTTATGGTGTCCACCACCTTTACCCGGGAAACTCATCTGACCGTGGATCTGCCCGAGGCGGTGGGGGAGCCCGGTGCCGTCAGTCAGCAACTGCTGGAGGTGCTGATCAGCGCCCAGGGGCACTATGCCGTCAATGGTCAGAATCTGATCAACACCCAGATGGATACGCTCAAGTCGGCCCTGGATAAGGCTTCCGAGGGGGATCGCGGGCGGCCGCTGGTGATCACCGCCGATGCCAACGCGCCACACCAGGCGGTGGTACGGGCCATGGATGCCGCGGGGCAACTGGGTTTCGTGCATCTGAGTATCACCACCCGGCACCCCGAGCCCTCGGATTAGCATGTCTTTCTCGGTTGAGCACGGGCTTGTCGATGCCTGGTATCGGAAGGCCTGGTGGCTCTATCTGCTCTGGCCGCTCTCGCTGCTCTTTGCCCTGATCTCCTTTTTACGCCGTTGCTGGCAGCAGCGCCGCGCCGGTGATTTACCGGTGCCGGTGGTGGTGGTCGGCAATATTACCCTGGGCGGTACCGGCAAGACGCCGCTGTTGATGGCTCTGCTGCGGCATCTGCAGGAGCAGGGCTGGCGACCGGGGGTGGTCAGCCGTGGCTATGGGGGCAGGGCGGCACAGGTCTACCCCTTGCGGGTCACTGGGGACAGCGATCCCGCCCAGGCAGGGGATGAGCCCTGCGAAATTGCCCGGCGCACCGGGGCGCCGGTCAGTGTGGCGCCGCGGCGACTGGAGGCGGCGCGGCAACTGCTGGCGGATGGCTGCGACATCATTCTCAGCGACGACGGCCTGCAGCACTACCGGCTGCCCCGGCATCTGGAACTGGCGGTGCTGGACGGTCAGCGGCTGCTGGGTAACGGCCTGCGCCTGCCGGCGGGCCCCTTGCGCGAGGGAATGGGGCGGCTGCGTCGAGTGGACTGGGTGCTGGTCAACGGCGAGCCGCAACACTGGCCGGTGACCGGGGTTGCGGCCCAGTCCATGGTGCTGGAAGCGGATTGCTGGCGGCGTCTGGCGGACGATCGGGCACTGCCCCTGGCGGCGCTGCCGGGGGACGGTCGGGCTGATGGCCGGGTACAGGCATTGGCGGGCATCGGCAATCCCTCTCGTTTTTTTCAGACTCTGGAGGGGCTGGGTTTGAGCGTCGAGGCCCACACCTTTCCCGATCACTGGCAGTACCGCCGGGAGGATCTGGCGTTTGCCCGCGGCGACCGGCCTCTGGTGATGACCGCCAAGGACGCGGTCAAGTGCCGTGCCCTGGCGGCCGATCTGCCGGAAGAGACTTATTATCTGGAGGTGTCGGCGCGGTTGCCGGAACCTTTCTGGCGCGACTTTGATGATAGAATCCGCCGGGTTGCGGAGGCGCTTGCGCCTGCCCGTTCATCAGAACATCGTTCACCATCACAGCATTCACCGGATCAGGATAGCCCATGACATTTTCCGTGGTCATTCCCGCCCGCTACAGCGCTACCCGCCTGCCGGGCAAGCCCCTGCGGGATATTGCCGGGCGGCCCATGATTGAGCGGGTCTACCGCCAGGCCAGCGCCAGCGGCGCGCGGCAGGTGGTGATTGCCACCGACGATCAGCGTATCGCCGACTGCGCCCGGGGCTTTGGCGCCCAAGTGTGCATGACCTCGGTTGAGCACGCCTCGGGCACCGACCGCCTGCAGGAGGCGGCGGCGCAACTGGCGCTGGGCGAGAATGAAGTGGTGGTCAATGTGCAGGGCGATGAACCTCTGATTCCGCCGGCGGTCATCGACCAGGTGGCCGGCCTGTTGGCCGGGCGGCCGGATGCAGCGGCGGCCACCCTGGCCGAGCCCATCACCACCACGGCGGATTTTCTCAATCCCAATGTGGTCAAGGTGGTGACCAGCGCCGCCGGCGAGGCGCTCTATTTCAGCAGGGCTCCCATACCCTGGTCACGGGACCATCAGGACGCCCTGACGGCGGGCGGAGAACTGCCGGCGACGGTGCCGGCCCGGCGGCATATCGGCATCTACGCCTACCGGGTGAGTCTGCTCAACCGCTTTGTCACCTGGCCCCGGGCGCTGCCGGAACAGGTGGAGTCCCTGGAGCAACTGCGCATTCTCTGGCAGGGGCAGACCCTGCTGGTGGCGGACGCCTGCACGCCGGTGCCCGGCGGTGTGGACACCCCCGAGGATCTGCAAAGAGTCAACGATCTGCTCAGGAGGTAATCATGTCGCAACCGGTCAGTGTTCTGTTTGTCTGTCTGGGCAATATCTGCCGCTCGCCCACTGCCGAGGGTGTGTTTCGCGCCCTGGTGCAGGAGGCCGGGCTGGCGGACAGCATCCGTATCGATTCCGCCGGCACCTCCGACTGGCACATAGGCGCGCCCCCGGACCCGCGCACGGTGCGGGCCGCGCGCCAGCGGGGTTACGATCTGGATTCGCTGCGCGGTCGTCAGGCCAGCCGCGAGGACTTCCAGCGCTTTGACTATGTGCTGGCCATGGACGACAACAACCTGCGGCACCTGCAGCGGCTGGCCCCGGCCGACTATTCCGGCCATCTGGGTCTGTTTCTGGCGTTTGGCCAGTCCGGCCGACGTGAGGTGCCCGACCCTTATCACGGCGGTGCCGAGGGCTTTGCGCTGGTGCTGGATCTTATCGAGGAGGCCTCCCGGGGCCTGCTGGCGCAAATGGTCCGCGCCCATGCACTAAGGGCCCGGCAATTGTGAATGGCCTGCAGGAGCACCGGGATCTGCAGGCGCTCAATACCCTGGCGGTACCGGCCCGGGCCCGCTACTTCACGGAAGTAACCGATCTGTCCGCCCTCACGGCAGCCCTGGCGCTGGCCCGTGACCGCGCGCTGCCGCTGCTGCTGCTCGGCGGCGGCAGCAACCTGGTGCTCGCCGACGACTTTCCCGGTCTGGTGATCCGCATGGCGCTGCGGGGCAGGGAACTGATGGCCGAGGACAGCGACCACTACTACCTGAAAGTGGCTGCCGGGGAGGACTGGCCGGCGCTGGTGGAATACTGCCTGGACAAGGGGTACTGGGGACTGGAAAACCTGTCGCTGATTCCCGGCAGCGTCGGCGCCGCGCCCATACAGAATATCGGCGCCTACGGTGTGGAGCTGTGTCAGCGCTTCGACTCCCTGGAGGCGCTGGACAGAGTCACCGGCAGTCGGCACCGATTCAGCGCCGACGACTGCCGCTTCGGTTACCGGGACAGTGTATTCAAGAGCGACTGGCAGGATCGCTACGTCATCGTCTCGGTGACCCTGAAGCTGCGACGCCAGCCGCAACTGGTGCTTTCCTATCCGGCCCTGCAGCAGGCGCTGGCGGACGTGCCCGACGCGCAACTGACACCCCGGCGGGTGGCGGACAGTGTTTGCGCCATCCGCCGCAGCAAGCTGCCGGACCCGTTACAGATCCCCAATGTGGGCAGCTTTTTCAAAAACCCTGTGGTGGACGAAGCCCGCTACCGGCGCCTGATGGAGCAGTATCCCGATATGGTGGCGTTCCCCTTGGGCGACGGTCGCTTCAAGCTGGCCGCAGGCTGGCTGATTGAGAAGGCTGGCTGGAAGGGGCGGGAGAAGCACGGCGTGGCGGTACACCGGGACCAGGCGCTGGTGTTGACCAACAGCGGCCGTGAGCCTGGCGCCAAAGTGCTGGCCCTGGCGCGGGATATTGCCGATTCGCTGGCGCAGATCTATTCCGTCAAGTTGGAGATAGAGCCTCGAATTTACCCGTAAAAATGTTTTAAAACAACGGGTTGTTACTTATTTCTAAACTGATTTATTATATGTGTCTCGCCCGCCTACGCCGAGTCGAGCGGTGGCGCTTTGCGGCTTCAGTCATTACACTGACAGAGGATCGGTCTCCGACGTTGTCGGTCCTCGGACAACAACAAGAACATCTGCCGTTTAGGGGGTTGATGCTTGACCAAGATTCTCGTTGTAGACGATCACGATCTGGTGCGCATGGGAATCGTCCGTATGCTGTCGGATGTGGACGGTTACAAAGTAGTAGGTGACGTGCGCAGCGGTGAAGAGGCGGTAGTCAAAACCCGGGAACTGTGCCCGGACGTGGTGTTGATGGATGTGAAAATGCCGGGTATCGGCGGCCTGGAAGCCACCCGCAAACTCCTGGCCATACACAGCGGCTTGAAGATCATTGCGGTTACCGCCTGTGACGACGACTTGCACCCCACGCGGCTGCTGCAGGCCGGTGCCGTGGGCTATGTCACCAAGGGCGCCGGCTTTGCCGAAATCACCGAAGCCATCGATACCGTGGTCAGCGGTCGGCGCTTTATCAGCAACAGCATCGCCCAGCAGATGGTGGTCAGCAATTTCAGTGACGATCCGGGCAAGACCCGCTCACCCTTTGAAAAGCTCTCCCGCCGGGAGCTGCAGACCGCCATGATGATTGCCAACGGTCTCAAGGTGCAGGATATCGCCAATACCTTCTGTGTCAGCCCGAAAACGGTCAACAGTTATCGTTATCGGATTTTTGAAAAGCTCGATATCAACAGCGATGTGGAGTTGACCCTGCTGGCGGTAAAATATCAGATACTGGATCCGGAATCCGTGGTCTGAACTCACGTTCGCGTTAACCAATGACAGCATCATCCCAAGCCGACACTTTTGACTCGGCGAGTTTTCTCGCCAGCGTCACCCGTCAGCCGGGCATTTACCAGATGTTCGATGGCAGTGGTGGCATTCTTTATGTCGGCAAGGCGAAAAATCTCAAATCGCGCCTGGCCAGCTATTTTCGCCACTCGGGGCTCCCCAGCAAAACCCTGGCACTGGTGGCGAAGATCGCCCGTATCGAGGTTACGGTTACCGCCAGTGAAACCGAGGCACTGATTCTTGAGCAGAGCCTGATCAAGGCCAACCGGCCGCCCTACAACATTCTGTTGCGCGACGACAAATCCTATCCCTATGTGTTCATCTCCAGCGGCGAAGACTATCCGCGCATCAGTCTTCACCGCGGGAGCAAAAAAAAGCGCGGCGACTACTACGGCCCCTATCCCAACAGTGGTGCGGTGCGCGATAGCTTGAGCTTTCTGCAGAAAACCTTTCGCGTGCGGCAGTGCGAGGACAGTGTCTACCGCAATCGTTCCCGCCCCTGTCTGCAATACCAGATCAAACGCTGTACCGGTCCCTGTGTGGGACTGATCAGCAAGGAGGAGTACGCCAACGACCTGCGCCATACGCGCATGTACCTCACGGGTCAGAGTGCTGAGTTGATGGCGGAATTGGCCGATCAGATGGAAACCGCGGCCGAGACGCAGGACTATGAAAAAGCGGCGGTGTTTCGCGATCAGATTACTGCCTTGCGGCGCTTGCAGGCGCAGCAGGTGGTGGAGGAGGGCAGCGCCGACGTGGATGTGGTGGCGGCCGTTATGTCAGCCGGTACCAGTTGCGTGCAGGTGCTGTTCATTCGCCAGGGCCGTATTCTTGGCAGTCGCAGTTATTACCCGCAAAGTACGCTGGCGGAAACCGCCGGTGAGGTGCTGGAGGAATTTCTGCCCGGTTTCTATCTGGGCGATCAGGGGCGGGAGATTCCCGGCCAGGTGATCACCAACTTCCCGCTCCGGGACGCAGACCTGTTCAGTGCCGCGTTGCAGCAGGCCCGGGGCCGGCGTTTGCAGTTGACCAGCCGGGTGCGCAGTCATCGCGCCCGCTGGCTGGAAATGGCGGTAGGTGCGGCCGAGCAGAACCTGAAAGCCCGGCTCAACAGCCGCCAGAGTGGGCTGGACCGCGTGTTGGCACTGCAGGAGGCGCTGGGGCTGGAGGAGCCGCCCCGGCGGCTGGAGTGCTTTGACATCAGTCATACCGGCGGTGAGCTTACCCAGGCGTCCTGCGTGGTCTTTGACAGCGGTGCCCCATTGAAATCCGATTACCGCCGCTTCAATATCGAGGACATAGCTCCCGGCGACGACTACGCCGCCATGGAGCAGGCGCTGCAGCGGCGCTACACACGCCTGCAAAAGGGTGAGGGCAAACTGCCGGACCTGCTGTTGATCGACGGCGGCAAGGGCCAACTGGCGCGGGCCGAGGCCGTGCTTGCGGAACTGGGAGTGCAGGGGGTTGAGCTGCTGGCCGTGGCCAAGGGCCCCGGTCGCAAGGCCGGCATGGAACAATTGTTCCGGGCATCGGACGCCAGAGCCATCACTCTGGAGCCGGAATCCCCGGCGCTGCATCTGGTCCAGCATATCCGGGACGAGGCGCACCGCTTTGCCGTCACCGGGCACAAGCAGCGACGGGACAAGCGGCGCAAGACCTCGGGCCTGGAGGATGTGCCGGGCATAGGTGCCGCCAGGCGGCGGGAATTGTTGCGGCACTTTGGTGGTCTGCAGGAGATCCGTCGCGCCAGTCGGCAGGATCTGGCCCGGGTGGTTGGCATCAGCCGGCGCCTGGCCGATGATATATATGCCCATTTTCACGATGACTAGTTGCGATGGGGTTGTGCCGCTGTTCTCCACCAACGTAGTATCATGGGCGCTGTTGATCTGCCATTTACCCTGGACCAAGCCTTACACATGACTTTTGCCAATCAGTTAACCCTGCTGCGTATCCTGCTGATCCCCCTGTTCATGGTGGTATTTTTTCTGCCGTTTCAGTGGGCCTACCTGGCGGCGGCGGGCATTTTCACGCTGGCGGCGCTGACCGACTGGCTGGATGGCTATGTGGCTCGAAAATACAACCAGTCCACCCCCTTTGGTGCCTTTCTGGATCCGGTGGCGGACAAATTGATGGTGGCCATTGCCCTGATACTGCTGGTGGGGTTGCACCCAAGCCCCTGGTTTGCGGCGGCGGCGTCGGTGATCGTCGGTCGTGAGATCGTCGTCTCGGCCCTGCGCGAGTGGATGGCGGAGGTGGGGCAGCGCACCAGCGTGGCGGTGTCCTATATCGGCAAGATAAAGACCACCTTGCAGATGGTGGCTATCGTTATATTGCTGACCGACGTTTCAGCCTTGCGCGAGGCGGGCTTTATCGCCCTGTATTTGGCGGCTGGTTTGACGCTCTGGTCAATGGTCATCTATCTCAAGGCCGCCTGGCCCTTTCTGATGGCGGGCAGTGCGCGGGACAAAAAGTCGTCCAAATGAGTCCGATGGGGCTAAGTTGACTGGCGTCCAAACCCTGTGCCAGAATGCGTCCCGTGGCTGGCACAACCTCAATAGAAGCGTTATTCTGGAGTCGCTGTACGGGAACAAGGCCACCCACGGATGTATAAAATAGACCTTTAGATTATGGAGAATCAGACGCCATGAAAACTACTTCCCCCCCCGTTTAGGGTACTGTGCAGTCGCGGTTTTGCACGATTTGACATGCGAAAAGGAGATCGCAAATGAAAATACTTAGAGAGACATTCGCATTTCTGCCATTGCTACTTCTGTTAGCGTTTAACACTTCCATGGCATCCGAAGTCTATATTGAAATGGTCATCACACCCGGAAACCAATCTGGCATAGAGCTGGGCGGGATGGGCAGTATTCCCGACCCGATGTTCGAACCCAACCCCTCCAATACTCCAGGGATGCAAGCGGCGTGGAGACAAAGGGCTGAGTAGGAGGAGCGAAAGAATCGGGAGTGTGGGGAGATTCGACGACGAATGGAGTTTGCGTTGCGAGGATGCTGGGCCAACAACGCCGGGTTCAGCAATGAGTTCAGCGATTTCTGTAATGGGCTGTCCAACAGCAGTTGGTCCTTCAGTGGTGGCGTCAGCTTCATTGGTACCGGAGGGGTCACTTATACCTATAAAAGAAACGAGCAGACTCGCTGCCATGAAGACCGGCGGGAACTTGTCGAAAGGCTGGATCGCGACTGTGAAAGCGATCATAGGCTGTCAATGGCAGAGCATGCTCCCCGATGCGCGAATACCGCAGCCTGGGGAAGTTTCTAGGAGGTTAACCATGAACAGAATAACCATTACCGGCACTGTTATTGTCACCCTGGGCATAGCGGCCCTTTACTACGGGCTCTGGTCAGGAGATCAAGCAGCGGATGCTCCACTGGAGCAGGATGCCACGCTCAGCCAGAAATCACTTGCCGAGGCGGGATCGGTCGGCGCCAGCACGGAGCCTATGTCGCCGACAACAGGCTCAAGTCAGCCCCGGCAATCTACTTCAAGCAACGACGCTTCTTCGCCCGCCAACCTCTTTCCCAGCCCCGACGACTGGCTGGATGTAATGGAGTTTCATCAAGACGAGGTCGCTTGGGGCGGCAGAGATGTGAGCGAATACCGCGACTATACCCACCAGCAACTGCTGACGCTGGTGGACGCTGGTGACCTGGCGGCCATCAAGGAAATGGCGTATCGCTACGGAGAGCTTCGCAGGGGCAACCCGGTAGCCGATATGGACCTTGAATCGCCACCGCCTGGCGAGGACGGCGTCTTATCGAGGGAGCGCCGGGAAGAGATGCGTCGCATGGCACAAAAACATAATAAGTATATTGATTTGGCGATCGTCTACGGTGACCGGGAGCTATTGAGCCAAAGCCGTCAGTATTATGACGCTGTCAGGCTGCTAAACTTGGATGAGCTTGAGGGAAACACGGAAGCGCTTCGAGCGTTGTTTGTGGAAGGGCTGGCTCATATCGAATTTACCGGGATGAGGGGCATGAGGGACACCAGGGCGAGCAGTATGTATCGCTTTGTTCATCAGTTTAGCCCCTTCCTGTCCCCCGACCAGATTACAGCGGAGGACAGAGCCGCCGCCCTCCAGCGCGCCCAGGAGATCTATGACCAGTGGGAGCAAAAGCGCTTTGAGTTGGGCCTGGGGCCTTTCGACAACTCGGTGCCCGACGGCAAGGCTCAGGAGATGGCTTGGGCCGAGGCTCTGATCTATGAAATGATCGAAGAGGAAACCGACTTCCAGCCATTCCGATAAGCCGGCGAGTACCGGCTTTGCCGGTCCAGGTGATCCGTGTTCTTGTGTGGTGGAGCACCTGGACCGGATGATGGGCGGAGCAAAGGAAGAACGAAGATGAGAAGGTAAATATCCGGGTTCAAAGAACCCGGTATTGCCTGACGCCCACTATCAGGGGGCTTGCCGTTTCTATTACCTTGGGTGCCAACGGCGGAGGTTGGCGCAGTGCTTCCGGGACACGCCGTAAACCCCTCCCTGGGGGCTCGGACACAGCATCCCTGCTGAGTACGGTCCCGGAAGCACTACCCCAACCTCCTCAAACATCGGCACTTCGAACCCAAAAGAACAGAGTACCGAGATCTAAATAAGCACTGAGGACAGGGAGGTTGGGAGCGTCTTTGGCAACCCTCGCGTCACGGACGACGCGCGGGAGCTACAGGGATGTATTCACCGCGTTTGCCAAAGGCGCTACCGACCTCACTGGCCGACCAACTTAGTGGCACCCAAACCTAGCCACCAATCGTAACAGGCCGAGCCTGTCACTCATGACCACGACCTAAGGACGTGGGTTTTCACGTTAAACTAAATCGGGTGTGTAGGGAGGATAGGATTTTGACGGGAGGAGGTATATATGACCAAGTACATCTACGTTTTAGCGACTACAATCACCGTCTTGGGCCTGATTCTGGTTATCTCAGGTGTGAGAAACTCTGCCTCTGATGAGAAAGCAGCGCCGATTGTTGTTTCATACGAACAGCAAGATCGCCAACCCACACAGCGTTCCAACCGGTATGAGCCTGGTCCAGACCAGCCGTCAGGGAAGCCTCAGGACGAAAACAACAGTGCATCTCATTTTCCGAGCCCGGAAGACTGGCAGGAAGTGATGGAATTTCACCGCTACGACACCTCATGGGGTGGAAGGGAAAAAAGCGAATATCATTCCTATACGGAAAGTCAGCTCCAGGTATTAGCCGACTCCGGTGATATTCTGGCGATGAAGGAACTTGCGTACCGGTACGCCGAAGTTTATTCCGGAAGAAGCGTAAACGGCATGCAACTGGAAACTTCGGTGATCCATCTGGAAAACGGTAGTACCTCCATCACTCATGAGCACATTGCGGAACTGAAGTACTACGAACAAAAAATGGACAAGTATACTGAAATGGCTATTCTGCACGGTGATCGGGAGCTGCTTTCAATGGCACCGGGAGTAATAAAAGCGCGTCGCCCATTCTATCGCAGCGACGATCCTGCCGACTGGTATAACGCCGCTATAGAAGCTCTTGCCCAATATGAGTTTATGGGTATGAGAGGAATGAAAGACAAGAAGTACGAACATATTGATGCTTTTCTGTCAACGCATAGCAAACTTGGACAATTGCCCGCTGCGTTTACTGACAAAGATATAGAAGCCATTCGACGCAGTGCCCAGGAAATCTACGACGACTACGAGCAACGACGCCTGGCGCTCGGCTTGGGGCCATTTGACAACTCAGTTCCTTCAGGAAAGGCCCAGGAACTTGCCTGGTGGATACCACAGCATATAGCGCTGATAGAAGAGGTAACCGGCTATCGGGTCAATTGGTGAGTGACGCTCCTGCAGACCGACAAGCGCTAAAAAGGGGCCCCGATTGGGGTTGGCAGGGCGCATGCCTGTGTCCGCAACCTGATAGGCGCAGGGTTGAGGTTCGCTTAAAATTTGATCAATTTGCTCAAGGTTGGTCAGCTCGCTCAGGGCCATTATGCTCTTCATCCCGCCATTATGGGGGCTCTTGGCCCTGTTTTAGGCTCATCTTGCGTTGGACAAGGCTGGCAATAGACACCCAGGGATGATTCGGCTAGAATCCCCGCCTCACCGTTTGCCCCGGGGGCGGACGTTGTCCGGCGGGAGTGTCCATGGCACCCCGCCGGGCGAAACAACCAGGCGCGATAGCAAAGCGGTTATGCTCTGGATTGCAAATCCAGCTAGGCCGGTTCGACTCCGGCTCGCGCCTCCACTCTTACGAGCCACAGTTTGCAAACCGCGGTTTGTAAACCGAGGCAAGCCCTATTTGCCCGGGTGGTGGAATTGGTAGACACAGCAGACTTAAAATCTGCCGACTATTGCAGTCGTGCCGGTTCAATTCCGGCTCCGGGCACCAGCCTGCCTCCCATCCGCCACCCACCCGCCCGTTCTGCTCGGCACCCCGCCTCTCTCCCCCTGTCGTTGGAACCCTGTGTCAATATGCGCTAAGGTAGCTCTTTGCGTCTCCCCACAACAACGATAACGGTGGTAGGGTATGTTGCGTCTAGTGTTGCTGGTGTTGGCCTTGTGCATTTCGCTTTGGGCTCACGGCCAGGTCGTGATTAACGAAATCCAGTCCTCCAACGGTGTTACCATCGATGATGAGGATGGCGACAGCGAAGATTGGATAGAGCTCTACAATGCAGGTGCTGAGCCGGTCAACCTGGACGGTTACTGGCTTTCGGATGACTACGACAACCCCTCGCGCTGGATCTTCCCCGATGTCACCATAGGTCCCGGTGAAACGCTGCTGGTCTGGGCCTCCAACAAGAATCGCCGGGTGCCCGGCTCGCCCTTGCACACCAACTTTGCCATCAGTGGTGCCGGCGAGGAAATACTGCTGTCCGCGCCGGACGGCGAACTGCTCGACGAAGTGCCGCCCATACCGATTCCCACCGATATCTCCTGGGGGCGCTCGCCCGATGGCGCCGACAATTGGGTGTTTTTTGCCGAACCCACGCCCGGCGCCCCAAACACCACCCAGGGCTACAGTGAAATACTGGATCCCCCCACCTTCTCGGCGCCCGGTGGCTTTTACGGCGAAGGGTTCAATCTGACCCTGAGTCACCCGGATCCCGGGGTGACCATCATTTACACCCTCGATGCTTCGGAGCCGAGTCTTGAGCATCTGACAGGCACCAATTGGTACTACAAGAATCAATACCCCGAAAACCCGGGAGATGCGCTGGGTCCCCTGCTGACAGCGGAAGTGCGCTCCTACAACTACGGTGGAGACATAGCAATCGTCGATCGCGCCGGCGAGCCCAACGTGATTGCCGCCAAATCCTCCACCTATCACACCCATCCGTACTATATACCCGATTCACTCGTGTACAAGGGCACTCCGGTACGCGCCCGGGCCGTCAAGGACGGCGCCATAGCCAGTCCGATTGTCACCCACACCTACTTTGTTACTGACACAGGCGAAAATATTTACAGCCTGCCGATTATTTCCCTGAATACCCAGGAGGACTGGCTGTTCGCTCACGAAGACGGTATTCATGTTGCCGGCTCGCGTTTCGAGCAGTGGCGAGCCGACAACCCCCACGCCGATGCAGATGGGGCGTCCTTTGCCAACTGGCAGGAGCGGGGTAGGGAGTGGGAGCTGCGCACGCACCTGGAGCTCTTTGAACCGGGCAGTAGCCAGCCGGATCTGCGTCAGGACATAGGCCTGCGTATCCACGGTGGTTGGAGTCGGGCAGCAAAATGGAAATCACTGCGTCTGTATGCGCGCAATGCCTATGGTGAGTCCCGCTTCAACTACCCCATATTTCCGCAGTTGCCCTATGATAGCTACAACCGCTTGATTCTGCGCAATTCCGGCAATGACCGCATGCTCACCCTGTTTCGGGATGCCATGATTCAGTCTCTGGTGTCGGACTTGCGCATCGATATACAGGAAAATCGCCCAGTAGTGGTTTTTATCAACGGCGAATACAACGGCCTGCGCAATATCCGCGAACGTTACGATCGCCACTATCTGGAGCGGGTCCACGGCGTCGATGCCGACAACCTGGATATCCTGGATAACCAGAATGTGATCTCCGAAGGGTCCGCCCAGCACTATCTGGATACCATTGATTTTATTGCCGCTAACAGCCTGTCGGATGAGGGCAATTTTCAATACGTGCAGACGCGCATAGACACCGACAATTACATGGATTACACCATTGCCAACATTTTTGCCAACAATACCGACTGGCCCGGCAACAATGTTGACTACTGGCGGTTGCGCACGGACGAGTATCTGCCCAACGCGCCCTACGGTCACGACGGGCGCTGGCGCTGGATGTTGGTGGATACGGATTTCGGGTTCGGTCTTTACGACGGGCAGAACGGTGCCGCGCACAATACCCTGATATTTGCCACCGCCGAGGGCGGTACCGATTGGCCCAACCCGGACTGGAGTACCTTTCTGTTGCGCAATCTGCTGCAAAACGAAGGCTACCGGCTGGATTATGTCAACCGTTTTGCGGATCTCTTGAACAGCAACTTCAAGACGGATCGGGTGGTGGCCAGAATCAATGCCATGAAGGCGGCGATCGAGCCTGAGGTACAGGAGCATATCGACCGCTGGGGGCACCCTTCGGGCTGGGGCTGGTTCACGGATACCACGGGTTGGCACAATAGTGTTCAGGTGATGATCGATTTTGCCGAAACCCGCCCCGACTATATGCGGCAACATCTTCAAAGCTTTTTCGGCTTGGCTGGGCAGTATCAATTGACGCTGGACACACCTGATCACAGCCGGGGAAAAATCCGCGTCAACAGCATTGTCATTGCCGAGGATACACCGGGTGTGTCTGCAGCTGTCTACCCCTGGCAGGGAATCTATTACCGCGGGGTGCCCATCGAATTGGAGGCCGTTGCCCAACCGGGCTACGAGTTCAGTCACTGGGAAGGTGTGGCAGCGGGGCAGTCCGGCAACCCGGTGGTGCAGCTGAATCCTGATTCCGATATCGAAGTGACCGCGCATTTTTCAGCGGGACCACCGCCTTTCCTGCATGCCTGGGTGTTCGACAATGATCTGCCCAACAATACTCCAATGGAGGAAGTGGCTGCCTCGATCAGCCATACGGAGACCACTGCCCGCATTGTTTTCCATTCGGCGCTGGCCGGCTATCCGTTTGAACCAAATCATGCCGAGTGGCGCAACGCCTCCATGGAAAGACGCAATGCGCCGACGCCTCTGAACTATAAACTGGATACCCCCTACGCCGACGCTGGTATGCGGGGTCTGCAGGTGAAGCAGCCTTTCGTTGGCGATGCCGGTGAAAACACGCTGGTGTTTGAATTGCCCACTACCGGGCACAGCAAGGCCATATTCCGCTTCGCCGCCATGGACGAAGGTGCGGCGGACAGCCTGCGTGTCGATTATTCTGTCGCCGCAGGGGAGCCGCAATGGACCACAGCGGGGCTGAATCAAAGCATCTTGCCCCTGAGTGATGAATACCAGTTGTACAGTATCAATTTTTCCAGCATCGCCAGTGCGAATAATAACCCGTATTTCAGGGTACGCATCCGCTTTGCCGGGCCGGATATGACCGTGGACAACGGCGACCGGGTCACTTTCAACAATGTTACTCTGGATTTGCAGCAGGATACGGAGTTGGCCTACTTCTGGCTGTTTGACAATGATTTGCCCAACAATACCGAGCTGGTCACTATTGCGCCAACCTACGCTGCGGCTCCCGGCGCCCATATCGCTTATCACTCCGCACTGGAAGGTTATCCGGATACGAACCGCAAAGCCTCGCTGGAGCGACGCAACGAACCCACCAGCATCAACTATCTGCCAGAGGGCAATTTCGGAGTGGCCTACGAAAATGTCACCATGCGTGGCATCCAGGTGAAGCAACCCTTTACCGGGCCGGCCGGGGAAAATACTCTGGTTTTTCACATGCCGACTACTGGCATGAGCAATCTGGTGTTTCGTTTTGCCGCCATGGATGAGGGCGCCGCCCAGTATCTGCGGGCGGATTATGCCGTTAACGCGGGGCCGCCGCAGTGGACCGGCGCCGGTCTGCACAACCACACCCTGGCTTTGAGTGAAGACAGCTACCAGTTGTATGAGCTGGATTTCTCCAATATTGCCATGGTCGACAATAATCCCCACTTCCGGGTGAGAATCCGGTTTGGCGGCGACGATATGGCGGTGGACGACGGTGACCGTGTCACCTTCAACAATATCAGCCTGCAGAGTCTGCCGCAGGATACCACGCCCGATGACCCCGGCGAGATACCCGTGGACCCGGAAAACCCTCAGGCGCCGGTCAACAACCGCTTCGCCTACGCGCACAGCATCGCCGGTGCCAGCGGCAGTGTGCTGGGCACCAATACGCACGCTACTCTGGAAGCGGGCGAACCCGACCACGGCGTGGTGACGGGCGTTGTCAGCGATCACAGTGTCTGGTGGACCTGGACCGCACCGGATACCGAGCGCGTCAGTTTTTCGGCCGGGGCCAGTGGTTTTGCCGCAGCGGTAACGGTGTACAGTGGCAGTAGTCTGTCTGATCTGGTTCCGGTGCCCTCAAGCTACAGCGGTAGTGACGAAACCTGGTTTGTGGCCAGGGCAGGAGAGACCTATAAAATCGCTGTGTCCGGTGTCGAAGGTGCGCAGGGTGATGTCGCACTGGTGTGGGATGTCCGTGAGCCGGCGGCGCCACCCATGGTGGTGGATACCCTGCCCGGCGAGCCCGGAATCCGTTGTGAAGTGCCGGAGTGTGTACTTGACGGCGCCGGAAATCTGATGCTCAGCGCGGGTGATGTTGCCCTGTTTGTGTTCTTGCCGGACCAGTCTGTAGATCCTGAACACCAGCACCAGATGCAACTGCTCGATGGCGATGGTGCTTCATTGTGGAGCAGCGAGTTTGCTACCGGCGTGTCAGGAGTACTGTCGCGGGTCATTGCCGATACCCAGGGCCTGCCAGTGGTAATCAGCAGCTTTACCCTGGAGAATGGCAAGCGTTACCAGATCGAAGCTTACCCGGATGGTCTGGCGCGTCATCGGGTGCTGTCGCCGCAAGGTGAGCAGTTGCGCGTACACCTGGATATTGCCGGCTCGGATACCCGGGTACAGGGTGACGGCGTGATGACGGCGGCGGCGGAGTTGGGCGATCAGCAGCGCCGGGTTCTGTTGCAGTTGAGTTCCACTGTGCAGTTGCTTGCCCGATTCCAGCAGTACACTGGCGACAGTTGGTCGACCCTGGGAGACCTGCTGACCGATACCGAGTTTCCGGCGCCGTCGGTGGTCAGGGTCCTGCGCGACGGTGGCGTGACCCGAATAGAAATCGAATCCCTGATTGACAACGACCTGTATTTTTAGGAGAGCCGGCCATGAAAATTGCATATCTGTTGAAATGGAGCGGCGCTCTGGTGTTGTTGGCGTCGTTCATTGCTTGCTCCAGTTCCAGCGATGATCCGCGGGAACCTGAACCAGAGCCTGTGGTAACTATGCACCCGGGCGAATCGTACAGTGTCAGCGCCGACGACCGCCTGGTGACCACCAGTCTGGACCCGGCACGAATACAAGTTGTGCTGGAGCTGGACGAGTCCAGCGGTACTACCCGGGCCGAGGTGACTCTGCTGGAAGGCGAAGCCGACCTGTTTCGTTAGATTTTTTCCTTGGAAATATTAACCCGGCAATTAACATTGCCGGGTTAATAATTGCCAGGTTAATAGGTTAACTGCCGGACAACAACCAGTGAAAAAAGTTGGCACTCTGACCCCCCAGTACACATTTGTGATGGCCGCCGTGTTTGCCGCGGCAGCCATTTTTGTCTGCGTACTGCTAATACTGCGCGCTCCCTGGATGGGTGTTGTTCTCGACCCTGAACCGGCCAACGTCGGTGTGGTACTGTCCGTGGACGAAGCGGCGGCCGCTGCCGGTATCCGGGTGGGTGACAGGGTGTTGGGTTTTTCCGCAAAGGGACGAGAGCCGGTCTATCTGTATCCGCTGAGTTTGGTCAGTGATCCCGATCAGGCTGGTAACTTTGCCGGATTGACGGCACTGTTCGATCATGTGGCGCAATTGCACGATGTCGCCCGCCAGCCTCAGGTCAATCTTCACCTGGAAGACGATCGGGTTATTGCACTCGCCACAAGCGCCAGGCCGCTGCGCAGCTTACCGCTGTGGATGTGGCTCATGGCCGCCGGTGTTGTGCCGTTTCTCGTGGGTGCCGGGGTATGGAGCTACCGGCGTGGTGATCTGGCTTGCCAGATGTTGTTGTTGGCCGGGGCCAGCTTTATGGGCATTGCCCTGAGCAATCTGGTGTACGCCTATCGTCAGCCCAGTGTGCAGCCATTGCTGTTTGAAGTCTCGGTCTATATCAATCGGCTCAGTACGCTGCTGTTTTTCTTTGCCTATCTGGCGGTTTTCTGGGTCTATCCACGGCGCCTTGGTTCTACCCGGATACTGTGGGTTGGTTTTGTCGTGGTGGTGTTGCTGTTTGCCAACGAACTGACTCGAACTCTGGACTGGCCGGGCGATACCTTTGCCTTTCCCGTTGTGATCAGTCTGCCGCTGACGTTTCTGGTCATCGCCATTCAGTGGCGTTTGTCCCGGCGCAGCCCGGTGGACCGCGCGGCGTTGCAGTGGTTTGTACTGGTGATGATGACCGGTATGTTGCTGGTAACCGCGCTGTATTTCTTTCCGGCACTGGTTGGGGCCGCACCGGTGATGTCTCTGGAAGTGGCCTTCGGTGTGGGCATTGTCAGCTACCTGGGCCTGATCATGGCGGTGGTGCGCTACCGGCTTTTTCAGCTGGGCGAATGGTGGCTGACGGCCTGGCTGTGGCTGCTCGGTGGCAGCGCCGTGGTTCTTTTGGATTTGTTGATCGCTTATCTGCTCAATGTGGCGCCCACCTATGTTATCGCCCTGTCAATTTTCATTATTGGTTGGATCTACTTTCCCGTGCGCCAGTGGCTGTGGCGGCGATTGTTCTGGCAGGGTACCGAGCCTATGAGCTGGCTGCCTAGGCAGCTACTGGAAAGTCTGGTGTCGGCGCAGGACGACCGATCCCTGAATGACAATTGGCGAGTGTTGTTACGCAAATTGTTTAGCCCCATGCATATGGAATCCGATACCGGGCACCTGGCAGAGCCGCGAGTGGAGCAGGAGGGCCTGGTGCTGGCTGTGCCCAACCTGAGCGGCGAAGGTTTGGTGCGTTGCGGCTATCGCAGCAACGGCCGGCGTCTTTTTAGCCCGTCGGACGCGGCGTTGGTTGGCAGTTTGTTGCACATGGCGGGGCCAGCAGCCGACGCGCGCGCTGCGACCCAGCGCGAACGAGAGAGAATTATGCGCGATCTGCACGACGATGTGGGCGCGCGCCTGCTGACGTTGAGCCATCGGGTCCAACGCCGCGAAGACCGGGATATGGTGAAGAGCGCCATGCAGGCGCTGCGAGAAACCATATATCGGTTGAAGCGACCGGAGGGCACGGAGCTGGAAGAGGCGCTGGCGGATTGGCGACACGAACTGGATGAACGCTTGGACGCCGCCGGAATCGCACTGGACTGGCAAACGGTGGATGATCTGCCAGCCGTTCGGCTCAGCCCGGCGCAAACCGCCAATATGGGTCAGGTGCTGCGCGAAGCCGTCTCCAACGCGCTGCGTCACGGTGCAGCCACCGCCATTACTTTCCGAATGTATTGGCGGCAAGGAGAGTTGGTCGTTGCCCTCGGTCAACGGGGAAGATTAACTGATCCCACACAGTGGCGGCCGGGTACGGGTTTGTTGAGCATGGAGCGGCGCATCGCGGAGCTGGGCGGGCATTTGCACTGGCGGGCAATGGCGGATGGCTGCGAGATGACTTTGCAGATACCTGTTGCGCCAAGTCAGATCAGGCGGGAGCATTAATGCCATGGTTGCCAGTGAACCGTCGATACTGGTAGTGGAAGATGTGGCGGAGACCCGCTGCTGGTTGTGCGACATTGCGCTTGCCGTGTATCCCCGCAGCCGTATCGCAGCGGTGGAAAGCCTGTGTGGTGCCAGGGAGCTTCTGACATCGGATAGCTTTCAACTGGCATTGATCGATATTCACCTGCCGGATGGCAGCGGTATCGATCTGGTGCGGGAAATCGTCGCCAGGGGTAGCGGGACCGACTGCGTTATAACCACTGCTTACAGTGACGACGATTACCTGTTTGAGGCGCTCAGGGCCGGTGCTCAGGGCTATTTGCTGAAGGAGCAGACCCAAGAGCAACTGATTCGCCATCTGCGAGGCATGGCCCAGGGGCAGCCGCCGCTGTCACCCCGTATCGCGCGTCGGGTATTGCAGTCCTTTCGGCCGGCGGAAGATGGCAGTCTGACGCCCAGAGAAATTCAGGTGCTTGCCCTGATTGCCAAGGGCATGACGCTGAAGGCCGTGGCCGGGGAGCTGGGCGTCAGCCACCACACGGCGGGCGATCATGTCAAGCATATCTACCGTAAACTTCATGTCCGGAATCGCGCGGAAGCCGCTCTCGAAGCAGCCCAGCGAGGATTGGTTGGGCCGGCAAAATAAGCGCATCCCGCGAATACGGGATACCCACCGATATTTAACAAGGTCACAATCGAGATTTGACGTGAGTCGGTGAGCTTCCATGCTGGCAAAACTTTCGATGCCCCGGTATGGCCGGGTCTGGTACAGAAGACGGCAGCTCTCTCGACTGAGAGAGTTTTTTACGGATGCCACCACGGATCAGGCCAAGGTATTGTGGATCACCGGTCAGGCCGGAAGCGGAAAAACGGCGTTGGCTGCCAGCTACCTGGAGTCCTGGGAACAACCGTTTATCTGGTATCAATTGGATAGGGGCGATACAGATCCCTCCTCCTTTTTTCACTATCTGGGGCTGGCGCTGCAGCGGCTGCAACCGGATATGCCACACATGCCACTCTACGCTGCGGATTCGCCGCTGGGACTGGAGCTCTTTACCCGACGGTATTTTCGGCAGTTGGCCGAAGCGTTGCCGGACGCCGCTCTGCTCGTGTTGGACAACTATCAGGAACTGCCGCAATCCGCGCCCATCCATCGATTGCTGTGCCTGGCCGTGGACGAGTTGGCGCCAAGGCACAAGCTGCTCGTCATGAGCCGGCAGGAGCCTCCGGCGGAATTTTCGCGGCTGCAGGCCTACGGCGAGCTGCGTCTGATGGGGCAGGGCAGCCTTAATCTTGCGGCGGACGAAGTGATTCCCTTTGCCGAGCGCGTCTGTGGCCACACCCTGACCGAGTCGCGTGCCAGGCAACTGCATCAGCGTACTCGGGGTTGGGTCACGGGCTTACTGTTGCTGTTGCGTCAGGACGACGAAGAGCCCTCTGCTACCCTGAATTCCGATAAGGACCTGTTGCATCGTTATTTTTCGGCGGAAGTATTTTCCCGCATGAGTGAGGTAACCCGCGCAGCAGCCATGTCCATGGCGCTGGTGCCCCGCTTTCATGTGTTGGAGATTCCGGGGCAGCGCGATGAAACCTGCGGCAACCCCATAGCGGAGGAGCTGTTTGCCAATCCCTTTGTTCACCGCTTCGGAAACGATCAGGATATCTGTGAGTTTCACCCACTGTTTCGCGCTTTTCTCGTAGCTGAAGCGAAGGAGTACTGGGGGGAAGCTGGTTACCGAGAGCGTTGTTTGACCGTTGGCCTTCGTCACGGCGAATTGGGCATGGTGGAAGAGGCCATCGCCGCCCTGACCGAGTCCGGTGCTCAGGTGCAATTGGCGGAACTGATCATCCGGCAATCGCCGCAATGGTTTGTGCAGGGACGTTACCAGACCCTGCGCGATCGCATGTCGACACTGACCCCAGCCACGATCAGATCCCGCCCCTGGCTCAGTTACTGGCAGGCCATGGCCACATTGCCCCAGGATGCGCTGAGCGCACGGCAACTTTACGAGCAGGCCTACCAGCGCTTCAGCGCGGACGGTCATCGCGAAGCGGCGCTGATGGCATGGGCTGGTATTGTGCAGTCCTACCACTTTCACTGGGGGAGTTTCAGCGGGCTGGACCGCTGGATAGATGAGTTGAATCAGGTGTTGGGTAACCACTACGACAGGCTTGACCTTTCGATCCGCTTGCAAGTTACCAACGGCATCTACTGCAGCTTGCTCTATCGCCGCATGACTCACCCTGACACCGAGCTCTGGCGGGGCAGAGCCCTGCTTCTGCTGGAGCAGTGTCAGGGCGTCAACGAGCGGCTGGAGCTGGGTCAGAAGCTGTTGATGCACAGTCTCTGGTCGGGAAAGTTATACAGTGCGGTATCCCTGGTGGAGCGGCTGTCCCCTCTGGTGCGGGAAGCCTCGCCCATCACAGCGGTGTATTGGTGGGCGTTTGAAGCCAATTTTCACTGGCTCAACGCCGATTTCGAATCCTGTTTGGCTGTGGTGCAACAGGGGCTCGCTATCATTGAGGAGCGCGGGTTGAATCCCGGCCACGAGTTCTTCCTGCTCAGCCACGCCGTCTACGCGTTGCTAACACAGGAAAAGGTCACGGAGGCCAAAAACCATCTAAAAAGACTTGCCGCTTTGGTGCCACCCGGCAGTGCTTTGCACAATGGGCACTGCGACTATCTCATGGCCTATTTGCACTACGTGGAGGGTGATCGAAGCGCCGCCCGGACCTTGTTGCTGAGCGCGCTTGAGCACGCGCGCGCGAGTGGCACGATCATGCCCATATCGCTGGTGGAGACGGCCTTGGCAACTCTCTACCTGGAAATGAACGATATCGCCCGCGCCACCCGGCATCTGCGCTCCGCCAGCGCTATTGCCGCTGCCTTGGACAGCGAAGTCCTGGAATTCAAGTTGGGTGTGCTGCAGGCCCTGATTGCCGACCAGCAGGGACACAAGCGAAAGCTGCCGGGGAGTTTGCGCCGTGCGTTTTCCGCTGCGGCGTCGGGTTGCCTGTACAATGTTGACTGGTGTCGCAGCGAACACCTGGCCCGTCTCTGTGCCCTGGCGTTGCGCGAGGGTATCGAAACAGAGAGTGTGCAGCGCCTGATCCGGCGGCGCAAGCTGTTGCCGCAGCAACCCTTTCAGACTGTGGTGGACTGGCCCTGGCCCGTGCGTATTTTCACCATGGGCCAGTTTGCCATTGTCATCGACGGTCAGCCTCTGGCATTTCGGGGCAAGTCTCAAGTCAAGGTGCTGGACCTGCTCAAGGTTCTTGTGGCCAGCGGCGGCAGAGACGTATCCGAATGTCACCTGTTGGATACACTTTGGCCGGACGCAGAAGGCCATATGGCCCAGCAGAATCTGAAGGCGACAGTTTACCGGGCGAGAAAGCTGCTGGGTGTCGAGGCGATACTCTGGCAGAGCGCAGCGCTTTCCCTGAACCCCCAGAGTTGTTGGCTGGATACCTGGGCGCTGGAGGCGAAGTTGGATGTTCTGTCCGGTACTGAAGGCCTCGAGTTGCCAGCGCAACTGGCGGCTCTTGCTGCGGCCATGGCGCTCTATCGCGGTGGCTTTCTCGACGGGGAGGGACGCGGTTACGCACTGGTACCCAGGGAGCGATTGCGCAGCCGTTTTCTGCGCAGTCTGATCTCAGTGGCGGGCAACGCTGTAGCTGAAAACCACTTTTCGGAAGCCATCGATCTTTACCAGAAGGCGCTGGATATAGAGCCGCTGGCGGAGCAGTTGTACCGGGAATTGATAACAGTTTATGTGCAGCTCAATCAGCGGGCCGAGGCTTTGGCAGTGTACCAACGGTGCAGTGAACACCTGCGTAGCCAACTGCAGTTGGAGCCTTCCGAAGAGACTTCACGTTTGGTGGAGTTTGATGGGTGAAAAAAAGGGAAAAGGGAATGGAAGCTTATCCGTCGCCTTTGGCGCCGCGATCCAGGGCGCCGATATCCAGGAAGGGTGAGGCATCGATATTTTTGGCGTCCATCATTTCGGCGATGCGCTGCAGCGACGCGATGATCATGCTCTGCTCCCAGTCCTCCAGCGCGCGGAATTTGCGCGAGAAGTTGTCCTGCAGGGCGGGGGGCGCGCTGGCCAGTATGGCGCGGCCGTGCTCGGTCAGTTGGGGGTAGACTTTGCGCTTGTCCACCTTGGAGCGATAGCGCGCTACAAGCTCCCGTTTCTCCAATCGGTCGATAATGGCCGTCACCGTGGCCTGACTCAGGCTCATTTCCCGCGCCAGCTCACTGATGGTCATGTCACCCTTATTCTGAACCAGTTGCAGCAACAGCAACTGCGGTCCAGTGACGCTGGCGGTTTTTACCAGTTGCTTGGAGTGCAGGTCGGTGGCGCGAATGACGCGCCGCAACGCGGTAAGAACTTCTTCAATTTTATCCATGGTGTCGCTCAACCGTCGTGAGTCGGGATTATAGCCAGTTCTGGCGCAGAGGGCCTCTTCGGGCCGAGTCAAGTACATTGTACACAAAACAAAATAATTGTGGGATTTGGCGGCTGGATTGTGCGCTATATATACATTTTGTGCAAAATGTCGGCGTATTTGCCACATATCAGCGCAATATGATAGAATATGCGAATTCAATGGCAATCAAACTGCTAGGACATGTATATAGATCACGATGGAGATGCCGGGCCCCAAAATGGACCCGGCGGCGGGACCCAGCTCCTGCTTAGGACCCCCGAAGCAGGCGATGGCTACGCCCTAAACCGGTTGGTTGCGGCCAGTCCTCCCCTGGATCCCAATTCCGTTTACTGCAACCTGTTGCAGTGTACTCACCTTGCCGACACCGCCGTCGCTGCCCTCGCTGGCGATCATCTGGTGGGGTTTGTCTCCGGCTACCTGATTCCTGCCCGGCCCGACACACTCTTCGTCTGGCAAATCGTGATTGCGCAGGAGGCCAGGGGGCAGGGGTTGGCCAAGCGTATGTTGCGCTGGTTGTTGCAACGCCCGGCCTGTCGCCGGGTTAGTTACCTGGAGACCACCATCACCCCTGACAACGAAGCGTCCTGGGGGCTGTTCCGCAGCCTGGCCCGGGAACTGGATGCGGATCTGAATGACCGGGTTCACTTCAGCAAAAATGAGCACTTCGGTGGTCAGCACGCGGATGAGCATCTGCTGCGTATAGGCCCCTTTACCAACCCGGAAAGCCAATAGATCGCCTGGGTCATCGCGCTACCTTTCGTGGTGGCTCGTGGCGGCTCGTGGTACTAAGCGGAATTCACAACGAGGAGTAAAGCATGAACATATTCAACGAACTGGAGTCCGAAGTACAAAGCTACGCCCGGTCCTTCCCGGTGGTCTTCAATCGCGCTCAGGGCAGCTACCTTTACGATAACGACGGCAATGCGTATCTGGACTTTTTGGCCGGTGCTGGCTCCCTCAATTACGGCCACAACCACCCGCTGCTGAAAAAGGCGCTGTTGGCATACATTCAGGAAGATGGCATTACCCACGGCCTGGATATGCACACCGATGCCAAGGCGAAATTTCTGCAGACATTTCGCGATGTGATTTTGGCACCGAGATCCATGGATTACCGCTTGCAGTTCACCGGCCCCACAGGCGCCAACTCTGTGGAAGCAGCACTGAAAATTGCCCGCAAAGTCACTGGCCGCAGCAATGTGGTAGCCTTCACCAATGGCTTTCACGGTGTCTCTCTGGCGGCGGTAGCTGTGACCGGTAACCAACATCACCGCGGCGGTGCCGGGGTGTCGCTCAGCGACGTGGACCGCATGCCTTTTTGCGGTTACCACGGCCGCGATACCGACACCTTAAAAATGATCGACAAGTTGCTCACCGACCCCTCCAGTGGTATTGACCTGCCCGCCGCGTTCATTGTCGAGGCAGTACAGGGGGAGGGCGGTCTCAACGTGGCGGAGAAACAATGGCTGCAGGGCTTGGAGAAAATCTGCCGCAAACATGGCATCTTGCTGATTCTGGATGACATTCAGGCGGGCTGTGGGCGTACCGGCACCTTCTTCAGTTTTGAACCGGCGGGCATCAGCCCGGATATCATTACCCTGTCCAAATCCCTGAGTGGTTACGGCCTGCCTCTGGCGCTGGTACTGCTCAAGCCGGAACTGGATCAGTGGCAGCCGGGGGAGCACAATGGCACCTTTCGCGGTAACAATCACGCCTTCGTCACTGCCTCGGCGGCGCTGGAGTACTTTTGGAAAGATGACAGCTTTTCCCAGTCTGTACAGCGCAAAGCGGAGTTGGTGACTCGTCGCTTCAAGCGTATGGCGGAAAAATACGGCCAAACCGAACTGCGCCTCAAGGGACGCGGCATGATGCAGGGGCTGGAGTGTCGCAACGGCGACGTGGCGGCTGCCATTTGTCGCGAGGCGTTCAAACGCGGGCTGGTCATCGAAACGTCCGGCAATTACAGTCAAGTGGTCAAGTGTTTCTGTCCGCTGACCATCAGCGAGCAGGAGCTTGAGGCAGGGTTCGATATCCTTGAAGCGAGCATCGCCGAGATATTTTCCGGCGGCGCTTTGAGCAAGGCATCCTGATTGGCTGTTGTCTATTGCATTACACAAGGAATTCAACATGATTGTAAGACATTTGCAGGACGCGGCCGCCAGTGGCCGCACTGTGGGAGCTGAAGGGTGGCAGAGTAATCGCCTGTTGTTGAAAAATGACAAGATGGGGTTTTCCTTTCACATCACCACGATTTTCAAGGATGCTGAGTTGCATTTGCACTATCAGAATCATCTGGAATCCGTGTACTGCATCAGCGGCCGCGGCGAAGTGGAAACGATCGCTGACGGCAAGGTCTACCCCATAGAACCGGGCACTATTTACATCCTTGATCAGCACGATAAGCACATTCTGCGGGCGTTCGAGGAAATGCAAATGGCCTGTGTATTCAATCCGCCGCTCAGCGGTAAGGAAGTGCACGACGCCGCTGGTGCCTACCCGTTGGACGCGGAAGAGATAACCGACTGAATCGTTAACCATTTAAACGGAGAATCTGGAGTTTTAACATGGCCCACACAGTGGAGAAAATTGGCGGCACATCCATGAGCCAGTACGAGGCGGTTCGGGACAACGTGATTCTGCGCGGTTGTGATGCCAAGGATCAGGTGGAGCTGTATCACCGGGTTTTTGTAGTGTCCGCCTACGGTGGTATGACCGACCTGCTGCTGGAGAGCAAGAAAGATGGCAAGCCCGGAGTCTATGGACTGTTTGCCAGCAGTGATAACGACGATCCCTGGCGTGAGGCGTTTCAGGTGGTCAGAGAGAAAATGTTCGCAAAAAACAGTGAGTTGTTTGGCAATACTCCCCTGGGGGTAGAGGCGGACAATTTTATCGGTCAGCGGTTGGATGACGCCGAGCGTTGTCTGGAAGATTTGCAGCGCCTGTGTCAGCACGGCCATTTCGAGCTGGAATCCCATCTCTTTACAGTGCGCGAAATGCTGGCAAGTATCGGCGAGGCGCACAGCGCCTGGAATATGGCGCATCTGCTGCAGCGCGATGGCATCAACGCCCGCTTTCTCGACCTGTGCGGTTGGCAAAGCGATCAGGCGGAGCCCCTGGATACTACCATCAAAAATGTGTTTGAAGGCGTGGATCTGAGCAAGGAACTGCCCGTCGTCACCGGCTATACCCACTGTCGGGAAGGCTTGATGGGCAGCTTCGATCGCGGCTACAGTGAAATGACGTTCAGCCGGATCGCAGTGGTCACCGGTGCCGCCGAAGCCGTGATCCACAAGGAGTACCATTTGAGCAGCGCCGACCCGAGACTGGTGGGTGCCGACAAAGTGGTGCCCATCGGCCGCACCAACTACGATGTGGCGGATCAGCTGGCAAATCTCGGTATGGAAGCCATTCACCCCAAGGCGGCCAAGGGTCTGCGCCGGGCGGATATTGCCCTGCGAGTACGCAACACCTTTGAGCCGGAACACCAGGGCACACTTATCACGGGCGACTATGTCAGCGAAAAGCCCTGTGTGGAGATTATCGCCGGGCGCAAGCGCCTGTACAGCATCGAGCTGTTTGATCAGGACATGATGGGCAGTATCGAGAAATACGATTCGGGGATTCTGGCCGCCATAGCGCGCTTCAAGGCCCATGTGGTGAGCAAGGACATCAACGCCAACACCATTACCCACTATGTGGCGGCCAACTTGAAAACCGTCAATCGCATTCGTCGGGCCATGGAAGAAGCCTACCCGGAGGCGGAGATCGACACCCGCAAGGTGGCTGTGGTGTCTGCCATCGGCAGCGACATGAAGGTTCCCGGTATGTTGGCCAAAACGGTTTCGGCGCTTTCGGCGGCCAATATCAGCATCCTCGCCATGCACCAGTCTATACGCCAGGTGGATATGCAGTTCGTGATCGACGAGGATGATTACGAAACGGCTGTGAAAAGCCTGCACCGCTGTCTGGTGGAAGTCCACGACCACGGCTCCGCCATCTGCGCGGCCTGAGCGGTTTGAGCGAAATTGCGCGCTGGCGTTTCCCAGGGCACCGCGGAATGGTGTATAAAGGCAGGGTTATTCAGCAGTATTGAACCTACCGTGGAGCCCTATGCCCAACCCCCAGGCCGACAAGCTGGTCATCGCCATCTCTTCCAGCGCACTTTTCAATCTGGACGACAGCCACCGGGTGTTCGAAGAGCAGGGGTTGCAGGCTTACTCCCGCTACCAGATTGAAAATGAGGACAAGGTGCTCAGGCCAGGGGATGCCTTCACCATGGTGCAGAAGCTGCTGCGGGTCAACGACCTGATAGGCGGCGACCCCAGGGTGGAGGTCATACTGTTGTCCAGAAACAGTGCCGACACGGGCTTGCGGGTGTTCAACTCCATCGAGCACTACGGCCTGGGCATCACCCGGGCGGCCTTTTGCGGTGGCAACACCCCCTATCGCTACATAGGCCCTTTCGGAGCCCAGTTATTCCTCTCCACCAACGGCGACGACGTGCGCCAGGCCCTGAATCAGGGGGTGGCGGCAGCCACCATTGTGGCCTCCCGCTCCCGGTCGGAGCACGAGGATGAATTGCGCTTTGCCTTTGACGGTGATTCGGTACTCTTTTCCGACGAGGCGGAACAGGTCTACAAGCTACAGGGGCTGAACGCCTTCGCCCAGAGCGAAAAGGCTTCGGCCCGCACACCACTGTCCGGTGGTCCCTTCAAGGAATTTCTCGCGGCCCTGCAGCGCCTGCAAAGCGAGTTCAGCAGCGATACCTGCCCTATTCGCACGGCCCTGGTCACTGCCCGCTCCGCGCCCGCCCACGAGCGGGTGATCCGCACTTTGCGCGCCTGGAACATTCGTTTGGATGAGTCCCTGTTTCTCGGTGGCATGTCCAAGGGACAGTTTCTCAAGGCCTATGGTGCGGATGTTTTCTTTGACGACCAACCGGTGCACTGTGAGTCCGCCAGTGAACATGTGGCCACCGGTCACGTTCCCCACGGGATTGCCAACGAGCTCGCCCCGGGTGGAGCAAAGCAGGGTGTTGGGGGCGAGTGATGGTGCACCTAGATGGGTTTATGTTATAAAAACATATATTATTATAATTAATAGTTTTAATTTGGCCCGATATCCGGAATATTTTCCCATGCGACGGCAGAAAAAATTGACCAAAAGCTATTCTCGATTAGAATAAATATTACGAAGCGTTATAACAAGATCAGCAGGGGCCATTCGGAGGGCTTATGAAGCTACAGCAACTGCGCTATATCTGGGAAGTCGCTCACCACGATCTCAACGTGTCGGCGACGGCCCAGAGCCTCTATACCTCCCAACCGGGCATCAGCAAGCAGATCCGGTTGCTGGAGGATGAGCTGGGCGTCGAAATCTTTAGCCGCAGTGGCAAGCACCTGACCCGGATCACCCCGGCGGGGGAGGCTATCCTCAAGACCGCTGGCGAAATACTGCGCAAAGTCGACAGTATCAAGCAGGTGGCCCAGGAGTTCAGCAACGAGCGCAAGGGCAGTCTCTCCCTGGCCACTACCCACACTCAGGCACGCTACGCCCTGCCTCGGGTGATCGAATCCTTTATCCAGCAGTACCCGGAAGTGTCGCTGCACATGCATCAGGGCACGCCCATGCAGATTTCCGAGATGGCGGCGGACGGTTCGGTGGATTTTGCCATCGCCACCGAGGCTCTTGAACTCTTCAGTGACCTGGTGATGATGCCTTGCTACCGCTGGAACCGCTGTATTCTGGTGCCTCGCGACCACCCTCTGACCCAGATTGGCCACCTGACCCTGGAAGAGGTAGCCAAACACCCCATCGTGACTTACGTTTTCGGTTTTACCGGCCGTTCCAAGCTGGACGAGGCCTTTATTTCCCGGGGGTTGGCGCCCAAGGTGGTGTTTACCGCCGCCGACGCCGACGTCATCAAGACCTACGTGCGCCTGGGGCTGGGTATCGGCATAGTGGCGCGCATGGCCTACAGCGAGCAGGCCGACAGCGATCTGGTGGCGCTGGATGCTTCCCACCTGTTCGAGAGCAGCGTCACCAAGATCGGTTTTCGCCGCGGCACCTTTCTGCGCGGCTTTATGTACGACTTTGTCGAGCGCTTCGCCCCTCATCTGAACCGCGACCTGGTTAACGACGCCTTTCTCTGCCAGTCCAAGGCCGAGTTGGACGAACTGTTTGGCAAAATCGAGTTGCCGACCTATTAGCCGGTGTATCTCCAGCCATATTTTCCAATAAAAACAATGGTATACAATTAACTCTTAATGTGATTTATAATTACTCTTTTTGCGTTGCTCCCGGTGTTCCGAAAAAAAATTCTCTGATTGGGCGTCCCCGGTTATCTTTTTCCCCATCGCCAACGTATTCTCTTCCCGGATGATGTATCGCAGCGCAAGGGCTCTCCATGAACAAAATCCCAGTCGGTGTCAGTCAGTGTCTGCTGGGCGACGCCGTGCGTTACAACGGCGGACACAAACATTCCCGCTATATCACCGAAGTGCTCACCCAATTTCTGGAATTGCGACCCAGCTGTCCGGAAGTTGCCGCAGGGCTGGGGGTTCCCCGTGAACCCATCCGGCTGGTGGCGGACGGTGACCTCACCCGGGTCAAAGGTTCGGTTGACACCGGTCGGGATGTCACCGAGGCGCTGCGCCGCGAGGCGGAAGCCGTGGCGCTGCAGATGCCGGATATTTGTGGCTATATCCTGATGCAAAAATCGCCCAGTTGCGGGTTGCACAGCGTCAAGCGCTATGCCAGCAGTGGAACACCCAAGGACAACCGGGGACAGGGTGCCTTTGCCGCCCGCCTCCGGGAGTTGCTGCCGCTGCTGCCCATGGAAGAGGCGGGCCGTCTCAACGACCCGGTGCTGCGGGAAAATTTCATTACCCGGCTCTACGCTTACCACGATTGGCGTCGGAGTCTGGAGGCGCGTCCCAGCGCCGCCGGCTTGGTGGCCTTCTACGCCCGCTACAAGTACCAGGTGATGGCCCACCACCCGGTCAGTTACCAGGCCATTGGCCGTTTGCTGGCGGACCTGCGCGGCAAAGACCCCCATGAGGTGAATCGCCAGTTCGTGCAGTTGTTTATGACTGCGCTGTCCCGGCCGGTAAACCGCAAGGGCAACGCCAACGTCATGCAGCACCTGCAGGGGTACCTGAAAAAGCTGACGTCTGCGGATGAGAAGGCCGAACTGCGCGAATTGATTGACGCTTACCGGCGCGGCGAAGTGCCGCTGGTGGCGCCCTTGACGCTCTTGAAGCACTATCTGCGCAAGGTGGACATGCCTTATCTGCAACAGCAGAGCTTCTGGTCGCCGCACCCGGAAAAACTCGGTTTGCGCTATGTGGGAGTGGCGGCATGAGTGTTATGCACTTTGCAGGCCGGGGGCAGGGCGGGGCGGAATCTTCGCCATTGATTGCGCGCCTGACCCAGCTGTACGCCACCTTTGACGGCGGCATTGTCGATGCGCTGGACAGTATCTATCACCCAGAGGTGGTATTTCAGGACCCAGTGGACAAGATCGTTGGCCTGGAAGCACTGCGCGGTTACTTCGCGTATATCGCCGAAGGCGTGGACGGCTGCGGTTTCGAGTTTCTGGAAGTGCTGGATCTGCCACCGGAGGCGCCCGGACAAAGCGGTCGCGCCAGCCTTGTCTGGGTGATGCGCTATCGTCATCCGCAGTTGGCACGGGGGCAGTGGCTCAGTATGCCGGGTATGAGTCATATCCATTACGGCGAACGCATCCATTGGCATCGGGATTATTACGATCTCGGCGACATGCTTTACGAACATGTGCCGCTGTTAGGACCTGTCGTGCGCCGACTCCGCAAGAGGTTGGCGCACCGGTGAAGGTTCTGGTCTGGCTGCGCAACGATTTGCGCCTGGTGGATAATCCGGCGCTGCGGCACGCCGCCAGGGCGGGTGAGCCCGTTGTCGTCTATGGTCTGTGTCGGGAGCATATTCGCCGCCACCACACGGCCCCGGCGCGCCTGGATCTGCTGCGCCGACAGTTGCACAGTCTGGTGGATGCACTGGCGGCCAAGGGCATTGTCCTGAAGCTGTTCGCTGTGGAGGAAGCTGCGGCGATACCGGCGGCGCTGCTGGCTGTGGCCGACCAGGTCAAGGCCGGACAGCTGTTCTTCAATGCCGAGTATCCACTGGACGAACAGCGTCGGGATATTGCCGTTGCCGACGCGTTTCGGGCGCGCGGTTTCGGCGTGCAGCGATACCACGATCGGGTAGTGTTGCCCCCGGGAACATTGCGCACGGCTGTCGGGCAACCCTTCAAAGTGTTTACCGCGTTCAAGCGCGCCTGGCTGCGGCAGGCAATGGCGACCTCGGTATCGCCCCTGCCCGAGGTGCCTGTCGTTGGCCGGACTATTGCCGGTGCTGACAGAGACGCTGAGGCTATCGACCGAATTTTCGAAAGCCAGGAGCTGCGGGATTTGCAGCATCTATGGCCCGCCGGTGAGGCGCAGGCCCAGCGACGGCTGACGGATTTTGTCGCTGCCAGGTTGGACGATTACCAGGTGCAGCGGGATTTTCCGGATCGCGAGGGCACCTCGTGTCTCTCCCCCTATCTCGCCATGGGTGTGCTGTCGCCCCGCCAATGCATTGCCGCCGCGCTGGCAGCGAACCGCGGTGAGTGGGACAGCGGTAGCGCCGGTGTCACTGCCTGGCTCAACGAATTGATCTGGCGGGATTTCTATCAACACCTGGTGGTGGATTTTCCCCAGGTGTGCAAGCACCATCCCCTGCAAACTTACACTGAGCGCTTTCCCTGGCGCAGAGATCCCGAGCTGTTTGCCGCCTGGTGCCAAGGGCGCACCGGGGTTCCCCTGGTGGACGCCGCCATGTTGCAACTGCGCCAATGCGGCTGGATGCACAATCGTCTGCGCATGGTCGTTGCCATGTTTCTGACCAAGAACCTGCAAGTAGACTGGCGCATGGGTGAGCGCTGGTTTATGGAGAACCTGATCGACGGTGATTTTGCTGCGAATAATGGCGGCTGGCAGTGGAGCGCGTCCACCGGTACCGATGCGGCGCCTTACTTTCGCATATTCAATCCGACTACCCAGTCGCAGCGGTTTGACCCCGAGGGCACTTTCATCCGGCGGTATTTGCCGCAGTTGGCACACCTCTCCGCGCGGGAGATTCATCAGCCGGGAGCGAGTGCGGACTATCCCGCACCGATAGTGGATATCGCCCGCAGCCGAAAGGAGACTATGGAGCTGTTCGGGCAGATCAAAGCTGGAGGCGAAAAGCGCTGATGAGCGTCGCTGCCTATGCCCCCGGTCAACGCATTGCCATTGTTGGCAGTGGCATCAGCGGGCTGACCTGCGCTTACCTGCTCTGTCGGCAGCACGGGGTGGACGTCTACGAGGCAGGGAGCGAGCTTGGCGGTCATACTGCTACCAAACGGGTGCTATTCGATGGTGAAGAATACCGGGTAGACACCGGGTTTATTGTATTCAACGACAGAACCTACCCCAACTTTATGGCGCTGCTCAAGCAGTTGGGTGTCAGCAGTCGCCCCACCGAAATGGGGTTCAGCGTCAGTTGTGCCCGCACGGGTCTGGAATACAGCGGCACCTCACTCAACGGCCTTTTCGCGCAGCGCAAAAATCTCCTACGCTTAGACCACTGGCGTTTGTTGGCGGAGATTTTGCGTTTCAATCGACGTTGCATCGAAACGTTTGTCAGTGAGCAATACGACGCCGGGATGACCCTGGGCGACTATTTGCATCGAGCGGGATACAGCCACCGCCTGCGCGACTACTATATTCTGCCCATGGTGTCGGCCATCTGGTCGGCGGGCTCCGTCAGCGCCGCCGAAATGCCGCTGCAGTTTTTTCTGCGTTTTTTTTACAATCACGGTTTGTTGACCGTCAACGATCAGCCCCAGTGGTATACCGTTAGCGGCGGTTCGTCCAGCTATCTGGCGCCGCTGACGGCAGTGTTTGCCGATCGCATCCATCTGGCGACGCCAGTGTCCAGCGTGCACCGCCTAGAGGCAGGCGTTACCCTTGCCAGCAGCAGGTTCGGCGAGCGGCAGTACGATCATGTGGTATTTGCCTGTCACAGCGACCAGGCGCTGGCCGTGCTTGCCGATGCCAGCCCGCAGGAAAAGGCCGTGCTGTCCGCCATGCCCTATCGGGAAAATCGCGTGGTACTACACAATGACGCGGCGCAACTGCCTGCCAATACCCGGGCCTGGGCCAGCTGGAACTATCGACTGCCGCAAGCGCCGGACCCGGAAAAGGCGCTTCTCACCTATAACATGAATCTATTGCAGGGTATCGAAGCGCCCACGACGTTCTGTGTATCCGTCAACCCCGACACGCTTTCACCCGGGGCCAGGGTGTTCGGTGAATACCGGTACGCGCACCCTGAATTCACGCTCGCCAGCGTGGCTGCCCAGGCGCGCTGGGGTGAGATCAGCGGGCGGCGCGGCACCCATTTCTGTGGTGCTTACTGGCGCAACGGATTTCATGAAGACGGTGTGGTGTCGGCGCTGCGGGTCGCCGCCCGTTTCGGGGAGACGCTATGATGAACAGCGCCATCTATCAGGGGTCGCTTCGGCATCGCCGCTTTCTGCCCAAACACCACGAGTTCAGCTATCGCTCGACGCTGTTTTACCTGGATCTCGATGAGCTGCCGCAGCTGTTTGAGCGAACCCGCTTTTGGTCCTATAACGGCCGCACGCCGGGCAGTTTTCGTCGCAGTGACTACCTTGGCGACCCACACCGGGATCTTGCCGAGCAGGTTCGGGCAACAGTCAGTTCGCAGTTGGGTTATTGCCCGTCAGGCCCCGTTCATTTGTTGACCAACCTGAGGCTCTGGGGTTGGTGTTTCAATCCGGTCAGTTTCTACTATTGCTTCGAACCCGATGCGCCGGTGCCCGCCGTTGTTCTCGCCCAGGTGAACAACACACCCTGGGGCGAGTGTCACTGCTACGCGTTGCCCTGTGACGCGCAGGGCAGGGTAAGCACCTGTTTCCCAAAGGCCATGCACGTGTCGCCCTTTAACCCCATGGCCATGGCCTATCGCTGGGTCAGTGACGCGCCAGCGCAGCGGTTGCGCATACATATGGAAAACCGCGCCGGTCAGGATAAACACACCGACGCCACACTGGTTATGGAGCGTCAACCCTGGGATGCCAGGGCGCTGGATCTTATTGTGCTGCGTCAACCCTGGTTGGCGTTGAAAGTCAGCGTCGCCATTTACTGGCAGGCGCTGAGGCTGTTTTTCAAGGGCGTACCCGTATACGGGCATACACCCATTGCTGGTCGTGACGGCAACAAGTCGAAGTTGAGTAAAGGAGAGAGTAATGACCCAGTCAACCCTCAGTAGCAGTCGCTGGCAGCTGGCAGCGCCGGATGAAAATGCTGGCAACAGGGGAGGCATAGCCAGGCAAGTGCTCTTCAAGTTGCTGGGCCAGCTTGAGCATGGGTGCCTGCTCCTGCACGAGGCAGGTGAATGCCATCGGTTTGGGCAGAGTGAGCCGCAAGCCGACTTGCTGGCCGAAGTACAGGTGCACAACCCCGGCGTGTATCGCCGGGTGCTGGAGGGCGGATCCATCGCCGCCGGTGAATCCTACATGGATGGCGACTGGTCCAGCCCGTCTCTGGTGAGCCTGGTGCGCCTGATGGCGAAGAATTTGCCGGCACTGGACGCGCTGGACGACAGGCTATCGTTTTGGCGCAAGTGGCGTCTGCGCAGTTTTCATTGGGGGCGTCGCAACAGTCGTCGCGGTGCCCGGGAAAACATCGTCGCCCATTACGATCTCGGCAATGATTTTTTTACCGAGTTTCTCGATCCCACTATGATGTATTCGGCCGCTGTCTTTGCGGACGATGAAAACACATTGGAGGAGGCGTCGCTCAATAAGCTGAGCCTTGTCTGCGACAAGCTGGAGTTGTCTCGCGACGATCACCTGCTGGAAATCGGCAGCGGCTGGGGCGGACTGGCCATCTACGCCGCCAGTCACTACGGCTGCAAGGTCACCACCACAACATTGTCACCCGCCCAGTATGGCCAGGTACAGACCCTGGTGCGGGAGTCGGGCTTGCAGGATCGGGTTGAGGTGCTGTTGCAGGACTATCGGGATCTGCGTGGCCGCTACAGCAAGCTGGTGTCCATTGAAATGATCGAAGCGGTGGGACACCAACATTACGCTGACTATTTCAGCGCTTGTTCCAGACTGCTGCGCAATGATGGCCTGATGCTGCTGCAGGCCATCACCATCCCGGATCAGCGCTACCAGCGGGCGCTCAAAGCCGTGGACTTTATTCAGCGTTACATCTTCCCCGGCGGCTGCCTGCCTTCGGTGGCAGTGATCAGTGATCAGGTTGCGCGCAACACCGATATGGGCATACTGCATCTGGAGGATATAGGTCAGCACTACGCCCGAACCCTGTGCCATTGGCGCCAGCGTTTCCTCTCCCGCTGGCAGCGCATTGCCGAACTGGGCTATGACCAGCGCTTCTGTCGCATGTGGGAGTTCTATCTGTGCTATTGCGAAGGCGGCTTCCGCGAGCGTAGTATCGGCACGGTACAACTGCTGCTGGCCAAGCCCGATTACCGCCCTTGCGGCAGTTGAGAAAATATGTGACTATCCCTACCTTTCGTGCTGGGCGAGCCGTCGCCACAAGCATCGGTAGCGGGCCAGTAGCGGGATGGACAGTATGCGGCGCCTATTGCGGAATTTTCGCCTAAATAGAACGATCAATCAATATGTCCGGGTATTGGCGCCGGCCCTGGCCAAGCGCTACGGAATGGCTGATCAGTATACGGTGCTGCAGATTCAGAAAACGGCGCAGGATCTTCGGTTGCCCATGCGCTACATGCAATATGCCGTTGCCTTGTTTCGGCATGTCGAGTCAGCAAATACCCTAGCGTACTACAAGGTCTGTCAGGAAGAACTTGATTGTCTGCGCGGCCAGGTAGCTGACGGCTTTTTTAACGGCAATAGAAACTATCGCGCTCGCGATGTGATCCGGTTGGCCACGCCAAGAGGATGGCGGGGTGGGAATTCGCCAGATTGGTATGCAAACTACTGGGGAAAAACCAGTTTATAACGATAAGCTTCTTTAACACGCTCCCAAAAAAATAGTCCGACAATAGAGGAGATGAAAAAGATGAAACTGTTCCGAGTTCTGCTGGTGCCGCTGTTGGCGGCAGCGACATTGTGTGCCGTTGCGGATCAGGGTGCGCCAAAAACCCTGAAGGAAGCCTATAGTGATGCGTTTCTGATCGGCACCGCTGTCAATGAAGCGATTACCTCCGGTGAGGATGCCAAATCACAGGCGGTGGTGGTGGAGCATTTCAACACGATTACTGTTGAAAACGTCATGAAAATCGAGCCCATCAACCCCCAACCGGGCGTCTACAATTTCGGCCCGGCGGATGAGTTTGTGGAGTTTGGCGAAAAACACGATATGTACATCGTCGGCCATACACTGGTCTGGCACAACCAGACTCCGGACTGGTTTTTCTACGATGATGATGGCAACCCCAACACGCCGGAAGCCCAGATTGAGCGTATGCGTACCCATATTGAAAAAGTGGCCGGGCGCTACGCCGGACGGGTTCACGCCTGGGACGTGGTCAACGAAGTGATTGCCGATGACGGTTCCTACCGCCCCACTACCTGGGTCAACAGTGTGGGCGATGGCGATCTGCTGGTGCGCAAGGCCTTTGAGTTTGCCAGCCGCTATGCGCCGGATACCGAACTTTACTACAATGATTTCAACGCCTGGCGCCCGGAAAAACGCGACGGCATTGTGCGTATGGTAAAGATGCTGCAGGAGCAGGGTATTCGTATCGACGGTGTCGGCATTCAGGGGCACTGGGGACTCAACTATCCGAAAAACGAATATATCGAGACCGCTATTGAAGCCTACGCCGCGCTGGGGGTCAAGGTGATGATCACCGAGCTTGACGTGGATGTGCTGCCGCTGACCCGCGAGGGGCAGATTATCGGTCAGGGCATGATGCACCCTCAGTTTCAGCTGGAGGAGTTCATGGCGTATCTGAATCCCTATGCCGATGGTTTGCCGCCCGAAGTGGAGCGGCAATTGGCGAATCGGTACGCGGAGTTGTTCGAGATATTCTATCGGCACCGGGACAAGATTCACCGGGTGACGCTGTGGGGAGTGGAAGATGGTATGTCCTGGAAGAACGACTACCCGATTCCCAACCGCACCAATTATCCTCTGTTGTTCAATCGGTATCTCAGTCCCAAGCCAGCCGTCGACGCGATAATGGCGATACCCGGTCGAACTCAGTAATTGCCAGCTTTCAGTTCGTAGGCAAAGGCGATAATGTGGGCGACGGCGATATACAGGGTTTGCGGTATCTCGTCGCCCAGTTCAAGGTTGACCAGAAGATCCACCAGTGTTGCGTTGTCGCACAGGGGTACGCCGTGCTCCCGGGCGACAGCAATTATCTGTTCCGCCAGATCGCCGGCGCCCCGGGCGGTGATACGGGGTGCGTTTTCGCCGTCGTAGAATAGCGCAACAGCTTTTTGCAACGGCTGCCGGTCGTTCATGTGCGCACATCCACCAGTGCATAGTTGAAGCTGGGCTTGCGTGATGGTGGCTGTCCTTCCAGGCACTGCAGCTTGGTAACGGTGACCCCGTCCGCTTCCAGTCGTTTGCGCAATCGCTCCAGGCGCCGATTGGCGATGCTCAAGGTCTCCGTTTGTTCCGCCCAAAAGCGCGCGGATAATTGATCGTCGAGCAGCGTCAACTGGGCATGGAAGGCCCCGGTGTCCGGCAAATCGAAACTGAGTATGACCTGCCATTGGCGTTTTTTGCGCCGCTCCTCACCCTCGCCATCTTCCACCCATTCGTCGTCGATGCGTATTTCCAGTGGTCGCACGTCCTGGCCGTAGCGCACCGGCAGATCGAACAGCCAGGACTGCGTTGGTTGCGGCGCATCGCTCTGCGCCAGTTGATGACTGACACTGTGTAATTGCTGCAATCGCACCTTACCCAAGGCCTGTAGCGTCTGTTGGTGTAACAGGAGCATCAATTGGGCGCGCAATACCCGGCTGCTCAATTCCGCTGCTGGACGCGCCGACATGTGCAGTAGCAGTTGACCGAGGGTTGGGGTAGTGGCCATGTCGCCACTGGTCCCAGGTGTTGTTGAAGGTGTTACAGCAGGGCTTGTAGTGGTGTCTGTCGCCGTACCGCTTGCGGCCGGGGGCGGTGCCACCGAAGCGAATGTCGACTGGGGTGGTGCGGTGGTTAGCAATGGCGGGACGACTGTTTGCCCCGCTGCCGGGATTTGTGCGGCACCAGGTGCGGACGCGTTGCCTGCCATAGGCACATTGCCCGTTATAGGCGCATTGCCCGGCGCGACGCCCGGGCGCTGACTGGCGGGCAACTCGGCGTTGACACGCTGCAGTAGCTGCAGCAAGGCACCCTTGATATCGCCCCGGGCCGGTGCGATCTTGCCGGTGTTGCCGGCTTCGGTTGTCGGTGCCGCCAGCGGCGCCAGCTTGCGTTCAAACAATACACCGCTGTTGCGCAGGGTGGCAGTGAGGTTATTGGGTTGTGTCAGTTGTTTCGGTTCCGGTAGCTGTTGCGCCAGGTTGAGCAGGGCCGTGCGTACAGGCGGCGGCAGCAAAGCGGCGTGCTGCGCCTGCACCAGGCGGTTCAGTTCGGCGTACAGCGGCGGTCGGGTATCGCGCAGAGGCAGAATCTGACGCAGGGTATCGGCCAGACTGGTTTCGCGCAGTGCCCTGAGTTGTGTTCGGTCCGTGTCCGCGACTGCGGGGTTGGTGTTTCGGCTTGGGGTGGCGCCCTGGGCGCTTGCCGGGGTGCGCTCGCCGGGCGCTGTGGGCGCACGACCATCCGGTCGCGGTTGTGTCCGTTCCGGCGGTTTGTCCGTCAATACCAGGCGACCGCCGGGGTCCAGCCGTACGAGAACCTGTTGTCCGGGTGCCAGGGGGCGGTCGGTGTAGGTGAGCAGTTCCCGGCTCAACAGTCGGAGGCTCGCCAGCTGCAATCCAGAGGTTTGCAGCAGTTGTTGCTGTGCGTCCAGACGGTTCAATTGTTGTGCCCTGTCGGCGGGGGGGCTGTCGTTGCGGGTGAGGCGCAGCAGCGTGTTGATGGTGTTGTCGAGTAATTGCTGGCGTTGTTCCCGGGAAAGCGGTGTGACTGTTTCCACCCGGGCCGCCATGGCGCGCCCGTGACCCAGCAATCGCGTCAAATCTGGCATTTCCAGGGGACCACTGCGGGCGCTGCCGGTCTCGGCGGAGGAGGCGGACGAGAAGGGCGGCAGTATGGGCGGGTCGATGGGCATATCGCTGAATATCGCTCGGATGATGGCGTCCAGGGGAAAGGCTCGCCTATAATCACACCCCATTGCGGGGCTGATGCCCCTCTTCATGAGTATAGCGGCAGCGATGAGCGCGGGAACAGGGCAATTTTGACCGACACTCTACTTGAATTGCGACAGTTGGGCTGTGAGCGGGACTACCGCCCGCTGTTCCTGGACCTGGATCTGTCTTGTCAGGCGGGCCAGGTGGTGCAGTTCACTGGCCCCAACGGTTGCGGTAAAACCAGCCTGTTGCGCATTCTGGCCGGGGTCAGCAGCGAATACAGCGGCCAGCTGTTGTGGCAGGGCAGGCCACTGCGCGGTGCAAGCCTATGGTCCTATCGCCGTGAATTGCTCTATATCGGCCACCAGCCCGGCGTCAAGGGGGGGCTTACACCCCGGGAAAACCTGCGCTGGTACGGCGCCAGCGAAGGCGGCTGGTCAGCGGACCAGATAGACGACGCCCTGGACCAGTTGGCGCTCTACCGTCACGCCGATACCCCCTGTTTCCATCTCTCCGCCGGTCAACTGCGACGCGTGGCTCTGGCCCGTCTGCTGCTGACATCGGCCCGGGTCTGGATACTGGATGAACCCTTCACCGCCATCGACACCCAGGGTGTCCGCTTGCTGGAGGAGCACTTGTTGCAGCAGGCGGACAGCGGCGGTCTGGTACTGCTGACATCCCACCAGGAGCCTGTCATATCTGGCCTGGTTCGCGTGCATTTGCCGGATTTCGCCCCTCATTTGGCGGCGTTGAACGCCGAAAACTCAGGATACCCGGCGCGTGCGGACTAATAGCGATTACCAGGTGTCGCCCCTGGCTGGCTTTCGCGCCATACTGACGCGGGATCTGCTGCTGGCCTGTCGCAAGCCGGGCGATCTGCTAAACCCACTGGTTTTTTTCCTGATAGTGGTTACCATGGTGCCTCTTGGCATCAGCCCCGAGCGGGAGGTGCTGGCGGCGCTGGCGCCGGGCCTGCTCTGGGTAATGGCGTTGTTGGCAACGCTCCTGTCCCTGGATGGTCTCTTTCGTAGCGATTTTGACGATGGCAGCCTGGATCAGCTGTTGATCAGCCCCCAGCCGCTGTACTTCGCAGTGCTGGCCAAGGTGACCGTTCACTGGCTGTTAAGCGGCTTGCCCCTGACACTGCTGGCGCCTCTGTTGGGGGTTTCCCTGGCGCTGCCGGTGGGTGGTTACTGGCCGCTCTGCCTGACCTTGTTGCTGGGAACCGCCAGCATGAGTCTGGTGGGTGCTGTGGGCGCGGCGCTCACGGTATCCCTTCAGCGCGGGGGACTGCTGTTGTCGCTGATCGTCATGCCCCTGTATCTGCCGGTATTGATTTTCGGCGCCAGCGGCGTGACAGCGGCGGTGCATGGTGAGCCCTACAGCGTACATCTGGCGGTGTTGGGCGCTTTTTTGGCTTTGGCTCTGGCCCTGGCGCCGCTGGCCACTGCTGCGGCGCTGCGGGTGAGCAGCGACGGATAATAACGAGGTGCTGATATGGCATGGCAATGGTTCCACCGCTGGGGTTCACCCCGCTGGTTCTACGAAAAAACCGAAACCTGGCTGCCCTGGTTGGGCACTGTCACTTTTCTGCTGCTGTTGCTGGGAGCCGCCTGGGGCCTCCTGCTGGCGCCCGCCGACTACAAGCAGGGCGAGAGCTACCGGGTAATCTATATCCATGTTCCCTCGGCCTTTCTGGCCCTGGCCGGCTACTATGTGATGGCCATAGCTGGCGCCATCGGTCTTATCTGGCGCATGAAAATGGCCTATATGGTCATGGTGGCTGCGGCGCCCCTGGGGGCGGCACTGACCTTTGCCACCCTGGCTACCGGCGCCCTGTGGGGTATTCCCACCTGGGGCACCTGGTGGGAGTGGGACGGCCGCAACACCTCCATGCTGATTCTGCTGTTTCTGTATTTGGGCATAGTGGCGCTACAGGGGGCTTTCCGCAGCCGGGATACCGCCGACAGGGCCTGCGCCATACTGGCGTTGGTGGGTACGGTGAACATTCCGATCATTTACAAGTCGGTGGACTGGTGGCACACCCTGCACCAGCCGGCCACGCTGAAGCTGACCTCGGCGCCAACCATCCACTCTTCCATGCTCTATCCGCTGTTGACCATGATTGTCGCCTTTTATTGCTTTTACGCCCTGGTGCTGATTCTCAACACCCGCACCCAGATACTGCGGCGCGAAGAGCGTACCCAGTGGGTGGCGGAGCTGGTGAACCAGCGGGCGGGGAGGGCGTCGAAGTGAGAATTCAATTTGATTCCTTTGCCGATCTGTTGGCCATGGACGGGCACGGTCTCTATGTCTGGGCGTCCTATGGCGTGGTGCTGGTGGTGCTGAGCGCCCTGTGGCTGTTGCCACTGGTGCGGCAGCGGCGCTTTTTTCAGCGCGAAGCCCGGCGCCAGCAACTGCAGAGTGGTCCCAAGACTGGTAATATAGCTGGTAATGTAGCTAGTAATATAACTACGGAGAGTCAACCCCGAGAAAGTTCGAGGTAGTATGCACCCTGTTCGCAAGCAACGCCTGTATCTGGTCGTATTTATCGTCCTGTTTTCCACCTTGGCGATAGGTCTTATGGCCTATGTCCTGCGGGAAAATATCAACCTGTTTTTTACCCCGGCGGCGGTGGCGGCGGGCCACGCACCCCTTGAGCGGCGTATTCGCGTTGGCGGTTGCGTACTGCCCGGTAGTGTCGCCAGGGATCGGGAGTCGCTGCGAGTGGGCTTTACCATCACTGACGGCGAAGCCAACCTGCGGGTCCACTATAGCGGTATACTGCCGGACCTGTTCAGCGAGGGCGATGCCGTGGTGGCCAATGGTGTCCTCGACGGCAGCGGTGATTTTCAGGCCAGTGAAGTACTGGCCAAGCACGACGAGCAGTACATGCCCCGCGAGGTGGCTGAGAGCCTGAAGAAGATGGGCGAATACCAGCAGACCTGTGGGGACCTGCGCTATGATTCCTGAGCTGGGCAACTTTGCGCTGATCCTGGCGCTGATGCTGGCGCTGGCGCTGATGGTGTTGCCGCTGTACGGCGCCCAGACCGGGCAGTTTACGTTGATGCGGATGGCCACGCCGTTGACCGTGGGGATGGCGGCGATGATCGCGCTGTCCTTCGCCTGTCTGGTATACGCCTTTGTCACCGATGATTTCTCCGTGGCCTACGTGGCCAATCACTCCAATACGCTGCTGCCGGTGTATTACAAGGTCAGTGCCGTTTGGGGCGGCCACGAAGGCTCGCTGTCGCTGTGGCTGCTGATGCTGGGTGGCTGGACCCTGGCCATCGCCGCCTTCAGCGGCCCCTTGCCCCAGGATATGCGCGCCCGGGTGCTGGCGGTGATGGGGTTTGTCACTGTTGGATTTCTGCTGTTTACCCTGCTTACCTCCAATCCTTTTGACCGGATACTGCCACTGGCGCCCGCCGAGGGCAGTGACTTGAATCCGTTGTTGCAGGACTTTGGCCTGATTGTGCACCCACCTTTGTTGTACATGGGCTACGTCGGTTTCAGCACTTCTTTTGCATTTGCCATAGCCGCGCTGTTGGCGGGACGGTTCGACAGCGCCTGGGCACGCTGGTCGCGCCCCTGGGCCAATATGGCCTGGGCCTTTCTCACCATCGGCATAGCGTTGGGCAGCTGGTGGGCCTACTACGAGCTGGGTTGGGGCGGCTGGTGGTTCTGGGATCCGGTGGAGAACGCCTCTTTCCTGCCCTGGTTGGTGGGCACGGCATTGATTCATTCCCTGGCGGTGACGGAAAAGCGCGGTATGTTCAAAAGCTGGACTCTGCTGCTGGCCATTTTCACCTTCTCCCTGAGTTTGCTGGGTACCTTCCTGGTACGCTCTGGCGTATTGACCTCTGTGCACTCCTTTGCCAACGACCCCGAGCGCGGCCAGTTCATTCTGCTCTTCCTGTTGCTGGTGGTGGGCGGCTCGCTGACGCTGTTTGCGCTGCGCGCACCAGTGGTCAAAGGTGTGCCCGGTTTCAGTTGGCTCTCTCGCGAGACCCTGCTGCTGGCCAATAACATCCTATTGATGATCGCTATGCTGACGGTTCTGCTCGGCACTCTCTACCCGCTGATTCATCAGGCCCTGGGCCTTGGCATCTTGTCGGTGGGGCCGCCTTATTTCAATATCACCTTTATTCCCATCATGGCTATTTTGTGTTTGCTGCTGGCGATTGGCCCGCTGAGCAACTGGAAGCGAACCGACGGCCGCGCTTTGTTGAAGACGCTGATCAAGCCCTGGGTGATCAGCCTGGTTATCGGCATACTGTTTCCGGTTTTCTACCGTCCGGGCTACAGCATTGCCGCCGCGGCCGCGGTGTTTGTCGGCAGTTGGATCATCACCGGTACCCTGGCGGATATATGGCAGAAAATTTCCCACCGGCCAAACCGCTTGCGCGCCTATGGCAAACTGAGTCTCAGCTACCACGGCATGGTGCTGGCACATATCGGCATGGCGGTGACGCTGCTGGGCGTCTGCCTGAACAGTGTGTACAGCGAACTGCGCGATGTGCGCATGGATATTGGCCAGAAAGTGGTGGCCACCAACTATGAGTTTATTCTCGAAGATGTGTATAAAGTTGACGGCCCCAACTATGTTGCCGACGAGGCCAGGGTAGCCGTCTTTCACAATGGCCGACATCTGCGCGAACTGTATCCGCAGAAGCGCCGCTATTTGTCCGGTGGCAACATCATGACCGAAGTCGCCATCGATGCCGGTTTTTTCCGGGATTTGTATGTGGCCATGGGCGAGCCGCTGGACGACACCGCCTGGGCCATGCGGGTTCATCTGAAGCCCTTTGTGCGCTGGATCTGGCTGGGCGCCATTTTTATGGCCGTCGGCGGCTCCATGGCGGTAGCGGACCGCCGTTACCGGCGGCGGCGCGCCAGGCAGGAGGATACTCTGACCACCGCCGCGACTCAACAGGGGTAAAGCCGTCGTGCCACAGCGCTTGAAACTGTTTATTCCGCTGCTGATTTTTGTGCTTATGGCCGCGCTGTTCTGGGCGGCCCTGCGCCTGGATACCACGCAGCGACCTTCGGCATTGGTGGGTAAGCCGGTGCCTGCCTTTGACTTGCCCACGGTGCTGGAGCCCGAACGACGGGTGACCCAGGAAATTTTTCGCGGTCAGGTAAGCCTGCTCAACGTCTGGGCCACTTGGTGCGTGGCCTGCTATGTCGAACACCCTTTTCTGGTGGAGTTGGCCCAAAGCAAAGCCATTCCCATCTATGGCGTCAACTATCGCGATGATGTTGCCGAGGCCCGGGTGTGGTTGCGTGATCTGCACGATCCCTATGTGCTCAGCGTGGTGGACGCCGATGGTCGCCTTGGCATTGATCTCGGCGTTTACGGCGCGCCGGAGACCTATGTTATCGACAGTCGCGGCATAATCCGGCACCGTCATGTTGGTGTGGTGGATGAGCGGGTCTGGCAGGGAACCCTGCAGCCGCTTATCGAACAGTTGCGCGCCGAGGCAAGTTTGTAGCGGAAACCTTGAGTGGCGGACCGGACAGAACTCAAACCCGCGCCCGGGTCAATGTTTTTTTGATATACTGCCGGCTGTTCTGGTAGGCTGGCTCGGATAACAACCAGCGCCGCGCTGCGCTTACGGTGCGTCTACCGATTTGCCGACCGGCTCGATGAGACATAACATGATTCGCCCGACAGTTTTTGCCCTCAGCCTCATACTGTTGCTGCCGGTCTCGGTGCTGGCCAGCGGTATCGACAGCTTTGAGTTTGACAACAATGTTCAGATGCAGCGCTATCAGAGTCTGGTGGACAACATGCGCTGCCCCTATTGTGAGAATCAGTCCCTGTCCGGTTCCGACTCCCCCATTGCCAATGACCTGCGCCGACAGGTATACGACCTGATCAAGGATGGACGCGCGGATACCGAAATCATCGATTTTATGGTCGAGCGCTACGGTGAGTACATCCTCTATCGTCCACCGTTGCGTCTGGCAACACTGTTGCTCTGGTTTGGTCCGGCACTGTTGCTGGTGGGCGGCGTGGTGGCGCTGTTGGTCATGGTACATCGCCGTCGGCGCGACGCCCTGGCGCAAGAGGAACTCAGCGCCGACGAAGTAGCGCGACTGCGGGAGCTTTTGCAGGCATCCGGTGGAGAGCGCGTTTGATGGGCGTGATGTGGGCACTCATGGTCGGCCTGTGCCTGTTGGCCGTACTCTTTGTGGTTTGGCCTCTTTGGCGACGCCGGAGTTTGGTGGATGCGGATCGAGCGGCAGCGGAGCAGCGCACTCTGGAGCTGGATCGCCGCCTGCAGGCAAACGTTGAGCTGTTTCGCGAGCACCTGGAAGAACTGACCAAGGCGCTGGCCGAAGGGCGTATAGATCAGGAACAGTTTGAGCAACTCAAGCTGGAGCAGGAGCGGGGGCTGCTGGAGGACGAGCGCACCCTGGCGCAGGCGCGACGCCAGAGCAGCGTCAATTCGCGCAGCGCCATCTGGCTTCTGCTGACCACCGTGTTGCTGGTTCCCCTCGGCGCTTTCTGGCTCTACAGTGTGCTCGGCAGCGCGGCGGATGTCCATCTGGTACAACTGCAGGAGCAGAAGAGTCGCCTGGATTATCAGGATATGTTGGCGAATCGCTCGCCGGACCCGGAGCGTACCCGCACACTGGTAGCATTTCTGGAGAGGCGCGCCGCAGCTGAACCGGACAATATGCAGTACTGGTTTATGTTGGCGCGCAATCGCATGGAACTCGGCGAATATGCCGAGGCTGTGTCTGCCTACTGGGCAATACTTGAACTGGACGATAACTCGTCGCTGGTCCGTGCTGAGTTGGCCCAGGCCATGTATTTTGCCGAAGGCTACCGGATGACGGAGGAAATCGGGCGCCTGGTGTATTCGGCTCTGGAAATGGACCCCGCCAACTCCACCGCCCTTGGGCTGGCCGGCATCCACGCTTTCGAACAGGCTGACTATGCGGGCGCTGTCACTTACTGGACTCGTGCGTCCCGATTGCTCCATCCCCATTCGTCCACCTATGCGGCCCTGCAATCCGGTATTGCCAGGGCCCAACGCCAGTTGGAGGCCAGTGGTGAAACACTCCCGACAGCGCCAGTCACTGCCGATGCCGGTGCCTCCGTGGAGCTGGAGGTGACTCTCGGCACCCAGGTTGAAGCGGCGCCGGATCAGGTGGTCTTCGTCTACGCCCGGGCCTGGCAGGGCGCTGCCATGCCGCTTGCCATTGTGCGCCTCAGCGCCGCTGATCTCCCCGCCCGGGTCACCCTCGACGACTCCCAGGCCATGGCCCCCGGGGCCACCCTGTCGTCCGCCGATCAGGTGGAGTTGGTGGCCCGCCTCTCTCTCAGTGGTGATCCCACGCCAGCGTCGGGAGATTGGCAGGGCAGTGTCGGTCCTGTGGATCCCCGCGAGCCGCCAGCAGAGCTGCGCCTGGTGATCGACCAACCCATCAACCCCTGACGCAATTTTGTCGACTCGGGCGCGTGTAAAGCCCCGCCCAAGGGTGTAAAATTTCCCGCTTTACGGGCCATCTCCGCCGCTGCCCCTCCGGCGCCCCGGGCGATCGAGAGGCATTGTGAGCCATTGTGAGCCATTGTGAGCCATTGAGAGTGATTAAGGATCTATGCGGCTAAAATGTATCAAACTGGCGGGTTTCAAATCGTTTGTGGACCCCACCACCGTCACCTTTCCCAGCAACCTCTGCGCCGTGGTGGGCCCCAACGGCTGTGGCAAGTCCAATATTATCGATGCCGTGCGCTGGGTCATGGGTGAGTCCTCGGCCAAGAACCTGCGCGGCGAGGCCATGACCGATGTCATTTTCAACGGTTCCGGTGGCCGCAAACCCGTTGGTCAGGCCTCCATTGAGCTGGTGTTCGACAACAGCGACGGCACCCTGGTGGGTGAGTATGCCGGTTTCAGCGAAATATCCATCAAGCGCAAGGTTACCCGGGACAGCCAGAACTTCTACTACCTCAATGGCGCCAAGTGCCGGCGTCGGGATATCACCGACATATTCCTTGGCACCGGCCTGGGGCCGCGCAGCTATTCCATTATCGAGCAGGGCATGATCTCCAAGCTGATCGAGGCCAGGCCCGAGGATTTGCGGGTATATATCGAAGAGGCGGCGGGTATTTCCCGCTACAAAGAGCGCCGCAAGGAAACCGAGAACAGGATGCGTCGCACCCAGGAAAATCTGGAGCGTCTGACCGATATCCGCGAAGAACTGGAGCGGCAACTGTCCCGCCTGCAGCGCCAGGCCCAGGCCGCGGAAAAGTACACCGAGTTAAAAAAGCAGGAACGGCAGCTCAAGGCCTGGATTCAGGCCCTGAAGATCAAACAACTGGACCGCCAGAGCGCCAGCAAGCAGTCCGGCATCCGTGAACTGGAAGTCAGCCTGGAAGCGGCGCTGGCGCAACAGGTGAACAAGGACACGCTGATCGAGAAGCACCGCTCCCAGCACACGGAGTTGGGAGACAAGTTCAACGAGGTACAGGGGCGCTACTATGCCATTGGCGCCGATATCGCCCGCCTGGAGCAGTCTATCGCTCACACCCGGGAGCGCATGCGGCAGTTGCAGGCCGATATCGAACAGGCTCGCCGCGAAGGCCAGGAAGCCCGCGAACGCCTGGACCAGGACGCGCAACGCGCCGGCGACTGGAGCGCCGAACTGGAACTGATTGCGCCGCAGTTGGAAGTGGCCGAGGCCAGCGCCGAGGAATCCGCCGAGAGCATGACTCTGGCCGAGGACGCCATGCAGGAGTGGCAGAGCGAGTGGGACGCCTTCAATCAGCGTGCCGCCGAGCCGCGCCAGCGCGCCGAAGTGCAGCAGTCCCGCATTCAGCATATGGAGCAGGTGCAACAGCGCCTGCGGGCGCGTATCGAAAAACTCAACGAGGAGTTGGCAGCCCTGGGCGAGCAGACCGGAGACAGCGAAACCGAGGAGTTGGAAGCCCGTCTGCTGGAGCTGGAAGAAACCGGCGCCGGGCAGCGCGAGCAGGCCGACGCCCTGCATCGCCAACTGGAGGCCGAGCGCGGCAACAGCAGCCAGTTGAATGATCAACTGGACGAGGCCCGAACCCGCCTGCAGAGCATGCGCGGCCGTCACGCCTCCCTCGAAGCCCTGCAGCAGGCGGCCCTGGGCGATACCAGCCAGGCGGTGAGCCAGTGGCTGCGGGCGCGGGAGCTGCAGGATAGGCCTCGTCTGGCGGAAACGGTACGCGTCGTCGATGGCTGGGGCACGGCGCTGGAGACGGTGCTGGGCAAGGCCCTGCAGGCGGTGTGCCTGGACAATCTCGACAGCGTCAGTCAGGTGCTGGGCAGTCTTGAGCAGGGGCAACTGGTGCTACTGGACACAGCCCGGCGTACCGAGGCCGCAAGTGGCGCCGACAAGGCGCCATTGCTGGCGGACAAGGTCAGCGCCGACTGGGATCTGGCCGGTCTGCTCAGTGGCGTCTACAGCGCCGACGATTTGAACGCAGCCCTGTTGTTGCGCCCGCGTCTGCTTGCCCATGAATCCGTGGTCACCCCAGAGGGCATCTGGCTCGGGCCCAACTGGCTGCGGGTCAATCGCGGCGACGATGCTGAGTCCGGCGTACTGGAGCGTCAACAGGAACTGGAAATACTCGCCGCCGACATAACCCGGACGGAAGAGGAAATTGCCCGCCTCAGCGAACAGCGGGACAGGGTACGCGAAACGCTCAGCCGGGTGGAGCAGGAGCGGGAGGTTCTGCGCCGCGCTATGGACAGCCACAACAACAGCCACAGCGAAGTGCGTTCGCAACTCAGCGCGCGCCGGGCGCGCATCGAGCAATTGGGCGCCCGGCGCGACCAGGCCCGACGCGAGGTCAAGGAAGCCCGGGAACAGCTGGAACACGAAGGTGAAAATCTGTCCGAAGCTCGGGTGATATTGAGTGAAGCCATCGCCAGCATGGAGCAGGATACCGAGCAGCGCGAGCTGCTGCTGCAGCGCCGGGACGCCCTGCGCGCCAGCCTCGATCAGGCGCGCCAGCGGGCGCGTCACGACAAGGACAAGGCGCACGAACTGGCCATGCGCCACCAGTCGCTGAATACCCAGTTGGCCGCTACCCGTCAGGGTATGGAGCGTCTGGAGGAACAGACACAGCGGCTGGAAGAGCGCCAGGCCCAGTTGCGCGAAGCACTGGAGCAGAGTCAGGAACCGGTGGAAGAGCAGCAACTGGAATTGGACGCCAATCTCAACAAACGATTGGCGGTGGAGGAAGAGCTTACCGAGGCGCGCCGGGCACTGGAGGCCGTGGAGCACGAGTTGCGTGGCGCCGAGCAATCCCGCAGCCAGGCCGAGCGCGAAGTGCAGGCCGTGCGGGAGCACCTGGAGCAGGAGCGTCTGGCGGCGCAGACTTTTGCCGTGCAACGCAGCAGTCTGCTGGAACAGTTGCGGGGCGACGGTCAGGATCTGGACGCGGTGCTGTCCGGGCTGCCCGAGGATGCGGAACTGTCGCCCCTGGAGGCGGAGATGGAGGCCGTGGCGGCGCGCATTGCCCGCCTTGGTCCCATCAACCTGGCGGCTATCGACGAGTACAAGAGTGAGTCCGAGCGCAAGCACTACCTGGATGCCCAGAACGACGACCTGGTGGAGGCGCTGGAGACCCTGGGCAACGCCATCAAGCGCATCGACCGGGAGACCCGCACCCGCTTCAAGGAGACCTTCGACCAGGTCAACCACAGCCTGCAGGAACTTTTTCCCAAGGTGTTCGGCGGCGGCCACGCCTATCTGGAGTTGACCGGCGATGACCTGCTCGATACCGGCATTACCATCATGGCGCGCCCGCCGGGCAAGCGCAACAGCACCATTCATCTGCTTTCGGGCGGCGAAAAGGCGCTCACGGCCATCGCCCTGGTGTTTTCAATTTTCCGCCTGAATCCGGCGCCTTTCTGTATGCTGGACGAGGTGGATGCGCCGCTGGACGATGCCAACGTGGGCCGCTATGCCCGTATGGTGGAAGAGATGTCCGCCAAGGTGCAGTTCATTTATATTACCCACAACAAGATATCCATGGAGATGGCGCATCAGTTGCTGGGTGTTACCATGCACGAGCCGGGAGTCTCCCGGCTGGTCACAGTGGACGTGGATGAAGCCACTGAACTGGCTGCGGTCTGATGACATACAGCGTAACCGGAATCTGAATTATGCGTGAAGGGTTAACCATCATTATCATCCTGCTGATCGTCGGCATTACGCTGGACGGCGTGCGCCGTATGCGCAACGCCCGCCGCGATCGGCTGCGCATGTCGCCCAATATCTACAAGCGTCAGCCAGCCAACGCTGACAACACCAGGAATACTGACAATCTCTACACCAGCGAACTGCCCAACGGTGGCGCTCGTATCAGCTCGCGTTCGCGCTCGAAGCAGGATGTGACGGAGCCTTTCGCTGCCGAGGAGGAGCAGCGGCAACCGGAGCAGACCAGCCTGAATCTGGATGAATCGGTGCCGCTGTTGATGGAGTCGGTGACGGATGAGCGCGAACCGCATCTGGGCGGCGTTCAAGAGTCCGAATCCCTGGATATGACTTTCGCTCGCGACGAGCATGAACGCATTGAGCCGGTTTTTTCCACGGCTGCGGACCCCGAAGTTGCCGACCGTGCTGAAAGCGGTACTATCAGCAGTGCGCCGGAAGAGGTGCTGGTGATCAATGTCATGGCCAGAGAGGGGCAGCGCTTTCCCGGCGAAGCCCTGCTGGAATCCATACTGCAGAACGGATTGCGCTATGGCGATATGAATATTTTCCACCGCCACAGTGACCCCATGGGAACGGGTCCCATTCTGTTCAGTCTCGCCAATATGGTCAAACCGGGCACCTTCGATCTGGACGCCATGACCGAGTTCAACACCCCAGGAGTCACGCTGTTTATGACTCTACCGTTGGACCACGACAATATGCAGGCATTTGAACTGATGGCCGACACCGCCAGACAGCTTTGCGACGCACTGGGCGGCGAACTCAAGGACGAAAATCGCAGCGTCATGACCCGTCAGACACTGGAACACTGTCGCCAGCGCATTCGCGACTTTGAGCGTCGTCAGTTGTCCCGATCGCCGGCTTGATAGCACGATTGCCGGCGGCCAAACCACATGGCAAATCGCGAGTCACCCCCTGCTGCAGCGCTGCTTGAAGAAATTCAGCAGTTGCGCACAGATATCCATCGCCACAATTACCAATACTATGTATTGGACGATCCCCAGTTGCCCGACGTCGAATACGACCGCATGTTCAAGCGGCTGCAGCAGCTGGAAGCGCAACATCCGGAACTGATTGCGCCGGATTCACCCACCCAGCGGGTGGGGGCAGAGCCGCTGACCGGTTTCACTACGGTGCAGCACGAACTGCCCATGCTTTCGCTGGACAACGCGTTCAGCGACGAGGATTTTCTCGCCTTCAACCGCCGCGTACAGGAACGCCTCAAGGACCAGGAGGATATCGAATACGCCTGTGAACCCAAGTTGGACGGCATCGCCGTCAGCTTGCTCTACCGCGACGGCGTACTGGTGCGCGGCGCCACCCGGGGCGATGGCTACAACGGCGAAGACATTACCGCCAACGTGCGCACCATTGCCTCGGTGCCCCTGCGTCTGCAGGGCAGCGACTATCCCGCCGAGCTGGAAGTGCGCGGCGAAATCTACATGCCCAAAAGCGGTTTTGAAAAACTCAACGAGCAGGCGCGGCAAAGGGGTGACAAGCTGTTCGTGAATCCGCGCAATGCCGCTGCCGGCAGCTTGCGCCAACTGGACCCGCGTCTTACCGCCGGCCGCCCCCTGGAACTGTGCGTCTACAGTACCGGTATGGTTTCGGCTGCGCTGCCGGACAAGCACACCGATGTGTTGCACGCTTTGCAGCGCTGGGGCTTTCGCATCAATCCGGAGATGGCTACGGCCTTGGGTGTTGCCCAGTGTCTGGCTTACTATCAACGTTTGGGCGAAAAACGCGCCGGATTGCCCTACGATATCGACGGTGTGGTGTTCAAGGTCAATCGGCTGGATTTGCAGCAAAAACTCGGCTTTGTCTCCCGTGCGCCGCGCTGGGCCATCGCCTTCAAATTCCCGGCCCAGGAAGAAATCACCGAACTGCTGGACGTGGAGTTTCAGGTAGGTCGCACTGGCGCGGTAACACCTGTCGCCCGCCTGAAGCCCGTTTTTGTGGGTGGCGTTACCGTCTCCAACGCAACATTGCATAACCGTGACGAGATCGCGCGTCTGGGTGTCAGGATCGGTGATACGGTGATTGTGCGCCGCGCCGGCGATGTGATTCCCCAGGTGGTGTCAGTGGTGCTGGAAAAGCGCCCGACCCATGCCCGGGATATCGAATTTCCCAGCCAGTGTCCGGTGTGTGGCTCCAGGGTTGAGGCCGTCCCCGGCGAGGCTGTGGCCCGCTGTGATGGCGGCCTGGTCTGTGCCGCCCAGCGCAAACAGGCAATTATTCATTTTGCCTCGCGCAAGGCCATGGATATCGATGGTCTGGGTGACAAGCTGGTGGAGCAACTGGTGGACAGAGGGCTGGTGCAGGCGGTGGCGGATCTGTACCGCCTGAGCGCGGAACAGCTGTCCGGCCTCGAGCGTATGGGTGACAAGTCCGCGCAGAACCTGATTCAGGCCCTGGAGAAAAGCAAGCAGACGACCCTGGCGCGCTTTATCTATGCCCTGGGTATCCGCGAAGTGGGCGAGGCAACAGCGCGCAATCTCGCCAATCATTTCGGCAAGCTGGATGCGATAGTCGAGGCCGATGAGGAATCCCTGCAGCAGGTGCCGGATATCGGCCCGGTGGTGGCGCACTTTGTGGTGGAGTTTTTCCGGCAACCGGACACCCTGGAAGCTGTGAGGCAGTTGCGGCAGGCCGGCGTGCAATGGCCCGAGCAGGAGCCGCCCAAGGCCGACGAGTTACCTCTGAATGGCAAGACCTGGGTGCTCACCGGCACACTGGAGCAACTGACCAGAGATGAGGCCAAGGAACATCTGCTGGCGCTGGGTGCCAAAGTGGCGGGCAGCGTTTCCGCCCGTACCGATTGCGTGGTGGCCGGTCCCGGTGCCGGCAGCAAACTGCGCAAGGCCGAAGAGTTGCAGATTCCGGTCATGGACGAAGCCGGGTTGATGGCGCTGTTGCGCCAGCACGGGCGAGAGGTGTAAATGACATTAGTGAAATGGCCGATTTTTCTGCTGAGTTGTCTCCTGTTGGCCTGTCTGACGTTGCAAGGCTGCGCCACCTCTCCACCCCGGCAAGTTGACAATGTCTGCCATATTTTTGATGAAAAGCGTGGCTGGTATCGGGACGCGAGGGCGGCCGAGCGCCGCTGGGGATCGCCGATTCCGGTGCTGATGGCCATGATGCATCAGGAGTCCAGCTTTCGGCCCACGGCCAAGCCGCCGCGGCGCAAACTGTTGGGCTTTATTCCCTGGCGCCGGCCCAGTACCGCCTATGGCTATGCCCAGGCGAAAAACGAAACCTGGGCGGAGTATCGTGTGGACAGCGGCAACCGCTGGGCCAGCCGCAGCGATTTCGCCGATGCCATCGATTTTGTCGGCTGGTACAATGCCAAGAGCCGGCAGCGCAGCAGCATCGCCCTCGACGATGCCTACAATCTCTATCTGGCTTATCACGAGGGACACGGTGGCTTCAACCGGCGCACTTATCAAAACAAAGCCTGGTTGTTGGATGTAGCCCGGCGGGTTGATACTCGGGCGCAGAATTACACGCAACAGCTGCAAACCTGTGAGCGCCGTTTGCGGCGCACCTGGTGGTGGCCTTTTTGACAGCGGAGACTCGTATGGATCAGGAATCCATTGTTTACGGTTGTATCAAAGACACGGTGCCGGAGGTCGCCTGGCAGGAGCGCATGGCCGCCAATCGTGCCGCCATGCTGCTGTTGCCCCACGCTGATGAATGGCCGTTTCTCTCCCAGGAGATGTTCGCCATTCCCCGGTTGCACAACCGGGCCAACTCCTATCAGACCGAAGTCATGCACTTTGGCGCCTCCTACAAGGCCATCGAGTACGAGTGGGAGCACTGGATAGCCCAGTTCGAGGAACTGCTCAGCAATATGTACTGGGTGTCCGCCACGGTGCATCTTGAGACAGAGCTGTCTGGCACTCACACCTTTGTCTGGGAGTCTTCCGGCAGTTACCATCGGCCTGGCTCGGGAGATATGCAGGTGCGCTGCGAGTGGAGCCACGAAGGTCAACTGGGTCGGGCGCGCGCCTTGTGAAGACAGTCACCCGGTGTGTACACTGGGAGAACTTCGTAAACGGGAAGAGCGATTGATGAAGAACAGCGATCCGCAGACAGCAATACCGGAATTCCGCTACCGCCGGCTGCGCCGCACCAGCGTCATGCGCGATCTGGTGCGCCAGACGCACCTGCGGCCGAGCGATTTTATATTGCCGTTGTTTGTGGAAGAGGGCATCTTGGTGCCGGCGCCAGTGGTCAGTATGCCCGGGGTGGTGCGTTACCCGGAAAATCAGCTGCCGGAAGTAATCAATCGCGCCTGGGAAAATGGCGTGCGCGCGGTACTGCTGTTCGGTGTTTCCAATCACAAGGACTGCGATGGCTCCGACACCTGGCAGGAACAGGGCCTGATGGCGCGGATGATCCGCAGCGCCAAGCAGGCCCAGCCGGACATGCTGGTCATCAGCGACAACTGCTTTTGCGAGTACACCGAACACGGTCACTGTGGTGTGGTGGACGGCCAGGATGTGGATAACGATCGCACTCTGGCCAACCTGCAAAAGCAGGCGGTGGTGGCGGCTGGGGCCGGGGTCGACGTGATTGCCCCCTCGGGTATGCAGGACGGTATGGTGGCGGCCATCCGCCAGGCGTTGGACGCAGCGGGTTTTGCCCATATTCCCATCATGTCCTACTCCACCAAGTTTGCTTCAGCCTTTTACGGGCCGTTTCGCGATGCGGTGGACAGTAGTTTCAAAGGCACCCGAAACAGCTATCAGATGGACCCGGCCAATGCCCGCGAGGCGCTGGCTGAATCCCTGCAGGATGAAGCCGAAGGCGCCGATATTCTGATGGTCAAACCCGGCACTGCGTATCTGGATGTGTTGGCGGATATCCGAGCCCACAGTCTGCGCCCACTGGCGGTGTATCACGTCAGCGGTGAGTATGCCATGATCAAAGCAGCGGCAGCCGTCGGCGCTATCGACGAGCAGGCAATCGTGCTGGAGACCATGCTGGCCTTCAAACGCGCCGGCGCGGATATGATCATTACCTATTACGCCGAGCAGTTGGCGCAATGGTTGAGCGAGTAGCCTTATGAAAATGAAATGGGTTTACTACCTGATCGGTGCCAATCTGGTGGTGTTGGTAGTGCTGATTTCCATGATGTCCATGATGTCCACGCAGACGCCGGAAGAGGGGCTGATACTGCCCGCGCCTGAGGAGGCGCCGCGCATCGAGACCCGTCACGCCGAGCCGCCGGAAGATGTTGGCAGCGACGAGTGGTGCGAGGCCATGGTGCTGATGCACCATCGGGAGTGGACCGACGATGAATTGCGCGCTTTTTCCGCCAACTGTCTTTACGATCTCTCTGAGTAGTTTCTGGGTTTAGCGGCCGTGGCGACTTTTGACCAGTTGATAGATCGCGTGGATGCCCTGGTGCAAAGGCTGGAGAACCTGGTGCCGGCACCGGCACCGGACACCGATTGGCAGTCGTCGGCGTTTCGCTGGCGACAGCGGGGCCGGGCGAGGGGGTATCTGGAGGCGGTCGCCAATCCCCACCGTGTATCCCTGGACAGCCTGCACAACATAGAACGGCAGAAGCGCGCCATAGTGGGCAATACCCGCCGCTTTGCCAGCGGCTTGCCCGCTAACAATGTGTTGCTTACCGGCGCGCGCGGCACGGGAAAGTCGACGCTGATCAAAGCCTGCTGGAACGCCTTTGCCGATCAGGGGTTGAAGCTGGTGCAGGTGGAAAAATCGGACCTGATACACCTGGCTGACATGGTGGCGCCGCTGAGCGCACGACCAGAGAAGTTTATTGTGTTTTGTGACGACCTGTCCTTTGAAGAAGGGGAGGGCGATTACAAGGCGCTGAAATCCGCCCTGGATGGGTCCATCGCCGCGCCGCCGGACAACATTCTTTTTTACGCCACCTCCAACCGCCGCCACCTGTTACCGGAGCAGATGCGCGAAAATCTCGACGTCACCTACGAGGGTGGTGAGGTGCGGCCCAATGACAGCACCGAGGAAAAAGTGTCCCTCTCGGATCGCTTTGGTCTATGGTTGAGTTTCTATCCGTTCAGCCAGGATGACTATCTGGCCGCAGCGCGTTACTGGCTGGAAACGATGGGCGGCGAATGGAGCGACGACGTCCGCGCCGATGCCCTGCGCTGGGCCATGACCCGCGGCGCGCGCAGCGGACGCGTCGCCCGTCAGTTTGCCTTGGACTTCGCTCATCGCTGATTGCCAGTAATTTCTGATGGTCAGTGAACAACTGCTACTGTCCGTGGGACTCACCGACAGTGAGTTGATCGGCAAAACAGACTGCGAAGTTTACAGCCCCATCCTGGCGGATAAGCCCGTAAAAGTGGCTATTGTCGGGCTCAGCTTTGGCGCCGAGTTCATTTCCATCTATCAGGCTCACCCGGGGGGGTGGAACTGGTGGCCATCTGTCAGCGGGACGCCGGCAAGCTCGATGCATTCAAGGGTAACGGCCGGTGCCCGTTGCCCGCGGCAGTGTTACACTGTCTCGCGCTATGACGTTACTTGCCCGCTGCAAACGCCTGCTGTTCGCCCTGTGCACCGGATACCTGGTGCTGGTGGCCATGCTGTGGGCGCTGCAGGGCTGCATGATTCATATACCCAGCAAGCAACTGGTGGCCACGCCGGCCGATGCCGGCATGGATTACGAGGATCTGGAGATTGTCACCGACGACGGCGAGCGCCTGCACGCCTGGTATATTCCGGCCAGTGATCCCCGGGGCGTGTTGCTGTTCTTTCACGGCAACGCCGGCAATATTTCCCACCGCCTGGTTTCCATCGAGCAGTTCCGGCAACTGGGGCTGGACGTGTTGATCGTGGATTACCGGGGTTACGGCCGCAGCAGCGGTCGCCCCAGCGAGCAGGGGCTCTACCGCGATGCCAGCGCCACCTATCACTGGCTGCGCGAAGAAAAAACCGTGGCGCCGGAACACATAGCGGTGTTCGGCCGCTCCCTGGGAGCAGCGGTGGCGGCCAATCTCGCCAGCCGGGAGCCGGTGGGCGCCCTGATCCTCGAATCCGGTTTTACCTCGATACCGGATATCGGCGCCGATCTCTATCCCTTCCTGCCGGTGCGCCTGCTCACCCGCTATCGCTACGACACCCGCGCCGCGCTGGCCGCTGTCCAGGTGCCGGTACTGGTGATCCACAGTCCCGACGATGAAATCATCCCTTTCCGCCACGGCCAGGCACTGTACCAAGCCGCGCCGGAGCCGAAACGCTTGCTGGAAATTCGCGGCGATCACAACAGCGGTTTCTACACATCCGGCAACCTGTATCTGGATGGCCTGGCGCAGTTTCTCGATGAGCACTTGGCTCACTGAGCCATGGCGGCCATGCAATTCGGCGCGGGAGGCTCTACAATAGCCGCCCCAACTGACCACAGCCCCATTTGATCACAGCGTTGTCCCTTTATGAGTAAAAGCCCCACTGTCGGATTTGTCAGTCTCGGTTGCCCCAAGAATCTGGTGGATTCCGAGCGCATCCTCACCCAATTGCGCACCGAGGGCTACCGGGTCGTACCCAGCTACGACCAGGCCGACATGGTCATCGTCAATACCTGCGGTTTTATCGACAGCGCCGTGGAGGAGTCCCTGAGCACCATCGGCGAGGCACTGGAAGAGAACGGCAGGGTGCTGGTCACCGGCTGCCTGGGCGTCAAGGAAAACGAGATTCGCGAACTGCATCCCCAGGTGCTGGGCATCACCGGCCCCCACGCCTACGAGGCGATACTGGATCAGGTGCACCAGCATTTGCCGGCGCCCACCGAGCACAATCCCTACTTGGACCTGGTGCCGCCCCAGGGCATCAAGCTGACTCCCCGGCACTACGCCTACCTGAAGATTTCCGAGGGCTGCAACCACAGCTGCAGCTTCTGCATCATCCCCTCCATGCGCGGCAAACTCGTCAGCCGGCCCATCGGTCAGGTTATGGGTGAAGCCGAGCGGCTGGTGAAGGCCGGCGTCAAGGAACTGCTGGTGATCTCCCAGGACACCTCGGCCTACGGCGTGGATATCAAGTACCGCACGGACTTCTGGGAAGGACGCCCGCTGAAAACTGATATGGAACAGCTGTGTCGGGCACTGGGCGAACTCGGGGTCTGGGTGCGCCTGCACTACGTCTACCCCTATCCCCATGTGGACAAGGTCATCCCCCTGATGGCGGAAGGGCGGATACTGCCCTACCTGGATATTCCGTTTCAGCATGCCAGCCCCACCATACTCAAGGCCATGCGCCGGCCGGGGCAGGTGGAGCGGACCCTGGACAGGATTCGCGACTGGCGCGCCCAGGTGCCGGACCTGACCCTGCGCTCCACCTTTATCGTCGGCTTCCCCGGCGAGACCGAAGACGATTTCCAGCAACTGCTGGACTTTCTCGACGAGGCGCAATTGGACCGGGTAGGGTGTTTTGAATATTCCCCGGTGGAGGGCGCGTCCGCCAACGCCCTGCCGGGCGCGGTGCCGGAAGAGGTCAAGGCCGAGCGCTACGCGCGTTTTATGGAAAAACAGCAGGCCATCTCCGCCGCCCGACTGCAGCAGAAGCTGGGTAAGCGCTTGCGGGTGCTGGTGGATGAAGTCACCGACTCGGGTGCCGTGGCGCGCAGCAGCGCCGACGCGCCGGAAATCGACGGCCTGGTCTACCTGGATAGTGCCCGTGGGTTGGCGCCGGGAGACTGGGTGGAGGTGGAGGTCACCGCCGCTGACGACTATGACCTCAGAGCCCGGCCCATAGGCTGAGTCATCAGGCCGTCATCACTTTCCCCCAACTGCCAAACCTGCGAGAATTCTCCGTCATTGGCATTGATACCTGGCTGACTATAAGAGACTAAGATCCCAATGTATCCCATTCTGGTGGCCCTGGGCGGCTTTCTCGCGTTTTATCTGGGCTGGCGTTTCTATTCCCGTTTTCTCGCCGACAAGCTGCTGCAACTGGACCCCGAGGCCAGAACACCCGCCCACGAGTTCAACGACGGACTGGATTTTGTCCCCACCAATCGTTTTGTGCTGCTGGGACATCACTTTTCCTCGGTGGCCGGGGCGGCGCCGATCATAGGGCCGGCCATTGCCGTCATCTGGGGCTGGGGGCCGGCGCTGGTGTGGATTCTGTTGGGCACGGTGTTCATTGCCGGCATGCACGATTTCGCCACTCTCTGGGCCTCGATCCGCCACAAGGCCCGCTCCATGGGCTCCATTGCCAGCGAGGTGCTGGGCCCCAGGGCCAAGTCGCTGTTTCTGCTGCTGATTTTCTTTCTGTTGCTGATGGTCAACGCGGTGTTTGCGGTGGCCATTGCCACCCTGTTCGTCAACTATCCCGGTAGTCTGTTGCCCTACTGGATGCAGATACCCATTGCCATCACTATCGGCGTGCTGGCGTTTCGCACCCGCATCCCCCTGCTGTGGCCCTGTCTGATCGGCCTGGCGCTGCTGCTGGGGCTGATTTATCTCGGCACTTACGTGCCCGTGAGCCTGCCGACGGAGATGGTCGGTGTGCCGGATATCGGCTGGTGGGTGCTGATCATGTTGGGCTACGGCGCCCTGGCATCCCGGCTGCCGGTGTGGCTATTGCTCCAGCCCCGGGACTTTATCAACTCCCATATGTTGTTTATCGGCCTGATTCTTATCTATCTCGGCCTGTTTGTGGCCCGGCCGGAGTTTGCCGCGCCCATGTTCAATACCGCAGTGCCCGGGGACGCGCCGCCCATCATTCCCCTGTTGTTTGTCACCGTGGCCTGCGGGGCCATCTCCGGCTTTCACGGCCTGGTGAGCTCCGGTACCAGTTCCCGGCAACTGGAGCGCGAACCGGATGCCCGCTTTGTCGGCTACCTGGGGGCCACTGGTGAAGGTCTGCTGGCCCTGGCGGCGCTGCTGGCGGTCTCCGCCGGTTTTGCCGGCATGAGCGAGTGGGGTGCCCACTACGGTTCCTGGGCCTCCGCCAGCGCCGGTGGCATCGTCGCATTCGCCACCGGGGCCGGCAACCTGCTGAGTAGTCTGGGTATTCCGGTAGCGGTCGGGGCCACCCTGGTATCGGTGATGGTGGTCTGCTTTGCCGCCACCACCCTGGATACCTCCATGCGCCTGCAGCGCTTTATCCTGGCGGAAATTGGCCGCGACTATCGCCTGTCGGCGCTGAGCAATGTCAATCTGGCCACCCTGATCACCTTTGTCAGTTGCGCCGCCCTGGCCTTTGGCGCTGATCCGGACAACCCGGGGCGGGGCGGCATGGTGCTCTGGCCGCTGTTCGGCACCACCAACCAGTTGACGGCGGGCCTGTCGCTGCTGGTGATCACCCTGTTGCTGTGGAAGCTGCGCCGGCCGGTGGTCTACACCCTGGTGCCGTTTCTGCTGGTGGCGGTCATGACGGCATCGGCTATGCTTTACAATTTGTCCAGTTACCTGAATGCCGGCAACTGGCTGATGCTGTTGCTGGGCGGGGTGATCTTCGCCCTCAACATCTGGTTGTTGCTGGAGGGCGCCCTGGCGGCGCGCAACCTCTGGCAGCAGCGGCGCGAGGTGGTGCATGAATGACTGGTTGCGGCGTTTCGGTCGCGTTTACCGGGAGCTGTACGAACAGCCGCTGCGGCGGGTGGTGGCCCTGGAGCAACGGCGACAGGATGACTTTTTCCGCTTGCTGGTGCTATCCGAGAGCCTGGGGCTGCCCAACCCCGCCGCCTGGTACTCCCTGGAGCTGATGCCCTTTATGCTGGAGGACTTTCACCATTGGCACCGGCGTATGGGGATGGAGCATTCGCCGGCGGGTGGCTTTCGGTGCTGTTGAGCCCATGACACTGCCCCGGGTGGTATTTTTCGGCGGTAAGGGCGGGGTGGGCAAGACCACCCTGGCGGCGGCCATGGCTGCCGGTTGGGCGGCACGGGGGCAGAAAACTCTGTTGCTCTCCACGGATCCGGCCCACTCCCTGAGTGACCTGCTGGGGCAGCCGCTGGACGACAGCCCCCGGGAACTGGCGCCGGGGCTCTATGTCCGAGAATTGGATCCGGAGCGATCCCGGGACGACTATCTGGCCATGGTCAAGGACAATATCCGCCAGTTCGCCGCCCCGGAGTTTGTGGCCGAGGCACTGCGTCAGGTTGACCTGACCGGCCAGCACCCGGGGGTTATGGAATCGGCCCTGTTCGAAGCGCTGTGCCGGCAACTGGATGAGGCCGACCGCTGGGACCGGCTGATTGTCGATACGGCGCCTACCGGGCACACCTTGCACCTGCTGACGCTGCCCGAAGCCATGCAGGCCTGGACCCAGGCGCTGCTCGCGCGGCAGGCTGAGGCGCCCAGCGGCAATCAGGGTCCTGGCGGCAATCCCCGAGCGCGGGTAAGGCAGATCCTGGAAAAGCGCCAGACCCTTTTTCAGCGCAGTCGGGACCGTTTGCAAACCGCCGAAGAGTGCGGCTTCATACTGGTGGTCAACGATGACCGGCTGAGCGTGGGGGAGGGCGTTCGCGCCTGGCGAACCTTGAAGCAGGCAAGGGTTTATGTGCCAGCGCTTCTGGTCAACCGCACGACAGAACCCCATGCGGAAGTGACAGCTAGGATGTCGAGCAAATTTCCCGGGTTGGGCATTCATCTGTTGCCCGCCCATACCCCCGCGCCGCAGGATCTGGGCGGGCTGGAACCGGTTATCCGCGCTATGCTAGACAGCGGATTGTTCGACGCACTATGACAACTAAAAATAGAGAGGAAAACAACGATGACCACTCCTATCAACCGTAGGGAATTACTGAGACGCGCCTCCGCCGGGACACTGGGGCTGAGTGCGCTGGGACTGTCAGGCAGTGTACTGAGCGCAACCAGACCGGCGCAGCCTCTGGACCTTAAAGGAAACATCCGCCACTCGGTGTGCCGTTGGACCTACAATTTTCTGAGCACCGAAGAACTGTGCCTGGTGGTCAGGCAACTGGGCTTTGCCGCCATCGATCTGATCGGACCCGGCGAGTGGCACATTCTGAAGGAGCATGGCGTGGACTCCTCCATGTGCAATGGCGCTGAAATCGGCCTTGAAGACGGCTGGTGCCAGAAAGAGTTCCACAGCACCCTGATCGAGCGCTATCGCAAGCACATTGATCTGGTGGCGGAAGCCGGCTACAAGAACCTTATCTGCTTCAGTGGCAACGCCCGGGGGCTTGATGAGGAGACGGGACTGAACAACTGCGTTACCGGGCTGAAGCAGATTATGTCCCAGGCGGAAAAGGCTGGCGTGGTGATCCAGATGGAGCTTTTCAATAGCAAAATCGATCATCCGGACTATATGTGTGACAATTCGCCCTGGGGCATCGAGCTGTGCCGGCGAATTGACTCCCCGAACTTTAAACTTCTTTACGATATTTACCATATGCAGATCAGCGAAGGTGATATTATTCGGACTATTCGCGACCACCACGAGTACTTTGCACATTACCACACGGCCGGAGTGCCGGGACGCAACGAAATAGACCATACCCAGGAGTTGTACTATCCAGCCATTGCCCGGGCCATTCGCGACACCGGGTTCGACGGCTACGTGGCGCAGGAGTTTATTCCAACCCGGGCCACTGACGAGGAAAAGATACTGGCCTTGCGCGAAGCCATCGCCATTTGCGATGTGTAGCGGGCTGTCGATAACTCTATTTATGCTTTCACTTGACCTAAAAGAAGTATCAGACCATGACAACACACGATTATGACGCCATAGTGGTCGGTTCCGGCATCAGCGGTGGCTGGGCCGCCAAGGAACTGACGGAGAAGGGCCTGAAAGTTCTGCTGCTGGAGCGCGGTCGCAATATCGAACATATCAAGGACTATCCCAATATGACCAAGGAGGTCTGGGACTACCCCCACCGCAACATTCCTACCCGGGAAATGGTGGAAGCTCACCCCGTGTTGCGGCGCGACTATCCGCTCAACGAGGAAACCAAGGGTATGTGGGCGGATGAGCAGAAATCCCCCTATATCGAAGATAAGCCCTTTGACTGGTACCGCGGTTATCATGTGGGCGGCCGTTCGCTGCTCTGGGGGCGTCAAAGCTATCGCTTCAATCGCCAGGACTTCGAAGCCAACGCCAAGGAAGGAGTCGCTGTTGATTGGCCCATTCGCTACGACGATGTGGCACCCTGGTACAGCTACGTGGAAAAGTTTGCCGGAGTCAGTGGTCAGAACATGGGCTTGGATGTGCTGCCCGACGGCGACCTGATGCCACCCATGGAGCTCAATTGCGTTGAGAAAGCCGTTGCTGAACGCATTCGTGAGCGCTGGGGCAGAGATCGGGTAATGATGATCGCCCGCACCGCCAATATCACCCAGGCGCTGCCAGAACAGAATCGGGTGGCGTGCCAGTATCGTGGGCGCTGCTGGCGGGGCTGTCCTTTCGGGGCCTACTTCAGTACCCAGTCGTCCACTCTGCCGGCCGCCATGGCCACTGGCAACCTGACGCTGCGACCGTTTTCCATTGTCAGCGAACTTATTTACGACAAGGACAAAAAACGTGCTCGTGGTGTGCGAGTCATTGATACTGAAACCCACGAAGTACTGGAATACTCCGCCAAGATAGTCTTTCTGTGCGCCTCGGCGTTCCATTCCACCGCCATCCTGATGAATTCAGCCACTGACATCTGGCCCGATGGCCTGGGCAGCAGCAGTGGGGAACTTGGCCACAACGTCATGGACCATCACTTTCGCGCCGGTGCTGGCGGGCGAGTCGAGGGCTTCGAGGACAAGTACTATTATGGTCGGAGACCTACCTCGTTCTATATCCCGCGTTTTCGCAACGTAAATGGCGACAAGCGCGATTACCTGCGTGGTTTTGGCTATCAAGGGTCCGCCAGTCGCGAGGGCTGGCAGCGAAACATCTCCGAGCTGACCATCGGCGCCGATCTCAAACATGCGTTGATCGAGCCCGGGCAGTGGACCATTGGAATGAGCGCCTTTGGTGAAATTCTGCCGTACCACGAGAATCGCATCTACCTGAACCGCAAGGTTACCGATCACTGGGGCATGCCCGTGCTGGTGACCGATGTGGAGCTCAAGGACAACGAGCGGCGTATGCGCGCCGACATGATCGCCGATGCGGTCGAGCTTCTGGAAGCGGCCGGTGTGAAAGATGTCCACGGTGGCGACTGGGGCTATCGACCAGGACAGGGCATTCACGAAATGGGCACGGCGCGCATGGGTCGTGATCCAAAGTCTTCCGTGCTCAACGGCAACAATCAGGTCTGGGATGCTCCCAACGTATTTGTCACCGACGGCGCCTGCATGACTTCCGGATCCTGTGTCAATCCCTCGCTCACCTACATGGCGCTGACGGCCAGGGCCGCCAGTTTTGCCGTGGACGAACTGAACAAGAGGAACCTGTGATGAATAGACGTGAACTGCTGAAAATGATCAGCGCGCTCACCGGCACCGCCATGGTTGGAGGTAGCGCCCTGCTCAGTGGCTGCGCCACCAGCGATTCGGTTTCAGCGCCGCAAACGTTGGTGCTCGGCGCTTCCGATTTGGGGCTGCTGGATGAAATTGCTGAAACTATTTTGCCCCGTACACAGGTTCCTGGCGCAAAAGACGCAGAAACCGGACGGCAGATGATGGTCATGGTGAACAACTGTTATAGCAAGGAGGAACAGGAAACCTTTCACCGGGGATTGTCGCAGTTGCAGCAGCGCAGTAGCGATCGCTTTGGCGCCGATTTCATGGCCATAACAGCACAGCAGCGACACGAGTTGCTGGTACAGCTCGATAGCGAGGCCAAGGAACACGCTCAATCCGGGGCTGGCGCCCACTACTTTACGATGTTCAAGCAATTGACGCTGTTCTGCTATTTTACGTCGGAAGTCGCGGCCACCCAGGCCATGCGATTTATCGCCGTACCCGGCCGCTACGATGGCTGTGCTCCCTACGAAAAAGGCGAGCCCGCCTGGGCAGTGAGCAGTTGAGTCAATAGGCCGGCTTGGGTGGTTCCTTTTGCCAAATCAGTCCACTGACAGCGTAAAAGGCTATCATTGCCAGGCCGAAGTTCCACTCCAGAATGTTGTCCGCCTGGTGCTTGAAGTCCGGCTGGGTGATGGTAAAGCCCAGAGACACCAATCCCAGGCACCACTGCAGTGTCACCAGACCAAACTGCCAGCGCACCAGCGTTCGGGTGCGCTGACTCAACTGCCCTTGGTATTGCTGCAGGGAGTAGACGCTGATCAACTGGGCGAGCATGGCAAAGGCAAAATAGAAGGTGACACCGAACCGGCGCATAAAACGATAGAAGTCGCCGTCGGAGCCCAGATAGTTGGCGTAGAGCACCAGTGCCAGCGCCGAGATCAAGCCCAACCAGAGCAATGCGTCGTGCCGAACCAGCCTGCTGGTTGTCTGATTTAGCCAGCGGCGCTGCAACACCCAATAGAATACCATCAGCATGCTCAACGGCATCATCAGCCCGCGGAACCAGAAGAGGGCATCGCCGTGACGCATAGCGCGGCTTACCGAGGTGCAGCCTTCGATAAAAGGCAAACAGGCAACGGCCTCGCGCTGCCAGAGGGCAATACCATAGCCCACGCCCACCGCAAGCGCCGGCATCAGGGCGTTGAGCCAGGCAATTAACGGCGCCATACACCAACCTCCCTACTACAAATGGATGGCACCTCATTCTAACAAGTGCGGCACCGACAATGCCAGTTGCGAGATTAATAGCCCGTTGCGAACTGTCAGTTCTGTAAAGCTATGGCAAGGTAGTCCTGGTAAAGCTGATCGGCGGAAAAGTAGTAGATACCCCCGGAAGATATTTCAGGCTGAAAGATCGCCTGCAAACGGCCTTCAGGATTGAGCAGGTAAAGCAGAATACCATGATTGACCAGGTAGTGCGCTCCGGCATCGCTGCCGTAGGTGTCCTGTTCCAGGGGATCTTCCACTTCGTAGACGATATTCAAGTGGCGTTCAAATGGTTCGGCGTTTTCCCCGGATCTGCCGGAAACAGTGAGACCGATAAAGTCTTTGTGGAAATAGGGCATATACTCCGCTAGTCGCTCTACCGTGTCCCGTGCTTGGTCTACGCTATAGAACAGCACTGCCAACTCCTGATGGTCCTTTTCCCGCTGCAGCCTGTCTACGACCTGAGCCAGAGTTGCCAGGGTGATGGGGCAGATATCTGGACAATAAGTGTAGCCATAGCTGACAAAATGCCAACTGCCCAGAAGGTCAGAGCGGCCAAAGGCTTGATTGTTGTGGTCAGTAAGGCTGAAGGCGGGGAAGCGCGCAGGGTTGCCAATGTAGATGCCCTGAATATCCGGTTTGGTTCCGGTTCGGCCCGTTACCTGCCAAAGAGCGGCCGTCAATACTGCGACCATAACAAGGGCCAATAGAGCGATTGGCAGCTGACGAATGGGGGCTGGTTGCTTCATGGCGTACAACTAGAATGGCAGATAGTGATCCAGTAGTAGCGCAATAAAGAGGTACAACAGATAGTGTATGGAGACATAAAAGGTTTTTCGCGGGCTGGTTTTCGATGGCTTGAATTTCAGTGCCACTGCATGCCACAGGAACCACACACCAAGACCAACGGCTACTGCCAGATACAACGGCCCGCTCATGCCGATGGTATAAGGCAGCAAGCTGACCAGAAGCACTGCCAGGGTATAGAATATTACGCAGGACTTGGTGTACTCAATGCCGTGGGTAACGGGTAGCATGGGGACTTGCGCGTCGCGGTATTCATCAATGCGATCAATGGCCAGCGGCCAGAAGTGCGCCGGCGTCCAGACAAAGATAATCATTACCAGCAACAACGCCTCTGCGCCGACACTGCCGGTTACCGCTGTCCAACCCAGCAGTGGTGGCAGAGCGCCGGACAGACCCCCGATCACAATGTTCTGTGGTGTCGCGTGTTTGAGAAACATGGTGTAGACAAAGGCGTAACCCACCAACCCAGCGAGGGTCAGCACCGCTGTCAGAGGGTTGATGAAAAGCAGCAACAGTGCCATGGAAAGCATACCCAACACAGCCGCAAAAGCGATCGCTGAGCGGGTGGATACGGCCCCCTGGGGTAGAGGTCTGCCGCGGGTACGCCCCATAAGCCGGTCAATGCGGCGGTCTACAACGTGGTTCACCGCTGCCGCAGAGCTGGCGGCACAAGCGATACCTAAGGTGCCGAACACGAGCACATCCAGGGGAACCCAGCCGGGCACCGCCAGATGCATGCCGACGATAGCGGTGATGACCAACATGGTCACTACTCTGGGTTTGCAAAGCTCCAGATAGTCACGCCAGGCCAGCCGTCCCGAATGCGTTTCGATACTACTGCTTTCCAGTACAACGTCTTTCATGATTGCCCCAATCAGTACCGCTATTGGTTTGGAATGCCAGCCCGAATCAGTTACTCAAATACATTAACCGACTCCAGTGGATATAGTCGGACTCCAGAGCCATCAATACCATCAACACCAGTATGGCGCCGGTAGGCAGGATCAGCGCCAACTGCAGGGAGTATCGTTCCCATTTAAAGTGCATAAATATGGCAACGATAAAACCGGCCTTGAGCAGCATAAAGATGATGATCAGCGACCAGCGCAGCATGCCTTGCAACTGATAGTAGTCCACCAGGTACGAGAAGAAACTCAGGACAAAAAGCAGTATCCATATCTTGAGATAGATACCCAGCGGGTGCTGTTCTGAAGAATCACTCATGGCCAATCCTCACCAAAGATAGAAAAATGCAAAGATAAATACCCAGACAAGGTCCACGAAGTGCCAGTAGAGGCCCGCTATTTCAACGACGTGCCCACTGGAGGCGCCGAAGTGTCCCTTGTTCAACTTGTAACCCACAATTGCCAGGTAGAGCACCCCGCAAAGCACGTGAAAACCGTGGAAGCCGGTAACCATGAAAAAGATGGCACCGAACTGTTCGGCACCCAGGGGGTTGCCCCAGGGGCGGATGCCGTCCACGATAATCAACTTGCTCCACTCATACGCCTGCAAGCCGAGAAACATGCTGCCGAACAGTACAGTCAGAGCAATGAAAATTACCGACTTTTTCCTGTCACCCCGGTAAGCATAGTTGACCGCCATGGCCATGGTGCCACTACTGGTGATCAGGATAAACGTCATGATGGCAATCAGCAGCAACGGAAAGGTATGACCAAACAGGGTCATGGCAAATATTTCGCTGGTATCGGGCCAGGGCTCCACTGCCGCCATGCGCACCGCCATATAGGCAATCAGGAATATACTGAAGATAAAGGTATCTCCCAGCAGGAAGATCCACATCATCAGCTTGCCCCAATGGATCGGAAAGGTTTCCTTATCCGCTGCCCAGTCGGAAACTACCCCTTGCCAAAGACCGGTATTTTTGGATGCAGCATCTGAAGGTGTCGAGTTCATAAGCAATATCCTATAGGCCACAAATGGCAGCAATGATTTTATAGGTTTCCGGCGAGCTGGAGAGCAGGGCAAAAAGAATCAGCCACAGAACCAGTAAGTAATGCCAGTAGGTAGTACACAGCGATATACGGTTGCGGGTTCGCTCCAGCTCGGGACGCTGCCAGAAGATCACCAGGGCCCGGATCAGCATGACGACACCGCCGAGAAGATGCAGGCCGTGCACTGCGGTCAGCAGATAAAAGTAGCTGTTGGCGGCATTGCCAGTCAGGTGGTAGCCCATGGCGGTAAGCTCCCGCCAGAGCCAGACCTGGGCAATGATAAACAGCAGGGCAAAAAACGCAGCTGCCAGCATGGCCACCAAGGTACCGTTGAAATTTTCCGACCGCACCATCTTGAGCCCAAAGTGCATGGCGACGCTACTTGCTGTAAGCAGCGCAGTATTGAACCAGAGTGCAGATTTATTGGTAAACGGCTTCCAGGGTTCGCCCGCCAGCGCCTCGAAATCAGGATATTGGGAATGGGTGATGAAAGTGATGAAAAACAGAAAGAAAATGACGCTGATGATGGCCAGAAAGAAGCGCAAGGCCACCCGCTGTGCCTGGGCATAATCAAAGTCCAAGGCAACGCTGCCATCGGGCAGCGCGCTTTCTTCCAGCCAGGACTTCTCGGTGATATGACGCAAAAATCTCACGATCAGTGCTCCTCTGCCTCGCCGGTGTTTTCGTGTCCCTCCTCATACTCGACCTCTTCCGGAGGTGTGGTTTGCGGAACGAAGTCCTGCTTGACACCGGGAACGCTGTAGGCGTAGGCCCAGCGGTAGACGGTGGGCAGTTTCTCGCCCCAGTTGCCGTGGACTGGCGGGACATCAGGAGTTTGCCACTCCAGGCTGGTGGCGCCCCAGGGATTCTTGCCGGCCTTTTTGCCGTGTTTGATGCTCCAAATGAGGTTGAAGATAAAGACCAACTGTACCAGCGCCACCAGAATAGCCCAGATACTGATGCTGGCGTTGAGGGTGTGTGTCGATGCTGGAATAAAGTCGCTTTCTCCCATGGCATAGTAGCGTCTGGGTAGCCCGAGGAAGCCCAGATAGTGCATGGGCAAAAAGATGGCGTAGGTGCCGATAAATGTGGCCCAGAAGTGCAGGCGTCCCAACCCATCGTGCAGCATGCGCCCGGTAATCAGCGGATACCAGTGGTAGATTACGGCAAACAGCACCATGACGGTGGAGACACCCATCACCATATGAAAGTGTGCCACCACGAAATAGGTGTCAGCCAGGGGCAGGTCGACAGAGACATTGCCCAGGAAAAGACCGCTGAGCCCGCCGTGAGTAAAAGTAAAAATAAAGCCGATGGCAAAGATCATGGGTGTAGTCAGCTTAATATTGCCTCGCCATAGTGTCAGCACCCAGTTGTAAACCTTGAGGGCCGTTGGCACGGCAATGATCAGCGTTGTGGTGGCAAAGAAGAAACCAAAGGCTGGGTTCATGCCACTGACATACATGTGGTGAGCCCAGACCACAAAACTCAGCGCGCCGATAATCACAATGGCCCACACCATCATGCGATAACCGAAGATATTCTTACGGGCGTGAGTGGAGAGCACATCGGATACCATGCCAAAAGCGGGCAGGGCGACGATATACACCTCCGGATGCCCGAAGAACCAGAACAGGTGCTGAAAGAGCAATGGGCTGCCACCGGTATGGTCCAGTTCCTGACCAAGCGATACCAGTGCGGGCATAAAGAAACTGGTGCCGGCCAGTTTGTCCATCATCATCATAATGGCGCTAACAAACAACGCGGGAAAGGCCAGCAGCCCCATGATGGTGGCGATGAAAATCCCCCATATGGTCAGGGGCATGCGCATCAGCGTCATGCCCCGGGTGCGGGCCTGGAGAATGGTGGTGACATAGTTCAGGCCGCCCATGGTGAAGGCGACAATGAAAATACCCAGCGACACCAGCATCATTATGATGCCCAGGTCATGCCCCGGCGTACCTGGCAAAATGGATTGTGGTGGATAGAGTGTCCAGCCCGCACCAGTGGCACCACCCGGCACAAAGAAGCTGGCCAGCAGTACAATAACCGACAGCAGGTAGGTCCAATAGCTCAACATATTGAGGTAGGGGAAGGCCATATCCCGTGTGCCCACCATCAGCGGAATCAGGTAGTTCCCGAAACCGCCCAGCAGCAACGCAGTGAGCAGATAGATCACCATGATCATGCCGTGCATGCTCACGTACTGCAGGTAGGTATTGGGGTTGATGAAGCTGAAGGTGTCAGGGAAACCCAGCTGCAGACGCATGAGTACCGACAGCAGCAGGGCTACCAGACCAACAAATATGGCGGTAACGCCGTACTGGATGGCGATAACCTTGTGGTCCTGGCTCCAAACGTACTTGCCGACAAAGCTGGTGGGGTGGTGCAGATGCGCGGGCTGATCTGCAAAGGCTACGTGGGTCATGCACTTCTCCTCTGAACACTGTGTGGCATTGACACAATGCTTGCTTTATTCGTTATCGGAAAATGTATTGATGTAAGCCACCAGGTCGTTGATGGCGTCGTCGTCGCGCAGCAATCGTGACATCAGTACCATCTGCATGCCGTAGTGATCGTTGGCGTGACTGCCGCGCCATTCGTTTTTGAATGCGCGCATTTGCTGAGCCAGGTACCAGTCGTGCTGGCCGGCCAGGGCCGGGGCATTGGTAGCCCAGTTACCCTCGCCCTGATCGCCGTGGCAGGCTGCGCAGTTCTTGTAGTAGAACTCTCCGCGCCGAAGGTTGCCCTCAATGGTAGGTTGAACGGGTTGATCCGGGAAGGTGCCGATATAGGCACTTACGTTGCGAATGGCTTCATCGCTGGTCAGACCAAAGACCATGGCGGCCATCTGCTGGCCATAGCGATCATCCTCGTGATAGCCGCGCACACCGTCCACGTAATATTTCAGTTGCCGTTCCAGATACCAATCTTCCATGCCCGCGATTTTGGGCGCGTTCAAGCCGACACTGCCTTCTCCCTGCTGGCCGTGACAGGAAGCACACACGGCATAGGTGGCGCGACCGGCATCGAGATCAGGGTCTGGACGATTCTGGGTTTCGGCGAAAGTGGGGTGCTGGGCCAGCCAGGTCTGGAATTCATCTTCCTCAACGATAGTGACTTTACCGCGCATGATATGGTGCGCGAACCCGCACAACTGCATGCAGAGAATTTCGTAGGTGCCGGTTTGGGTTGGCTCGAACCAGAGATAACTGACCATGCCCGGCACCAGGTCCATTTTTACCCGAAACTGCGGCACGGCAAAGCTGTGCAGCACGTCGGTGGAGCGCAGCAAAGTGTGTACTGGCACATTGACAGGCAGATAGACCTCGCTGCCAAACACCAGGATGTCGTCCTGACCCGCAGGGTCGTCGGGGTCCAGACCAAAAGGGTTATCCGGCGTCATGAAACGGGGATCCGAACGGCCCAGTTCTCCGTCCTCTCCGGGAAAGCGGTAGGCCCAGAACCACTGTTTGCCGAGAATCTCCATCGTTTCGGCTTCTTCTGGCACGTGCACAAACTTTGCCCAAACGAATAGCCCGGGGGCCAGCATGGCCGCTACACCAAGGGCGGTAAAACCGGTGAGCCAGCCTTCGAGCTTCTTGTTTTCCGGCTCGTAGTCTGCCTTGCGGGCGGGGCTGAAACGGAAGCGATAGATCGCATAGGCCATAAACAGGTTGACGGCAATAAACACCAGGCCGGTAACCCAGAAAGTAATATTGATCGTGCTGTCAATGGCTCCCCAGTTGGAGGCGATGGGGGTAAACCACCAGGGGCTAATAAAGTGAAAAAGTACCGTGATCAGTACCAGCAGGATCAATACGATCGCAATTATCATAACAAGCCTACTCCCGTTTCATTATTATGGAATGCGTAGCAGTCGTCCCTGACAGGGGGCTCCTTAGGGAGCCCAGCGGACAAACCGATACCACTGTTTTTGTATGCCCACCAGCCAGTCCGGCACCGGCTCGCCGAGGCCGGCGGCCTTGACTCTGGGGTGCTGCTGCAGCACCTCTTTGATCAAATCCTCCTGATCCAGCGGCGCGTCGATAATTAGTACATGCTTGCCGTGCTCCAAAACCTTCTCAAATTTTTTGTACTCGTGATGGGGCTTGTGGATGCCGATCAGTCCACCCTCCCAGGTGCAGAAACCCAGGGCGATGATGGCAAGAAAAATGACAGGCACCCAGTAGAAGCTTTCCGCCATGCCAATCAGATAGGCCGTGAGGAGAATGGTGCCTGACACTGCCAAGCCTACCAGGAAGCCGATTTTGGTGGTATGCACTATGTCTTTTTTCAGGGGAGAGGGCACCTGGTGCAGATGGTGCTGCTCCAGTCCGGCGTCGTTGTTGCTGAGAATATGAATCTGAGCGCGGCTGATATTCCGGCTTTCCAGATCGTTTTCCAGTGTTTCCAGGTCGTCCAGATCGTTGCTGATGTAAAAGTGGCGTATCATGGCGGTCACCTTTTCTTATCGAGTATCGGGTTTGCCTCGCACAGCTCGCTGCGCTCGAGTACCTCTAGTTACCGGTCGGGGGTAGCCTCTACCGGACTCTACTGCGACTACCGGACTCCCTTCAGCACAGACTCAAACCCTGGTGTATCGATGTGTGACCTGCGCTGATCCGGGCGCCCTATTGATGAAACCTGTTACTTCGCTACTCTCCTCTTCGCTGTTAGCCTCGTCTCGTTCCTGGTGTACCTTGTCGTACTTCTTATAATAAGACCGGTTACCGGTGCAACTGGTAACTTCTTTTAGTTCCATCAAAATACTTGAATAGTCGAATAAAGTATAGCGCCTTGTATGACAGCCACCTGCGCCGATGATGGTACGCCAGGTGCCAATAATTACAATTAGAAATAAAAATATATTTTGTATAGATCAAAAACTGCTAATAACCACCGTATTTTTGCTGAACATTGGGGTTTTTAGCTGTAATAGTTCTTTCTTCGCACTCGTTTTATAACAATTGAGTTTATCGCACCGGCGCGAAAAATTCCGTTTGCGCAAGGCTTCAGGGCGGCATAGCGTACTGGAGCCGGGGGTGCGACTTAACCTTTCTTTGCTCGGCACCGTTTTGCCCATCTTATTGTCTACGCTATCATCCCTGGCAACCCCTGGCTGTTCCTTTAGGTGACCATGGCGTCTGCTTATCGCTTTATTCTCACACCGCTCTGCAGATGGCTGTTAGGTCTGCTGTTGGCGCTGGCGTGCTATCCCGGAAACGCCTGGGCGGCGCAGAGCGAATACCTGGAAGCCGACCACGTCCGTGTGCAATGGCTGTTGCCCGAGTCGCTCGTCCCGGGACAAGTCAACCGGGCAGGTATTCATTTCAGCATTGACCCGGAGTGGCACGTCTACTGGCTGAACCCTGGGGATTCGGGGGCGGCTCCCCGCTTTGATTTTGCTATTCAGGGCGCGGATATCGGACCTGTGCTATGGCCCTTTCCCCGGCGTATGCCCATCGCTCACCTGACCAACTTCGGCTACGAGGACGAGGTGGTCTACCTGTTCGATCTCACGCCGAAAGAGGGCGCCGCCGCGGTGGAGCTGACGGTGGATCTGGAATGGCTGGTTTGCAAGGAGGACTGCATTCCCGGCTTCGGTGTGCTCAGCGCCTCCCGACCGGTAGGTGATCGCAGTGAGTGGCAACCGGAGGCGCTGGCCCTGTTGGAGAGGTTTTCCGCCAAGCTGCCCAGGCCCGCTCGCGGGTCGCCGTGGCAGATCAGCAGCGCCCAGCTTAGCGACGACCATCGACTGACGTTGGCGCTGACGGGTTCCGGCCCTGCGCCGGAGCTGTTTCCCAAGGATGGCAACCTGATATCGCCGGCGGCTCCCGAGTCGACGCCTACGGCGGATGGTGTGCGGCTGACGTTTGCCGTCAGGCCCGCCACTGCCGTTCCGGAAACGCTCGGGTTTGTGTTGGTGGACGATGCCCGGGCCTGGTCCTTTCCGGAGCTGCCGGTTGAGACCAGGGCCGTCGGGGTCGATACGAGCGAATCGTCAGGCATCTGGTTGCTAATTGTTTTCGCCTTTCTCGGGGGGCTTATTCTCAATCTGATGCCCTGCGTATTCCCGGTGCTGTCCATCAAGCTCTTCAGTCTGATCAAGATGCCGGGGCAGGGCGAGGCACAGCTGGCACGTCGGGTCAGGGAAGGGCTGCTATATACCGCCGGCGTGCTGGTGACCTTTGCCTTACTGGGAGCCTTGCTGTTGCTGCTGCGCGCCGGGGGCGCGGCCATAGGCTGGGGGTTTCAGTTACAGTCCGCGCCAATTGTACTGGCGCTAATCATACTCTTCTGGGTGATGGCCCTGAGCTTTGTCGGCGCCTTTGAGTTTGGTCACGCCCTGGTTCGCCTTGGCGGCAGGGGCAGCGGGGGTTCATTCAGCACCGGGGTACTGGCGGTATTTGTGGCCGCGCCTTGCACTGGCCCCTTTATGGGGGTCGCCCTGGGGGCGGCCGCCACCTTGCCGGCGCTGCCGGCCATGGCCATTTTTCTCGGTCTCGGTGCCGGCTTGGCCGCGCCGTTTCTCCTACTGGCCGCTGTGCCGGCGCTCACCAATCGCCTGCCCGCGCCCGGCCCCTGGATGGAAACCCTGCGCCAGTTCCTGGCGTTTCCGCTGTTTGCCACGGTACTGTGGCTGGTCTGGGTGCTGGGGCGTATCAGCGGTGAGGACGGTTGGTTGCTGGCTGGCGCAGTGCTGCTCTGCCTTTCCTTCGCCGCCTGGCTGGCGCGCTCTCCCCGGCGGTTGTGGCACTGGGTGGCACTGCTTGTTGCCGCGGTGACGCTGGTTGCGTCCTTTGCGCAGCTTAACCGCTTGGAAGCGCCGGCCGAGGCTGCCGCCAGCCCCGCGAGCCTGTGGCACCCCTACGATGCACAGGCGGTGGCCGATGCCAGGGAGGAGGGACGCCCGGTGTTTATTGACTACACCGCCGCCTGGTGCGTGACCTGCCAGGTCAACAAGAGTCTGGTGCTGGATACCGAGGCAGCGGAGGCGCTTTTCCAGCGGCACCAGGTGTATCTGGTACGGGCGGACTGGACCCGCCACGACCCGGAAATCACCGCGTCCCTGGCGGCGCTGGGCCGCAATTCTGTGCCCACCTATGCTTTCTACCCACCCGGGGGCGACGTGCAACTGTTGCCCCAGGTACTGAATATGCGGCTGCTGCGGCGGCTTTTTGAACCTTGATCGACCACAACCTGGAGGATACCACCATGAGTAAGCTTCTCGACGTCAGCCGGCTTTCCCTACTGCTGGCAGCCCTCGGCCTGCCCCTGTGGGCCACGGCAGCGGCAGTGCCTGGCCAACCGGCACCGGATTTCAGTGTCACGGACGCGGCGGGTACTACCCATACCCTGGAAGACTACAGCGGCCAGTGGTTGGTGCTGGAATGGTTCAACCACGATTGCCCCTTTGTACAGAAGCATTACACCGGCAGTGGCAATATGCCGGCGCTGCAGACGAGCGCGGCGGAACAGGAGGTAAGCTGGCTTACCGTCATTTCTTCGGCCGAGGGCAAGCAGGGTTACCTGACGCCGGAGAAGGCAAAGGAGGTGGCCGAGCGCTACCAACTGGCGGCCAGCGCACCTTTTCTGCTGGACACCAGTGGTGACATGGGGCGGGCCTACGACGCCAAAACCACACCCCACATGTTCATAATCAATCCGGAAGGGACTGTGGTTTACGCGGGTGCCATCGACAGCAACAGTTCGGCAAACCCGGCGGTTATTCCGGAATCGACCAACTACGTAACCCAGGCCCTGGGCGAAGCCATGGCCGGACAGCCGGTCACGGTGCCGGCCACCCAAGCCTACGGCTGCACCGTCAAGTACTGATCCTTACCCAACCCACCCTCGCTTGCCGGGTTCCACTGTTCAGCAGTGATCCCGGCCTTTATACTCTGCAATACGCAAATTCGGATGATTACGAGAGTTTTACGCTATGGCAGGCCGCTATTGCAGCATATTGGTAACCGTTTTTTCACTGCTACTGCTGTCAGCTTGCGGTGGTGGTGGCAGCACTCCAGAGCCTGAGCCGGTCCCCGAACCTGAACCGGTCACGGAACCTGAGCCTGAACCCAGTACCTGGACCCCGGGAGTATTTCCGCCTTCCTCACAGTTTGCCCAGCACTGTGCCGATCCTCGGCCCGCTGGAGAGATCAATCCTGACACCGGGGTGCCATTCAACGATGTTCAGGGTACAGCCGTGGATGAGAACCGCTGGCTGCGTTCCTGGCACCACGAAACCTACCTGTGGTACGACCAGATGCCGGACCTGAACCCGGCCAACTATGCCACGCCGCAATACTTTACGCAGTTGCGCAGTTCCGAGCTTACACCCACCGGGCGGCCACTGGATAACTTCCGCTGGTCCATGAGCACGGTGGAGTGGAACCAGCAGATACAGTCGGGCGTCTCTGCGGGCTACGGTGCCCGCTGGGCCATGTTGTCATCCTCGCCGCCCAGGGAGGTGCGGGTGGCGTTGGTGGAGCCGGGGTCGCCGGCCGCCGGTGCCGGCCTGGAACGGGGTGCCCGGGTGCTGGCCATCAATGGTATCGACATGATCACCAGCAACGATTTAACTACGCTGAACAGCGGACTGTACCCCAGCGGCACGGGGCAGACTTTTGAGTTTACCCTGGAAGACCCTGGCGGCGGTCAGAGAACGGTGGAACTGACCTCGACGTTGGTCAGCGCCAAGCCCGTTCACAACGTTTCCAGCATCGATACCCCCACGGGCAGGGTTGGCTATATGCTGTTCAACAATCACAACGCCGTATCCGAGCAGGCGCTGATCGACGCCGTTGAGCAATTGCTGAGCGAAAACATTGCGGACCTTGTGCTGGACCTGCGCTACAACCCCGGCGGCTATCTCTACATTGCCAGTCAGCTCTCCTTTATGATTGCCGGCAACAGCGCCACTGCCGACAGAGTGTTTTACCGGCAGAGATTCAGCGACAAGCACCCTCTGATCAACCCCATCACCGGGCAGGCTATCGGCGCAACGCCTTTTTACAATGCGATCAGCACTCAGCAGGGAGTACTGCCTCTGCCCACGCTGAACCTGACCCGGGTCTTTGTGCTGACGGGAAGCGGCACCTGCTCCGCCAGCGAAGCGATTATCAACGGATTGCGCGGGGTGGATATTGAAGTCCACCAGATTGGCGCCACTACCTGTGGCAAGCCCTATGGTGGCTACGCCCGGGACAACTGCGGCACTACCTATTCCATCGTGCAATTTACTGGCGTCAATCACGAAGGCTTTGGCGAGTATCCCGACGGCTTTTCGCCCAGCAATCAGGTTGGGGCTTTTGGCGTACCCGTGCCAGGCTGTTTTGCTCCCGACGATTTTTCCAGGCCTTTGGGGCATCCGGAGGAGGCCCGATTTGCCACGGCGTTGGCATATCGCGAGAGCGGTACCTGCCCCACAAACCTTGCCGGCGTGCAGAAAACGCAACGGGGCGGTGGCTACGTTGATCCACCGGTGTGGCCCGCAGCAATGCCGGCCAGCATCATGACTACCCCTGAGGAGAATGTGCCGTGAACAGAGTCTTCTGGTTGGCCGTATTGCTGCTTTTTGGTTGCGCCGGTGTAGAAGCACAGCGGGAATACCCCGCCATCGTTTCCAGCCATACCGTTGAGGGGTTGGCGGAGTTGGAGGCGGTAGTGTCACAGGCTTTTCACGGCACCAGGGTAACCTTGGCCGACACGGTGCTAACCGACAACAGCTATCTATTGGTAGGCCGCAAGCCCCATCAGGGTGTGGACGGCGCACTGCTGGTGGGCACGGACCTGACCATGCCCCGGCGCTTCCAGTTACTGTATAAGGGTGGCCGTTGTATTCTGGAAGACCTCGAAAACCAGCGTCGCTGGGAGCTGCAGCAACTTCGGTGCGAACCGTCGTCCTGATTGGCACGTTCCATGCTTGGCACGTTCCATGCTGATGCTAAATTGTACCGAGGTCGGAGTGAACCCATCCGAAAAATCTTCCTTATCGGGGTATCAATATGAGTGGCAGTCGCGTCAGAGAAGTAATGGCCAATAATGGCGGGCACATAAAGCCGGACCAGATGCGCGAAAATATTGTGCGTCACCTGCACGTCAGCCTCGGTACGGATATCAACAAAGCCAGTCCGCAAGCCTGGTGGCGGGCAATCTGTGCGGCCGTCAACGAGGAGGTTTTTGACCGTCTGCGTATCACTCAGCGCACCCACTATGAAAAGGATACCCGAGCGCTGCACTACTTCAGCGTTGAGTATCTGATGGGGCGCCTGCTGAGTAACAATTTGCAGAACCTCGGCCTTTATGAAACCGTCAGTCAGGCACTGAGCGACTGTGAGTACGAATTGGCAGCGCTGGAAGACCAGGAAGAAGACATGGCACTTGGTAACGGAGGCCTGGGCCGACTGGCGGCCTGCTATATCGATTCCCTGGCGACGCTGAACTATCCGGCAATCGGCTATGGCATTCACTACGAGCACGGCCTGTTTGAACAGAACTTTCAGGACGGTCGTCAAATCGAGAGGCCCGACAGTTGGCGTGAATACGGAAACCCCTGGGAAATTTGTCGCCCCGAAGCAGTACAGGAAGTACCGATCTATGGCCACGTGGAAACCGGCTACGACCCGCAGGGAAAAATGACCAAGGTCTGGCATCCCGGCCGTATTATCAAAGGCGTACCCTGGGATATTCCCGTGGTGGGCTATAACGGCAGCTCCGTCAACGTGCTGCGCTTGTGGGAGAGTCGGGCCAGTGATTTCTTCAACTGGGACGTATTCAACTCCGGCGGTTACGTGGACGCCGCTCGTGAAAACGTCGAAGCCGAAACCATTTCCATGGTGCTCTATCCCAACGACGAAACCGACTTGGGCAAAGAACTGCGTTTTATTCAGCAGTATTTTTTCTGTGCCTGTTCACTCAAGGATATCATTCGCCGCTATAAGCGTACGCACGGTGATGACTGGAGCCAGTTTTCTTCTCAGGTGGTCATCCAGCTCAATGATACTCATCCGGCTATTGCCATTCCAGAATTGATGCGGATTCTGGTGGACAGGGCAGAAATGGGCTGGGAAGATGCCTGGGATATTTGTCAGGAGGTGTTTGCCTATACCAACCACACGCTGCTGCCGGAAGCGCTGGAAACCTGGTCGGTGCGTCTGTTCGAAAAGGTACTGCCCAGGCACCTGGAAATCATACAGGAAATCAATCGCCGTTTTCTTGTGGAGCAGGTGGATATGCTTTGGCCCGGCGACGACGACAAGAAACGTCAGTTATCGATCATTTCCGATAGTGGCAACCCACAGGTGCGCATGGCTTATCTGTGTGTTGTCAGTTCTTTTCGTATCAACGGCGTGGCTGCAGTGCATTCGGAACTCGTAAAAAGCGATTTGTTTCCCGAGCTTGCCGCCATTTGGCCGGAGCGCTTTATCAACGTCACCAATGGCGTCACTCCCCGTCGCTGGCTGAAGGCTTGCAACCCAAGACTCTCGTCATTTCTCGACAAACACATAGGTAACGACTGGCCTACCCACCTTGATCGTCTGCGCCGCCTGGCAGACAAGACCGACGATAAAAAAGTGCAAGACGAGTTTCTTGCCATCAAACGTGCCTGCAAGGAGGAGCTGGTTGCCGAGATTGCCGCATGTACTGGCATTCAGGTAAGTGCGGAAGCCATATTCGATGTGCAGATCAAGCGTCTGCACGAGTACAAGCGCCAACACTTGAATTTGCTGCATATATTGCTGCTTTATCGCCGGCTGCTGCAGAATCCAGAGCTGGATATACATCCCCGGGTTTTCATTTTTGGTGCCAAAGCCGCTCCTGGATACTTTCTGGCGAAGGAGATTATCTATGCCATAAACCGAGTGGGCGAAAAAATTAACAACGACAAGCGTATTCGCGGCATGCTCAAAGTGGTATTTATGCCCAACTACCGCGTCACCTTGGCGGAGAAAATCATTCCGGCCGCTGACGTGTCCGAACAGATTTCCACGGCAGGCAAGGAAGCTTCAGGTACTGGCAATATGAAACTGGCGCTCAACGGCGCTGTGACCATCGGCACCCTGGACGGCGCCACCATAGAAATGGCCGAAGAGATCGGCGAGGAGAATATTGCCTTGTTTGGTTTGCGGGTCGACGAAGTGAAGCAGATCTGGAATAACGGCTACAATCCGTGGGACTACTATCACAGTAATCAGGAACTCAGAGCCATCCTGGATTGGCTGGATACCGACTACTTTACACCTGGCCGCCCCGGAGAGCTGGCCGCCATCAAGCATAGCCTGCTGGATGGCGGCGATGGTTATTTGGTATTGGCTGACTTTGCCAGTTACTGCGATGCCCAGGTAAAGATCGACAGCTGGTACCGGGACTCATCGGGCTGGGCAAAAAAGGCCTTGCTGAATATTGCCGGTATGGGGAAATTCAGTTCCGACCGATCTGTTCAAGACTATGTGGATCGCGTCTGGAAACTGGATCCCTGCAAGATTGGTAATTGATTGGTAGATTTCTACCAGGCCGACTGGCTGCTGTTAACCTGATAACTCCCGGTAGATCTGCAGGTAACGCTGAGCGCTTTGGTCCCAGGAAAAATCCTGACTCATGCCATTGAGTTGCAGTTGCCGCCATAGTTTTTCGTTGCCGAAGCATTGCAAAGCCTGTTCGATACTCTTGAGCAGCGCATCGCCGGTAGCCTGATCAAACAGAAATCCAGTGGCTTTGTCGCCATGTTGGCTATAGCAATGGATTGTGTCCTTCAGGCCGCCCACGGCGTGGGCGACCACTGGCGTGCCATAACGCAGACTGTACATCTGATTCAGGCCGCAGGGCTCGAACATTGACGGCATTAAAAATATATCGACACCCGCCTCAATACGGTGGGCCAGCGCTTCGCTGTAACCCAGTGTCAACGAAAGTTGCCCCGGATGTGCTTCCGCCATCAGTTGTAGCTGCTGCTGGTAGTGGGGCATTCCACTGCCAAGTATCGCTACTTGACAGTTCAATCGGCCCAGTATCTGGGGCATTATCTGCAGCAATAAGTCCACGCCTTTTTGTTCCACGAGCCTGCCGATAAATCCCAGCAGGGGACGCTCGGCGCTCGGTGTCAACCCCAGGCGCTGCTGCAGGTCGAGTTTGTTTTGACGTTTCTTGCTGATAGTGCGGCGATTGTAGGTTTCAGCCAGATGCGGATCCTTGCCGGGATTCCACTCCTCGGTGTTGATACCGTTGAGAATACCGACAAAATCGTTTCCTCGTGCCCGCAGAACACCATCGAGTCCACAGCCAAATTCAGGGGTCTTGACCTCTTCGGCATAACTGGGACTCACGGCATTGACGTTATCCGCATATACCAAACCGCCTTTTATAAAGGATAGTTGACCGTAAAACTCCAGGGCGTCCGGGTGCCAAAAGGAGTGCGGCAATCCTAACTCAAGAAACTGATGGTGGGGAAAGAGACCGCGATAGGCGAGGTTGTGAATCGTGAATACCGTTGCCGGTCGCGGCGCGTCATTCTGCAGCAGCGGAAAAATCATGCCGGTTTGCCAATCGCTGCCGTGAACTATGTCGGGTTGCCAACCCAGTCCGACCTTATTGAGAGCAATCAACCGGGCTACTTTACAGAACAGCAGAAAGCGCCAGTGATTATCCGGCCAGTCTTCTCCGGCAACACTGCAATAAGGGTTACCGGGGCGTGAAGAAAAACTGCTGTGTTCCACCAACCAAACGGTGATCCGGGTTCCGGGTAAGCGGGTTTGCAGTAGGCGAACCTGTTCGCCATCGACACGAATCTCACACAGGGGCTTGACGCCAGTTTCCTGGGCCTGCACCAGGGTATCGTGATACGCTGGAAGTAATAGACGAATTCCGACTTTCAGTTTCAACAGCGCGCGGGGAAGGCTGTTGGCAACGTCGCCGAGGCCTCCGGTTTTCATCAGCGGATGAGCTTCGCTGCTGGCAAAGAGCACTTGAGTCATTGACTACTCCAAACTTCAGTCAAGGGCAATAACAGTGGCGGCTAAAGGTGGCAGAGTCAACAGCAAGGAGTGCTCACGCCCCATCCAGGGCAGGGCTTCGCTATGCAGATCGCCACTGTTGCCAAGATTACTGCCACCATAGTATAGGGAGTCGGAATTGAATATTTCCCGATAAGTGCCAGGGCTGGGGACGCCAATTCGATAGTGGTAACGGGGTTCGGGAGTGAAATTCAACACCACCAGTACGAACCCATCCGCGCTTTTACGCAGATAACTGATAACCGACTGGGTATTGTCGTGGCAATCAACCCACTCAAAACCGTCGCTGCTGAATCCGCTTTGGTGCAGTGGCGGCAGATCGCGGTACAGGTGGTTAAGATCGCACACCAGCTTGTGCAAACCGCGGTGATTATCGAAATCCAACAGCACCCAGTCCAGCTGCCCCTGATGTGCCCACTCGCTCCACTGACCGAACTCACTGCCCATGAACAGCAGTTTGCTGCCCGGGTAGGTGAACTGATAGGCGTAGAGCAGGCGCAGGTTGGCAAATTTTTGCCAGTTGTCACCGGGCATTTTGTTGATCATACTGCCCTTGCCATGTACCACCTCGTCGTGGGATAGCGGCAACAGAAAGTTCTCACTGAAGGCGTACATGAGCCCGAAGGTGAGTTGATCGTGGTGATAGTGACGATAGATGGGATCCTTGCTCATATAGACCAGGGTATCGTGCATCCACCCCATGTTCCATTTCATGGAAAAACCCAGCCCGCCGACCCAGGTGGGGCGGGTCACCTGGGGCCAGGCGGTGGACTCCTCGGCGATTACCATGCAGCCGGGGTGCTGACCGTGGCACTCCACATTCAACTCGCACAGAAAACTCATGGCTTCCAGGTTTTCGTTGCCACCGTGGATATTGGGTTCCCAATCGCCTTCTTCGCGTGAGTAATCCAGATGCAGCATGGATGCCACGGCATCGACCCGCAGGCCGTCCAGGTGGAACTCGCGCAGCCAATAGAGCGCGCTGGCAATCAAAAAATTGCGCACCTCGTGTCTGCCGTAGTTATAGATCAAGGTACCCCAGTCCCGATGCTCGCCTTTGCGGGGGTCTTCGTGTTCGTACAGCGCCGTGCCGTCGAAACGCGCCAGAGCGTGCTCATCCCGGGGAAAATGTGCTGGTACCCAATCGAGAATGACACCGATGTCATGGCGGTGTAACAGGTCCACCATATAGCGGAAATCGTCGGGAGTGCCGAAGCGGCGGGTGGGTGCAAAATAGCCAGTGGTCTGATAGCCCCAGGAGTCGTCCAGAGGGTGCTCGGTAATGGGCAGCAGTTCCACATGAGTGAACCCCAGCGGCTTGACATAATCCACCAACTGGTGAGCCAACTCGCGATAGTTGAGGAAGCCACCATCGTCTCGCCGGCGCCAGGAGCCAAGGTGTACTTCGTAAATGGATACGGGCGCGTGTTGCCAATCCCAGCGGCTGCGTCTGTCCAGCCACTCCTGATCCCGCCACTGGTGTTGGCTGGGGGAGGGCACCAGAGAGGAGGTTTTTGGGCGCAATTCAAATTCCCGACCGTAGGGATCGGCCTTCATCACGCAACGACCGGTGTCGCGGTTGCGCACGGAATACTTGTACAGGGTGCCGGGCTTGAGTTCGGGGATGAACAGCTCCCAGACGCCGCTGGAACCTCTGACCCGCATGGGGTGTTGGCAGTCATTCCAGCAGTTGAAATCACCCACCACGCTGACTCTTTCGGCGGCGGGCGCCCAGGTGGCAAACAGTACACCCTCGACGCCATCCACAGCGGTTGGGTTGGCCCCCAGCACCTGCTCAATGTACCAGTGACGCCCCTCGCCAAACAGATGCAGGTCCAGATCGCCCAGCTGGGGACCGAAACGGTAGGGGTCGTGCTGGCAGTGGCTCTGACCCTGGTGATCGCTCCAACGAACCTGGTAGTGAGCATCCAGTTCGGTTGCCTTGCCCTGCCAGACAAACAGCGCGCTTTGCTCCACTCGCGTCAGCGCCTTATCGCCCTTTTGATCCACCAGATGTGCCTCGACCGCGCCGGGTAGAAATACGCGTACCGTGGTTTTGCTTCCTTCCGTATGGCGCCCAAGCACCGAGAAGGGGTCGTGGTGACGCCCCTCGATAAGGCGCTGCATGGCTTCGTTCAGCTCAATTTTCGATTTTGCCGTCATGGGCGATAAATTCCTATGGTGAAAAATGACATAAAAGCGTAACCTACATTGGTCCATAGTGGTGCGGGTTCCAGGCACCCGCCTCAGGGTAGGGCGGCCCGATCGCAACACCGCAGCCGGCGCCTGCCAAGGTTACACATTTGGGCGCCGTGGTGCATGAAAAATTTTTTACCCGCTGGCGGCTAAGGGTGCATTCTGACACCAGCTGGGTGCAATATGGGTGCAAGATTCGTGCACGCCTCGAAATTTTGACTTGGGTCAACCCAATCCGGGGGTCATCTCAGTATCCTCTGAGGCTTGGCACTTATCTTGCTGAGTACTCGGCGTGCTGAGAGCGAATACCTGTACCACTGATGACAGAATCAACGACCAGAAACCAATGGAGGAAGCATGACTCACCCGGCATCAGGACGCTTTGTCAGCCGACTTACCCGTGAAACCCTTGCCATTATCCTGGCCGGCGGCCGGGGCTCAAGACTTCACCAACTCACCAATTGGCGGGCCAAGCCCGCGGTCCATTTCGGTGGCAAGTTTCGCATTATTGATTTTCCTCTGTCCAACTGTGTCAACTCGGGGATTCGCCGCATCAGTGTGCTCACCCAGTACAAATCGCATTCACTTAACCGCCATATCCAGCGAGGCTGGGGCTTTCTCGGTGGGGAAATGGGAGAGTTTGTGGAGTTGATTCCCGCCCAGCAGCGCCTGGAGACTTCCTGGTACGCCGGCACCGCCGACGCTGTCTTGCAAAATCTGGACATCATCCGCAACCACGCGTCCCGATACGTTTTGATCCTCGCCGGTGACCATGTGTACAAAATGGACTACGGTACCATGTTAGGTGCGCACGTGGAATCAGGCGCCGATATCACCGTGGGCTGCATCGAGGTGCCATTGGAGACAGCCGCGGCCTTTGGTGTCATGGAAGTCGATGAGCACAACCAGATCATTCAGTTCAATGAAAAACCCCCGCACCCAAAACCCATGCCGGGCAAGCCCGACGTCGCCCTGGCATCCATGGGTATCTATGTTTTCAGTACCGAAGTGCTGTTCAATGAACTGCTCAAGGATCAGACAACGCCCGGCTCCAGCCACGACTTTGGCAAGGACATCATTCCCTCATTGTTGTCCAGTCGCAAAGTCATGGCATTCCCCTTCAGGGATCCGGTCAGCGGTGGCGACGCCTATTGGCGGGACGTGGGTACTGTGGACGCTCTCTGGCAGGCAAACCTGGAGCTGACCGGCGTCAGTCCCGAACTGGACCTATACGACGACGAGTGGCCCATCTGGACTTATCAGGAGCAGGTGCCGCCGGCCAAGTTCGTGTTCGACGACGAAGGCCGGCGTGGATTGGCCGTGGACTCCCTGACCGCGGGTGGCTGTATCGTTTCCGGCTCGACCGTGCGCCATTCGTTGCTGTTTTTTCGGGTGCGGGTACACTCCTACTGCGAAATCGAGGATTCGGTTCTGTTTCCCAATGTGGAAGTGGGGCGCAACTGCAAGATACGCAAGGCACTGATCGACAAAGGCTGTAAGATCCCGCCTGGCACCAGTATCGGCTATGACCTGGAAGAGGATCGCCGCCGTTTTTACGTGTCGCCCAAGGGTGTGGTACTGGTCACCCCTGACATGCTTAACGGAGATTGATATGCCCCACAGAGGTAAGATGCGGGTAGTGTTTTGCTGGCATATGCACCAGCCGGATTACCGCGATGTCACCACCGGCGAGTACGTTTTTCCCTGGACTTATCTGCACGCGCTGAAAGATTACGTTGACATGGCTGCGCATCTGGAGGCCCAGCCCGCAGCCCAGGCAGTGTTCAACTATACACCAGTATTAATTGAACAGCTGGAAGACTACACGCAGCAGATAGACGCCTGGTTGGCGGGGCAGGGGGGTATCACCGACCCGCTGTTGGCGGCGCTGGTCAGCGAAGATCTGCCCAAACCTGGCAGCGATGCGTTCGGCAAGCTGATCCACGCCTGTTTGCGGGTAAACCGACAGCGGGTTATCGAGCGCTTTCCGGACTACCACCGTCTGGCAAAGCTGGTTGATATAAGCCAGGAACAGGACGATTTGCCGATGTACCTGAACCAGCAATTGCTGGTGGATATTCTGGTCTGGTATCACTTGGGCTGGATGGCTGAAACCACCCGCCGGCGTGACCAGCGGCTCCAGCGTTTGCAGGACAAGGGGCACAGTTTCAGTCTGGAGGACCGCCGGGAACTGATGACGGTAATCGGCGAAGAAATCGCTTCCATCAAGCCGCGCTATCGCGCGCTGGCCGAACGCGGCCAGATTGAAATCTGTGTCAGCCCCTACGCTCACCCCATAGTGCCACTGCTGCTGGACATCAACAGCGCTCGTGAAGCCATGCCCGATGTTGCTTTGCCGAAACATCGCGAATACCCCGGTGGAGACGAGCGGGCGCGTTGGCATCTGGAGCAGGCACTGGTAACCTTCGAGCGCTTTTTCGGCTTCCGTCCCAGCGGTTGCTGGGCATCGGAGGGAGCGCTGAGTGACGCGACTTTGGCGCTGTTGCCTGAATATGGCTTTCGCTGGACCGCCACCGGTGACTCGGTACTGCACAATAGCCTGAGACACAGCGACAATCGACACCAGGCTGCGGCAGCGGTGGCGAGTGCCGAAACCTTTCCACACAGAGCTTTTCAGTTCAACAGTACCGAGGTGCGCTGCTTCTTTCGGGACGACGGTCTCTCCGACCTGATCGGTTTCAACTATTCCGACTGGCACGCCGACGATGCCGTGGCCAACCTTATGGGGCACCTTGAAAATATTGCTCAAGCATGCCCTGACCGGAACTCCAGCGTCATTTCCATTGTCATGGATGGTGAAAACGCCTGGGAATACTATCCGGAAAATGGCTACCATTTTCTCAGCGAACTCTATCGTCGCTTGATTCGTCACCCTATGCTGGAAACTACCACTTACAGTCGCCTGCTTGATGAACAGCAGCCTGAGAGCCTGGAGCTGCCGCATCTGGTGGCGGGCAGTTGGGTCTACGGCACGTTTTCCACCTGGATCGGCGATCCGGACAAAAACCGCGGTTGGGATCTGCTGTGCCAGGCCAAGGTGGTGTTTGATCGTGTGCTGGCCCAAGGCAAGCTCGATGACGCACAGGCGGCCAAAGCCCGTTGGCAGTTGGCACTGTGCGAGGGCTCCGATTGGTTCTGGTGGTTCGGCGACTACAATCCAGCGGAAAGTGTCAGCGATTTTGAGTATCTTTACCGGCGCCACCTGATGAACCTGTACACGCTGTTGGGTGAGCCTGTGCCCGAGGCGCTCTCGCAACCCATCTGCGAAGGACACGGTGATCCCGCTCACGGTGGGGTTATGCGTCACGGTCACGCCGAAGCCGAGGGAGCGAATTAGTATGCCTGGCAGGAAGCCATCTTCGCCCCTGTTTGCACAACGCCGCGCTGGAATCCTACTACACCCGACATCGCTGCCGGGCGCGGGTTGGTGCGGCACCCTGGGAGAAAACGCTCGCCGCTTTGTGGATTTTTTGCACGCTACGGGCTGCACACTGTGGCAAATGCTGCCTACCGGACCCACTCACGAAGACGGTTCTCCCTACCAGTCGCTGTCCGCCCACGCCGGCAGCCCGGACTTGATAGACCTCGAGTGGTTGGCGGAAAAGAGCTGGATAGCCAAAACATCTGTGCCCGCCACAATCGCCGACCGGAATCAGGCGCGAGAACTGCGGTCGCAGTTGGCGCAAGAGTTCTTCGCATTTTTGGAAAGTGAAAACGGGGCAGGGGAGCGAGAGCGCTACGACCGTTTTTGTCAGGAAAACCAATACTGGCTGGACGACTTTGCCCTGTTTCTCGCCATTCGTGAATCCCAGGGCGACACCGCCTGGAATCACTGGCCCGCCGCTTTGCGTCAGCGTCAGGCGAAAGCAATTGGCCAAGTCAGGACGGAACTTCAGCAGCAATTGCAGCGCTGCTTTTTTGAGCAATATGCCTTCGCGCAGCAGTGGCTGGAATTGCGCAGCTACGCAGCCGCAAAGCATGTCCACCTGTTCGGTGACCTGCCCATTTTTGTTGCCCACGACAGCGCCGATGTCTGGGCTCATCAAACACTGTTCAGTCTGGACGGGGACGGCAATCCACTCACTGTTGCCGGAGTGCCACCTGATTACTTTTCCGAAACCGGGCAACACTGGGGCAACCCCCACTACAACTGGCCCGCCATGGAGAAAGACGGATTCCGCTGGTGGCTGGCGCGCTTTCGCTCAATGTTGCAAAACTTCGATTTGATACGCGTTGATCACTTTCGCGGCTTTGAATCCTACTGGGAAATTCCTGCCGGTGCTCCCGACGCACGGGGTGGACGCTGGGTGGCGGCGCCGGGCAGGGCGCTGCTGTCCGCCTGTTTTCAGGAACATCAGGAACTGCCCCTGGTGGCGGAAAATCTGGGCTTGATCACGGACGCCGTCGAGGAGTTGCGCCACGAGTTCGGCCTGCCCGGTATGCGAGTGCTGCAGTTCGCCTTCGACGGCAATCCCTACAACCCGCATTTGCCCCACAACCACGACTGGCTCGAGGTGGTCTACACCGGCACCCACGACAACGACACCAGCGTCGGCTGGCACCGGAATCTTCCTGAGCAGGCGCGGGAGCACGTAGAACGCTACCTTGGACAATCTTCGGAAGCAATTTCCTGGTCTCTGATCCGCGCCGCGATTGCTTCGGTATCCCAGATGAGCATTATTCCGCTACAGGATCTGCTCGGGTTGGGCAGTGAAGCGCGGATGAACACTCCTGGCACCATGGGCGCCAACTGGAGTTGGCGTTTCGACTGGCATCAGCTTAGCGACGACGAAAGTCGGCGTCTGCGGGAGCTGTTGGAGCTCTACGGACGAATGCCACATTGAGCACAGTACAACTGGGAGAGCCGCCACAGGATGGCGCAATGGTTGCGTAATCAAATACGTAATTTTGATGCATGTCAAAGTAAACGCGCCCCTTAAGGCGCAGTCTGACACTACCGGCTAACCTCCAAACGGTAACGAGAGGCCAAGCATATGGAACACAGGTACAGTGTGCGCGTTACGACGACAATCAATGCGGTTATTGTCCGCCAAGGAGTTCCTGTGGCCATGGGACGCATCCGGGATTGCAGCAAGACAGGATTCTTTATCGAAACGGACTACGACGATGTGAGTCTTTTACAGCACCTGGACATAGAGTTACAGGATCGAGAGCCCGGCAAAACCCCAAAAATCAAACGGCATCGTTACCGTACCCAGGTGGTCAGGCGGGCTGCGGATGGACTCGGCCTTGAAATCGAGGCCAGCCGCAGTAAATCCGCCAATCTGTTGCTGCGTTCGATTCTGGAGTCCGCCCGCCATGGTGATAGCGACAAGAACAGTGCAGCAGAGAACCCCAGTGACCTCAATGGCGGCACCAAACGGCACAGGGCGTGACACGAGGCTCCCATCCCAACACCCGGCTCTCAACCCCCGAAACTGCGCATAAGGTTTGGCTTATGTTGACGGTCACCGCCGCCCGGACAATTGCCCATCCGGGTGGCGGCGGCCGGCGATCCGCAACCGGTCCGGCGCTAGCCGGTACCGGTGAAGGATTTAACATA